>NZ_JARVRZ010000008.1:0-72802 GCF_030209505.1 Plantibacter sp. LMC-P-059a | reverse complement strand
GTGGGACAGAACCCGGCGTACCGGTCGACCCGTTCACACCCCCGGCACGGCCACGCTGCGACGACACCGCCACAGCGCGACCGCCGTGCTCAGGCGATGCGTTCCGCAGGGCCGGCGGCGAGCGAGGCAGCTCCGAGGATGCCGGCGTTGTTGCGGTGCACGGCCGGGATGATGGGGGTGTCGAGCTTGAGCAGTGGCAGGAAGTGGTCGGCGTGCTTGGACACCCCGCCACCGACGACGAACTGGTCGGGCGAGAAGTAGAACTCGAGACGCTCGTAGTACTTCTGCAGGCGCTTGGCCCACTTCTCCCAGCTGAGGTCCTCGCGCTCCTTGACCGCATAGGACGCACGGGTCTCGGCGTCCTTGCCGTCGATCTCCAGGTGCCCGAGTTCCGCGTTGGGGATCAGCGTGCGGTTGTAGATGAGCGCCGTACCGATACCGGTGCCGAGGGTGGTCAGGATCGTGAGTCCGGACGCGCCTTTCGCCGCTCCGAACTCGGTCTCCGCGTATCCGGCCGCGTCGGCGTCGTTCACGAAGGTGATCTCCCGGCCGAGCCCCTGCTCGAACAGCTGCTCGGCCTCCAGACCGATCCAGGCGTCGGAGACGTTCGCGGCGGACATCGTCCGGCCGTTGCGCACGATCGCCGGGAAGCACACGCCGAGCGGCAGCCCGTCGGAGGCGGGTGAGAGCTTCTCGAGCACCTCGCGGACGGTCACGACGATGTCCTTCGGCTCCCCGCCCTTCGGGGTCGGGATCTTCACCCGATCGGTGAGGAGCTCACCCGTCGTGAGATCGACGACCGCGCCCTTGATGCCGGTCCCTCCGATATCGATGCCGACGGCGGACCGGGGAGCTGCATTCGTCATGTCGTCCAGCCTAGAGCGCTCGGGGCGCTGCAGTGGTGTCGATCCCGCTCGGGAGCGTCAGGACCTCGGCACCACGTTCGGTCACGACGAGGGTGTGTTCGAACTGGGCCGTCAGGGACCGGTCGCGCGTCGTGACCGTCCAATCGTCGTCCCACTGCTCCCACTCCTGCGCCCCGACGGTGAGCATCGGTTCGATCGTGAAGACCATGCCGACCTCCATGACGGTGTCGTACTGCGGCGCCGCGTCGTAGTGGGGGACGATGAGGCCTGAGTGGAACGACCTGCCGACCCCGTGGCCGGTGAAGTCGCGCACGACGCCGTAGCCGAACCGCTTGGCGTAGGACTCGATCGCCCGACCGATCACGTTGATCTGACGGCCGGGCGCGACCGCCTTGATGCCGCGGTTGAGTGCCTCCCTCGTGCGCTCCACGAGGAGGCGGGTCTCCTCGGTGGCGTCACCGACGAGGAAGGTGACGTTGCTGTCACCGTGGACGCCGTCGAGGTAGGCCGTGATGTCGATGTTGACCAGGTCGCCGTCGCGCAGCGCGGTGTCGTCCGGGATGCCGTGGCAGATCACCTCGTTCACGGAGCTGCAGATGGACTTCGGGTACCCGCGGTAGCCGAGCGTCGACGGGTACGCGCCCGCGCCGATGACGAAGGCGTGCCCGATGGCGTCCAGTTCGTCGGTCGTGACACCGGGGCGGACCGCCGCCCCGACCGCCTGGATGGCGTCGGCCGCGATGGTCCCGGCGACGCGGATCCGCTCGATCTCCTCGGGCGTGTAGAGGTCGCCGCGGTCGTCGGCGGCCGGCGCCGTGCGACCGACGTACTCCGGTCTGGCGATCGTCGCCGGCACCGCTCGCGGACGGCCGACGAGGCCGGGGATCAGGTGACCTGCGGAGTCGAAAGGCATAGGATCGAGCCTAACCGAGCAGGGGAGCAGCGTCGTGGCCAAAGAACCGTCCGAGCAGTACTGGTACAACACGAAGACCGGTCAGGTCGAGTTCGGCTTCGAGTCGAGCGTCGTCGACCGCGTCGGCCCCTTCGAGACGGCCGCGGAGGCCTCGCACGCGCTCGAGCGTCTGCGCGCGAACAGCGCGAAGTGGGAGGCCGAGGAAGCCGCCGACGACTGAGCCCCCGCCTCGCGTGGCGAGGGGAGTGCGGGTCTGCCCTCTTCCGCCACTGCGGTGTGTTCCGCCAGGATGGGCCGAGCGATGAAGCTCGAGCGGGGGGAACATGCACAGGATCGACCGTCCGCGGAGGCTACGTAGCGCGCCCAGGAGAACGGTCGCGGTCCTTGTGGCCGCCGTCGTCCTGCTGCCGGCCCTCGCGCTGTCCGACGTGCCGACGGCTCGGGCCGAGGTGCGCACGGCCGAGTGCGTGGTCGAGGTGCCGGGTGGCTCCCGCTGCGGTGAGCTGAGCGTCCCGCTCTCGCGGGAGGTGCCCGAATCTGCGCAGGCGACGCTCCCGTACGTGGTGGTGCCGGCGGCGCTGGACACCGGTCGGGTGCCCCTCGTCTACCTCGCCGGAGACACGCCGCTCTCCGAACTCGACGTCGTCGCGCTGACGGTCGAGCGTGGACTAGCGGCCGACCGCGACGTGGTCCTCGTCGAACGGCGGGGCGGAGCGGATGCAGCCCCGACGCTGGCCTGCGATCCGGCGGCCGAGGCGTTCCGGTCGGCGCTCGGTACCGAGGGGAGCCGCGAGGAACGGGTCACGGCCGTCGCGGCCGCCTTCACGAGCTGCGCGGAGGGCTGGCAGGAGGACGGCTTCTCGGCAGGCGACTTCGGGGTGCAGGCCGCGGCTGCGGACCTGCGGGACCTCCGGCAGGAACTCGGCTATGCCCGCTGGACGGTGCTCGCGGTCGGCTCCTCGGCCGGTGTCGCGCTCACCGCGACGGGCATCGACCCGGAGGGTGTCGACGGGGTCGTCCTCGACGGACCCGATCTGGGCGCGCCGGGGATCGTGTCCTCCGCAGGGGTCGAAGCGGCGCTCTCCGTGATCCGCGCGCGGGGCGACGATCGCGCACCGACTCCGTCGAGCTCAGACAAGACCGAGACGAGCGATGCGGGACCGGCGACCGCCTCGGCTCCGATCCTCGACACCTCCTGGTCGGCTGAGCGGCTGACGGCGGCGAGCGAGGCGCTCACGGCCAGCCCGCACCGCACGACCGGTGCTCGGCCGACGACGATCGGTGGCGACGCGCTGCTCACACTCGTCTCGCACGCCCTGTCCGACCCGACGACCCAGGCGGCGCTGCCCGTCCTGCTGGAGACCGTGGCGGAGGGGCACCGTGCCGCGCTCGACCCGCTGGCCGCGGCGGCGGTCGACGACCTCTCACGGGGCGGCGTGCTCGGGCGCGTGCTCGGGTGCTCGACGGCCGCCTGGCCTGGAGCTGCCGAACGGTCCGATCCCGGGACCCCGACGACGACCCTCCTCGAGGACGTCGCCGCGGCGGCCTGTACCGCGTTCGGCGTGGCGGCGAGCCCAGCGCCACCACCACTCGACCGACCCCTCCTCGTCGTCAGTGCACCGGAGCAGGACGCCGCGTGGGCATCTCCGCCCACCGGCTTGGCCACCGCCGCCGTCGCCGCGGTCTTCCCCGGCTCCGGCGCGATCCCCACCGCGAACAGCTCCTGCGCGTCGGTCGTGGTCCGCTCCTGGCTGAGTGAACCCTCGAGCTACCGAGCGGCCCTGTGCGCCGGCGACGACGCCGCGATCCCCGTCATCGACGCCGCAGACGTCTCGACGAGCGCCAGGTGGTCGGCGGACACAGCCGGCGGCGGCGGGCCGTGGCTCGTGCTGGCGCTCCCGATCCTGTTCGCGCTGGTCGCGATCGGGTGGTCCATCGCCTGGGCCTACCGACTGATCACCCAGGCGCTCCGGCGCGAACCGGTGCAGGACGGACTCCGCCTGGGGATCGCGCCGGTGTTCGGCGCCAGTTGGGCCGTGGGCGCTGCCGCGCTGCTCCTGCGGGACGGACTGACGAGCCCGGCGGTCGGCCTGATCGGCGTCCCCGCGGCCCTGCCATGGCTGTCGATCGCGCTCCTCGTCAGTTGCCTCGGCCTCGTACCGGTCTGGGAGGGGGCGCACCGCGGTTCACGAATCCGGATCGCGGCGATCTCCACGCTCTGGGCGGCTACCGCGCTGTGGACGGCGGTCTACGTACTCGCCTGGTGGTGACAGGCCTGTCGAACGCCTCCGCCTGGCGTGCTGATGAGCACGAAGACGGACGGAGCCAGTAGCCTAGACACGGGCCGCCGGCCGAAGGAAGAGGGGCAGATGGATAAGCAGCGCGACTTCGTTCTCCGCACGATCGAGGAGCGGGGCGTCAAGTTCGTCCGGCTGTGGTTCACCGACGTCGTCGGCACCCTCAAGTCCGTCGCGATCGCGCCGGCCGAGGTCGAAGGCGCCTTCTCCGAGGGCCTCGGTTTCGACGGCTCCGCGATCGAGGGGCTCAGCCGGTCCTACGAGTCGGATCTGCTGGCGCACCCGGACCCGACGACGTTCCAGATCCTCCCGTGGCGCGGCGAGATCGACCCGACCGCGCGCATGTTCTGCGACATCACGACGCCCGACGGCCAGCCGGCCGTGGCCGATCCGCGGAACGTCCTGAAGCGCACCCTGGCCAAGGCGGCCGACATGGGGTTCACGTTCTACACGCACCCCGAGATCGAGTTCTACCTCCTGAAGTCCTCGCAGTACGGCGTCGACGGTCCGGAGCCCGTGGACTCGGCCGGGTACTTCGACAACGTCCCCGGCGGCACCGCGCACGACTTCCGTCGTCGCTCCGTCCGGATGCTGGAAGACCTGGGCATCTCCGTCGAGTTCAGCCACCATGAGGCCGGCCCAGGCCAGAACGAGATCGACCTCCGGTACGCGGACGCCCTCACCACCGCCGACAACATCATGACCTTCCGCACCGTCGTGAAGGAGGTGGCGATCGAGCAGGGCGTCTACGCGACCTTCATGCCGAAGCCCCTCGTCCACCAGCCGGGGAGCGGCATGCACACACACATGTCGCTGTTCGAGGGCGATTCCAACGCCTTCTACGAGGCCGGTGCGCAGTACCAGCTCTCCAAGACGGGTCGGCAGTTCATCGCCGGGCTCCTCACGCACGCTCCGGAGATCACCGCGGTCACCAACCAGTTCGTGAACTCCTACAAGCGACTGTGGGGCGGTGTCGGGCCGAACAAGCTCTCCGAGGCACCGAGCTTCGTCTGCTGGGGTCACAACAACCGCTCGGCGCTCGTCCGAGTCCCGCTCTACAAGCCCAACAAGGGGCAGAGCGCCCGGGTCGAGTACCGAGCCATCGATTCGGCGGCCAACCCGTACCTGGCGTTCTCGCTCATGCTCGCGGCCGGCCTGAAGGGCATCGAAGAGGGCTACGAGCTACCACCCGAGGCCGAGGACAACGTCTGGACCCTCTCCGACACGGAGCGTCGTGCCCTCGGGTACAACGCCCTGCCCGCCAGCCTCGACCGCGCCGTGAGCCTCATGGAGGGTTCCGAGCTCGTCGCGGAGACGCTCGGTGAGCAGGTCTTCAACTACGTCCTGCTCAACAAGCGTCAGGAGTGGCAGGAGTACCGCGCCCAGGTGACCCCGTTCGAGTTGGCCAGCAACCTGGAGATGCTCTAACCGAGGGGGCCGGTGGGTCGTATGGTCCGGGAGAACATCTCACTCAGCACCCTCGCGAGGCTCGGCTTCACCGGTCTCGGCGAGGCGCGGGATCGGCTGCAGGAACTCGCGGCGCTCGTCCCGGTCGACCCGGCGGTCATCACGCCGTCGTTCGCCGTCGCGGCGGATCCCGACGCGGCGCTCGTCGGCGTGCTCATGATCGGCCGGAAATCTCCGGACGAACTCGCCGGGCTCCTCGCCGACCAGGCGCCGACCGAACGCTTGTTCCGGTTGCTGGGCGCATCGCAGGGGTTCATCGACTTCTTCCTGCGGCACCCAGACCAGTTGTCGGTCTTCGAGTTGCCGGTCACGAGGGTCCCGACCCTCGACGAAGCTCGCGATGAGCTGCTGGCGAGCGTCGGCGCCGTGGACGGCTTCGCCGAGATCGTCGAGGAACCGGCCTGGGATGCAATCCGCGTCGTCTACCGTCGTCTGCTCGCCGAGGTCGCGCTCTTCGATCTCTGCGCCCCCGATCCCATCGTCGTCCTCGACCGGGTCGCCAGTGCCCTCTCCGACCTCGCTGCGGGCGCCCTGGAGGCGTCGATCGCGGTGGCCAGGACGCAGACCAGCGGCGCGCGTGGCCCGGGCGTCTATCCACGCGAGGAGGTCGCGGCGACGCGGTTCGCCATCATCGGTATGGGCAAGGCGGGCGCGCGCGAGCTCAACTACGTCTCGGACGTGGACGTCATCTTCGTCGGCGAGGGCTCGGGGGACGACGAGGGCGGCCTCGACAACGGTCGCGCCGTCGAGATCGCCACCCGGCTCGCCGTCCTCACCATGCGGGGCCTCGGCCAAGCCGGTCTCGAGCCGAGCCTCTGGGAGGTCGACCCGAACCTGCGCCCGGAGGGAAAGGCGGGCGCCCTGGTTCGCACCCTCGAATCACACCTCGTCTACTACGACCGGTGGGCGAAGAGCTGGGAGTTCCAGGCCCTCCTCAAGGCCAGGGCTCTCGCCGGCGATCAGGAGCTTGGGGCGCGCTACATCGAGGCGGTGCAGCCGAAGGTGTGGGGGAGTGCGTCCCGCGAGGGCTTCGTGGAGTCTGTCCAGCGCATGCGGGAGCGGGTCACCGAGAACATCCCCGCGGAGGACGTCCACTACCAGTTGAAGCTCGGTCCGGGCGGCCTCCGCGACATCGAGTTCACCGTGCAGCTCCTCCAGCTGGTGCACGGCCAGCTCGACGACTCCGTCCACCAGCGGGGCACCCTCGCCGCGCTCGACGGCCTCGCCACGGCCGGGTACATCGGTCGCGCCGAAGCGCAGGAGTTCGCGCACGACTACCGCCTGCTCCGCGTCCTCGAACACCGACTCCAGCTGACACGACTGCAACGCACCCACATGATGCCGCGCGACGAGCCGTCGCTCCGGTCGCTCGCCCGCTCGAGTACGCTCGCGACGACCGCCCAGGCGCTCGTCTCCCGGTGGGAGACGACGAAGCACGGCGTCCGGCAACTGCACGAGCGTCTCTTCTACCGCCCGTTGCTCTCGGCGGTCGCCGCCCTGCCCGAGAGCGGACTGAGTCTGACCAGCGGGCAGGCTGAGGCCCGACTCGCGGCGATCGGCTTCGTCGACCCCCGCGGTGCCCTGGCCCACATCGGCGCGCTCACCGCCGGGGTGTCCCGGCGCGCGAACATCCAACGGCATCTCCTCCCCGTCATGCTGGGGTGGTTCGCCGACGGCGCCGATCCCGACTACGGCCTGCTCGCGTTCCGACGGCTCAGCGAATCGCTCGGCGAGTCGCACTGGTTCCTGCGGATGTTGCGCGACTCATCGGGTGCGGCCGAGCGACTCACCAGGGTCCTCTCCGGATCGCGGTTCATCGGCGAACTGATGGACCGGATCCCGGAGTCCGCGGCCTGGCTCGCCGGCGATGAGGACCTCCGCCCACGGTCGTCGGCGGCGCTCGGCGAGGAGATCGCGGCGATCCTCCGACGACACGACTCGCCCGACTCCGCGGCTGCGGCCATCCGCGCGGTGCGACGACGCGAGGTCCTACGCCTCGCGATGTCCTCCACCGTCGGCATGCTCGACGTCCAGGGGCTGGCCGCAGGTCTCACCGACGTCTCGACGGCCACGCTCGCCGGACTCCTGGGTGCCGTCCGCCGCATCGGCGGGCTCGGAGCCGACATCGAGTTCGCGATCATCGCCATGGGACGGTACGGCGGTGCCGAGTTGGGCCTCGGGTCGGACCTGGACGTCCTCTACGTGTTCCGGGCGCTTCCGGACGTCGAGCCACAGCTCGCGCAACGGCAGGCGGCTGCGATCGCCGCCGAGCTAAACCGGTTGAGCGAGGACGCCCGGCTCCCGCTCGACCTCGACCTCGACCTGCGTCCGGAGGGCAAGAACGGGCCACTCGTGCGGTCCCTCGACTCCTACCGGAACTACTACGCGCGCTGGTCGCTCACCTGGGAGGCGCAGGCGCTCCTGCGGGCTGCCGGCGTCGTCGGCGATCCGGACCTCATCGCCGCCTTCACCGAGGTGGCCGACACCGTCCGCTATCCGGCGGACATCAGCGAGCAGTCCGTCCGTGAGGTGAAGCGGATCAAGGCGCGGGTCGAGAACGAACGACTGCCGCAGGGCGCCGATCCGACCCGACACCTCAAACTCGGCCGAGGATCGCTCAGCGATGTCGAGTGGTTCGTGCAGCTCCTGCAACTCGAGCATGGTGTCGACGTACCGGCGCTCCGGACGACGTCGACGCTCCGGGCACTCGACGCGGCGGTGGAGGCGGACCTCGTCGATCGGGAGTCCGCGAACCGACTCCGTGAGGCTTGGATCCTGGCGTCGCGGATCCGCTCGGCGATGACCCTGTGGTTGAACAAGACCCAGGACGTGCTGCCCAGCGACCGACTGCAGCTCGAGGGCGTCGCACGACTGCTGGAGTACCCGACCGGATCGGCGAGCCTCCTGGAACAGGACTACCTCGCCGCGACCCGTCGAGCCCGCACCGTCTTCGAGCACGGCTTCTACGGGCTCTGAGCCCGCCACACCCGTCGGCACGATCACGCGGAACCGCCCCGCCATCCGGAAGGATGACGGGGCGGTTCGTGGTGCTGAAGGGACTCAGACGCCGTAGTACAGCTCGAACTCGAACGGGTGCGGGCGCTGGGCCAGCGGCTTGATCTCGTTCTCGCGCTTGTACTGGATCCAGGTCTCGATGAGCTCCGGCGTGAAGACGTTGCCGGCGAGGAGGAACTCGTGGTCCGCCTCGAGTGCCTCGAGCGCGGCACCGAGCGACGCGGGCACCTGCGGGATGTTCTTGGCCTCCTCGGGGGGAAGCTCGTAGAGGTCCTTGTCGACGGGCTCGTGCGGCTCGATGCGGTTCTTGATGCCGTCGAGGCCCGCCATCAGCTGCGCGGCGAACGCGAGGTACGGGTTGCCGGAGGCGTCGGGCGCGCGGAACTCGATGCGCTTGGCCTTCGGGTTCGTGCCCGTGATCGGGATGCGGATCGACGCGGAGCGGTTGCCGGCCGAGTAGACCAGGTTGACCGGAGCTTCGAAGCCGGGGACGAGGCGGTGGTAGGAGTTCACCGTCGGGTTCGTGAAGGCGAGGACCGCGGGAGCGTGCTTCAGCAGACCACCGATGTACCAGCGGGCGAGGTCGGAGAGACCGCCGTAGCCGTTCTCGTCGTAGAAGAGCGGCTTGCCGTCGCTCCAGAGCGACTGGTGCGTGTGCATGCCCGAACCGTTGTCACCGAAGAGCGGCTTCGGCATGAAGGTCGCGGTCTTGCCCCACAGCTCAGCCGTGTTCTTGACGATGTACTTGAACTTCAGGATGTCGTCCGCCGCGGCGACCATGGTGTCGAAGCGGTAGTTGATCTCGGCCTGGCCGCCGGTGCCCACTTCGTGGTGAGCGCGCTCGAGGATGAGGCCGGCGTCGATCAGCTTGAGGCTGATGTCGTCGCGGAGGTCGGCCTGCTTGTCGACGGGGCTGACGGGGAAGTAGCCGCCCTTGTACGGCGTCTTGTTACCGAGGTTGCCGCCCTCTTCGGCGCGACCGGTGTTCCACGCTCCCTCTTCGGAGTCCACCGAGTAGAAGCTCGAGTGCTGGTTCACCTCGTAGCGGACGTCGTCGAAGATGTAGAACTCTGCTTCGGGGGCGAAGAACGCGGTGTCCGCGATGCCGGTCGAGGCGAGGTACTTCTCAGCCTTCTTGGCGACCTGACGCGGGTCCTTGGAGTAGATCTCGCCGTTGCGGGGGTTGTAGATGTCGAACACCATGATGAGCGTGCGCTCGGCACGGAAGGCGTCGATGTAGGCGGTGGAGACATCCGGGATGAGCTGCATGTCGGACTCGTGGATGTTGGCGAAGCCACGGATGGACGAGCCATCGAAGAGCTGGCCGACGGTGAAGAACTCCTCGTCGACGGTGCTGGCCGGGATGTTGAAGTGCTGCTGCACGCCGGGAAGGTCCGTGAAGCGGATGTCGAGGAACTTGACATCGGTGTCCTTGATGAACTTGAGCACTTCGGAAGAATCACTGAACATGTGAATGGCTCCAAATGGGGTTGGTACAGGGAGGCTGCACAGCGCAGCCACCTGTGAGACTACGGGGAGGGGGTTACCCCGCCATGACACCCATGTTTCGTGGATGTTACGAGAATCCCCGCCCGAATAGAATGGCACAGTGCCCCAGACCCCGCAGAATCCACGGACCTTCGGTGAGCTTCCTCCCAGTGCCTTCCCTGGCGAACGGCTCGGACTTCCTGAGAGCGGCGTCCGTTCGGTCGCACGGGTCGGTCGGCGAATCACCGCCCTCGTGATCGACTGGGCTCTCGCCGTGGTGCTCTCCGTCGCCTTCTTCGCCTACGACGCCACGGCGACGCTCGTCATCTTCGCGATCATGCAGCTCGTGTTCATCCCCACGATCGGTGGCAGCATCGGTCACCGCCTGTGCGGCATGCGGTTGATGCCGCTGGCGGGCGGGTGGGTCGGGCTCTGGCGTCCGGTGGTCCGGACGGCGCTCCTGTGCGTCGTCGTGCCGGCGCTCGTCTGGGACTCGGACCAGCGCGGGTTCCACGACAAGGTGGCCGGCACGGTGCTCCTCCGCGTGCGCTGAATCCGCGCCGACGATCGGAACGCGACAACGGCCGCCCTCCGGAGAGGGCGGCCGTTGCGGTTGCGCGGGAGACGCTGCGCGACGTCAGGTGATCAGCGCGCGCGCTGCGGACGGACCCGCATCGGGTCGACGCCCTTCGGGATCGGGAGCTGGGTGCCGAACGACGACAGGCGGTTGCTCACGGCGAGCACCTCGGGGTTGGTCAAGGACTTCTTGACCTTCCGGAGGGCACCGGAGAGCTGACGGAGCTGCACGGAGTCGGCGTCGGGGCCGACGTGGAAGACCGTGATCGGCACGTTCGGGAGGATACGGGTGACCTTGCGCTTCTCGTCCTCGAGCAGGCGTGAGGTCCGCGATCGTGGTCCTTCCGCGATCAGGGCGACGCCCCCACGGCCGACGGCACGGTAGATCGCGTCCTGGGTCTTGGGGTTCACGGCGACGGGCATCTCGCTCGTCTGCCACGAGCGTGGTGCTGCACGGAGGACCTGTCCGACAGCGCCCGGTCGACCCTCGATCTGCGTGTAGACGACCTTGTCCGCGCGACGGGTGAGGATGAACAGCGCGGCCAGGATGCCCGCGAGCACGCCCGCGATGATCCACATGACGAGCGCGAAGATGTTGCCGGCGGAGAACAGCAGCGCCACGGCGATGCCGATGAGCACCGGCAGGATGAACCCACCGAGCATCAACCACTGCGCCGCCTTGTCGTGGCGACGGGTGAGCTGGAACACCTGCCAGAGCTGCTTGATCCGCCCTGGTTCCTTCTGCGCCGCCGGGGGCGCGTCCTTCTGAGCCATACACCCAGGATAGCCGGTGCCGGAGGGTCGTGATGCTGCGATGTGCTCCACAGGAGCGCCCCTCCGGTTCCCTGTCCACAACCATCGGTGCGGACCGAGGCGGCAGATCCCGGACGTCACAGGATCAGGGTATGGAAACGTCGATCGATCCGTCCGATGCAGCAGTCACCGTGGCAGGCCGTCGCCTCGTCAGACGCCTGGGCACCGGCCAGGAGTGGACGGCCTACTCGACGGTGCCCGTCGACGCCGAGCCCGGCGGTCCCGGCGGCGGGGTCCTGGCTCCGACCGTCGTCGATGCAGTGCTGCTCCGCGCCAGGGCGGACGCCGCCGAGCGGGGCCTCTGGCGCCGAGCGGCCATCCTGTCGCGTCTCGACCATCCGCACATCGTGAAACTCATCGATGTCGCCGAGGATCCCGGCGGTCTGCCGTGCCTGCTGGTCGAACGGCTCGCCGGCGGCACCCTGGGGGAGTTGTTGCGCCGCCGCGAGTCGATCGCGCCGGGCGAAGCCGTCACCATCCTGGCTCCGCTCGTCGACGCGGTCCGCGCGGCACATCTCGCGGGCATCGCTCACGGTGGCATCGCGGCCACCGCGGTGTCGTTCGCCGCCGACGGTCGACCGGTCCTCGCCGGTTGGTCCCGGGCCGTCGCCGTCGACCGACCCGGTCTCAGCGGCGGGACCGGCCGCCCAGACCCGGCGTTCGTCGACGACTGGTCGGCGTTCTCCAGACTCATGGACGGCGTGCTGCGATCGACGCCGTCCGCCGACCAGCCAACGACCGAGCCGTGGGTCGCGGAACTCGCACCAGGACTCGCCGATCATGAGATCGCCAACCGCCTGCAGCAACGGATCCATGCCCTCGCGAGACCCCTGCCGGTCCTCCTGGACCGCATCGATCCTCCGACGGGTACCGCAGCCGACGAGATCCGTGCCGCCGTCGAACACGACCGGGCGATGCGGGCGACCACGCCGCCGACGAGACGTGCTGCCGCCGAGGCGAGACGCCGCACGCCCCTGGCGGCGAGGTTTCGTCAGCGTCTCGACGTGCGCCCGGGTCGCCGCTCACACGACGCGGCCGCCGACCGCCCGGCAGCGCGGCGCGGCAGCCCGCCGCGCCGGCGCCTGGTCCTCGGCGGAGCAGGCGCTGCCGTGGTCCTGGCGTCGACCGCGATGGTCCTCCTGCCGCCGGAGGCGCCGAGCACAGCCGACGCTGGTTCGAGCGGGCAGCAGCCCTCGACGTCGCAGGCCCCGTCCTCCGCTCCTGCGCCCGTCCCCTCCATGCAGGCCGATGCTGCCCCGTCCGCCGAGGCCGTCGACGCCGTCGACGCCGTGGAGGGCGATGATCCGCTCGCAGCCGCCCGCGCGCTCGTGCTCAGACGCGACCAGTGTCGTTCGAGTTCGGATGAAACGTGCCTCTGGGAGGCTGTCGAACCGGGATCGCCGTTCGGGGACGAGGAGCAGGTCGGCGACGGGATCGGATCGATCGAGGCGGCGACCCTGGAGCTCGTCGACCGCCAGGGCGACGCGGCCGTCCTTCGAGGCACGGCCGAGGCTGCGGCCACGGACGACGGTGCGCCGAAACGACGCCAGCCCGTCACGCTCCTCGTGGTGAGGGGCGAGACGGGCTGGCGTCTGCGGGAGGTCTTCACCGCCGGATGAGGCGGTGATCCCCGGGTGGTCGTGCTGCGATCAGATCCCGAGCGAGCCGCGGAAGTCGCCTGCTTCGAGGCGGTTCTTCACCTGGACGAGGAAGCGTGCAGCGTCCGCGCCGTCGATGATCCGGTGGTCGTAGCTCAGGGCGAGATAGACCGTCGAACGGATGGCGATGGCGTCGGCCCCGTCGACCGTCACGACGACCGGCTTCTTGGTCACGATGCCGGTTCCGAGAATCGCCGACTGCGGCAGGAACACGATCGGGGTGTCGAACAGCGCACCCCGCGAGCCGGTGTTCGTCAGCGTGAACGTCCCGCCGGAGAGCTCGTCGGGCTGCAGCTTGTTGTCGCGCGTCCGCTGGGCGAGGTCGGCGATCTCCGCGCCGAGCTCCGCGATCGACTTGGAGCCGGAGTCACGGATGACCGGGGTGAGGAGACCACGCTCGGTGTCGACCGCGATCGCGAGGTTCTCGGTCTCCGGGTAGACGATCTGATCGCCGTCGACCGTGGCGTTGATGATCGGGTACGTCTGGAGTGCCTCGCTGGCTGCGAGGGCGAAGAACGGCAGGAAGGAGAGCTTGTTGCCGGTCTTGGCCAGGAACTCGTCCTTGACGGCCGTGCGCAGTGCGGCGACCTTCGTGACGTCGACCTCGACGACGCTCGTGAGCTGGGCGGTGCCCTGCATCGAAGCGACGGCGCGTTCCGCGACGACCTTGCGGAGACGCGACATTGCCTTGCTCGTGCCGCGGAGTTCCGAGACCTGGACGGCGGGTGCCGCTGCGGTCTCGGTGTCGGTGTCGGTCGTGCTGCCGGCACGCTGTGCCTGGAGGACGTCCTCCTTGCGGATGCGTCCACCGACACCGGTGCCGGTGACGGTGTTGAGGTCGACCCCGTGCTGGTTCGCCAGGCGGCGGACGAGCGGCGTGACGTAGCCGGAGTTGACGACACCGGAGGGCTGCTCGGAAGCAGCAGGTGCCGGAGCAGCGGCGGGAGCCGGAGCGGCAGCTGCCGGAGCGGCCGCGGGAGCCGGAGCAGCGGCCGGAGCCGGAGCAGCGGCCGGAGCCGGAGCAGCGGCCGGAGCAGCAGCGGGAGCCGGAGCAGGTTCGGGCTCGGGTGCTGGCGCAGGTTCGGCGGCGGGGGCCTCAGCTGCCGGCTCCGCCGCGGGGGCGGGCTCTTCGGCTGCGGCAGCGCCCGAACCATCACCGATGGTCACGAGGGCGGTACCGACCTCGACGGTCTCGTCTTCCTGGACGAGGATCGCTTCGATGACACCTGCGACGGGCGAAGGGATCTCGGTGTCGACCTTGTCGGTCGAAACTTCGAGCAACGGCTCGTCGACCTCCACGGTGTCGCCGACATTCTTCAGCCAGCGGGTGACCGTACCCTCGGTGACACTCTCGCCGAGTGCCGGGAGGCTGACGGATTCGCTCATGACCTTGTCTCCTTTGAAACCTGTTGTGTGTGCTTTAGCTTATTGGGGTGTTCGGGCCGCGTCACAGCGCGTGCAGGGGCTTGCCTGCGAGCGCGAGGAATGCTTCGCCGAGCGCCTCGTTCTGCGTGGGGTGCGCGTGGATGAGCGGCGCGATGTCCTCCGGGTATGCCTCCCAGTTGACGGCGAGCTGGCCTTCGGCGATGAGTTCGCCGACGCGGGCACCGATCATGTGGACGCCGATCACCGGACCGTCGTTGACCCGGATGACCTTGACGTTGCCGCTCGTGCCGATGATCTCGCTCTTGCCGTTGCCGGCGAGGTTGAAGTCGTAGCTCGTGATGTTGTCGGCGCCGTACTGCTCCGCCGCCTTCGCCTCGCTCAGACCGACCGAAGCGATCTCAGGGTCGCTGTAGGTGACCTTCGGGATGTTGATGTCCTCGATGACCACCGGCTTGAGGCCGGCGATCTCCTCGGCGACGAAGATGCCCTGCTGGAAGCCGCGGTGTGCGAGCTGGAGGCCGGGGACGATGTCGCCGACGGCGTAGAGGCCGGGGATGTTCGTCTCGAGGCGGTCGTTGGTGATGACGAAGCCGCGGTCGATGGTGACACCGACCTCCTCGAAACCGAGGCCGGCGGTCGACGGGCCACGGCCGACGGCGACGAGCAGCAGCTCGGCGTCGATGGTCTTGCCGTCTTCGAGCGTGATGTGCACGCCCTGGTCGTCCTGCGTGACGCCCTGGAACCGGACGCCGAGCGAGTAGTCGATCCCGCGCTTGCGGAACGCGCGCTCGAGGGCCTTGCTGATGGCCTCGTCCTCGTTGGGGACCAGGTGGGGGAGTGCCTCGATGATCGTCACCTCGGTGCCGAAGGACTTCCACACGCTTGCGAACTCGACACCGATCACGCCGCCGCCGAGCACGGCGACCTTCTTGGGCACGAAGTCGAGCTGCAGGGCCTGCTCGCTCGTGATGACCCGGCCGCCGATCTCGAGGCCGGGGAGCGAGCGGCTGTACGAACCCGTCGCGAGGATGACGTTCTTGCCGGTGATGAGGTCGTCGCCGACCTGCACGCTCGTCGGGGAGACCAGACGGCCCTCACCCTCGATCGTGGTGATGCCACGAGCCTTCACGAGGCCCTGGAGACCCTTGTACTTCTTCGCGACGATGCCCTCGCGGTACTTCGTGACGCCCTCGATGTCGATGCCTTCGAAGGTCGACTTGACGCCGAACTTCTCGGACTCGCGGGACGCGTCGGCGACCTCGGCGGAGTGCAACAGCGCCTTGGTCGGGATGCAGCCGCGGTGCAAGCAGGTGCCGCCGACCTTGTCCTTCTCGATCATGCCGACGGTGAGGCCGAGCTGCGAAGCGCGCAGCGCCGCAGCGTATCCGCCGCTTCCGCCTCCCAGGACTACCAGGTCAAAATTCTGCTCGGACACTCCGTTGCTCCTTGTGTGTGCTTCGTGGTCGATCGGAAACCGTCGTGGTGTGTTCGGCGGTGTCGAGGCAGGTCGAACCGCCCCCATCGACCTTACTACGGGTGGCTAATCTCCTCGGCCATTGCGAGGAGTGTGCGGACCGCGACACCGGTCGGTCCCTTGGCGGTGAACCCGTACGCCGCGTCGCCGTTCATGGCGCTGCCGGCGATGTCGAGGTGCGCCCACGGGATGCGGGTCGCCACGCCTTCGGCATCGGTGCGTTCGGGGATGAACTCCCGCAGGAAGGTCCCGGCGACGAGCATGCCGCCCGCGGTGGTTCCCGGCTTCGCGTTCGCGAGGTCGGCCACGTCCGAGTCGAGCACCTTGCGGAGTTCCGCGGGGAACGGCATCGGCCAGAAGAGCTCGTCGGCGCCGAACCCGGTCGCGATGAGGTCGGTCACGAACGCGGCGTCGCCCATGACCCCGGTGTAGCGGTTGCCCAGCGCCACCACGGCGGCACCGGTGAGGGTCGCGACGTCGATGATCGCGTCGGGCTCCTCTTCAGCGGCGGCGACCAGGCCGTCGGCCAGGACCAGACGGCCCTCGGCGTCGGTGTTGGTGACCTCGACCGTACGACCGCCACGGATCGTGAGGACGTCGTTCGGTCGGATCGCGGTCCCGGAGGGGAGGTTCTCGGCGAGACACAACCAGGCGGTGAGCCTCGTCGGCACGCCCAGGCGCGCGGCGGCGGCCAGGACGGCGAGGACGGTGGCCGCCCCGGTCATGTCGTACTTCATCCCGACCATCGACACCGGCGGCTTCAACGACAGCCCACCGCTGTCGAAGGTGATGCCCTTGCCGACGAGTGCGAGGTGCGTTCGAGCCGCCTCCGGGTGGTAGCTCAGCTTCACGAGACGCGGGGGCCGTGAGGATCCCTGCCCGACCCCGAGGATGCCGCCGAAGCCGTCCTCGGCCAGGCGGGTCTCGTCCCATTCCTCGACCTCGACGTCGAGGCCGTCCACGGCGGCCCGCGCGGCGTCGGCGAAGGTCGCCGGGTAGAGATCGTTCGGCGGGGTGTTGACGAGGTCCTTGACGAGCCCGATGGCCTCGGCGACCGCCGCAGCGTGCTCGGCGACGTCGATGCCAGGGGCGTCGAGGGCTGGCGGGACGACGACCGTGACGCGCTCGAGGGGGCCAGGCGCCGACGGCGTTCCGGTGCCACGGGAAGCGGTGTAGCGGTACGAGCCGATGGCTGCGCCTTCGAGGACGGCTTCCGCTGCCTCCGCCGTCTCCTCCGTCAATGCGAACGTGATGGAGGTGTGGCCGTCCAGCCCTCGGGTCACCGCGCCTGCGGCGCGACGGAAGGCCGCAGGGTCCGTGTCGGCGCCGACCCCCATAAGGACGAGACCCGTCGCGGTGCCGAATCGATCGGGGAGCCGACGCACCTGGTCTTCGGCCCCGGAGATACCGAAGGCGGGAAGCTCTGCGGTCAGTGCCGTGTAGGGCTCGGGAGCGAGGAGTTCCGGGCCGTCCTGACCCTGCCTCACCGCGAGGACGAGCAACTCGCCCTCGAGCTGCTCCACGGTGGCGGACACGACGGACAGTGCGGGGATCGTCATGTCTCCATCGTAGGCACGCACCCAGCGGGCCGGACGCGATGCCGACCCTGTTCGCTCTCGGCGGTACCCGGAGGGCGTCGAGGGGCGGGGGCCTTCGACACCCCCGTTTAGAGTTGGAGCATGCCTACGCCAGACGACCTCTACGAGGTGCACGCGGAGATCGACGTGCCCGCCGGACTGCACCTGGTGGCGGGGCTCACCGGTTTCTCCGACGCCGGGGGAGCGGTCGGGCAGCTGAACGCCTACCTCGACGACGTGCTCGACACGACGGTCGTCGCCGAGTTCGACGCCGACGTGCTGCTCGACTACCGCGCGCGCCGACCGATCATCTCCTTCGACCAGGACCACCTGACCGAGTACCGTCCGCCGCGGTTGACGCTCTCGCTCGCGCATGACGAGCTCGGATCGCCGTTCCTCCTGCTCACCGGCTTCGAGCCGGACTTCCTGTGGGGGCGTTTCGTGGCCGCGGTGCTGGAACTCGTCGACCGGTTCCGAGTGAGCGACACGACCTGGGTCCACGCGATCCCCATGCCGGTCCCGCACACCCGACCCATCGGCGTGACCGTGAGCGGCAACCGCTTCGACCTCATCGAGTCGCTCTCGGTCTGGCGCCCGCGCACACAGGTGCCGTCCAACGTGCTGCACCTGCTCGAACACCGCCTCTACGAGCGCGGCGACAGCATCGCGGCGTTCGTCCTCCTCGTTCCGCATTACCTGGCGGACACGGAGTTCCCTGCCGCGGCGATCATGGCCATCGAGAGCCTGAGTGCCGCGACCGGCTTGATCTTCCCGACGGACCGGCTCCGTGAGGACGGCCGTGACTTCCTCGCCAAGATCGACGAACAGGTCGGCACGAACCACGAACTCGGCCAGCTCGTCACGACGCTCGAAGAGCGCTACGACGCCTACATGGCCGACAACTCCCCGAAGTCGCCGCTGACCGACATCGACGGCGCCCTGCCGACCGCCGACGAGATCGCGGCCGAACTCGAGAAGTTCCTCGCCAGCAGGCGGCACGGCGACGAGGACCGTTCGAGCGCCTAAGCTGGATCGGTGGGATCTCGACGCGTCTGGTGGGTGTTCGGCGTCGGAGTGTTCGCCTACCTCATCACCGTCATGCAGCGGTCGACGCTCGGTGTCGCGGCCGTCGACGCCACCGGTCGGTTCCACATCGACGCTGCCGCGCTCTCGACGCTCGCGGTCGCGCAGCTGATCGTCTACGCCGCGATGCAGGTCCCCGTCGGCGTCCTGATCGACCGCCTCGGTCCACGGATCCTCATCGCAGCCGGTTTGTCGGTCGTCATGATCGGTCAGATCTGGTTGGGGCTCACGACCGAACTGGGCGGCGCCATCGTCGGGCGGATGCTCGTGGGACTCGGCGACGCCGCCGTGTTCACCTCGGTCCTCCGGCTCGTGAACTCCTGGTTCCCCACGCACCGCGTGCCGATCGTCTCGCAGTGGGTCGGGAACATCGGGCAGATCGGCCAGGTCCTGTCAGCGGTCCCCTTCTCCTTCGTCCTGCACGCCCTCGGGTGGTCGCCGGCGTTCCTCGGCGCGGCGGGTCTGGTCCTGCTCGCCCTCGTGGGCGTGCTGATCGTCGTGCGCGACCGCCCGACCGGGTCGGACGAGGCCCCTCGGCCGGAGAGCTGGGGACACGTCGTCCGCGAGGTCGTGGTCAGCCTGCGGCGGCCCGGCACCCGTCTCGGGTTCTGGTCGCACTTCGTGACCCAGTCCTCCGGAACCGTCCTCACCCTGCTCTGGGGCTTCCCGTTCATGGTCTACGCGCTCGGGTACTCGCAGCCGCTGGCGGCGTCTCTCCTCATCGTGATCGTCGTCTCCGGCATGATCGCGGGGCCGATCATCGGCGTGCTCACCGCGCGGTTCCCGTATCGACGCAGCAACCTGGTGCTCTGCATCGTGACGGTCATGGGCCTCGCATGGGCGGCCCTGCTCCTGTGGCCCGGAGTCCCTCCGATGTGGCTCGTCATCGTCCTGTTCGTCGTCGTGGGGGTCGGCGGGCCCGGGTCGCTGATCGGGTTCGACTTCGCCAGGACCTTCAACCCCATCCGGGCACTCGGTGGCGCGAACGGCATCGTCAACGTCGGCGGGTTCCTCGCGAGCTTCGTCATCATGTTCCTGATCGGCCTCATCATCGACGCGGTGAGTGGCGGCTCTCGCGCCGACTACTCGATGGACAGTTTCAGGATCGCGTTCTCCGTGCAGTACCTCGTGATCGGGTTCGGCGTCGCCATGCTGCTCGTGGCCAGGTCGCGCACGCGGAAGCGCTTCGTCGAGGAGGAGGGGATCGCGGTCGGCCCGTTGTGGATCGCCGTCCGTGCCCGACTCGGTCGCCGTCGCTGAGCGTTCGCCTCGTGCGACGGACCGGCTCTTGACAAATCGCCGGTGGCTCTGTGGCCTTCCGTAGCGCGCTATAATAGATCTCGGACCCGTTCACCTCTCGGAATGTCGGCGGCCCTTTTCGGGTTGCACTGCACCAAGACTTGACATGGGTCCTCGTAATGTCCGAAATCACGGACGATCCGGCGTTGACTCTCGAAGCCGGGTCCGAACAGGAAGGTGCAGCTATGGCCACCAAGACCGCTCGCGCAGACGAAGCAGCGCCGGCAGACGAGGCCACGGAGGCTCCCGCAGCGAAGGCTCGGACCACCAAGGCCGCCACGCCGCGCACGAAAGCCGCTCCCAAGGCGAAGGCCACGCGCGCCAAGGCCGCCCCGAAGGCGGGCTCGGAGCCCGATGAGGCTGCCGACGACGAGGACGTCGTCGTCGAGGTCGTCGCCGACGACGCCGTGGTCGACGCTCCCGCCGGCGAGGCGACGGAGGCGGTCGAGGAGGAGGACGACAAGTCCGTCCCCGAGATCACCCTCCCCACCGACGCACTCGTGCTCTCCAACAGCGACGACGACGAGATCCCCGTCTACTCCGCGGCGATCACCGGCGCGACCGCCGACCCGGTGAAGGACTACCTCAAGCAGATCGGTAAGGTCGCCCTCCTCAACGCAGCGGAAGAGGTCGAGCTCGCCATGCGCATCGAGGCCGGACTCTTCGCGGAGGACAAGCTCTCGCAGCTGTCCGACCTCGAGAAGCGCTCGCGCGTCGGCCGGGAACTCCAGTGGGTCGCGAAGGACGGAGCCCGGGCGAAGAGCCACCTGCTCGGCGCCAACCTGCGACTCGTCGTGAGCCTCGCCAAGCGCTACACCGGACGAGGCATGCAGTTCCTCGACCTCATCCAGGAGGGCAACCTCGGGCTCATCCGTGCTGTCGAGAAGTTCGACTACACGAAGGGCTTCAAGTTCTCCACGTACGCGACCTGGTGGATCCGCCAGGCCATCACGCGTGCCATGGCCGACCAGGCGCGGACCATCCGCATCCCCGTGCACATGGTCGAGGTCATCAACAAGCTCGCCCGCGTGCAGCGCCAGATGCTCCAGGACCTCGGTCGCGAACCCACGCCTGAGGAACTGAGCCGTGAGCTCGACATGACGCCTGAGAAGGTCATCGAGGTCCAGAAGTACGGCCGCGAGCCCATCTCGCTGCACACCCCTCTGGGCGAGGACGGCGACAGCGAGTTCGGCGACCTCATCGAAGACACCGAGGCGGTCGTCCCGGCCGATGCGGTGAGCTTCACCATGCTGCAGAAGCAGTTGGAGTCGCTCCTCGATTCACTGTCCGAGCGCGAAGCAGGTGTCATCCGGATGCGCTTCGGCCTCGGAGACGGCATGCCGAAGACGCTAGACCAGATCGGCGACACGTTCGGCGTCACGCGCGAGCGGATCCGACAGATCGAGTCGAAGACGATGGCCAAGCTGCGTCACCCGAGCCGATCCCAGTCGCTCCGCGACTACCTCGAGTAGGAGCATGCGCTACGCCCCCGCCATCCTCGCGGGTCGAGCCGTCCGATTCCTCGCCAGGCTGCGTAAGCCGGGCGGGGGATCGGCCGTTCCCGGCCTCGTGGTCAACCGTGTCGCTCCCGGGTTCCTGCCGGACACGCTGAACAGCTTCCCGCGTGGCCTCGTGATCGTGAGTGGCTCGAGCGGGAAGTCGACCACGACCAAGATGCTCGTGGGTATCCTGCGCGCGCATCAGGTCTCCGTGTTCACGAACCCGTCCACGGCGAACATCTCCCAGGGCCTCACCTCGGCACTCCTCGAACGGGCCGACCTCCGAGGTCGGATCGACGCGGATCTGGGCGTGCTCGAGATGGACGAGGGCCATGGGGCTCTGATCGCGCCGCGGCTCCGCCCGGCGCACGTCATCCTGACGAACGTGTCGGTCGATCAGATCGACCGCTTCCACGATGCCGCCATGGTGTCCCGCATGCTCGATGCGATCGCCGGACGATCGACCGGTTCGCTGGTCCTGAACGGCGACGACGCGCTGGTCGACGCGGTCGCCTCGGGGAGCGCCGCGACCCGGTGGCGGTACGGCGTCTCGGCCTCGGTCCTGGAAGCCAGTCCGCGTGGCCTGGGCTACAGCTCGACCGCCCCGGATCGTGTCGACGCGGACGCCGGCACGGTGGTCCAGTCGCTGGCCGGCGACGAGGTGGTCATCGCGCACCGAGGCGAGACCGCGCGGTTCCGCCTTCCCGCTCGCGGCGTGCACTACGCGATCGACGCGGCTGCGGCCATCTCCGGTGCCGCGGCCATCCTCGGGCCGGAGTTCCGGCTCGCGACGGCGGCAGCCTCGTTCGGGGCCTTGACCCCGGTCTTCGGCCGCGGCGAGGTGACCACCGTGCGTGGCGTCGAAGTGGAGTTCGTGCTCGTCCAGAACCCGGCGAGCTTCCAACTGAACATCGACAGTCTCGCCCCGGACACGGAGCAGATCCTGGTGGCCGTCGGCAGCGACGTCCGCGACCCGTCCTACCTGTGGCCGGTCGACACGGCCCGACTCGGTCGCGTCGCCGTCGTCTCCGGGTCGAAGGCCTGGGAGGCGGCGCTCCAGCTCGGGTACGACGGCGTCGAGATCGATCGCATCGAGCCGGATCTCGGTGCGGCCCTGGACGCGTTCCTGGCACTCCCCGCCCCTGGTGTCGGCCGTAAGACCGTCATCTTCACCGCCGACTCGATGCGTCGCACGCGCGCGCACCTCGGGCTCGCCTCGAACGATCAGGACGACGCATGACGACCGAGCCGACGATCATCATCGCCGTCCTGCTGCCGTCGAGCTGCAACGTCAACGGCGACGCCGAGAACGGCTCGGTCCTCGCCCGCCGTGGTCGCGCTCGGGGACTCACCGTCGAGCTGGTCCCGGTCGAGTCGGTGGCGGACCTGCCGGACGCGGTCCACGCCGTCGTGCTCGGCTCCTGCGACGACCCGTCCGCCCCGGCTGTCCTCGAAGCGCTCCGGCCGTTCCACGACGCCTTCATCGCGTGGGTGGAGGCCGGGGTGCCGGTCCTCGCCGTGGCGAACGGATGGAAGCTCCTCACCCGTCGTCTCGAACTGACACCGGGCAGCTGGGTGGACGGACTCGCGATCATCGAGGGGGACGCCCCGCTCCGCAGCGCCCGGGCCAGCGACGACCTGCTCGTCGTGCCGGCCGGCGACCTCGAGCTGGAGTCGCCCGTCCTCGTGGGCTACGAGAACCACGCGAGGGACTTCCGTGCCGGTACGGGCGTCCAGGCTGTCGGCGCGGTGCGCCACGGCCGCGGCAACGGAGACGGCACCGAGGGGGCGATGGTCGGTCCGTTCATCGGCACTCATCTGCACGGACCGGTGCTGGCGAAGAACCCCGAACTGGCCGACCGTCTGCTCCGTCAGGCCATCGTCGTCGCCGGTGGGACGTCGATGCTCGACGAGTCGCCGGAACTGCGCGCCCTCGACGACATCGCCGAGCAGGCGCGGGCACAGATCATCACGTCCATCGGCTGAACCCATGACGAAGGGCCCCGGATCTCGGATCCGGGGCCCTTCGTCATGACTGGGGAGGCTACGCGCGCTGCTCGGTGAAGAGCCGCGCGGACTCGTCGTGCCAGTCGGTCGCGACCTGCGTCAGCTTCTCCTGGTACTTCTTGCCGTGGTGCGCGCAGAACAGCAGCTCACCGCTGTTCATCTGCACGCGGATGTAGGCCTGTGCTCCGCACAGATCGCAACGATCGGCGGCAGTCAGTTGCTGGGCGTCGAGGTCACTCGGCGTGCTCTCGGTAGCAGTCTGTGACATGTGCTCCTCCTGACTCGGGCGGCTACGAAACTCGTAGTACTCATGAAAGCACGCGTTCGCCGCAACGGTGTGCCTTTGCGCGTTCGTTTCGCTCTGCGCGTAGATCATTCGGACCAGACCCTCAGCCGGATGGGTGCCGGCCGGAATGCAGGATGGCGGGATCGTCGCCGAGTGTCACCATGGGCGTGTCGGACGCGGAGACTACTCTTGAGAGGTGAGCAGCGACTACTCCGCCCGGCATCTCTCCGTCCTCGAAGGCCTCGAGGCGGTGCGCAAGCGACCCGGCATGTACATCGGATCGACGGACTCGCGGGGCCTCATGCACTGCCTCTGGGAGATCATCGACAACTCGGTCGACGAGGCACTCGGCGGGCACGGTGACGAGATCGAGATCATCCTGCACGCCGACCAGAGCGTCGAGGTCCGAGACCACGCGCGAGGCATCCCGGTCGACATCGAGCCGAAGACCGGCCTGTCGGGCGTCGAGGTCGTGTTCACGAAGCTACACGCCGGCGGCAAGTTCGGCGGTGGGTCCTACGCCGCGTCGGGCGGGCTGCACGGCGTCGGCGCCTCTGTCGTCAATGCGCTCTCGGAACGGCTCGACGTCGAGGTGGACCGCGGTGGCAAGACCTACGCGATGTCCTTCCACCGTGGCGAGCCCGGCATCTTCGCCGACACCGGTGAGCCCACGCCGGACGCACCGTTCACCCCCTTCGAGAAGCAGAGCGAACTCCGAGTCATCGGGAAGACCAAGCGCGGCGTGACGGGCACGCGGATCCGCTACTGGGCCGACCGCCAGATCTTCACGAAGGGTGCGCAGTTCCAGGCTGAGGAGCTGTTGGGCCGAGCCCGTCAGACGGCCTTCCTCATCAAGGGGCTCGGCATCCACATCCGCGACGAGACCGTCGAGGAACCGACCGAGGCCATGTACCGCTACGAGGGCGGCATCTCGGAGTTCGTCGACTACCTCGCGGGCGACACCGCCCTCACCGACACCTGGCGCCTCACCGGAAGCGGCACGTTCACCGAGACGGTGCCGGTCCTGTCGCCGTCGGGCACCATGGTCGCGACCGAGGTGGAGCGCGAGGCCGAGGTCGACATCGCCCTGCGGTGGGGCACCGGGTACGAGATGGTCATGCGGAGCTTCGTCAACATCATCGCCACACCGAAGGGCGGCACGCACCAGCTGGGCTTCGACCAGGGGCTGTTGAAGTTCCTCCGGGCCCAGGTGGAGCAGAACGCCCGTCGGCTGAAGGTCGGCTCGGACAAACTCGAGAAGGACGACGTCCTCGCCGGCCTGACCGCCGTGCTGACGGTCCGGCTCGCCGAACCGCAGTTCGAGGGCCAGACGAAGGAGATCCTCGGGACGCCCGCCGTGCGGGCCATCGTGGCGAACGTGGTCGCGAAGGAGCTCAAGGAGCGGTTCGCGTCGACGAAACGCGACGATAAGGCGCAGACGGCGCTCGTGCTCGAGAAGATCGTGTCCGAGATGAAGTCCCGGATCTCCGCCCGGACCCACAAGGAGACACAGCGCCGGAAGAACGCCCTCGAGAACTCGTCGCTGCCGGCCAAGCTCGTCGACTGCCGCTCGGGCAACCTCGAATCGAGTGAGCTGTTCATCGTCGAGGGTGACTCCGCGCTCGGGACGGCGAAGCTGGCGCGAGACAGCTCGTACCAGGCGCTCCTCCCGATCCGCGGCAAGATCCTGAACGTGCAGAAGGCCTCCGTCTCCGACATGCTCTCGAACGCCGAGTGCGCGTCCATCATCCAGGTCATCGGAGCCGGGTCAGGTCGATCCTTCGACCTCGACGCCGCACGGTACGGGAAGATCATCCTGATGAGCGACGCGGACGTCGACGGTGCGCACATCCGCACCCTCCTGCTCACGCTCTTCTTCCGCTACATGCGGCCGCTCATCGAGGCCGGCCGCGTCTTCGCTGCGGTGCCACCGCTGCACCGGGTCATCGTCATCAACCCCGGTTCGAAGCCGAACGAGACGATCTACACGTACTCCGAAGCCGAGCTGCACGCCGTCCTCGCCGACCTCAAGCGCACCGGCAAGAAGCACCAGGAACCGATCCAGCGGTACAAGGGACTCGGTGAGATGGACGCCGACCAGTTGGCCACGACGACGATGGATCGACGCCACCGCACGCTCCGCCGCGTGCGCGTGGAGGACGCCGAGTCGGCCGGACGCATCTTCGAACTCCTCATGGGCAACGATGTGGCCCCGAGGAAGGAGTTCATCGTGGACAGCTCCGACCGGCTGTCCCGCGAGAGCATCGACGTCTGACTCCCGCCCGGGCCCTGCAGCGCCCGGGGACGAGGCGATGGCCCGGGGAACGATCGAGGCCCGGTGCGAGCGGATGCTCGGACCGGGCCTCTCGTCGGTGCGGGACAGGGCTCAGGCAGGTTCGCCGTCGGCGGTCGTGTCATCCGTAGCCGGCGGGGCGACCGGTGGTGCGATCGCGCCGCCGATGAACCCGATAGGAGCGTCGAGCGGTGTGCCGGAGGCATCGCGTTTGGCCCCGACCTCCGGGAGCGTCCGAGGCGTCCCGTCCGTGCCGACGGCGTGTGCCGGAGCGGCACCGACCCAGGCGACGGCCAGCTGGTCCTCACCCTTCAGGAAGCGTTGCGACCGGACCCCGCCCGTCGCCCGACCCTTCGCGGGGAACTCCGAGAACTCGGACACCTTCGCACTGCCGGTGTCCGTTCCGGCGAGCGTGAGGGAGTTCGTCGCGACGGTGACGACGACCACCTCGTCGTCCGGGAGGACAGCAGTGAAGGAGATGACCTTCGCACCGGCGGCGAGGTTGATGCCGGCCATGCCACCCGCGGCACGACCCTGCGGCCGGACGGACGACGCGGCGAAGCGGAGGAGCTGCGCGTCGGAGGCGACGAACACGAGTTCCGCATCGTCGCCGACCTGCGCCGCACCGATGACACGGTCGCGCGGCTTCAGCGTGATGACCTCGACGTCGGGCTTCGCGGGCAGATCGCCGGGGATGACGCGTTTGACCACGCCGGTCTCGGTGCCGAGCACGATCGGCTGCTCGCTGGAGAGGGAGACGATGGCCAGCACCCGCTCATCGCGGTCGGGCAGGGAGAGGTACTCACCGATCCGGACGCCGGCCGCGAGCTGGATGGACGCCGCCGGCACCGCGGGGAGGTCGAGCGGCGTGAACCGGATGAGCCGTCCCTTGCTCGTGACGGCGCCGAGCTCGGTGCGGCTGGTGGTCTCGACGACGCTCAGGATCGCATCGTGCTTGCTCCGACGTCCCGGCCGGGGCGCCTGAGCGTCCGGGTCGAGGTCGACGCGGAGCGCCCGTCCCGTTGCGCTGAGGTAGACGCGGCACGGGGTGTCGGCGAGCTCGAGGATCGGGGCGCTCTTGCCGCGCCCGGTCGTCGCGACGCTCGGCTTGGCGTTCGTCAACATCGTCCGTCGTGGGGTGCCGAACTGCTCGGCGGCGGCGGCGAGTTCCGCCGAGACCGCCGCTCGGATCAGTCGCTGGCTCCCGAGCAGTCGCTCGAGTTCCGCGATCTCCGCGAGCAGCTTGTCGCGCTCCGCCTCGAGTTCGATGCGGGAGAACTTCGTGAGCCGTCGAAGCCGGAGCTCGAGGATGTACTCGGCCTGCAGCTGGGACAGGTCGAAGACCTCGATCAGTCGCGCGCGGGCCTGCTCCGAGTCGTCGCTCGCCCGGATGACCTGGATGACCTCGTCGATGTCGAGGATCGCGATGAGGAGGCCCTCGACGAGGTGCAGGCGTTCCTTCCGCCTCGCCAGCCGGAACCGGCTCCGGCGGGTGACCACGCTGATGCGGTGGTCGACGTACACCTGGAGCAGCTCGCGGAGACCGAGCGTCTGCGGGCCGCCGTCCACGAGGGCGACGTTGTTGATGCTGAACGAATCCTCGAGGGGGGTGTACCGGTAGAGCTGCTCGAGGACGGCTTCGGGGGAGAAGCCGGTCTTGATCCCGATCACGAGCCGGAGTCCGTGCATCCGGTCGGTGAGGTCGGTGACGTCCGAGATGCCGTTGAGCTTCTTGGAGGTGACGCCGTCCTTGATCTTCTCGATGATCTTCTCGGGTCCGACCAGGTACGGCAGTTCCGTGATGACGAGGCCGGTCTTCCGTGCGGTGACCGGTTCGACGGACACCTTCGCGCGCGTCTTGAAGGAACCACGGCCCGTCGCGTAGGCGTCCTTGATGCCGTCGAGCCCCACGATCGTCCCGCCGGACGGCAGGTCCGGTCCGGGGACGAACTCCATGAGGTCCTCGAGGGTGGCCTGCGGGTGCGCGATGAGGTGCCGGGCGGCGCCGATGACCTCGACGAGGTTGTGCGGCGCCATGTTCGTCGCCATACCGACGGCGATGCCGCTGGCGCCGTTCACGAGCAGGTTGGGGAACGCCGCAGGCAGCACCTCCGGCTGCATGAACTGGTTGTCGTAGTTCGGGACGAAGTCGACGACGTCCTCGTCGAGGTCGGCGGTGAGCGCGAGGGCGGCGGCGTCGAGCCGTGCCTCAGTGTAGCGCGGGGCCGCCGGCCCGTCGTCGAGCGATCCGAAGTTGCCGTGGCCGTCGATCAAGGGCACGCGCAGGGTGAACGACTGCGCGAGGCGGACGAGCGCGTCGTAGATGGCAGTGTCGCCGTGCGGGTGCAGCTTGCCCATCACCTCGCCGACGACCCGCGCCGACTTCACGTGGCCGCGATCCGGGCGGAGACCCATCTCGGTCATCTGATAGAGGATGCGCCGCTGGACCGGCTTCAGACCGTCGCGTGCATCGGGGAGGGCGCGGGCGTAGATGACCGAATAGGCGTACTCCAGGAAGGAGGTCTGCATCTCCGACGAGACATCGATGTCCTCGATGCGCTCGCCACTGGGCTCCGTCGGCGGGGTCTGCTGTTGGCGGGTCATTCCGTGTCTCTGCTGAGGGACACCGAGCCGATGCTCGGCGGTGATGGCGGGGCTCGCTCGACCATGCGGTGTGCGAGACTGAGCCCGATGACCTCCATGCTACCGACGGTCGATCCTGACTCGCGCAGCCTTGCCGATGTCCTCCCGGATTGCCTCGCATCCCTGACCTCGAGCGGTGGATCACTGCCGTCGGCCGACCATGCCATCGTCGTCCTCGTCGACGGCCTCGGCGCTGCGAACCTCCGCGGAGCTGCCGCCCACGCCCGCTTCCTCGCCCCCCGCCTCGGCCCTCGGTCCACGACGACGTCGGCATTCCCGTCCACGACCGCGGCCGGGATCGCGACGCTGACCACCGGGGCGCTCCCCGGCCGTCACGGACTCGTCAGCTATCGAGCCAGGGACCTCGCCGGAGACCGGGTCGTCAACCAGCTGAGCGGCTGGGACCCGGGCATGGTCCCAGAGACCTGGCAGCGCCTACCCACCGTGTTCGAACGGGCCCGCGCCGAGGGCGTCACCACCACCGTCATCGGCCAGGAGCGGTACCGCGGTTCGGGGTTCACCCGAGCGGTCCTCCGTGGCGCGGACTACCGGGCGGGACGCTCCATGTCCGATCGTCTCGACGCCGCGCTCGACGTCGTCGCCGGGAGCACCGGACGGACCCTGAGCTACGTGTACGTCCCTGAGCTCGACCAGGCGGCGCACGAGTACGGGTGGGAGTCCGGCCGCTGGGCGGCGCTGCTCGAGGAGCTCGACGGTGACCTGAGACGGTGGTCGACCCGGCTGCCGAACGCGGTCGGCGCCCTCGTCACCGCCGACCACGGGATCATCGACGTCCAGGCACACCAGCACGTCCTCTTCGATCAGGTGCCGGCGCTCGTGGACGGCGTGCGGCACGTCGGCGGCGAGCCGCGATGCCTGCACCTCTATCTCGACGCCGACGCGGACGCCGCGGATCACGAGCGACTGGCGGCGTCGTGGAGGTCCGAGGAGGGCGCGCGGTCCTGGGTCGCGACGCGAGCCGAGGCGATCGAGCACGGCTGGTACGGCGAGGTCGATCCGGAGGTGCTGCCGCGCATCGGGGACGTCATCGTGGCCGCCCGGAAACGCATCGCCTATTACGACTCACGGCCGACCGATCAGAGCGCACGCGGCATGATCGGCCAGCACGGGTCACTCACCGACGACGAACGTCGGATCCCGCTCCTCGGCCTCGGGCGCTACGAGCCCTGACCGCTCCGGCGCTCAGACGGGGTCGTCGTCGGACTTCGCGCCGAAGACGATCTCGTCCCAGGACGGCATCGACGCTCGGCCGCGTCGGGCTTTCGCACCCGCGGGTGCCGCGCCATCGCCAAGGGGATCGGTGTCGCCGGAACGTCGCTGCTGCGCAGCCTCGAACTCACCGGTGTCGAACACCGCCAGGGGTGTCTGCTGGTCCGGTACGGCATGCGGCGTGCTCGGCCGTTCCGCAGGTTCGGGTTCGCTGGGCGCGGACTCCCGCTCGCCCCGACGCTTGCGGAGCGCCTCGAGGAGGTCCGCGGTCTGGTTGTGCTGATCGGGGCTGGAGGCCTCGCGGTTGATGGCCGCCTGGGTCGCCGCCTTCGAGGAGGGCGCGCGACCGAATCCGGTGTCGGCAGCGAACGGCAGCGGATCGATCGGACGGGTCTCCGCCGCCCGAACCGAATCGGCGGGCGGTTCGGTGGACACCCGGTCGAGCGAGAACGCGCCGCTGTCGAAGCGGGAGGTGTCGGGGGAGTCGTCGGTGTCGACGGCGCGCAGACGGGGGATCAAGGCGGCCGGAAGGTCACCCTGGCGGGACAGCGTGGTGGCTTCGCTGCCGATGGGGGTCAGCGCGAGCTTCTTCGGTTCGAACGCCCAGCGGGCGTCGTGGTCGACCTGATCGGCGGTGAAGGAGAGCTTGACGATCCAACCGCCCTCCGGTTCCTTCCAACTGGTCCAGCGCTCGTCACTCGCTCCGAGCTTCTCGAGCCGGGCCCGGATGACGTTCCCGAAGGTCGCCTCGATGTCGTCGGCGGTGGTGTCCGTCGTCGGAAGGACGGCGACGCCGAGGGCGGTGCCGACGATGTGTTCGCGTTCCGCCATCACCGGGCCCTCGAACCGCTGGACGTATTCCAGGGACGCACCGGTGACCGCGGCGACGTCCTCGGCCGACAGACCGCTGCGGATGTGCGCCTGCACTTCGCGCGGGCTGATCTTGGTGGCGCCGCCGACGGGGGCCCCGGCCGGTTTCGCCCGCCGGAGGTGGACGTGGAATGCGTCGTCGACGATGAGGCGGTACTCCTCCTCGTTCCGATCAGCAACGATCAGAGCTCCGAGCTCCGCCCCGACTACCTTCAATTCCTGCATGATGAATGCCTCTCAGCGCGCCACGTGATTGACCCACGTTCTCACGGATCACCGGGTGATCCGGGGAATACGCCGGGCGTGCCGTCAGTTGCACGGGAAGGTTCCGCACCCCCTCCTGAACACGGTTTGCTATTCACGCGGAACTGATGCAAACTGTGCCCGCCGATTTTGTATCCGACGGCATCGAGAAGTGGATAGGCATGGCAACTGATTACGACGCTCCCCGCAAGACCGACGACGATTCCGAGTCGATCGAGGCCCTGAAGGAGCGCGTTCCAGACAAGCTGTCGGGAGTCGTCGACTCCGAAGACGCCGACAACCCGGGCGACTACAACCTGGGTGGATCCGACCTCTCCGACCTCGACCTCGACGTCGTCGTGCTCCCGCCTCAGGCGGACGAGTTCACCTGCATGGAGTGCTTCCTCGTGAAGCACCGCTCGCAGCTGGACCACGAGGGCAAGTTCGGCCCGATCTGCGCGGAGTGCGCAGCCTGACGACACCACCGCATCAGCGGTAGACGGAACCCCTCCGGATCTCGATCCGGAGGGGTCTTGTCGTTGCCGCTTCGGGCGGGTGCGGCTCGCCCGGATTCAGACGGTCGAGCGGGCAGCGGCGATCGCGTCCGCGAGCAGCTGCGGCCGACGGGACGACAACAACCAGTACGGCGTCGGGTCGGCCGGGTCGGTGACCTCCACCTTGACGAGGCTGTGGACCCACCCACGGATCATCAGCCACGCCCTGGCGTCGAGTTTGGTGCGGAGCTGCGCGGTCGCGTCCGCTCCGGTGTACACGATGACGTCGCCGACCTGCGCGAGCGGGATGGAGGCCTTGCCGACCGACAGGATCGCGCCGGAGACCTCGATCCTCGGCGCCGACCCGAAGGCGAGGGCGAGGCAACCGCCGTAGAGCACCACCGCCCCGATGACCCCGGCCGGAAGCGACACCGGCGCGAGGACGAGCATGGTCGCCGGCACCACGAGGGCGAGGGCGATGATGACCCAGGGACTGGGCCAGAGGGTTTCACGGTACGGCTGCATGTCTGCCTTGTCTCAGAGAACTGCACTACCCTCGATTCGTGACCGAAAGCGTTGACGTACTCATTATCGCGCCGGATCTGCCCGGCTACGCACACCCGGGCGATGCGGGAGCCGATCTCGTCTCCGCCGAACACGTCGTCCTCCAGCCGGGGGAGCGTGCCCTCGTCGGAACCGGCGTGTCCATCGCCCTGCCCGACGGGTTCGCCGCCTTCGTCGTGCCCCGGAGCGGACTCGCGGCGAAGCACGGCATCACGGTCGTCAACGCGCCGGGCACCGTCGACGCGGGCTACCGGGGCGAGGTCAAGGTCACCCTCCTCAACACGGATCGCGACGCCGCGTTCACGATCGAACCCGGCGACCGGATCGCCCAGCTCATCGTGATGCCGGTCGCCCGTGCCAACTTCATCCCGGTGGATCGCCTACCGGGGAGCGCACGTGGGACGGGTGGGTTCGGCTCGACCGGCCGTGGCGCCCTCGCTCACGCACCCGCCGCCACCGACTCATCCACCAGCACCCACGGTGCAGCGCAGACAGGAACCCTCGCATGAGCGAACTGGAAGACCTTCCCGACCTCGACGTCGACGCCGAGCTGCCTGACGACGCGAAGTCCGCGCCGGAGGACCGCGACAGCGCCGGCCCGTTCGACGAGAGCGAGGCGAACCCGGTCCGTCCGTACATCGACCTCGGCGGCGTCAAGGTGTTGCCGCGCGAGGGCCTGAACCTCCGTCTCGAGGTCGAGGAGGCGACCAAGCGCGTCGTCGCCGTCGGGCTCGACTACGCCGGTTCGACCCTGCAGGTCCAGCCCTTCGCAGCCCCGCGGTCCACCGGACTCTGGAACGAGACCCGCGCCCAGATCGCCGAGCAGATCGCCCAGCAGGGCGGGACGGTCACCGAGCGCGAGGGCGAGTTCGGCCCGGAACTCGTCGCCGAGGTCCCGACCGGCGGCGCCGCCGGCGCCGAAGCCACCCACCTCGCACGGTTCATCGGGGTCGACGGCCCGCGATGGTTCCTCCGTGGCGTGGTCGCCGGCGAGGGTGCCTCGAAGCCGGATGCCGCAGCGCTCGTCGACGACCTCTTCCGCAGCCTCGTCGTCGTCCGGGGCAACTCGCCCATGCCGCCGCGCGACCTCATCCCGCTGCGCATGCCGACGGCCACGAGCGCCTAGAGCATGTCGGGAGCAGCAGGAACCGGGCCGCACGAACCTGAGCGGCCCGCCGCGGCCGATGGTGTCGACCCGGCCACCGAGGACGGTCGTCCGCAGGCGGGTCCGTCGATGAGCGCCGCATTCGGTGCGGCCGCCCGCAAGTCGGGCCTCGGCGCCATGGCGGAGGGCGACGCCCCCACGGGGAAGGCCCTCCTCGCGGCCATGGGCGGTGTCCGGGGCATCGCCGAGGCGATCCTGCCCGGACTCGTCTTCCTCATCGTCTACACCCTCACCTTCGACCTCGTGCCGTCGATCGTGGCGCCCGTCGCGCTCGGCGTGCTGTTCGCCGTCGCGAGACTCGTGCAACGACAGCCGGTGACCCAGGCCGTCGGCGGACTGCTCGGCATCGCGCTCTCCGCCGCCCTCGCACTCCTCTCCGGGCGCGCCGAGGACTTCTACGTCGTCGGCTTCTGGACGAACGGGGCGTATGCGGTCGCCTTGCTCGTCTCCGTGCTCGTCGGCTGGCCGGTCGTCGGACTCGTCGCCGGGTACCTCATGGGGAGTGGCACCAGCTGGCGCACCCATCCGGGACAGCGTCGCGCCATGCGCTGGTTGACGCTCGTGTGGGTCGCGATGTTCGCGGCCCGTCTCCTCGTCCAGCTCCCGCTGTACTTCAGCGGGAACGTCGAGCTGCTCGGAACCCTCCGTCTCCTGATGGGGATCCCGCTGTACGCTCCACTGCTCGTCCTCAGCTGGCTCGTCGTGCGGGCCGTCTTCCCGAAGGCCCCGTCGTCCGCCGTCGCGTGACCCTGACCGAGAGCCCGGACCGACGCCGTCGTGCGTTCGGCACCGGGCTCTCGTGCTGTCCGGGATCGCGACGTCGCGGTGCTAGAATTGTCTCGACATCAAGATATATGCGCGGTGTAGAGATGACACGACGACTCCGACCCTGTAGTTAGGCAAGCCTTGCTAGCCCCGGAGACCCCGGCCGAAGCAAGATTGGTCGCAACGCACGTGAGTACTCGCCGCCGCCAATGAAGGAGAAGACGTTATGTCCACCGTGAACAGCTTCGGGGCGAAAGACACCCTGACTGTCGGGACGACCGACTACGAGATCTATCGCATCGACACGGTGGAGGGCCACGAGAAGCTGCCGTTCAGCCTGAAGGTGCTCCTCGAGAACCTGCTGCGGACCGAGGACGGCGCCAACATCACCGACGCGCACATCCGCGCCATCGGGGAGTGGGTCCCGACCGCCGAGCCCGACACCGAGATCCAGTTCACGCCGGCCCGCGTCGTGATGCAGGACTTCACCGGCGTCCCCTGCATCGTCGACCTCGCCACCATGCGTGAGGCCGTCGAGGCCCTCGGTGGCTCGGCAGACAAGATCAACCCGCTCGCCCCGGCCGAGATGGTGATCGACCACTCCGTCATCGCCGACCTCTTCGGCAGCGAGAACGCCCTCGAGCGCAACGTCGAACTCGAGTACGAGCGCAACGGCGAGCGGTACCAGTTCCTCCGTTGGGGCCAGACCGCGTTCGACGACTTCAAGGTCGTCCCGCCGGGAACCGGCATCGTGCACCAGGTGAACATCGAGTACCTGGCGCGCGTCACCATGACCCGCGAGGTCGGCGGCGTCCTCCGCGCCTACCCCGACACCTGCGTGGGCACCGACTCCCACACCACCATGGTCAACGGCCTCGGCGTGCTCGGCTGGGGCGTCGGCGGCATCGAAGCCGAGGCAGCGATGCTCGGTCAGCCGGTCTCCATGCTCATCCCGAAGGTCGTCGGCTTCAAGCTCAACGGCTCGATCCCGACCGGTGTCACGGCGACCGACGTCGTGCTGACGATCACGCAGATGCTCCGCAAGCACGGTGTCGTCGGCAAGTTCGTCGAGTTCTACGGTGCCGGTGTCGCTGAGGTTCCGCTGGCCAACCGCGCCACCATCGGCAACATGAGCCCCGAGTTCGGTTCGACCGCCGCCATGTTCCCGATCGACGACGTCACGCTCGACTACCTGCGCCTCACCGGCCGCAGCGAGGAGCAGATCGCCCTGGTCGAGGCCTACGCCAAGACCCAGAAGCTCTGGCACGATGCCGACGTCGAGCCCGCGTTCAGCGAGTACCTCGAGCTCGATCTCGCGACGGTCGTCCCGTCGATCGCCGGCCCGAAGCGCCCCCAGGACCGCATCGAGCTGAGCGACGCGAAGTCGCAGTTCGAGCGCGACCTGGTGGACTACGCCTCCGTCGAGCACGACATCGTCGACCTCGTCGGCGCCGACTCGTTCCCCGCATCCGACCCCGCCGGCACGACGCCGCAGGACGAGGACAACCAGCACCACCACACCCGCCGCAGCCACGCGCCGAAGTCGCTGTCCAAGCCGACGTCGGTCAGGCTCGAGGAGAACGGGGTCGACTTCACCCTCGACCACGGGGCCGTCGCCATCGCGGCGATCACCTCGTGCACGAACACCTCGAACCCGTCGGTCATGCTGGCCGCCGGCCTCCTGGCCCGCAACGCCAGCAAGAAGGGCCTGAAGGCGAAGCCGTGGGTCAAGACCACGCTCGCCCCGGGTTCCAAGGTCGTCACCGACTACTACGCGAAGGCAGGCCTCACCGAGTACCTCGAGGACCTCGGCTTCTACACCGTCGGCTACGGCTGCACGACCTGCATCGGCAACTCCGGTCCGCTGCTCGACGAGATCTCGACCGCCGTCCAGGACAACGACCTCGCCGTCACCGCGGTGCTCTCGGGTAACCGCAACTTCGAGGGGCGCATCAACCCCGACGTGAAGATGAACTACCTGGCGAGCCCGCCGCTCGTCATCGCCTACGCCCTCGCCGGATCGATGAACTTCGACTTCGAGGTCGACGCCCTGGGTGTCGACGCCGACGGCAACGACATCTTCCTGAAGGACATCTGGCCCGACGCGGCCGAGGTCCAGGACACGATCGACTCCTCCATCAACAAGGAGATGTTCGACCACGAGTACAGCGGCGTCTTCGACGGCGACGAGCGCTGGCGTTCGCTCCAGACCCCCGAGGGCTCGACCTTCGAGTGGGACGAGCAGTCGACGTACGTGCGGAAGCCCCCGTACTTCGACGGCATGACGATGGAGACGACTCCCGTCTCCGACATCGTCGGCGCTCGCGTCCTCGCGAAGCTCGGCGACTCGGTCACGACCGACCACATCAGCCCGGCCGGCAACATCAAGGCCGACTCGCCCGCAGGTCGGTACCTCGACGAGCACGGCGTCGGACGCAAGGACTACAACTCCTACGGCTCGCGCCGCGGCAACCACGAGGTCATGATCCGCGGCACGTTCGCGAACATCCGCCTGAAGAACCAGCTGCTCGACGGCGTGGAGGGCGGTTACACCCGCGACTTCACGCAGGCCGACGCACCGCAGTCCTTCATCTACGACGCGTCGCAGAACTACCAGGCCGAGGGCACGCCCCTCGTCATCTTCGGTGGCAAGGAGTACGGCTCCGGTTCCTCCCGCGACTGGGCGGCGAAGGGCACGAGCCTCCTCGGCGTCAAGGCGGTCATCACCGAGAGCTTCGAGCGGATCCACCGCTCGAACCTCATCGGCATGGGTGTCGTACCCCTGCAGTTCCCGGCCGGTGAGAGCTGGTCGTCCCTCGGTCTCGACGGCACGGAGGTCGTCTCGATCGCCGGCCTCGAGGAACTCAACAACGGCACCACGCCGAAGACGGTCCGCGTGACGGCTGCTCCGAGCGAGCACTCGGCTCCCGGCAAGGAGACCGTCGAGTTCGACGCGGTCGTCCGCATCGACACCCCGGGCGAGGCGGACTACTACCGCAACGGCGGCATCCTGCAGTACGTGCTCCGCAGCCTCGTCTGACGCCGAGGTTCTACCACCAGGCCGGTCCCGACAGCAACCGTCGGGGCCGGCCTGCGGCGTTCGCCGCCCACCCCGCCCACGACGCGTACACTCGAACGACGGGCTCCGAGCGATCGGGAGGCCCACGGTGGAGGGACGACAGCGTGACAGTGCTCGATCAGGTGAACGGCCCACGGGACCTCGACCGCCTCACGGAGGCGGAACTCGTCGAACTCGCCGGAGACATCCGTGCCTTCCTCATCGCCAACGTCTCCAAGACCGGCGGGCACCTCGGGCCGAACCTCGGCGTCGTCGAACTCACGATCGCGATGCACCGGGTGTTCGACTCTCCGACGGATCCGATGGTGTTCGACACCGGTCACCAGTCGTACGTGCACAAGCTCCTGACCGGCCGCCAGGAGTTCTCCGGGCTCCGGACCCGTGGTGGCCTCGCCGGCTACCCGCAGCGCTCCGAGTCCGAGCACGACATCGTCGAGAGCTCCCACGCGTCGAGTTCCCTCAGCTGGGCGGACGGCATCTCCCGCGCGTTCCAGATGACCGGGCAGGACGAACGGCACGTCGTCGCCGTCGTCGGCGATGGAGCCCTCACCGGTGGGATGACGTGGGAGGCGCTCAACAACATCAGCGACGACAACACGCGCCGGCTGGTCATCATCGTGAACGACAACGGGCGCTCCTACGCGCCGACGATCGGCGGCATGGCCCGCTTCCTGAGCGGCGTCCGCACCCGCCGGACGTACCGCGACCTGCGAGAGCGCAGCCAGCGCGCCTTCAACCTGCTCGGGGCACCCGGTCGCGCCATCTACCGGGGCGTCCGCGGAGGCGCCCACGGGTTCCTGTCCCGCCTCACGAACAACGAGGCGCTCTACTCCAACCTCGACATCAAGTACATCGGCCCGGTCGACGGCCACGACCTCCACGCCATGGAGGAGGCGCTGACGCAGGCGAAGCACTACGGCGCGCCCGTCATCGTCCACGCGATCACCGAGAAGGGCCGCGGGTTCCAGCCGGCTCGAGACGACGACGCCGATCAGTTCCATGCTGTCGGCGTGATCGACCCCGAGACCGGGGAACCGGTCGGGGCGTCGGCACGGCCGTCCTGGACGGCCGTCTTCAGCGAGGAGATGCTCGCGGTGGCCGAGGCTGACGACCGCGTGGTCGCGATCACCGCGGCCATGCTCAGGCCGGTCGGGCTCCACGCCTTCGCCGAACGCTTCCCGGAGCGGGTCCACGACGTCGGGATCGCCGAGCAGCATGCGTTCACCTCTGCCGCAGGGCTCGCCTTCGGTGGCCTGCACCCGGTGGTGGCCGTGTACGCGACGTTCGTGAACCGGGCCTTCGACCAATTGCTCATGGACGTCGCATTGCACCGGGCCGGGGTCACGATCGTGCTCGACCGCGCCGGGGTGACCGGTCCCGACGGTCCGAGCCACCACGGCATCTGGGACCTCGCCATCCTGCAGGTCGTCCCCGGCATCCGGATCGCCGCCCCGCGCGACGGTGAGCGGCTGCGGGAGGAGCTCCGCGAGGCCGTCGCCATCGACGACGCTCCGACGGTCGTCCGGTTCCCGAAGGGCAGCGCTCCCGCAGAACTCCCGGCCGTCGAGCGTCTGCACGACGGCGTCGACGTCCTCCGGACGACCGAGCAGCCGGACGTCCTCATCGTCGCCGTCGGTCCGATGGCGCCCATCGCGATCGACGTGGCGGACCGCCTGGCCCAGCAGGGCATCGGCGCGACCGTCGTCGACCCCCGCTGGGTGGTCCCAGTCGCCGAGTCCCTCATCGGGCTCTCGGCGGCACATCGGCTCGTGATCACCATCGAGGACGGTATCCGGGTCGGAGGTATCGGCACGCGCATCAGGCAGACCCTCCGCGAGGCCGGCGTCGACACGGCCGTCGACGAACTCGGTGTGCCGGACGAGTTCATCGACCACGCGTCCCGAGAGGAGATCCTCGAGGACGCAGGCCTCACCGCGCAACAGATCGCCCGAGACGTGGTGGCGCAGGTCCTCGGGAGTCGCATCCCCGTCGCCCGACCACTGCCCGGCGACCGCTCCGACAACGACGCGTCGTCGGAGCGGAGCACGACCGGGCCGCACGGCGCCTGATCGCGGACCGCGACGCGCTTGACTTCGAGTGCACTCGAAGTCGTATCGTGTGGACATGACCACTCTCCACGAGGGCTACGCCATCTCCGACGTCGCCGACCGCACCGGGCTGAGCGTCCACACGCTCCGGTACTACGAACGAGCCGGGCTCATGCCGCGTCCGATCGGTCGCAGCTCATCGACGCACCGCCGCTACACCGACGGCGACGTGTCCTGGGTCGTGTTCCTCACGAGGCTCCGATCGACGGGCATGCCGATCGCGACGCTCCGTAATTATACGGAGTTGGCCGCACGCGGCGACGACACCGCCGATGCGAGACTCGAGCTGCTGCTGCGGCATCGGATCTCGTTCCTGGCCCGCCTCGAGGAGATGCAGCAGTCGCTGGAGGTCATCGATCGCAAGATCGAACTCTATACAGAACAGGTGGCAACACGATGAAGCACATCACACTCGGCACTGCCGGACCAGACATCGCCCGGATCGGCCTCGGCTGCATGGGGATGTCCGCCTTCTACACCGGGGCCGCACTCGACGACGCGGCGTCGACCGCGACGATCCATCGTGCCTTGGACCTCGGCGTCACCTTCTTCGACACCGCCGAGATGTACGGGCCGTACCTCAACGAGGAACTGCTCGGAGCTGCACTCGGCTCGCGCCGGGACGAGGTGACGCTCGCGACCAAGTTCGGCACGATCCGCAATTCGAGCGACGGGGAGCCCGGTGCCGACGGCAGCGCTGCGAACGTGCGCCTCTCGATCGAGGGATCGCTGCGCCGGCTCAAGACCGACGTCGTGGACCTCTACTACCTCCACCGCGTGGACCCGGGCGTGCCCATCGAGGAGACGGTGGGTGCGCTCTCGGAGCTCGTCACCGAGGGCAAGATCCGGTACATCGGCCTGTCGGAGGCGGCCCCGGACACGATCCGGCGTGCACACGCCGTGCACCCGATCACCGCGCTGCAGACGGAGTACTCACTGTGGAGCCGCGACCCCGAGGCGGAGATCCTGCCGACGGTCCGTGAGCTGGGTATCGGTTTCGTGCCGTACTCGCCGCTCGGACGAGGCTTCCTCACCGGCACGATCCGATCGCTCGACGTGCTCGACGAAACCGACTTCCGTCGTGCGAACCCGCGCTTCACGGGGGAGAACCTCGCTGCGAACATCGCGATCGTCGAGGAGGTCGACCGGATCGCCGCATCCCTCGATGCGACACCGGCCCAGGTGGCGCTCGCCTGGTTGCTGGCCCAGGGCGACGACATCGCGCCGATCCCGGGCACGAAGCGGATCCCGTACCTCGAGGAGAACCTCGGCGCCGACGGACTCACGCTGTCGTCCGACGCGCTCGCTCGACTCGACGCACTCCGCCTCCCGGCGGGTGACCGGTATCCGGACATGACGACCGTCAACCGCTGAGCTCCGGCCGGCATCGAGCGCCGGCCTCGCGCGAGCCGCCACCACGAGAGCGGGGTGTCGTCCACCATCGGTGGACGACACCCCGCTCTCGTGAGACCGCGCGGACTACGCCTGGACGCCGCGGATGGGCGGGTGGTGGAAGGTATCGCCGAAGGCGCGCTCACTGGCACCCACACGGTCGAGGTACGGTGTCGCCCCACCGTCCTGGAACGGCCAGCCGGCCCCGAGGATGAGACCGAGGTCGATGTCCTGTGCCGCTGCGACGACGCCCTCGTCCAGCATGAGCTTGATCTCCGACGCGAGGCCGTCCTCGACCCGACGCAGGATCTCCGCTTCCGAGAGCGGCGCATCGCCCGTGACGAGCACCTTCTGCGCCTGCTTCGTGAAGCCCGTCACCTTGCCGCCCTTGTCCTTCTCGACGACCGAGTCCAGCGCGGCCAGGCGGTGCAGGTTCTCCGAGGCGAAGAAGCGGTCCGGGAACTTGCCGACCATCGTGTCCTGCACGTGGGCGGCGACCTTCCACCCGACGAGGTCGATGAGCTGGAACGGCGTCATGGGGAGGCCGATGGGCGCGAAGGCGCGTTCGACGGTCAGCACCGGGGTGCCGGCGTCGAGCGCGTGAGCCGCCTCGCCCATCACCTTCGCGAGGAGCCGGTTGACGATGAAGCCGGGTGCGTCGGCGGTGAGGATCGCACTCTTCTTGAGCTTCGCCGCCGTGGCGAAGGCCGTCGCGAGCGTCTCGTCGTCGGTCTGCGGCGTCTTCACCACCTCCAGCAGTGGCATGACGGCCACCGGGTTGAAGAAGTGGAAGCCGACGAGCCGCTCGGGGTGCGCCAGCTTGGCACCGATCTCTTCGACGGAGAGCGACGAGGTGTTCGTCGCGAGGACCGTCTGCTCCGAGACGTACTGCTCGACCTCGGCGAAAACGCTCTGCTTGACCCCGACCTCCTCGAAGACGGCCTCGATGACCCAGTCGCAGTCCGCGAAGTCGGCCTTGTCCGTGGTTCCGGACAGGAGCGCCTTCAGGCGGTTCGACTCGTCGGGGGAGATGCGACCCTTCTCGCGGAGGGTGTCGATCTCGCCGTGGATCCGCGCGACACCGGCGTCCACGTGCCCCTGGTCGAGGTCGGTGATGACGACCGGGACCTGCAGACGTCGGAGGAAGAGCAGCGCGAACTGGCTGGCCATGAGCCCGGCACCGATGATGCCGACCTTCGTGACCCGCCGCGCGAGCTGCTTGTCCGGTGCGCCCGCGGGCCGCTTGGCGCGCTTCTGCACGAGGTCGAACGCATACATGCTCGCCTGGAACTGGTCGCCGACGATGAGCTCGGACAGCGCCCGGTCCTCTCGCTCGAACCCCTGTGCCTTCGTGCCGCTGCGGGCGGCCTCGAGCAGGTCGAGGGCCGCGTAGGGCGACTTCGCGACGGTGCCGATCTTGCTCTCGAGCATCTTGCGGGCGGTGCTGATGGCGAGCGGCCACTTGATCGTCCGCTCCACCTTGCCCGGCACGTTCTTGCGCTGCACGGTCACCGTGCCACCGAGCACGCCGTCGGCCCAGCGCAACGAGTCCTCGAGGAAGGTGGCGGCGGGGAACATGACGTCGGCGATGCCGTAGGCGAGCGCGTCCTGCGCCTTGAGCATCCGGTTGTTCTTGAGCGGGTTCGAGATGACGACGTTGAGTGCGTTCTCGATGCCGATCAGGTTCGGGAGCAGGTAGGCGCCACCCCACCCGGGGATGAGCCCGAGGAACACCTCGGGGAGGGCGATCGCGGGAGCGGAGGCGTCGACGGTGCGGTAGTTCGCATTGAGGCCGATCTCGAGGCCGCCACCGAGCGCGAGCCCGTTGATGAAGACGAACGTCGGGACGCCGAGGTCCTCCAGCTTGCCGAACACGTGGTGGCCGAGCTGGGCGAGCTTCGTGGCCACCGCCCGGGACGGGATGTCGCCGACCTTGCTCAGGTCGGCGCCCGCCGCGAGGATGAACGGCTTGCCCGTGATGGCGACGCCGTCGATCTCGCCGGCGTCGGCACGCGTCCGCTGCGCCTCGATGACCCCGTCGAGTTCGAGCAGGGTCACCGGGCCGAGGGTGTTCGGCCGGGTGTGGTCGCGTCCGTTGTCGAGGGTGATGAGCGCGATCGTGCGCCCGCTCGCCATCGTGACGTCCTTGACGTACGAGCGGGTGACGACCTCGTCGTCGCCGCTGATCGCGACGAGTTCCGAGAAGTCGATGGTCGTGTAGTCGGTCATCTACTTGCGTCCCTTCTTGCCGGTGAAGTGCGGGTTCTCCCAGATCACGGTGCCACCCTGGCCGAGCCCGACGCACATGGCGGTGAGTCCGTACCGCACCTCGGGGTGCTCGGCGAACTGCGCGGCGAGCTGGATCATGAGCCGCACGCCGGACGCCGCGAGCGGGTGTCCGACGGCGATCGCGCCGCCCCACGGGTTCACCCGCGGGTCTTCGTCGTCGATGCCGAAGTGGTCGAGGAAGGAGAGCACCTGGACGGCGAACGCTTCGTTCAGTTCGAACAGACCGATGTCGTCGATGGAGAGCCCCGCCTTGCGCAGGGCCTTCTCGGTGGACGGGACGGGGCCGATGCCCATGATCTCCGGTTCGACACCGGCGAAGGCGAAGCTGACGAGCCGCATCTTCGACGTGAGGCCCAGCTCCTTGGCCGTGTCGGCGCTCGCGAGCATGCTCACGGTCGCCCCGTCGGTCAACGGCGAGGCGTTGCCGGCCGTGACGCGGCCGTGGGGCCGGAACGGCGTCTTCAGTCCGGCGAGACCCTCCATGGTGGTCTCGGGCCGCAGACCTTCGTCGCTCGTGGCGAGTCCCCAACCGCTGTCGCTCCGGAGGGCGACCGGGATGAGGTCCGGCTGGAGGCGTCCCGCCTCATAGGCCGCCGCGACCTTCTGCTGGCTCCGCATGCCGAAGCGGTCGGAGCGTTCCTTCGTCAGGTGCGGGAACCGGTCGTGGATGCGTTCCGCCGTCTTGCCCATGTTCAGCGCGTCCTCGCTCACGAGTCGCTCGGCGAGGAAGCGGGGGTTCGGGTCGGCGTCGAGCCCCATCGGGTGGCGGCCCATGTGCTCGACACCGCCGGCGAGGACCAGGTCGTAGGCACCGAACGCGATGCCGCTGCCGAGAGTGGTGACCGAGGTCATCGCCCCGGCGCACATGCGGTCGATCGCGAAGCCGGGGACGGACTTCGGCAGGCCCGCGAGCAGCGCAGCGGTCCGGCCGAGCGTGAGTCCCTGGTCACCCTGCTGGGTCGTGGCGGCGATGGCCACCTCGTCGATCCGGTCGAGTGGCAGACCAGGGTGACGTTCGAGCAATCCGATGATCGCCTTGACGATCAGATCGTCGGCCCTGGTGTTCCAGTACATGCCCTTTTCGCCGGCTCGTCCGAACGGTGTCCGGACTCCATCAACGAATACGACGTCGGCTTGTTCGGCCACGTTGCCTCCTCATTCTCGGGTACGCCCCGATCCTAGGCGGCGGACGCGTGCCGGCGTCCTGGTGCAACGCTTCCTACGAAGCGTCCGGGGCAGGCTCCTCGAGCGATTGGGCCGACTCCACAAAGGCGTCGGTGATCGCGCGTGCCGTCGCATCGATCTGCCACGGCCGAGCCTCGTGCTCCGCAAGGGCCGCGGCGACCGCTTCGACGGAGAGCGGCTCGGGCGGCGACCACGCCAGGCGGCGCAGCGTCTCGGGGGTGAGCAGGTTCTCGACGGGCATCGTCAGGAACTCCGCCGTCACGAGGATCCGCGTCCGGGCCGCGGTGTACCTGGCGTGCGCCTCCGGGTTCTTGTCGGACCAGCTGCGCGGGGGAGGGAGCGTGTCGCTGCTCGGGCGGGCGCCGGGCAGGTCCTCGGTGGTCTGGCCCGTGTGGATCGCATTCCACCACAGGTCGAGCTCCGTGCGGCTCGCACGACCTCGGAAGTCGGAGAGTGCCGCGAGGTCGCGCTTCGACGCCGGGTTCACCTTCGCGGCGGCGGTGATCGACGCATCGGGGATGAGGCGACCCGGTGCGGTGTCGCGGCGCTGCGCGAGGGCGTCACGGGCGAGCCACAGCTCTCGGGCGACCGCGAGGTTCCGCTGCCCGCGGACGGCGTGGAGTCCGGAGAGCCGACGCCACGGTTCAGCCCGGGGCGCTTTGGCCTCGCGCGCGAGGGTCGCCTCGAACTCCTGACGGGCGATGTCGCTCTTGCCGGCCTCCTCGATCCGGGCTGCCAGTTCCTCTGCGGCGTCCACGAGGAGTTCGACGTCGAGCGCCGCGTATTCGAGCCAGGCGGCAGGCAGTGGACGGGTCGACCAGTCGGCCGCGGAGTGCTCCTTGGCCAGGTGGATGCCCAGCAGCTCCTCGACCACGGCGCCGAGTCCGACCCGCGGCAGTCCGAGCAGCCGCGCACCGAGTTCGGTGTCGAAGAGTTCACTCGGATCGACGCCCACCTCGCGGAGACAGGCGAGGTCCTGACTCGCGGCATGGAGGATCGACCGCTCACCCTGGATCAGCTCGCCGAGCTCGGCCATGGAGCCGATCGCCGGCGGGTCGTACAGGAACACGCCCGCGCCGCGGCGGTAGACCTGGATGAGGTAGGCACGCTGGGAGTAGCGGTACCCGGAAGCACGCTCGGCGTCGAGCGCGAACGGGCCGTTCCCGGCTGCGAGGACCTCGAGCGAGGCGAGGTAGGCCTCGCGGGTGTCGGTGACGATCCGTGGTCCGCTGGGCGCGGGTGGGTCGAGCAGCGGTGCTGGTTCGGGGGCCGCGTCACTCACGGTGAGCTCGTTTGACGGACAACAGGGACACCCCTTCGGTGGTCGGAGGCAAGCCGGCGAGCATGCACAGCAGCTCTCCCCATCCTTCCACGTGCGCCGCGACGTCGCTCTCGAGCGGCGTCCACGAGGCCCGGAGCTCGATCTGGGCGCCGTCGCCCTGGCGAGCCAGTTCGCCGAACCCGCTCGAGATGATCTTCGTCGCCGTCCCCGAGGCGGCCTGGTAGGCGGCACCCCGGGTGTCCAATGCGTCGACGAGCCAGGACCAGGCGACGTCGGCGAGGAAGGGGTCGAGGCCGATCTCGGTCTCCAGCGGCGCCTGCGCGAAGCAGACGACGCGGAACCGACCACCCCAGGCCTCCGAGCCCTCCGGGTCGTAGAGGAGCACGAAACGTCCCGTGCCGAGGTCCGAGTCCGCGTCGTGTCGACTCGGCGAGACGTCCGCCGCGAGGGCGATCGCGAACGGCGCGAGGTTGCTCGGGGCGGGGATCTCCGTGACCCGCAGATCGGGTCGGACGGCAGCCGCGCGAACAGCGTCCACCGCTCGGGCGAACTCTTCGGGAACCTTTGCCGTCGTCGGACTCTCTACCACGACTGAAGACTAGAGTTACATCCCGATGAATGGGCAGAGGCACGCCGGGCGGAGACGCGGACCCGGGTCGCGGACGGGCGGTCTTGGATCGACGATCAGCGAGGTCCGTCGACGACGTTCACCGGTCACCGACGCGGTCCTGATCGCGGGTGGTGCGACGGCCGCCGTCGGCGCCCTGGGGCTCGCGATCGTGGCGACCATCGCTCGGAAGGTCGTGGTGCCCGCCCGCGACCGACCGAGCGAGGCGCGCATCCTCGCGCTCGATCGAGAGGCGGGGACGCTGGAACTGGTCGCGACCCCGGACACCGTGGTCCCCGGCCGGTACGGCAGCTGGGTCACCCGGCGGGCCGCCTACGTGCAACTGGGCGACATCGTCGAGATGCGCCAGCACACCGTCGTCCGCACGCTGCTCGGCGGAGACGTCGACGCGCTCCGGGTCGGTCAGGAGGCCGAGTTCAGCGGGTGGTTCTTCCGGCGGCCCGACGAACTGGGACTCGCCGCGGAGGACGTGCTCGTACCGACACCGCTCGGCCCCGCCCCGGCGTGGGCGATCCATCCGGAGGAGGGCCCGTCGACGCGGTGGGCAGTCCTCGTGCACGGTCGGGGGACCACCCGGTCCGAAGCCCTGCGGGCCGTGCCCAGCTTCCGGAACGCCGGATACTCCTGCCTCCTCGTCTCCTACCGGAACGACGGGGACGCACCGCCGGCACTCGACTTCCGATACGCCCTCGGCGACGAGGAGTGGCGGGACGTCGACGCGGCGATCGGCTGGGTGCGCGAACAGGGTGCCGCCGACGTGGTCCTCATGGGATGGTCCATGGGCGGTGCCATCGTGCTGCAGGCCTCACGCCGGACGACGCACCCCGAGCTGATCCGTGCCGTCGCCCTCGACTCACCGGTCATCGACTGGGTGGACGTCCTGCAGCACCAGGCCCGGGAGAACCGCATCCCCAGCGTGGTGGGGCGCGTCGCGTTGCTCGCCATCAGCCGTCGGTGGGGGAGATTCCTCACCGGACAAGCGACGAGCATCGACCTCGCCAGGCTCGACTACGTCGCCAACGCCGCCGACCTGGCGCTGCCCATCCTCCTGATGCACAGCGACGACGACGGATACGTCCCGGCCGGACCGTCGAGGGCCCTCGCGCTCGCCCGGCCGGACATCGTGACCTTCGTCCCGTTCACCGTCGCCAGACACACGAAGCTCTGGAACTACGACCCGGAGCGCTGGACCGCGGCGGTGTCGGACTGGCTCGACGAGATCGTGCCGCTCCCGCCCGGGCACTGAGGGGTCGTTCGCGCGAATTCCGGCCGGCGTCTGCCGCCTCGACGAGCGAGCGGCGGCGGCACCGTCAGGCGAACTCGCGGAGGCGACGCTTGGCGCGTCCGAGGAGTGCCGACATCCCTCGCAGCCGGAGCGGGGAGACCGCACGCGACAGCCCGATCATCTGCGGGAAGTCGTCCGGGACGGCGAGCACCTCGTCGACCGTCAAGCCCTCGAGCCCCTGGACCAGGATGCTCGCGAAACCACGCGTCGTCGGTGCTTCCTCCGGTGCCGTGGCGAACAGGTGCACGATCCCGTCCTCATCGACCTCGATGAAGAAGAACACGGGTGCCTGGCACTCGAGCACGCGTTCCATGAGGTCCGGGTGGTCGCGGTAGCGCTCGGGCAGCGGCGGCAACTCGTCGCTGAACTCGAGCAGCAGTTGGAGCCGGGATCGTTCCTCGACGGCGAGGAATTCGTCGCGGATCTCGGCGAGGTTCGGGGCGAGGAGGGCATCGGTCATGGTTCCTCCAGTATCGCAGCCGCCGGACGCGGAACCGCCCTCCGAGCCGTGGACGGGTCTCGGAGGGCGGTCAGGGAAGGCGCACTCTGGGGAAACGCACTCAGCGCGTCGGCACCGCACCGGGCTCGGAGCCCTGCGTGATCGGCACCCGCACGGCGCTGCCCCACTCCGTCCACGAGCCGTCGTAGTTGCGGACGTCGTCGAAGCCCAGGAGGTGCTGCAGCACGAACCAGGTGTGGCTCGACCGCTCGCCGATGCGGCAGTAGGCGATCACCTCGTCGCCCTCGGCCAGACCGGCCCCGTCCCGGTAGATCGCGTCCAGCTCCTCGACCGGTCGGAACGTGCCGTCCTCGGCCACGGCCTTGCCCCACGGGACACTCTGGGCACTCGGGATGTGCCCGGCGCGGAGCGCACCCTCCTCGGGGTAGGCGGGAGCGGTCGTCCGCTCGCCGCTGTACTCCTCGGGGGAGCGCACGTCGATGAGCGGCTTCCCGAGGTGCGCGAGCACGTCGTCCTTGTAGGCGCGGAGCTTCGAGTCGTCGCGCTCCACGACGGGGTAGGTGGTCGCCTCGCGGTCGGCGACGTCGCGGGTGATCGCCCGGCCGTCCGCGATCCACTTGTCGCGCCCGCCGTCGAGCAGGCGGACGTCCTCGTGTCCGAAGAGGCTGAACACCCAGAGCGCGTACGCGGCCCACCAGTTGTTCTTGTCGCCGTAGACGACGATCGTGTCGTCGCGGGAGATCCCTCGGGAGCCGAGCAGTTCCGCGAAGGCGGCCCCGTCGATGTAGTCGCGCTCGACGGGGTCGTTGAGGTCCGTGTGCCAGTCGATCTTCACCGCACCCGGGATGTGACCGGCTTCGTACAGCAACACGTCCTCGTCGGACTCGACGACGACGAGCCCCGGTTCGCCCAGGTGCGCTTCAAGCCAATCCGCCGTGACGAGGCGCTCGGGGTGGGCGTAGGCGGCGAACTTGGTCGAGGTCGAATCGGCGTCGACGGTCATGGGTACCTCCGGTCGTGCAGCTGGCTGCGATGGGGCTCGGGTGTCGTGCATCTAGGCTGGAAGCCTGTCCCTTCGACAGTACGCCGTCCGGGCCGTCGCCCCGCACCGATCCGTCAGACGCCGTAACCCTGCACCAGACTCAGAGCCAGAGGTTTGCCGTGACCACGTCCTCCGTCCCGACCGGGCACCGCAGCCTCACGGACCGCAATCCGGCGGTCAGCGGAGCCGAGATCGTCGCCAGCCTGACGCCGCCGCGACAGTTCCACGAGGCGAGCTTCGACTCGTACCGTCCCGATCCCGACTTCCCGGGCCAGGCGGCCGCCGTCGAACAGTTGCGCGCTTTCTTCGCTCCGCAGGCCGGCGGCGGAGGCGGCTTCTTCGGCCGACGGAAGTCCAAGGAACCGAAGGCCAAACCCGGCGTCTACCTCGACGGCGGCTTCGGTGTCGGCAAGACCCACCTGCTGGCGGCGCTCTGGCACGACGCACCCGGTCGGAAGAAGTACTTCGGCACCTTCATCGAGTACACCGCACTCGTCGGCGCGCTCGGGTACGCGGCGACGGTCGCCGAACTGAGCGGTGCCACCCTCATCTGCATCGACGAGTTCGAGCTCGACGACCCGGGCGACACCATGGTGATGACCCGACTGCTCGGCGAACTCGTCTCGACCGGCACCCGGATCGCGGCGACCTCCAACACGCCGCCGAACGCCCTCGGCGAAGGCCGCTTCGCCGCAGCCGACTTCCTCCGCGAGATCCAGGCCATCAGCGCCAACTTCGAGACGTTGCGCATCGACGGGACCGACTACCGCCGCCGCAGCATCGAGGGACACGCGGTCGTGAGTTCCGACGAGCGGTTCGACGAACGCGTCGCGGACGCCGCAGCCGCCGGGCGCCACGTCACCGTCGACGGCTTCGACGAGCTCATCACCCATCTCGCGGCCGTGCATCCCTCCCGGTTCATCGGACTGCTCGAGGGGGTCGACGTCATCGCGCTCCGCGAGGTGCACGTCCTCACCGACCAGGGCCAGGCGCTGCGCCTCGTCGCCTTCATCGACCGCGTGTACGACGCCCAGATCCCCATCGTCACGACCGGGGCCGCCCTGGACGAGGTCTTCGGCGGCGACATGCTGAACGGTGGTTACCGCAAGAAGTACCTGCGGGCGATGTCGCGCATGATCGCCCTCACCTCGATGGAATGACCGGTCCCGCCGGGTCAGGAAACACGCTGTTTACCTGAGCGGCGCTCGCGTAACACATCGGAAACACGCTGACCGTCGCGCCGAAACCTCCGTTCCCCAGACTGGTCGCTGTACCGAGTCGGACGGTCGGATCGAGCTCAGCCGGCCCTCACCGTCTCGGTAACCCGTTGCAAGACCACGATGTGTGAGGAAGATCCAATGGATACAGGCAGTATCGCCTGGGGAGTCACGGCCACCGCTCTGGTGCTGTTCATGACCCCCGGCGTCGCATTCTTCTACGGCGGCCTCGTGAAGGCGAAGAGCGTCGTCAGCATGATGATGATGAGCTTCGGCGCACTGGGCCTCATCAGCGTGCTGTGGATCCTCTACGGCTTCAACATGTCGGCCGTCGGCAGCCCACTGGAGTTCGCGGGCAACCCGTTCTCCGACTTCGGGATGACCGCGCTCGCGAGCGGCGAGACGGCGAACACCGACCTCGTGGGAGCGACCTACGGCGCCACCTTCGCGATCATCACGATCGCCCTCATCTCCGGCGCCATCGCCGACCGCGCGAAGTTCGGCTCCTGGATGATCTTCGCCGGCCTCTTCGCGACCATCGCCTACTTCCCGATCGCCGCGTGGGTCTGGGGCGGCGGCTGGATCATGAACCTCGGCACGACGCTGTTCGGCGAGGACGCCGGCATCGGCGTCATCGACTACGCAGGTGGAACCGCGGTGCACATCAACGCCGGAGCCGCGGCCCTCGCCCTCGCGCTGGTCCTCGGCAAGCGCATCGGCTTCCAGAAGGGCATCACGAAGCCGCACAACGTGCCGCTCACCCTCCTCGGCGCGGCCATCCTGTGGTTCGGCTGGTTCGGCTTCAACGCCGGTGCGGAGTGGCTGAACGAACTCGCGAACGTCGGACTCATCGTCGTCAACACCGTCGGGGCGACCGCGGCCGCCATCATCGGTTGGATCGTCGTCGAGAAGTTCAAGGACGGCAAGGCGACCTCGGTGGGCGCCGCATCCGGTGCCGTCGCGGGTCTCGTCGCCATCACCCCGGCGTGCGCGAACCTGACTCCGGGTTGGGCGCTGCTGCTCGGCATCGTGGCCGGCGCCGTCTGCGCCATCGCCGTCGAGCTGAAGTTCAAGCTCGGCTTCGACGACTCGCTCGACGTCGTCGGCATCCACCTCGTCGGTGGCCTCATCGGCACGCTGTATCTCGGCTTCTTCGCCACCGGGACGGGCCTCTTCGTCGGCGGCGGCATCGAGCAGCTCGCGGTCCAGGCCATCGCCGCCTTCGCCGTCCTCGTCTACTCCTTCGTCGTGGCCTTCATCATCGGCTTCGCGATCGAGAAGACGATCGGCTTCCGCGTCAAGAACGAAGACGAGATCGCCGGCGTCGACACCTCCGTGCACGGCGAAGAGGGGTACGCCCTCGTCGACTGACGCGCATCGCCGTGCACCACGGAGTGGGTGTCGTCCAGCTGGACGGCACCCACTCCGCGTTGCAGGCCGTGGGCCAGGACCGACGGCCAGGCGGCGGACGGTAGGGTGACGGCGTGCCAACCTTCGTCTCGATCCTCCGCCGGGTGGCGGGTGCCCTCCTCGGCCCGTCGACGAGCGCCGCCTCGAGCGCCGCTCGCACGGCTCGCCGCTCGTCCGCCCCGGCCACGACGTACGCCTCCACCGCGACCACGACCGCCACACCGGGACGGACCGGTCCGAACGCGACGGTGGAAGTGGATCCGCGGGCTGTCCGCGGCGTCTCGCTCGAGTACGCGCCGGTCGTCGACGGCGATCCCGACCCGGGGGAGATCGTCTGGACCTGGGTCCCGTACGAGGAGCGCGACGGGCGCGGCAAGGACCGCCCGGTCCTCATCGTGGCTCGGTCGACCGGCGGCCGGGTGCTCGCGGTGCAGTTGACGAGCAAGGACCACTCGCAGGAGGGCGACTTCGTCCCGCTCGGCTCCGGCGCCTGGGACAGTGCCGGCCGCCCGAGCTGGGCGAACCTCGACCGGGTGTTCCACGTCCACCCCGACGGGATGCGGCGAGAGGCGGCGCAGGTCCCTCGCGACCGCTTCAGCCGGGTCGCCGCGGCCTTGCGTGCGCGATACGGATGGCGCTGACGACCGCGAGCCGCACGGTTCAGGCGTAGCGGTCGCTCCGACGAGGCGCGGCGTCCCACGGCACCTGGCCGTGTTCCCACGGATCATCGGCCGTGGCCGGCTTCGGCGACGGAGCCGTCCGTCGGCCGACGGGCACGGCTCGCTCCGCCTCCGCGAGCGTCGCGAAGCGGCCGATCAGTCGGCGATCCGCTGAACGCGGCGCCCACGAGACGCACCGGAAGTACGCCGGCGCTCCGCTCGGAGCGAAGTACTTCACCAGCGCGGCAGGCCGGTCCGGTTCTTCGCGCATGATGATCCACTCGGCCTCGCCGATGCGGATCGGCGGGGCCGCGACGCGCGATGCAGCACTCGGATCCGGCATGGTTCGAACATATGTTCGATTCCACCCGAAGTCAAGTCGAGTGCAGGCGGTCGCCGCCCCACCCCCGGGTCACCCGATCTGTTCGAGCGGCTCGACGGGCTCGGCACGTTCGATCTCCGCCACCCAGGCGTGTCGTGTCTCCGGGTCCTTCCGGATGGACAGGAGTCGGTCCATGTAGGGCTCGAGCGCCGTCACCTTGTCGAGCGGGGCGCCGATCACGAGCTGGAATCCGAGACGGAGCCAGGCGACCACGGCCCGGCCGGCGAACTCCGAGTCCGCCTTGATGAAGCCTTCGTCGAGCAGGACGGGCGCGAACCGCGGCCGAGGCCGGTCCTCATCACCGAGCTGGTAGCGCAGAGCGGCACCGACGATGAACGCGACGAGCTCCTGGGTCTCGCCACCACTCTTGTCGCCGAGCGAGGAGTAGACGCTCACATCGCGGCCGGACGTGTCGTACCGCACGGCGGTGATCTCGACGTGTCGACGGACGTCGAGCACCTGGTCGCGGGTGGACGCAGAACTCGAGGTGGCAGCGGTGTCCCGCATCGACTCCATGAAGCGGCGCAGGCGCTGGAACCGACCCTCCAGGGCGTCGTCGTCGAGTTCGGCGGTCACCTCGCCGGAGAGCGCCCGGAGCTCTCGTCGGAAGGCGGCGGCCTCCTCGCGGTGCACCCGGCGGAGGACGATCTTCAGCCGGTCGTGGGCGGGCCCGAACGGGAGGTCGCGCAGGATGTCGTTGACGGGGACGAGCCGGTCCTCGATCTCCTCGACAGCGCTGTCGAACGCGCTGCTGAGCGGGACCAGGTCCTCGCCGCTCCACTGGGACAACCGGCGGCGCCACTCCTGCCGGCGCTCGGGCAGGCCGGTGCCGAGGATGCCGTCGAGGATGGCACGGTAGTCCCCGTAGGACTCGAGCGTCGTGCCGAGGTTGGGGTCGTGCCAGATCGACTGGTAGTGCTCGAACACGTGGACCTGCGCGAGGGCGGCCTGCTCCGCCAGGCGGACGGCAGCGCTCAGCTCGTCACCGAGACGGGTGCGGAGCCGTTTCATCGCGTCCCCGAAGCCGGCCAGGGACGGGACGCCGCCCACGGCGGCGAGGGCGGCCTCGATGCGTTCGACGTCATCGGCCGAGACCTCGTCGACGTCGGAACGCTCGAAGCGGTCGATCACGGTCGTCGCCGCGTCCTGCTGGTCGACGAGCGAACCGTGTTCCTCGTCCAGGCGTCGGACGCGGTCCTCGGCGGGGAACCGCTCGGCGTTCGCGGCATCGAGTTCGCGCTGGGCGGCCGTCACCGAACCCTGCAGCTCCTGCAGCACGTCGCTGGCGTCCAGCAGACGTTCGAGGTCCGCCGCGGCGGCATCCCGACGCGCTGCGGCTCCGTCGACGTCGATCCGTGACCACTCGCTGTCGAGGCGGTAGCGGTGGGCGGCACGCTCCGCCTCCCGGCCCGCCAGGCGCCGCTGGACGGCGGCCTGGCGACCGGCGATGAGCTCGAGTCGCCCGCGGAGCTCGGCCATCTCGGACTCGATGGAAGCGATCCGTGCCTCGTTCGTGAAGCCGAGGATCGGTGCGCCACCGGGATCGCCGTGTGAGCCACGACGTCCGTCGCGCAGCTGCCCGCTGGCCGTGACCCGTCGGCCACCTCCCGAGAGCTGTGACGGCGAGTCGACGCATCGGGCGTCGATGCGGTCCGACGTCACCCGCTGCTCGACCCAGGCGCTGAACGGCGAGGCCTTGTAGGTGACGCGGCCTGAGACGAAGGCGGGGTCACCCGGCGCCGGGGCCGTGGTCGCGCCGAGCGGCACCCCCTCGAACTGCAGGCGGACCGGGATCCGCACCGCGTCGATCGCCCGCCCGAACGCGTCGAGGTGGTCCTCGTCGACCAGTACCGTCCTGGCGAGTCCGTGCAGGGTGACCTCGATCGCCGGACGCCAGGCGGCGTGCGTCGGCGCCACGTCGATGAGCTCCGCGACGAACGGCAGCTGCTCCGGATCGAGTCCGGCGGCTTCGGCCAGCGCGAGCCGCGCGCGGTGGAGTCGATCGGGGACCGCGCCGTCGCGACCACGGAGGGACTGCAGCTCGAGCCGGAGTTCGGTGTTCCGCTCCTCGAGCGGGAACGCTTCGCGGTGGAGCTCGGCGCGTTCGGCCTCGATGGCCTCGAGCGCCGCGTCGTCGTCGTCGAGGAACTCCTCGCTGCGGCTGAGCGCCGCCACGAACGAGGCCTCATCGTGGAGTGGTTCGTCGAGGGGTTCGGTCCGCTCGTCGAACAGGGCTCGCGCCCGGACCGCCTCGGCGTGGGCCGCTTCCGCCGCCTCGCGACGTTCCTCCGCCCGGCGCAGCGCACTCCCGCCCTGCTCGGACACCTGGCGTTCGAGCTCCCGCACTCGGACCCCGGCGGCGGTCGCCCTGGCTCGAGCCGCCTCGAGGGTCGCACCGGCGGCGAGCTTCTCCCGGCGGTTCCGAGAGACGGCCTCGTCGAGCAATGCCTCGTGCGCGCGACTGCGCCACACGGCGAAGGGCGTTTCGCCGTCTTCAGCGAAGCCGAGCCGCTCGAGTTCGGCTGCGGCCCGGTGTCCGTCCTCGTAGTCCCGGCGGAGTTCGCCGAGCCGATCCAGGACCCGCGCCTTACGGCTCTCGGTCTCCATGGCGAGGTACGCCTCGTCGAGCGCTTCGAAGTGGGAGAGCGCGCGATCGGCCGCCTCATAGGTGCTCGGTCGCTCCAGCACCATCGACTTGTACAGCCCGTCGACCGTGGGCAGGTGCTGCCCGGCCTGGATACGCGCCAACAACCGCATCGCACGGCCGCCGTCACCGCCGGCTCCGATGCCGAGGCGGGTGTGCAACGTGTAGGACAGCTCCGCGTAGGTGTCACGGACGACGAACCCCGGGATCCGACCCTGGAGCTCGCCGGCGTCGAACCGCTTGGGGACGAACGCCTCGAGCTCGGTGAGGTCGAAGGGTCCGTCGACGGTCGCCATCGTCATCGACAGGTCGCCGGTGCGGAGCGCGCGTCGAGGGACAAGGTACGCGCGGACGACGGTGAACCGCCGGTCGTCGTCGTTGACAAAGGTGACCGCGACGGCGCCCCAGGTGAGTTGCTCAGATCCACGGAGGTTGATGTCGCGCATGGCGCCGGTCTGCGGATCCCTGGCCGAGTCGACCTTGCCGCGCAGATAGGTCAGCAGGTTCCGCTGGTCCGGGTTGCGCGCTCGTCCCACGGCCGCATCGTTCGACGCCCCGTTGAACGGGACGTCCGACGGCATCATGACCGCGAGGTACGCGTCCATGAGAGAACTCTTGCCGGTGCCGGACGCGCCGGAGATGAGCGTCGCCCGTGAGGCGAAGTCGACCGAGCGGTACCCGTCGAACCCACCCCAGTTGATGAGCTGCATGCGCTCGATGCGCCACTGCTCGACGAGGTCGAGCAGGGTGTCGGTGTCGGTGGGGCGGCTCATCGTCCGTCCTCTCCTGGTCGTGACGCGGTCTCCCGAGCCAGGTCGTCCGGGTCGTCCTCGTCGGGTTCGGCGTCGTCGTCTCCGTCGGTGGCTGCTGCCTCCGGACCGGACGGCGTGTCCGGCTCCTGCTCGGGCTGCGGTGCATCGGCCGTGGGCGTCTGTGTCTCCAGCCACTCGAGCAGTTCCTGGAGGCGTTCGAGCGGGAGGAGCGTCTCGACGACGGAGGCGATGCGATGACGACGGGCGTCCTTGGTGCGGAGGAGCACACGGGCGGTCAGCAGCTTCTCGATCGCGCGCTCCACCCGGCCGTCGTCGCGGGCCCGGTCGGTGGCGTGCTCGGGGCGGAAGCTCGCGACGAAGCCGAGGAGCTCGTCGTGCTCCACGATGGCGGCGCGAGCGCCGTTCGCGAGTTCGGTGCGCAAGCGGGTGCGCAGGTAGACGAGCAGGATCGTCTCCTCGCGACTGTAGCTCGTGTCGTGGAGCAGCGTCGGGAACGGACGCCGGCCGCTCTCGGAGCCGGCCTGGCGTTTGAAGGCGACCTCGGCGGACCGGTCGACCTGGAGTTCCAGGAACAGTTCGTTCAGCCGCGACCCGAGGAGGGCCTCCGACTCGAGGATGGTCCGCCACTCCGCCGGTTGCAGCGCCGGGCTGACGTACCGGTGCTTCAGCAGGGCGACCAGCGCGCGGCGCTGAGCGGCGTCGAGTCGACCTTCGTCGCCCTCGAAGAGCGCGAACGACTCGGCGTCCGAGGGACGGTCCGGCGTCGCGACCGGGACGGCTGCGAGGTCGCCGTCGGTCGCCGCATCGGCCGATCCACTGAGGTTGGGTTCCGATTCGATGGTCATGTCATTCCGTTCCGCGCGACGCGCGATCGCGGGCCGCTGTGGTCGAGGTCGTCGTGGCCCGGGTCAAGCCGGTGATGCCGGTCTCGTCGAGGGGGAAGGCCGGAAGGTCGAAGGCCGCCGTCGTCCCGTCGGGGCGGACCGTCTCATAGCGGCGTCGGGGACCCGCCTCGTCGTACGCGCCGAGCTGCGTCATCAGATGGACCAGACCGAACAGTTCGACGGGGCGCCGCAGCTCGGGGTCGAGCCCGGTGAACGCCGTGTGGGCGTCCGAGGCTCCGGACGTCGCCGCCGCGAGCAACCCGGCTCGGAGCTCGTCCAGCAGGGGGCCGCCCTGCGAGCGCAAGGTGTCGAGTGACATGGACGCGACGTCCGTCCGTTCCGGCGCCGTGGTGATCGGCGGGGGAGCGGCCTCGACGTCGGGGTCGTAGAAGCGCTCACGCAGGTGTTCGACGTCGATCGCCTCGGGGAGCAGCGGCACGTCGACCGTCGCGCGGGGGCCGGCGGTCCGCATCCAGATGCCGAGTCGTTGGTTGAGCGCGCGCAGCGTCGTGTCGAGCTCGCGGTCCTGGACGACGTCGTGATGGACGATGTGGTCGCGGAGGGTCGCGGTGAGCCGACGCCGCTGTGCGAGGACGTCGTCGATGCCCTGCCGGATGATGCCGACGGCGCCGCGGAAGCCCCGGAGCTCCGCCGGGCCGAGGCGGGAGGAGAAGGGGTGGTCGAGGATCGTCGAGAGGTCGCGTTTGAGGTCCTGCAGCAGCTCGTCGTTGCGCAGCAGCTCGAACGCACCCTCGAACGCCCGACCCTCGGCGGTGGCCGTCATCAGTTCGTCGGTGCGTCGGAGGTAGTCGTCGAGGATCTCACCGATCGGCCGGGTGTCGTTCCGGAAGTCCTCGACGATGCGCCGGTGCATCGCGATCACGGACTCCTCGACCCGGCGGAAGTCGCTCGGGAGCTGGCGGATGAGGTCGGCGATGTTGGCGTAGCCGTCGTGCATGCGGTCGTCGCTCGCTGCGACGACCGTCCCACCGGCCGCGACACGCTCGCGCTCCGCTTGGAGTTCGGCGAGTTGGGCGTCGATGCGTCGCAGATGCTCCTCCCGATCGGGGTCGGCCTGCAGTGCCCAGCGACGGACGGAGTCGAGGATCATGGTCAGCCGCGATTCGCTGATCAACGCCCGGTCGTGCGCCAGTCCGTCGACGAGCGACACCGCCTCCAGCGCGTGTGACGTGAGCGAGTACTGCTCCTCGCCGTCGTCGGTGCTGGTGCGGACGAGCCACTGATCGTGCACCCACTCACGGCAGAGGGTCCGGCCACCACCGCGCTCGTCGCCGCCGGCCGGGATGCGGGCGCCACGGGCTCCGAGCTCCGCGAGATACTCCTCCACCTGCAGGTGGAAACGGTCGGCCGCGACGAACTGGACGTCCCGACCGAAGGTGGTGCGGAAGATCGCGACGACGGCTGGCGCCGTTGGACGGCTCAGCAACCGGATGGCCGGCCGTTCCAGAGCGTTCCGGACACGGTCGAACTCGCCGTCGATCTCTCCCACTGCACTCCTCGGTCACCCGGGCACACGAACACCCCGAGGCCACTGCAGGGACAAGATTATCAGCGTCGCGCCCCGCTCGACGGCCGGCGGGGTGGAGCAGAGCCTCCTGTCAAGGTCCGCGGCCGTGCCGAGCGCCCCCGATACGGTGATGGGATGGGAACAGGTGCACGCCCCGGCCTTCGGCGGGGAGACGATTGAGGCGGACGGCGGTGCGACGGTGATCCGGTCCGCACTGCGGACGCTGGGCTGGTGGGTCCGCGACTACGCCTACGCCGTCGTCTGGCAGGTGCGGGCGTTCGTCAGCCGGACGGACCCGCACGGGTTCCTCTCCGGCGACCGATCACCCGTCGTCGTCCTGCCGGGCGTCTACGAGACCTGGCGCTTCCTCGAGCCGCTCATCCGCCGCCTCCACGACGACGGTCACCCGGTGCACGTGATCGACCCGCTCGGGCGCAACGACCGGACGGTCCCGGTCGCGGCCCGGCTGGTCGCCGACTACCTGGAGGCCACCGACCTCCAGGACGCGGTGCTCCTCGCACACAGCAAGGGCGGCCTCGTGGGGAAGTACGTCATGTCGCTCAGCGGAAGTGGAGACCGGATCGCCGGGATGCTGGCCGTCGCCGCACCGTTCGCCGGATCGCGCTACGCGAAGCTCATGCTCCTCCCGAGTCTGCGGATCTTCATCCCGAACGACCCGACGATCCTCGCCTTGACCCGCGAGGCGGCCGTGAACCCGAGGATCGTATCCGTCTACGGCCGCTTCGACCCGCACATCCCCGGCGGAAGCCGACTCGACGGGGCCAAGAACGTCCAGCTGGACACCGGCGGCCACTTCCGGATCCTCGCGCACCCCCGGGTGTTCGCCGAGGCACAGCTGCTCGCCGACGGAGGGGAAGCATGACGATCGAGACCACCGACCTCGAGACCGTGACCGTCGACGTGGTCGTGCCGGTGAAGGACGACGCCGCGCTCCTGCGCCGCTGCCTGCGCTCGCTACGGGCACAGGACACCCGGCCGGCGTCGATCATCGTCGTCGACAACGGCAGCCTCGACCGGGCGGAAGTCGCCGCGATCACGGAACGGTACGGGGCCGTCCTCATCGACGAGCCGGTGCCCGGCATCCCGGCCGCCAACGCCGCCGGGTTCGACCGCGCGACGGCGACCGTCGTGGCGAGGCTCGACGCGGACTGCGTGCCACCGCCCGACTGGCTGACCCGGATCGCCGAGGCTTTCCGCGCGGAGCCCGAGCTCGACGCGCTCACGGGACCGGCGACGTTCATCGACGGTCCTCGCCCGCTCCGGGCGCCGCTCGCGGCCGTCTACCTCGGCGCGTACCGGCTCTTCGTCGGCGCGGCCCTCGCGCAGACGCCGATCTTCGGATCCAACTGCGCGATCCGCCGGGCGACGTGGGACGAGATCGCGCACGCGGTGCATCGCCACGATGCCGAGCTGCACGACGACCTGGACGTGTCGGCCCACCTGGGCCTCGACCGACGCGTCCGCTACGACCGGGAGCTCGGGATGGGGATGTCGATGCGCCCGTTCAGTGATGCCGCATCGCTGGCGGTCCGCCTCCGCCGAGGGTGGGCGACGTTACGGGTGCACTGGCCGCAGGAGTTGCCGATCGTCCGATGGGCGCATCACACCACACGGTTGCATGCGGCGGTGACGGCTGCTCCCACCGGGTCGTCGAGCGTGCGCTGGCGGGAGCGCAGCGCACTCGTGCTCGCCGCCCGACGGTGGCGCACCCGTCGGCCGCAGACCTTCCGGGAGAAGGTCCGGTACAAGATGCTCCGCGACCGGCGGCCGATGATCGTCACCTTCGCCGACAAGGCCGCCGTCCGCGAATATGTCGCCTCGCGCATCGGCTCCTCAGCGCTTCCGCAGGCGTACGGGGTCCTCGACGATCCGCGCGCGCTGCGCGAGCTGGACCTCCCGGCGTCGTACGTGGTGAAGCCGACGCACGGGAGTGGCGCGGCCATCGTCGTCTCGCCGGCTGCCTCGCCCGATACCCGCCTGCCCACCGAACCCGGCAGCTGGGTGTACCGACACGTCCGTCCTGAAGCGGTCACCCGCGAGGCACTCGTCTCCATCGCCGACGGCTGGGTGGCCCAGCTGTACGGACAGGGTCCGAACCGCGAGTGGGTCTACGGCCAGGTGCCACGGCGGATCATCGTCGAGGAGTTGCTGACCGGACCGGACGGCGGCATTCCCGACGACTACAAGCTGTTCGTGTTCCACGGACGCTGCCGGTACATCCAGGTCGACGCCGGTCGGTTCGGACGCCGGACCCAGGACTTCTTCCGACCGGACTGGAGCCACCTCCCGATGAGCGGCGGCCCGCCGTGGGCCGATCCGGAACCGCAGGCGCCCCAGCGGCTCGACGAGATGATCCGAATGGCCGAACGACTGGCGGAGGGAACCGACTTCGTGCGGGTCGACCTCTACGACCTCGGTGATCGGATCGTGTTCGGCGAGCTGACGAGCTACCCCGCCGGCGGCGACAGCCCCTTCGACCCCGAGTCGTACAACGCGGAGTTCGGCTCCTGGTGGACGGTGCCGAGGCGGTACCGATGACCGAGCCGCTCGGCGGGCCGCGTCGGCAGCGCTGGCTCGTGGCCACGACGGAGTATGCGGGGCTGACGGACTACACGGGTGGGATCGGACGGCACTATGCGGCACTCCTCCCCGCGCTCGTCCGAGCCGGGGTCGACGTCGACCTCGTCGTCTGTACTGACGGCGGGCTGTCGACCGACGTGGACCTCGGCGGTGTCCGGCTCGTGTCCACCCCCGGGACCGCCGGACGGTCTTCGCGCGTGCGCACGATGATCCGGAACGCGCGGGTCGTCCGCCGGGCGTACCGACGACGGCGGTACGACCGCGTCCTCCTGCCCGAGTGGAGCGCCCTCGGATCGGCGCTGCCGCGGTCGGCACCGCTCGTGACCAACCTGGCGACCAGCATGCGGTTGTCCAACCGGATCTCGGGATTCACCCTCCGGGACTTCCCGGCGGCCGACCGCTTCGGCGTGGTCGTCCAGGACGCGCTCGAGACCCGCCAGATCACCAGGTCCGCCGCCCTCGTCGCGATCTCGACCGCCATGCTCGCCCGGACGCACGACCTCGTCGGCGACCTGCCGCCGTCCGTCGTCGTCCGCAACTGCATCGACGTGGCAGCCGTCCGGATCGCCGCCGCGAGCTCCGGGCTTCCCGAGCGGTGGCCGTCCGGATCGGCGCCGACCGTGCTCTTCCTCGGACGACTCGAACGACGCAAAGGGGTCGTCGAGGCGGTCTCGGCCTACGCCAGACTCGTGCAGGACGTGCCGGACGCCCGCCTCGTCCTCGCTGGAGCCAGCGGCGACGGCCGGTTCGAACCGCAGGTGGCCGCGCTCCTCGACCTGGTCCCCGCTTCGGCACGCGCCCAGGTCGTCTGGCTGGGACACGTGCCAGGGGACGAGCTGTTCCGGGCCGTGGCCTCGGCATCCGTGGTGATGTGCCCGTCTCGGTGGGAGGGGTTCGGGAACGTCGCACTCGAGGTACGGACGATCGGAACACCGCTCGTCGTCACGTCCGGCAGCGGCTACGACGACTTCTGCACCGACGGCGTCGACTGCTCGATGGTGCGACCCTGCGACGTCGGTGCGCTCGCCGGGGCGCTCCATGAGATCCTCCAGGACCCGGTCGCCGCGAGGCGCCGGGCATCGGTCGCGGCGCAGACCGTCGACCGTTACGCGCCCGACCCCGTCGCCAGGGATCTGGTGGCCGCCGTCGACGGACTGCTCGGCCGGGTCGGCTGAGCGCGGACCCAACCATCGCCGACGTTCCGCACGGCTCCGGCCTCGGCGAACGCCTCCAGCCACCCCGTCATGGGCCACGTGCCCCATCGCGCGGCGAAGCGGGCGCCGTTCCGGAGGATGTCGTCCAGGTGCTGCCACGGTGGGCGTTGCGTCTCGTGGTACTGGTGATAGGCGTGTGCGCCACCGACCCAGACCAGCGGTGTGCCCGCCTCACGGAGGGCGAACGCGAAGTCGGTGTCCTCGCCGCCGTACCCTTCGTACCCCTCGTCGAACCCGGCGGTCGCGGACCAGGTCGCGGCGCTGGTCGCGAAGGACAGCGACCAGAACAGCGGGTACTCGTCCGCTGTCGCGACACGCTCGTCGTCCGCCGCGGGATTCGGTCGGGCCGGATGGGGCGCGGTCGCGGCGGCCAGCACTCGCCCATCGGAGACGTCCGTCCCCGGCTGGAGGTAGGTCACCGGCCCGCAGAGCACGGCGTCGACGTGCCGGTCGGACGCCTCGCGGTAGCGGGGGAGCAGCTCCGGTCCGGGGACGCAGTCCGCGTCGAGGAACACCAGGAGCTCGGCCCCGTGCTCGATCGCGAGCGCCGCGCCGGCGTTCCGACCGGCCGCCAGTCGCAACCCGTCCGGTCCCGGCGGGACATGGAGCACCCGCTCGGCGTCGAGGGCCGGTGGTTCGTCGTGACCGATCCAGACGACGACGCGTTCCACGATGTCCGCCGACGTGCCGATCGATGCTCCGACGGCCTCGAGCTGACGTTCGAGGTGCTGCAGCCTCGGGCTCGAGCACATCGTGACCACGGCGATCCTCATCGGTCTCCTCCGGGCGGCGCGTCGGCGGCGACGGCCTCGATGACCGCTGCCGCCCGGCGAGCCGCTCCGACCACCTGCCATCGGTCCCAATCGGGGTCGAGCGTCGCTGCGCGGTCGAGGAGGCCCGGCCACTCGGCGGGATCCGGCCAGCCGTCCGGAACGATCGCCAGGCCGGCCCGCTGGAGGGCCAGAGCCGTCGTCGCCTGTTCTTCGAACGGCCGTTCCTGCGGGACGACCACGGCCTTGGCTCCGACGGCGGCGAGGTCGGCGACGGCGTTCTGACCGGCCCAGGACACGACCACCTCGGCGCGGCAGAGCGCGTCCCACGGATCGTCGGCCCAGACGGATCCGGCACCGGCACCCAGGGACGCCCAACGACGCCCGCTCGCTTGAGCCGCGGTTTCGATCGCTTCGACCGACACCGCGCTACCACCCGCCCCGCCGAGGAGCAGCACGCCGCTCCGCTCGCCGCCGGGGCTCGGACGGTCGCGACCCTCGAACCGACTGATCCCGCCGGTGTGGACCACCTTGTCCTGGACGGGCCGGAGGTGCTCGAGGTCCAGTAGTCCGGCCGGCCACGGCGCGATGATCCGGGACGCAGCGCGGAACGCCAGGGTGTGTGGTGTGTCGTCGCGTCGGCCCGGCTGCGCCATGACCACGGTGGCGACGCCGAGCAGCCGGGCGAGCAGCACGACCTCGGCCGACACGTCGACCACCATCGTGTCGATGCGTCGCCGTGCGAGCGTCTCGGCGATGGTCGCGAGACGCCCTCGATGCCCGACGTGTCCGAGCGGCGCCCAGTGGAGCAGTCCGTCGGCGGTCGGGTCGGACTCGTCCGGCCGCGGTCCACCCTCCGGTACCTCGTCGTCACGGTCGAGCCGCACCCAGGTGCAGTGCTGCGGAAGCGCGTCAGGGCGCGGAAGCGAACTGAAACAGACGACGTCGGCGTCGAGGTGGGGGAGGACGGCGAGCAGTCGCGTGACGTGACCCCGACCATGGTGGTGCACGTACCACCCGATCAGCGGCCTCACGAAGTCAGCTCGTCGACACGGCCGGCGTCGAGCACGGGCGAACCGGCCAGGAGCGCGTCGAAGTGGCCTTCGAGCCGGCTCACCCGGGCTTCGAGGGAGAACCGCGCGAGGGCCGACGCGCGGATCGTGCTCCGGAACCCGCGATCCAGTTCCGACTGCCGGATGAGTCCGTCGACCCGGTCCGCCATCGCGGCCAGATCACCGGCGGCGACGACCTGCATGCCGACGCTCGCCTGGGCGATCTCCGGGACGCCACCGACGGCGAAGCTGACGACCGGCGTCCCCGTCATGAGTGCTTCCGGCGCCACGAGCCCGAACGGTTCCGCCCAGGCCGGCGTCGACACGGCTGCGGCGCTGCGGCCGACGAGGGCGGCGAGCCGGGTCGGTTCGAGGGGGCCGACGTGGCGGACGTCGCGACCGAGCAGCGGTGCCAGGACGCGCTCGGCGTAGGCCGGATCACCGACCCGGCCGGCGATGACGAGCCGTCGTCCGAGTCGCCGCGCGACGTCGACCGCGAGGTGCGGTGCCTTCTCCGCGACGATCCGGCCGAACCACACGAGGTCCTCACCACCACGTCCTGCCGGCCATGCCGTCGGATCGATGCCGTTGAGCAACACCTCGGACTCGACACCCGCATCCGCCCAGGTCCGACGGGTGTACTCGCTCACCGACAGGAATCGGCTGCCCGCGGCACCGGAACGGTTGGCCGCAGCGGCCACCGAGGCGTCGACCGGCGTGTGCAGCGTGGTGATCATCGGGACGCCCAGCCGGGGTGCCAACTCCACCGGGAGCGCGTCCAGGCAGTGGTTCGAGACGACGTCGTAGCGTCCCGGTCGGGCGGAGATCGCTTCGAGCGCACGCCGGAGCGCCGGGATCGAGCGTGTCGCATGGCTCGGCGGGTAGCGCTCGTCGTCCGGCGAGGCCCAACGCGGCCACCGCAGTTCGGGGAGCTCGAAGACGCTGCCACGCTCGACGAAGTCGGATCCGCGGACACCGATGAACGTCACCTCGTGGCCCCTGGCCCGCAGCGCTGCCACCTCCGACCAGACGGCGGATTCGAGTCCACCGGCGTGCGGGCGCCTGATGGGGAACCGCAGCGGGGCGACGACGACGACGCGCAGTCGGCGACCGGCCGTCATGAGGCCTGCTCGGCGAGGACTCGGCGGTACACGGCGACGTGGGCGGCGACCCCGTCGGCATCCGTGGTGGCGCGGCGGGAGCGACGCTCCGCCACGGCGGTGAGGCGGTCGGGGGAACCCGGACGGGTCGTGCCCTCCACCTGCACGAGGTCGTCGAAGGCGCGCTCCAGGGAGGCGGCGTCTCCCGGGCGATAGGCGACGACGGTGTCATCAGCGTGCTGCTCGGCGTACTCCCCGACGCCGTCCGGGACCGCGACGGGGACGGCGAGGTCCCAGCACAGCTCGAGCCAGCCGGAGTGCGTGCCGTGACGGTAGGGGAGGACGCAGACGTCGAGCCAGCTGAGGGCGATGGCGAGTCCGTCGTCGTCCAGACGTTCGTGCTCGATGAGGAGGTCGGCGTCCGATGCCCCCACGAGCCGCCGGACCGCGTCCCGCGCGTCCGGATCGCGGACGGAGTGGTGCAGTCGTACCTCGGCGACGACGGCGGTGCCTCTGGCGCGGAGTCGCCCGACGGCTTCGAGGAGCGTCGTGACGGTGCCGACCGCGTCGACGTTGGGACGGAGGTCCTTCAGGTGGACGCCGACGCGGATCTCAGCGGAGGCCAGGACGGCCGGGACACGGACCTCGTCCGAGAGCAGCGACGGGTGCCGGATGACGGTCGCGTCGCGACCCCAGCGCTCACGGATCCCATCGGCGGCACCCTGTGTGAGGGTCACCAGGGCGTCAGCACCGCGGACGAGCTCGTCGAGCTGGTCATCGTAGGCGGCCTGCTCCTCGAGCTGCGGGTGCTCGAGGTCGTGCACGGTGTACACGACGGGCCAGCCCACCTCGTGTGCAGCCACGAGGCACGCGGTGACGTACCCGGGTGGGAAGGATTCCGTCCCGAAGTGGATGTGGAGGAGGTCCGCCTCGGCGGCGTGTGCTCGGATCCAGGCCGGGTCGAGGGCGACCGGTGGCCACCAGACGCCGGCCGGCGCGCCGGCGACCGGTGGATCGCTCAGCACCTCGATCTCGGTCGACGCGGAGATCCGGCGGACGTAGGGGTGCGCCGCCGGTACCGACACGACCCGGATCGGGCGGGTCGAGGGTTCGGCGACTCGGGCGCCGGGATGTGGCGTCACGATCGACTGCATGGCGGAATCCCCTGTTCGACTGCGGGCGCGATGCGCACGGATGTGACGGCGTATGAACACGCCGTCATCCGACGATAGGGCCGATGATCAGACTGCCCTGGACCCTTGACGCGGCACCCCCGCTGCACCAACATGCCGCCGACGGAGCGACGGGTCGGACCGGGGTCGCCGAGCCGGATGCCTGCGCGCCGTTCCGCGCGAGCGCCACCCCTGTCCTCCGATCCGGGATTCTGGGACGGTTGGACGATGACGCATGATGAACAACACGCATCGCCGACCGACTCCTGGCCGTCGCGGGAGGGCGGAGCACCGGTGTCGGACGCGACCCTTTCGCAGGTCGACGCCTGGTGGCGTGCCGCGAACTACCTGTCCGTCGGGCAGATCTACCTGCTCGACAACCCACTGCTCCGGCGTCCGCTCGAGGCGGGCCACATCAAGCGCCGGCTGCTCGGTCACTGGGGGACCGCTCCCGGTCTGAACCTCGCCTACGCGCACCTCAACCGGGTCATCGCGGAACGCGGGCAGTCGACGATGTTCATCGCCGGACCCGGTCACGGTGGTCCGGCGATCCTCGCGAGCGCCTATCTGGAGGGCACCTACAGCGAGATCTACCCCGACGTCGCCGAGTCCGAGGAGGGCCTCACCCGCTTCTTCCGGCAGTTCAGCTTCCCGGGCGGGGTGCCGAGTCACGCGGCACCCGAGACCCCGGGGAGCATCCATGAGGGCGGCGAGCTGGGGTACGTCCTCAGTCACGCCTACGGCGCCGCCTTCGACAACCCCGACCTCCTCGTCGCCGCGGTCGTCGGCGACGGGGAGGCGGAGACCGGCCCGCTCGCGACGAGCTGGCATTCCAACAAGTTCATCGACCCGATTCAGGACGGCGTGGTCCTCCCGATCCTCCACCTGAACGGCTACAAGATCGCGAACCCGACGCTCCTGGCCCGCATCCCGCAGGCCGAGCTCGACAGCCTGCTCCGCGGGTACGGTCACGAGCCGTTCTTCGTCGAGGGCGGCTTCGACGGCGAGGATCCCATGCACGTGCATCGGCGACTGGCCGAGGTCCTCGACGTCGTGCTCGACCGCATCGCCGCGATCAAGGCCAGAGCCGCTGCGGGGGACACCGAGCGGCCCGTCTGGCCGATGATCGTCCTGCGCACGCCGAAGGGGTGGACCTGCCCCGAGGAGATCGACGGGGCACGGGTCGAAGGGACGTTCCACGCGCACCAGGTCCCGCTCGCGAACGCCCGCGACACCGAGGAGCACACGGCGATCCTCGAGGCCTGGATGCGGAGCTACCGACCCGAGGAGCTGTTCGACGAGCATGGGGCGGTGATCCCCGAGGTGCGCGCCCTGGCGCCGCGCGGGGACGCCAGGATGAGTGCGACGCCGCACGCAAACGGTGGCCTCCTGCGCACGGACCTCGACCTACCGCCGATCGACGACGCCGCGGTCGTCTCCACAGCGCCCGGCGCTGTCGATGCCGGCGCGACGGCTGTCCTCGGCCACTGGCTCGCCGACGTCATCCGACGGAACCCGACCACCTTCCGGATCTTCGCTCCCGACGAGCTCGCCAGCAACCGGCTCCAGGCGGTGTTCGACGTCACCGAGCGCCAGTGGAACGCGGAGACCGTCCCGGGAGACGAACATCTGGCCCGCGTCGGCCGCGTGATGGAGATGCTCAGCGAACACCAGTGCGAGGGCTGGCTGGAGGGCTATCTGCTGACGGGCAGGCACGGTCTCTTCACCTGTTACGAGGCCTTCATCCACATCGTCGACTCCATGTTCAACCAGCACGCGAAGTGGTTGAACGGCGCTCGCGCGCTGGAGTGGCGTCGCCCGGTGGCGAGCTTGAACTACCTGCTGACGAGCCACGTGTGGCGTCAGGACCACAACGGGTTCTCCCATCAGGATCCGGGGTTCATCGACCACGTCGTCAACAAGAAGCCCGGCGTCATCCGGGTCTATCTCCCGTTCGACGCGAACACGCTCCTCGTCGTCGCGGAGCACTGCCTGCAGAGCACGGACGAGATCAACGTGATCGTCGCCGGGAAGGACGTCGAGCCGGTCTGGCTCGGTGTCGACGACGCGCGAGAGCACTGCGCCCGCGGGCTCGGCGTCCTGCCCTTCGCCGGCTCGGAGCGTCCGGGGGAGCAGCCGGACCTCGTGATGGCTTGCGCGGGCGACGTCCCCACTCTGGAGACGCTGGCCGCCGTCAGCATCCTCCGGGAGCGCATCCCCGGTCTCGCCGTCCGCGTCGTGAACGTCGTCGACCTCATGCGGCTCATGAGTGAGGACCAGCATCCCCACGGCATCTCGGACGCGGAGTATGACAGCGTGTTCACCACGGATCGGCCCGTCGTCTTCGCGTACCACGGGTACCCATGGCTCATCCATCGGCTGACGTACAAACGCCACGGACACGAGCAGTTGCACGTCCGCGGGTACCTGGAGAACGGGACCACGACCACGCCGTTCGACATGGTGATGCTCAACCGGATCGACCGCTATTCGCTCGTCTGCGACGCGATCGACCGGACTCCCGGGCTCGGCGAACGGTACGCGGGACTCCGCCAGGAGATGCAGGACGCCCGGCATCGTGCGCAGGAGCACACGCGCGAGTTCGGTGAGGATGCGCCTGAGATCACCTCCTGGCGCTGGCCGGTGGTCTCCTAGGGAGCCTCGTCGCTCGAGCGGTCGAAGGACTGCAGCAGCATCGGGAGCTCGTCCGCGAACTCGCGGGCGAGGGCACCCAAGGGCCCGATCCGTTCGGCGACCCGATCACCGGACGAGGCGTGGAGCACGGTGCCCCAGCAGCTCGCCGCCAGTGGGGAGAGCCCTCTCGCCGCGAGCCCAGCGATCGCTCCGGCGAGCACGTCTCCGCTCCCGGCGGTGCCGAGGACCGGGCCGCCACCGGGCGCGACGAAGTCCTGACGCCCGTCAGAGATCCGTCCCTGGCAGGTGACGGCGGCACCGTGGCGTCGTGCCAGCTCGCCTGGCGCGGTCTCGGGGTCCGCCTCGTCGACATCGAGCAGGATCGCCGCCTCCGCGACGTTCGGGGTGAAGACGAGCCGGTCCTCGAGCCCCTTCGAGAATTCGGGGAGATGCGAGAGCGCCCCGAGCCCGAAGGCGTCGAGGATCACGACCGTCTCCGCGCCCAGCGACGGCCGGATCCGACGGAGCAGGGCGACTGCCTCATCCGCGTCGTCGAGGCCGGGGCCGAGCAGGACGCAGTCGACGTCCAGTTCGTCGTCGAGACGATCGACGGCGTCACCGCGGACGGCTCCGTCGGTGGTCTCGGCCAGGCCGATCACGCCGGCCTCGGGGAACGCCACGGCGAGCGCGGACGCCGCCGACTCGCCGACCGCGAGGGTGATCCTGCCGGCACCGACCCGCAATGCGGCGAGCCCGGCCAAGGCGACGGCGCCAGGGGTCATCCGAGCTCCGCCGACGACGAGCACCGATCCGCGGTCGTCCTTGGACGAGCCGGGATCGGGAAGCGGCCAGGCGGCGAGCGCGCCCGGCGTGAGCGCGATGGGTTCAGTGGTGGACATCAGGCACCCCCGCGTGCTCGGTGACCGCGACCTGCTCCTGCTGCAGATGCGCCGTCGCGTTCGCGGCCCGCGCCCGCCAGGCCCGACCGTCGTGGACCAGGTGGGTGAACGAGGCGTTCGGGGTGGGGCGCAACGCCGCCTCCTCGAGGACGCGGTGTTCGTCCCACCCCTCGCACACATAGCGGAAGAGCGAGATCACGGCGTCGTGGCAGACCACCAGGGCGCGCGTGCGGTCCGGGTATCGGTCGAGGTCCCGGAGGAACGACCGGATGCGGAGCGCCACGTCGGTCCACGACTCACCTCCCGGCGGCCGGTAGTAGAACTTCCCGAGGAAGCGCCGTCTCGCAGCCTCGTCCGGGAATTCGGCATCGACGCCGAGTGAGGTGAGCGTGTCGAGGATCCCGAGGTCGCGGTCGCGCAGTCGTTCGTCGACGAGCGGTCGCAAGCCGTCGGCGTCCATGGCGGCCGCGCGGAGGGCGACGACCGCGGTCTCGTGGGCGCGTCGGAAGGGCGAACTGAACACGATGTCCGGGTGGTCCGTCGGAGCCAGACCCGCCAGACGGGTGCCGACCGCGGCGGCCTGTTCCACCCCGAGGGGTGTCAGCTGGACGTCGGCGTCGCGATCCGGGACGGCGATCCGGTGGGCCCCGGTGCGTTCGGCTTCGTGTGCTGCGACGTTGCCGGCGCTTTCACCGTGGCGGACGAGGATGAGTTCCGTGATGGCCATCCATCCACGCTAATCAGCCGTTCTCCGTGGTCACACACCTTGACGATTCGCCGATGATCCGGCATGGGCCGGGGTCGCGGACCGCTTGTCGAGGCGGATCACGGTTCGGCCGGGTTTGCGACAAAGCGACGATGCACGACCGAAGAGCGCGTCCTATCGTTCGACCATGCCTGCACCTTCTGCAACCCCACCCGCGCAACCGTCAGCCTGGGCACCCATGGCGATCACCGCCTTCAGGGTGCTGTGGTTCGCCCAGTTGGGCAGCAACATCGGGACCTGGATGCAGACCGTCGGCGCCCAGTGGTACCTGGTCGAAGCCGCTGCGGGAGCGGCGGTGATCGCACTCGTGCAGACCGCGAGCCTCGCACCGGCCATCCTGGTGGCGCTCCCGGCCGGGGTTCTCGCGGACTCGCTCGACCGACGACGACTGCTGATCTGGGGATCGTCGGCGAGCGCCGTCCTCGCCGCCACCCTCACGGTGGTGGCGGCGATCGGCGCGCTGACCCCCTGGACGATCCTCGGCTTCACCTTCCTGCTCGGCATCACCTCCACCCTGACGTCGCCCGCTTGGCAGGCGATCCAGCCGGAGCTCGTGCCCCGCAACCTCATCGCGGCGTCGTCCGCGCTCGGCGGGGTGACGGTGAACGGTGCCCGCGCGGTCGGTCCCGCCCTTGCCGGCGTCGTCCTGTCGGCCTTCGGCGCGCCCGTCGTGTTCGGGATCAACGCGCTGAGCTTCGTCGGGGCCGTGATCGCCCTCGTATGGTGGAAGCGGCCGGTGCAGACCGGTCTCGACGACCGCGAACGGTTCGGCGCCGCGCTGCAGGCGGGCGTCCGCTACGTCGCTTCCGCGCATCTCGTCCGCCGGATCCTGCTGCGGTCGGCGCTCTTCGCCCTCCCGGCCAGCGCACTCTGGGCACTGCTGCCCCTCACCGCGAAGCGACTCCATCTCGATTCGAGCGGGTACGGCTTCCTGCTCGGCGCGCTCGGCCTCGGTGCCGTCCTGGGCATCTTCGCTCTGCCGCTCGCTCGACGCCGGTTCTCCGACAACCTCGTCATCGCGGCGAGTGCGCTGCTCTTCGCCGCGGGGTCGCTCGCGGCGGCGTTCCTGCCATTCGTACCGACCCTCGTCCTGCTCGTGCTCGCGGGGCTGGCCTGGATCGGCACCCTCACCGTGCTGAACGCCGCCCTGCAGCTCACCCTGCCGCAGTGGGTGCGGTCCCGCGGAGCCTCGATCTACATCCTCGTCTTCATGGGAGCGATGGCCGTCGGCTCGATCGGTTGGGGACTCGCCGCGCAGGCACTCGGGACGTCGGTCGCCTATGCCGCTTCGGCCGTCCTGCTGCTCCTCGTGGCGGTCAGTGTGCGGGTGCTGCCCCTGCTGCCGGGAACGGGCACCGTCGACCGCAGCATCACGATGTCGTGGCCCACGCCCACGCTGGTGTTCGAGCCGCAGCCGACCGACGGGCCGGTGCTCGTGCAGATCTCCTACACGGTCCACCCCGACTCGCTCGCCGCGTTCCAGACCGCGATGGGTCGCGTCGAGAGCTCCCGTCGCCGAACCGGCGCATCGAGATGGGCCCTGTACCGGAGCGGCGAGGTGGCCGACGTGCAGCTGGAGACCTTCATGGTGCCGTCGTGGGGGGAGTTCCGGCGGCAGGAGACGCAGCGTCTCACCGGCCGCGACCGCGACATCCGTGCGGCAGCCTTGGAGCACACCGAGGGCGAGCCCGTCGAGCGGCACTTCCTCCCGAGCCGGACCCGCGCGTGACCCGAGGCGGAGGCCGGGCCGAGACGGCCCGGATTCGCAGCGATGGGTGCGGAGGGAACAAAAAAACTCCTGGCGGACCAGGAGTGTGCTGTGGGCGATACCGGACTCGAACCGATGACCTCTTCCGTGTGAAGGAAGCGCGCTACCAACTGCGCCAATCGCCCGCAGGTCGTTCGCACCGGGGTGCCGAACAGCCGCGAGTCACGATACTAGCCGATGCCGAGTGTCGAACGCACATCGGCCACGCGCAAAGCGCGGCGTGCGCGCCGGTTTGAACATCGGTCCCGGTTTCGGCTAGAGTCGTTCGAGCACGCAGTGATGCGAGCAATGCGGATGTGGCGCAGTGGTAGCGCATCACCTTGCCAAGGTGAGGGTCGCGAGTTCGAATCTCGTCATCCGCTCGAGTGTCAGTGGTGTCGTTCCGTGAGGAACCCCATTCGGCAGTGTGTTCGGTCACACATGGTGGCGTGGCCGAGAGGCTAGGCAGCGGCCTGCAAAGCCGTCCACACGGGTTCGAATCCCGTCGCCACCTCCACTCGGTAGCATCGGTTCCATCAGCAACATCCCGGCGTCGTGTCCACACACGCCACCCGGGCGATTGGCGCAGCGGTAGCGCGCTTCCCTGACACGGAAGAGGTCACTGGTTC
>NZ_JARVRZ010000009.1:0-76432 GCF_030209505.1 Plantibacter sp. LMC-P-059a | reverse complement strand
GCCGGCAGATCTCCGCGTACTCGTCCGAGAACTCCGCGAGCTGCGCGGCGTACTCGTCGCCAGCTCGAACTGCGGAGGTGGTGCTCTCGGTCATGGAACAAGTCCACCATGGACCACTGACATTCCAGATGCTGAGCGGTCTCGGTTGTGGGAGTTTTCCGTGTGCCCTTCGACACGCTCAGGGACCAAAGACAGTGAGCACATCGACACCCTCAGGGACCGGAGACAGTGAGCCCTTCGACACGCTCAGGGACCGGAGACAGTGAGCCCTTCGACACGCTCAGGGACCGGAGACGGTGCGCCCATCGACACGCTCAGGGACCGGAGACAGTGCGCCCTTCGACACGCTCAGGGACCGACACTCACCGCCTTCGACAACTCAGGGACCGGCACCCATCGTCCGACGAGAACCGGAGGGACCGGACGTCGGAAGCGATACGCGAGGCTCGGGCACCGGCGTCTGCCGGGCACACCCGCTGATCACACCCCAGTCACGCCGCCGCCGGGGCGGCGATGTTCACCATCCACGCGACACCGAACCGGTCCTGCAGCATGCCGAAGCTGTCGCCCCACGGTGCCACGGCGAGCGGCTGCTGGACCGTCCCACCCTCCGCCAGCCGGTCGAAGTACCCGGTCAATCGTTCCTCGTCCTCGCTCGGGCCGCTCAGGGACATCGAGAACCCGCCACCCTCCTGATGCTCCATGTGCCTGGGCGTGTCCGCCGCCATGAAGACGACCCCGGCGTCACCGGTGAGCTGCGCGTGCATGACGAGGTCCAGCTCGTCCGGTTCGACCTCGACCCCGAAGTCGCGGAAGGTCGACAGCAGCAGTTCACCACCGAAGACCGAGTGGTAGAACTCCATCGCCTCGCGCGCCACACCGCGGAAGCTCAGATACGGATTGAGCGTCGTCATGATCGTCCCTCTCGCCTGGACAGGTGCATCGTCGCACTCGTCTCGCGATCATTCTCACGCGAGGCCTTCGGATGCGCGAGCACCTTCTGCCGCCGTCGCCACGAGGGGCCGTTCGGCCCACGGCTACTAGGCTCGTCTGGTGCCCTCGCAACCACATCCCCTCCGCATCGCGATGATCTCGCTCCACACCAGCCCCGGTGACGAGCCGGGTTCCGGTGACGCCGGCGGGATGAACGTCGTGGTGCGTCATCAGGCCGTCGCGATGGGCGCCGCGGGGCACGAGGTCGACGTCATCACCCGGCGGTCCTCCGCCGACCAGCCGTCCACGGCTTCCCTCGCCCCCGGCGTGCAGCTGCGGTTCCTCGATGCCGGACCCGCTGAGCCGGTCGCGAAGGGTCGACACGAGGAGTTCGTCGAGGACTTCCGTTCGGAACTCGCCCGGCTGCCGCGGTACGACGTCCTGCACGCCCACCACTGGTTCTCCGGCATGGCCGCACTCCCCCTCGCGCGTGAACTGGCGGTTCCGCATGTGCAGAGCTTCCACAGCATCGCAGCCGAGTCGACAACGCCGCTCTCGCACGGCGAACGTGCCGAGTCCCCCGGGCGTCTGGCCGGCGAGGCATGGCTCGCCGCGGAGTCGGACGCCGTCGTCGCGATCAGCGCGGCCGAGGCCGACACCGCGATCACCCGGCTCGGAGCCCGCCCCGATCGGGTGTCGATCGTGCCGCCCGGTGTCGACGGAACGCTCTTCCATCCGCTCGGTGGTGCCCGTTCCGGTCGTCCGACGGCGGTCGTCGCCGGTCGCCTCCACCCGCTGAAGGGCTTCGACCTCGCCATCGAGACCATCGCCGCGGTCCCGGCCGAGCTGCGCCCGGAACTCGTGATCGCCGGGGACGTCTCCGTCGACTACGACCGCTATGCGGAGGAACTCGCCGCCCTCGCCCGTGACCTCGGCGTCGCCGACGACGTCCGCTTCGTCGGGCCGCAGTCGCGGGTCGGGCTCGCCGGCCTCTTCCGGGAGAGCTCGCTCGTGCTCGTCCCCTCGCACTCGGAGACGTACGGTCTCGTCGCGCTCGAGGCCGCGGCGAGCGGCGTGCCGACGGTCGTCGCCGCCTCGGGTGGCCTCCGGGAGGCCGTCGTCGACGGGGAGACCGGCATCGTCCTCGAGTCCCGCGATCCAGCGGTGTGGGGAGCGGCCGTCGCCGGGCTCCTCACCGATCGGACGCGACTCGCCCGCCTCGGCAGCACGGCTCGCGAGCGCGCCGAGCACTTCGACTGGCAACGCTCCGGTGACGCCCTGGTCGACGTCTACCGGCCACTCGTCACCACTTCCCGCTCCCGACGAGGCGCGTCCGCGGCGACGTCCGCGTCGTGAGCGACGACCTCGGATCGGTGCTCGAGCGGGCACGGACGGTCCTGTTCGCGCACGCGCACCCGGACGACGAGACGCTCGCGACGGGGGCGCTCATCGCCGAACTCGTCGCCCGCGGGATCGAGGTCGTCCTCGTGACCGCGACCCGCGGGGAACGCGGCGAGGTCGTCGACGGCCCGCTCCGCACGCTCGCAGGAACCGCCGCACTCGCCGCCCACCGCGAGGCGGAACTCGCCGCCGCGTGCGCGGCCCTCGGGATCACCGCGCAGCACTGGCTCGGGACGCCGCCGGCCGCTCGACCGGGGACGACGACGCGGTACGTCGACTCCGGCATGCGCTGGGTACGGGAGGGACTGGCCGGGCCGGCCGACGACGTCCGACCGGACGCGTTCTCGCTCGCACCACTCGACGAGGTCGCCGGAGACCTCGCCGCCCTCATCGGACACGTCTCCCCCGATCTCCTCATCAGCTACGACCACGGCGGTGGCTACGGACACCCGGACCACCTGAGGATGCACGAGGCGGCACTCGCGGCAGCAGCGCGGACCGGGACGCCCCTCGCGGAGATCGTCCACCACCGGGAATACCTGGACGTGGACCACGATGACGCCGTCTGGTTCGACCTCGAGCACCGGCTGCCCGAGGTCAGCCGCGCCCTGCGCGAACACGCCAGCCAGCTGACGGTCGACGGCGCGCAACTCGTGCACTCGGGTGGTCAGCGGGAGGACATCACCACCTCGGTGGGTCTGCGACTCCGGTCCCGCTAAGCGGTCGCCGGCTGGCTCCGGTGCTCCCGAGGCATGCGGACTGCGAGCACCGGGACGAGCAACATCAGCACGACCGCCGACCCGAACGCAGCAGGGAACGAGAAGGCGTCGAGCAGTGCCCCGGCCACCAGCGGGCCGACGATCGCGCCGAGGTCCGATGTCGCCTGGAAGACCGCCACGGCGCGTCCGCCCCGCCCGCCTGCGGCGTCACCGACGGCAGCCGCCGGCGCCGTCCCGAGGAAGGCCGCCGCGACGCCGTAGACGCAGAGCGCGACGACGAGCAGCCAGAGCTCGCCGACGAAGGGCATCGCGAGGAGGGCCAGCGCGGCGACCGGGAAGGCGACCAGCATCGCCGGGCGTCGACCGACGGTGTCGACGAACCGACCGGCCGGCCCGAGCGCCAGCGTCTGGGCCACGGCCGCGATCGCGAACGCGACGCCGGTCCAGGCCGCTTCCTCGTGCAGCGCTTCGACGACGAGCACGGGGACGAGCGCGCCGCGGACCCCCATGGACGCCCAGCCGTTGGCGAAGTTCGCCAGGAGGGCCGCCTGGTACCGACGGTCGCGGAGGACGGTCCGGAACGGTTCGGCGGGTGCCGTGTGCTCGGTCGGTGCGGCGATCCGGCTGCCGCGCAGCATGACGAGGCCGAGGACACCCGCGATCGCGAGCGTCCCGGCGTAGAAGAAGAACGGCGCGGTGAGGGAGATGGTCGCGAGCAGCCCTCCGACGGCCGGGCCGGCCATGCCGCCGACGAGGAACCCGCCCTGGTAGAAGCCGACCGCCCGGCCCCGGCGGTGCGGTGCGGTCGTCCGCAGGAGCAGGGTCATCGCTGCCACCGAGAACATGGCCGAGCCGATCCCTCCGACGCCGCGGAGGAGCAGGAGCTGCGGGTAGTCCGCCGCCAGGCCGACGAGGGCGCTGGAGACGGCGACGATCCCGATCCCCGAGGCAAGCACCACCCGCTCGCCGATGCGGTCGACGAGCGCCCCGACGAACGGGTTCGCCACGAGCCGCATGAGCGCGAACACGGAGACGACCGCTCCGACCTCGAGGTAGCCGACCCCGAAGCTGCGGACGTAGACCGGCAGCACCGGGATTACGACCCCGAAGCCGAGCATCACGAAGAAGGCGACGCCACCGAGGACGAGGACCTCGCGACCGAGCGGCTCACGACCAACGGCTCCCGCTCCGCCTGGGCGACGGAACGGGAGCCGGATCATGGTTCTCAGGGTATCGGTGCGATCAGCCGATCGTCGCCGTGTCGATGACGAAGCGGTAGCGGACGTCGCTGCGGACGACGCGGTCGTACGCGCCCTCGACCTCGTCGGCGCCGATGAGCTCGATCTCCGAGCCGATACCGTGCTCGGCGCAGAAGTCGAGCATCTCCTGCGTCTCGCGGATGCCGCCGATGTTCGAGCCGGCGAGCGAACGACGGCCGCCCACGAGCGAGAACACGCGGAACTGCTGGGTGTTCTCCGGCAGGCCGACGAACACCATCGAGCCGTTGAGCTTCAGCGTCGACAGGTACGCGTCGATGTCGAGGTCGGCCGAGACGGTGTTGATGATGAGGTCGAAGCGACCACGGAGCGACTTCAGCGTGCCTTCCTCACCGGTGGCGTAGTAGTGGTCGGCTCCGAAACGCTTGCCGTCGGCCTCCTTGGAGGTCGTCTGGCTGAGGACGGTGACCTCGGCGCCGAGCGCGTGCGCGATCTTCACGCCCATGTGGCCGAGGCCACCCATGCCGACGATCGCGACCTGCTTGCCGGGACCGGCACCCCAGTGCTTCAGCGGGGAGTAGGTGGTGATGCCGGCGCACAGGAGCGGGGCGGCCACGTCGAGCTCGATGCCCTCGGGGATGCTCAGGACGTAGTTCTCGTCGGCGACGATCTGCTTGCTGTACCCGCCGTAGGTGGGCTCGCCGTCGTACTCGCGTCCGTTGTAGGTGGCGACGTTGCCCTTGAGGCAGAACTGCTCCTCGCCGGCGACGCAGTTCTCGCACTCACGGCAGGAGTCGACGAAACAGCCGATGCCGACGCGGTCGCCGACCCGGTGCTTCGTGACGCCCTCGCCGACCTCGGTGACGACACCGGCGATCTCGTGACCGGGCACCATCGGGAAGATGGCCTTGCCCCACTCCTCGCGTGCCTGGTGGATGTCGCTGTGGCAGATGCCCGCGTAGAGGACGTCGATCACGACGTCGTTGGCCCGCGGAGCGCGACGCTCGATCGAGCCGACCTCGAAGGGGGCGTCGGCAGTGGGCTTGATGATGGCGGCGACGGTGGTCATAGGACTCCTCGAGCTGTGGGGGTTGGGGGTGCCGTGGGGCGGGGTGATCGCGCCGGACAGCACCTTCGACGCTAGCAGCCCACTCCGCCCGGGCCTCCCCCAAGAGCTCATGCGCGAGGTGTGCTACGGCCGACCCGCCAGGTGTGAATCCCTGCAGAGTTGCTTGGCAGTTCCCGCAGAGGATCGCCGAGCTGGTGGCGCACCCGGCCGAACCCGAGCAAGGTGGGGAACTCGTATTCGCGAACGGAACGGAGAACACACATGCTCACCCTGACCGAGAACGCCGGCCGAGTCGTCAAGACCCTCGCCGAGAACGCACCACTCACCCCGGGACTGGTCGTCCCGGACGACGCGTCGTCGCTCACGCACGGCGCCGGACTGCGCATCAGCAGCTCCGACGACAACAACTTCGAAGTCACCATGACCGCCACGCCGCACGAGGCGGACCAGGTCATCGAGAGCGCAGGAGCCACCGTGTTCCTCGAAGAGTCCGCAGCGGTCGCGCTCAGCGACGCCGTCCTCGACGCGCAGATCGACGAGCAGGGCGGCGTGCGCTTCGCCCTCGGCAAGGCCGAATAGCCCCGTACACGCACGGAACGCCCGGTGATTGACGATCACCGGGCGTTCGTGCGTCCACGGGTCACTCCTCGGGATGCTTCGCGCGACTCGGCTGCACCCGCGGCGGCTCCCCCGGCATCTTCGGGAAGTCCGGAGGGAACGGGAGTTCGCCCAAGCCCTGCTCGAGGTCCCGCTCCCACCACTGCAGGAGGACGTCGATCCGTCCGGGGTGATCATGCATCCCCGCCCACGGGTCACCCGTCGACCGCAGCCGCTCGGGCACCGTCCGGACCGTGAACGCGCCAGGATCGATCTCCGGCAGCTCGTCCCAGGTCACCGGGCACGAGACCGTCGCCGCCGCCAACGCACGCGGACTGTAGGCACCCGCCATGGTCCGATCCCGGTTCGCCTGGTTGTAGTCGACGAAGATGCGCTCGCCGCGTTCCTCCTTCCACCAGGAGGTCGTCACCCGAGCCGGATCCCGCCGCTCCAGTTCGCGCGCCGCGGCGATCACGGCGTGACGGACGTCCAGGAACTCGTACTCCGGCTCGATGGGGGCGAACACGTGGACCCCGCGGTTCCCTGAGGTTTTCACGAAGCCGGTCAACCCGGCCTCCGTCAGCAGCTCCCGCAGTGAGCCGGCCACGCGGACGGCGTCGGCGAAGTCGGTGCCCGGCTGCGGGTCGAGGTCGATCCGCAGCTCATCGGGCCGATCGGGGTCGGCCGCCCGCGACGGCCACGGATGGAACACGACCGTGTTCATCTGCGCCGCCCAGACGACCGCGGCCGCCTCGTCGAGCACGAGCTGCGGGTGCTTGCGCCCGCTCGGGTACACGACGTCCACGGCGCGCACATACGCCGGAGCACCCTTCGGCGGGTTCTTCGAGAAGAACCACTCGCCGTCGACGCCGCCGGGGAATCGCTGGAGCGACACGGGCCGGTCCCCGTTGGCGGCGAGGAACGCCGGCGCCACCTCGATGAGGTACTCGGCGAGCTCCTGCTTGGTGATGCCGGGCTCCTCCCACAGCACGCGCTCGGGACTCGACAGCCGCACCTCCCGGTCGCCGTCGGGTCCGGGAACGGTGAGGACGATCGCGGTGCTGGCCATGTCGAACACGGTACGCGTCCGTCCGGAAGTCGTCACGAGGGTGGTGCTCATGGCGGGAGCGGAGTAGAACGGACACGTCCGCCGGACACACAGGCGGCCCCACCCTGGCGAAGGAGCCACCATGCGCGAAGTCCATGCGTCGCTGTTCCAGTCCGTCGACGGTGTCGTCGAATCCCCCGACCAGTGGCAGTTCGACCATTTCGACGCCGACATGGGCGCGATGATGACCGAGGCGATCTCGCCGATCGACGACGTCCTCCTCGGCCGCGTGAGCTACGAGCAATGGAGCGGATTCTGGCCGACCGTCGGTGGTGACGACCCGTTCGGCTCGTTCATCAACCCGGTCCGGAAGCACGTCGCCTCACGCACGTTGACCGGCCGGCTGGCGTGGGAGAACGCGACGCTCATCGACGGCTCGCTCGAGTCCTTCGTCGCAGACCTCAAGGAACAGGACGGTGGGCGCATCGCCGTGCAGGCGAGCATCTCCGTCGTGCGGCAGCTCCTCTTCGCCGGCCTGCTCGACCGCCTCACGCTCATGATCCACCCGGTGGTCGCCGGCGCCGGGCGCCACCTGTTCGAGCCGAGCGACCCCGTGACGCGGCTGGAGCTCGTCCGCTCCGTGCAGACGAGCTCCGGCAACGTGCTCTCGACCTACGCACCCCGCAGCTAGCGACGCGCGCGGGCGGACTCAGCCCAGGTGGACCGCCTGCTGGTCACCGGAGGGCAGGAGGTCCTCCTTGCGGCCGCGGATGCAGACCACGGCGATGAGGCTCGCGACAACGAGTCCGACCGCAGCGGCGATGAATGCGGCCGAGTAGCCCTGGGTGAACGCCACCAGCTGTGACGCTTGATCGGTGACGGTCGCCTGGTCGGTGACACTGGCGTAGACGGTGGTGAAGACCGACAGCCCGATCGAGCCGCCGATCTGCATCGAGGCGTTCGCCGTTGCGGAGGCGGCTCCGGCGTCGTGCGGGGCGACACCGGTCAGCGCCAGGTTCTGCATCGGCACGAAGACCATGGCCATGCCGATCCCGAGCACGATGAGCGCCGGGAGCACCTGCACGAAGTAGTTCCCGTCGGCGGTGATGCGGCTGAGGTACACGAGGGACACCGCAGCGATCAGCGGACCGACGATGAGCAGGGGGCGCGGACCGATCGCCGGCAGGAGCTTGGTGGCGATGGGCGCGACGATCATGATCGCGACGGTCATCGGCAGGGTCGCGATCCCCGCCTCGAGCGGCGGGAAGCCGAGCACGATCTGCAGGTGGAAGGTCAGGTAGAGGAGCGCGCCGATCATGACGCTGCCGACGATCATCTGCATGAGGAACGCTCCGCCGCGCACGCGGTCGGCGACGATCCGCAGCGGCAACAGCGGCTGGGCGACGCGCATCTCGATGACGACGAACAGCGCGAGGAGTCCGGCGCCGAGCGCGAGGAAGCCGATGGTGTCGATGCTGCCCCAACCGCCCTCGGCGAGCGTGAAGCCGTACACCAGGGAACCGAGTCCCAGGATGACGGTGATCGCGCCGAGCCAGTCGTAGCGGTTGTCGCCCTCGGCCTTGCTCTCGGTCACGAGGATGAGTCCGGCGATCAGGCCGACGATGACGAACGGCACGTTGACGAGGAGGCACCAGCGCCAGTCGACGAACTCGGTGAGCACCCCGCCGAGGATGAGGCCGACGGCCGCGCCGGCTCCGGCGACCGTACCGAAGACGGCGAAGGCCGTGTTGCGGTCGCGGCCGTGGGTGAAGGTGACGGTGAGCAGAGCGAGCGCCGCAGGAGCCATGAGGGCCGCGAAGACCCCCTGGAGGCCGCGGGCGACGATGAGTTCCGTCCCGCTCTGGGCGAATCCGCCGAACGCCGACGCCGCTCCGAAGCCCACCATGCCGACGAGGTAGGTGCGCTTCCGGCCCCAGTAGTCGGCGATCCTGCCGCCGAGGAGGAGCAGTGCGCCGAAGGCCAGCGCGTAGGCCGTCACGACCCACTGGCGCTGGGTGTCGGACAGGTCGAGTTCGCGTTGCGCGGCCGGCAGGGCGATGTTGACGATGGTGCCGTCGAGGACGACGATGAGCTGTGTCATCGCGAGGACGACGAGCACCCACCAACGGCGACCGGTCGAGCCGGACGGTGGTGCGGTGGCGTGGGATGCGGTGGCTGCGGACGCAGACATAGGGGACCTCCGAGCGAGGGGTGCGGGTGCTGGGGGTTTCCAGCCCCAGATCGATGCTCGACACACGGCGCGAATGCAGCACGGTGCGGACGATCAACCACCCCAACCACGAAGTCGGGCAGGCTTCCAGGATAGCGGATCCCTGCAGCAACACGCCCGACAGACCGTGTGATCAGTCGGCGGTGTAGCGCTCCAGGACCGCCTCAGGCCGTTCCACCGCGGCGAAGTGACCCGTCCCGGCCAACGTGTGCACCCGGAGGTCGGGGACGAGCGCCGCGAGGACGGCCGCGTCGTCGGAACCGACGAAGACGTCCCGGCCGCCCATGGTGCAGCGGACGGGGCAGCGCACACCGCGCCACCCGTGCAGGTCGTAGGCGGCAGCAGCGCGCGTCGCCGCCAGGAAGGTCGCGGGTCGCACGTCCGCGGCGAGTGCGTCGACGACGGACCGGTCGAGGTCGCGGCGTCGTCCGAAGAGCGGCGACATGAGCGGTGCCAGGAGTCCGGCGCGGTTCAGGAGGCGGAGGAGCGCAGGGCCCCGGGAGCCCAGCACCTCCAGCACGCGCATGCCGATGAGCATGCCCGCGAACCACGGCAGGCGGACCCCACCCGTCACGGGGTGACGGATCGCCTCGACGACGCCGACGCCGGTCGGAGAGACGAGGTCGACGCGGATCGTGGCGTCGGGCTCGCGGACCGCGAGGTCGAGCGCCACGAAGCCGCCGAGCGAGTGCCCGACGACCCGCCAGGAGCGGTAGCCGAGCGCTCTGGCCACGGTCGCGACCGCGTCCGAGAGCGCCCCGACGCTCACCGGATCCCGAGTGGCCGTCGGCGATTCACCCCAACCGGGGAGGTCCACGGCGATGACGTCGTCGACGACCGCGCCCCGCTCGTCGTCGGCACGGAGGAACGGCGACCAGGTCGTCCAGGAGCCCGCCGCCCCGTGCAGGAGGATCGTCGCCGGTCCCCCGGCCTCACGACCGGCTCGCACGGTGACAGGCCCGATGTCGGTGTCCACCGTCACGCGTCCGAGTCCGAGGGCGGTCTCATCGGCGGTGATGACGGAAGCACGATCGGGCACGGCGGGACGGGAGTGGTTCGAGGGCATGCGGATCATTCGGAAACGAGGCGCCATCCGGATCGGATGTCGGCGACCCGTCGGCCCGCGTCCCGGGTGCGCAACCCCCCGTCGGTGCGACTCGACGGCGGCTAGCGTGGTCTGATGCCTTCGAACGCACGCGCCACCGCAGACCAAGCCGCAGGGACCGCCAAGAACAGCACGACCCTCCGAACGCTCGCCAGAACCGGCCACGCCGTCAACGGGCTCCTCCACGTCCTCATCGGCGGGATCGCGATCTCGATCGCGCTGTCCGGCGGCGGATCGGGCGGCGGGGACGCGGACCAGTCCGGTGCGCTCAAGACGCTCGCCGGCACGCCGGGCGGAATCGTGATCATCTGGGTCGTCGCCGCCGGCCTGCTGGCACTCGGGCTGTGGACCGTCATCGCGGCGTTCCTCGTCAGCGAGTCCGACACCCGGAAACGGTGGAGCAAGCGCATCTCGACCGCCGGACGCGCGATCGCCTACCTCGCCGTCGGATCCACGGCGCTCACCTTCGCCCTCGGCGGCAGCAGCGACTCGTCGCAGTCCAGCAAGGGCCTGACGGCGACGCTCCTCTCCTCCCCCGGCGGGGTGTTCGTCGTCATCGCCGTCGGCCTCGTCGTCATCGGCATCGGTGGCTTCTTCATTTTCAAGGGTGTGACGCAGAAGTTCCTCGAGGACGTGCACCCGCCGACCGGCACGACCAAGCGGGCCGTCGTGGTCCTCGGGATCGTCGGATGGGTCGCCAAGGGGGTCGCCCTCGTCACCGTCGGGATCCTCTTCATCGTCGCCGCAGCCACGCAGGACGCGGAGAAGGCCTCCGGGATGGACGGCGCCGTCTCCGCGCTCGCGGCGCTCCCGTTCGGCGTCGTGATCCTGCTCGTGGTCGGTCTCGGCCTCATCGCGTACGGGCTGTTCTGCGGTGCCCGCGCCCGCTGGGGCAGCCTCTGACCCGTTGAGGCGAACGCCTCGGACGGCGACGCGGCGGCGTCAGCTCCAGACGATGTCCTGCAAACGCTTGCGTTGCGACTACCGTTAGGAGTATGACGTCTTCTGATTCCACGACGCAGCCCGAGGCGGAACCCGCCGGCGCTACGCAGACCTTCTCCGACCTCGGCCTCGACGACGCGGTGCTCAAGGTACTGAAGGATGTCGGTTACGAGACCCCGTCCGCCATCCAGGCGGCCACGATCCCGCTGCTGCTCGAGGGACGCGACGTCGTCGGCCTCGCCCAGACGGGAACCGGGAAGACCGCCGCATTCGCCCTCCCGATCCTCTCCCGACTCGACCTCGCGCAGAAGACGCCGCAGGCCCTCGTCCTCGCGCCGACGCGCGAGCTCGCCCTGCAGGTCTGCGAGGCGTTCGAGAAGTACGCGACGCACCTGCGCGGCGTCCACGTGCTCCCCGTCTACGGCGGCCAGGGCTACGGCGTGCAGCTCTCCGCGCTCCGCCGCGGCGTCCACATCGTCGTCGGCACCCCCGGTCGCATCATGGACCACCTGGAGAAGGGCACCCTCGACCTCACCGAGCTCAAGTACCTCGTGCTCGACGAGGCCGACGAGATGCTGAAGATGGGCTTCGCCGAGGACGTCGAGACGATCCTCGCCGACACCCCGAAGGAGAAGCAGGTCGCCCTGTTCTCCGCGACGATGCCGTCGTCGATCCGCCGTATCTCGGCCAAGTACCTGAACAACCCGGAAGAGATCACGGTCAAGACGAAGACCACGACCTCGGCCAGCATCACGCAGCGCTACCTCACGGTCTCGTACCCGCAGAAGGTCGACGCCCTGACCCGCATCCTCGAGACCGAGAACTTCAGCGCGATGATCATCTTCACGCGGACGAAGAACGAGACCGAGACCCTCGCGGAGAAGCTCCGTGCCCGCGGGTACTCGGCCGCGGCGATCAACGGCGACGTGGCGCAGGTGCAGCGTGAGCGCACCGTCAATCAGCTGAAGGCCGGCAAGCTCGACATCCTCGTCGCCACCGACGTGGCCGCGCGAGGCCTCGACGTGGAGCGCATCAGCCACGTCGTGAACTACGACATCCCGGTCGACACCGAGTCGTACGTGCACCGCATCGGACGCACCGGCCGCGCCGGCCGCACGGGTGACGCGATCAGCTTCGTGACCCCGCGCGAGCGCCACCTGCTGAAGGCGATCGAGCGGGCGACCCGCCAGCCGCTCACCCAGATGCAGCTGCCGAGCGTCGACGACGTCAACGCCACGCGCCTCACGCGTTTCGACGACGCCATCACCGAGGCGCTCGGCCAGACCGACCGCATCGAGCGCTTCCGCGAGATCATCGGCCACTACGTCTCGCACCACGACGTCCCCGAAGCCGATGTGGCGGCGGCCCTCGCGGTCGTGTCGCAGGGTGAGACGCCGCTGCTGCTCTCCGCCGAGGACGAGCGTCGTCGTCGCGAGGAGTTCGACAACACCAACCGTGGCAACGACCGCGCCGGTCGCGACCGCCGCGACTCCGGCGACCGCGGCGCGCGGTTCGACCGCGGCGACCGTGGCGATCAGGGCGACCGTCCCGAGCGTCGCAGCCGTCCGTCCAGCGGCCCGATGGCGCCCTACCGCATCGCGGTCGGTCGTCGCCAGAAGGTGGACCCGCGCCAGATCGTCGGGGCGCTCGCGAACGAGGGCGGCTTGAAGCGCGAGGACTTCGGCGCGATCCAGATCAAGCCGGACTTCTCCATCGTCGAACTGCCCGCGAGCCTCGGCAACGACGTCTTCGACCGGCTCGAGAACACCCGGATCAGCGGCAAGCTCATCGAGCTCCGTCCCGACCGTGGTGGTCCCGCACGCCGCCGCGACGACGAGGGCGGCACGGGCGGCGGGTCGTACGACCGCAAGCCGCGCTCCTAGCGCTCCGCGCACACGACGAGGGCCGGACGGAATCCCAGGATTCCGTCCGGCCCTCGTCGTTCCGCACCAGACGGCGTCGACCTCAGTCGCGGGGGTCGAGGACGCTCGTGACCACGGTGTAGTCGGCGTCGAGGGCGACCTCCATCTCGTCACCGTTGTCGAGGAGCACGTCGACCTCGAAGGCGACGCCGGGGTCGTCGCTGCGGTCGACGTCGGTCACCGTGCCACCCTTGGCCTCGGCGAGGGCCGCCTTCGAGGCCGCGTCCGACTCGTCCTGGGTGAGCGGCACGTCGTCGGCGTCCCGGACGTCGCGGTCGTCGCTGGTTCCGGCGGCGTCGTCGGCGGTGGGTCCACCGTCGCGATCGACGTCCGCCGCCGATGCGACGCGGTCGTCGTCCGCGTCTCCGAACTCGTCCACCGCGTAGGCGGCTCCGGCTCCGCCGAGGGCGAGGGCGCCGACGACGATCGCGGTGATCCAGACGGGCTTCCGGCGCCAGAACGTCGGCTTCGACGCGGGGATCCCGGCGTGCTCGGTCGTACCGGTCCGCTCGGTCTGCTCGAAGGGCTCGATGCGCTCGGTCGCTGCGGTGGGGTGCTTGGGGTCGGTGGGCTGAGAGGCTGCGTTCTCGTTCATGTGCCCCAGACTGTCCGAGGAGCGCTGAAGCGCGCCTGAAGCGAGCTGAAGCGGCGTTCAGGAAGCGGTCGAGGCGGGGAGCACGACGACGCAGGCCGCTCCCCCGAGCCCGCTGTCCACCAGCTCGACCGATCCCCCGTGGAGCCGGACGACGTCGGCCACGATCGCGAGCCCCAGGCCCGATCCTCCGGCGTCACGGGAACGGCTCTCGTCGAGGCGCACGAAGCGCTCGAACACGCGCGCACGCAGCTCGACCGGCACACCCGGGCCGTCGTCCTCCACGGCGATCCTCACGGACCGACCGTCGGACGAGCATCCGAGACGGACCACCGAGCGCGCGTGCCGCGCAGCATTGTCGACGAGGTTCCGCACCACCCGCGCGAGCAGCGCCTCGTCGCCATCGACCCTCGCCGCGGCGACCGCCGACGACTCGACCCGCAGCCCGCCGACGGACCGGAGGCGGCCGGCCTCGGCCAGGAGGAGGTCGTCGACGTCGAGGGCGCGCCGCCCGGCCCCGGAGGCCCCCTCGTCGAGTTTCGCGAGGAGCAGGAGCGACTCGACGAGGGTCTGCATCCTGGCGCCTTCGTCGAGCACCGTCGCGGACAGCTCGGCCGTGTCGACCCGGTCCGGGTGGAGCGAGGCGACCTCCGCGTACTGCCTGATGACCGCGAGCGGCGACCGCAGCTCGTGCGAGGCGTCGGACACGAAGCGGCGCTGCGCCGTCTGAGCGTCCTCCAGACGACCGAGCAACGCGTTCATCGTCCCGGCCAGGCGTCCGATCTCGTCGCCGGTCGTGGGCACGTCGATCCGTCGATGCAGCTCCCCCGCTCCCAGCTCCGAGACCTCGCGGCGGATGCGCTCCACCGGTGCCAGGGCCCGTCCGACGAGGAGCCAGGTGAGTGCGCCGATCAGGACGACGAGCACGGGGACGGCGACCAGGAGCAGCACGCCCACGAGCCCGACGGCGTCGTCGGTCTCCTCGAGGGAACGGCCTGCGAGGACCACGAGGTCGCGTCCGTCGACCTCGACGTCCTCGCTCGCGAACAGCACCGATTCGTCGTCGACCACGGCGACGAAGGAGTCGCCGTCGGGGACCGGGGTCGGCAGGTCGACCTCGTCGTCCGTCCGGTCGACGACGCGCCCGTCCTCCAGCAGGACCAGCAGGCGGCCGTCGTCCGCGGGCAGCGTCGTGGCGTCGGCGGCGGTCAGTTGCGCCGAGACACTGTCGGCCTCGGCCGCCGCGCTCTGTTCGACACCGGATCGCAACGTCGCCGAGAACAGCCCGACGAAGACGATGGATCCGACGCCGAGGAACAGGGCGACGGCGAGGACCGAGCCCAGGGCTGCCCGAGCGCGGACGGACCGCCACGGGGCCCGACGGGCGGTGACCGGCTCACGCCGCCCGCCGTCAGCCACGGCCGCCCACGAGTCGATACCCGAAGCCGCGCACGGTTTCGAGCGAGGCCCGCTCGAAGGGCCGGTCGACCTTGTTCCGGAGGTGACCGACGTAGACCTCGACGATGTTGGGATCACCCTCGAAGTCGTCGTCCCAGACGTTCTGCAGGACCTCGCGCTTCGACACGACCTCACCACCGCGCCGCATGAGAAACTCGAGGACCGCGAACTCGCGCGAGGTGAGGTCGATCGGGACGTCCCCACGGTGCACTTGCTTGGACGCGGGATCGAGCCGGAGCTCGCCGACCTCGAGCACCGCCGGACGCTCGCGGGATCCCCGCCGGACGAGCGACCGGATGCGGGCGACGAGCACGGCGAACGAGAACGGCTTGCTCAGGAAGTCGTCGGCACCGGTGTCGAGGGCCTCGACCTGGTCCCAGTCGCCGTCCTTCGCGGTGAGCATCAGGATCGGGGTCCAGTCCCCCGCGTCGCGGAGCTGCTGGCAGACGCGGTACCCGCTCATGCCGGGCATCATGATGTCGAGGATGATCGCGTCGTAGCGGTGTTCGCCCGCCATCCAGAGTCCATCGACCCCGTTCGAGGCGACGTCGACGGCGAAGCCCTCCGCCTCGAGGCCTCTCCGGACGCCGTCGGCGAGCCGCACCTCATCGTCCACGACGAGTATCCGCATCGGGTATGACCTCTCGGCTTCGTGCCGGTCGACGCTCGAGCGGCGCCTCCCAGTCTGGCGCGGCCGAGCTGAAGCAGCGCTGAAGCGACGCGGTCCGGCGCGGACGCCCGTACGCTGGAGCGGTGTCAGCGCCCACCTCCCTCGACCCCTGGGAGCAGTCCGTCGACGCACGGACGGGCACCGCACCGGCACGCCGTCGACTCCCGCTCTACGAAGCGGGGGCGATCCCCGTGCCGTTCGTCATCCGTGGGAACACCGAGCGCATCGCGCGTGACACCCACTGGGACGAACACTCGCACCCCACGCACGAGCTCCTGTGGAACGACCACGGCGCGTCCACCGCCACCGTCGGCGACCGCGTCTGGACCGTGACCCCGCATCACGCGCTCTGGATCCCGGCCGGCGTGCGCCATACGGGCTGGACGCCCGCCGGCACCTGGCAGCGGGCCGCGATGTTCAGTGTGGACCATGCGCCCGCCATCTCCGAGCTGCCGACGGCGGTCGAGCTCACCCCGTTGCTCCGGCTCCTGCTCGACCGTCTGAGTGAGGCCCGGCTCGACGATCGCGCCAGGGCCACCACCGAGGCGACCATCCTGGACGTCCTCGAGCCCGCCGAACACGAACTGCTCCTGCGGCTTCCCCGGTCCGGCCTCGTCGCACCGATCGTCGAACGGATCCGCACGAGTCCGTCCGACGGGACCTCGCTCGCGGAGTGGGCGGCGCTCCTCGGTGTGAGCACCCGGACGGTGACCCGGACGTTCGAGTCGGAGACCGGGCTCGGGTTCGCCCGCTGGGTCGCCACCGCGCGGGTACAGCACGCCATCACGCGTCTCATCGCCGGCGACAGCATCGACGAGGTGGCGGCAGCCGTCGGGTACCGCTCGGCCACAGCGTTCGGTACGGCGTTCCGCCGGGTCACCGGGACGAGTCCGGGCCGGTTCCGCACCGGCTGAGCGGCTGTCGCTCCGCGACCGGGCGTGTCCGATCCGCGAAGGAACGCGTCGGATCCGCTCGATTGCGCTCACACCGAGCGACAGCTAACTTTGGTTAGGCAACCCTTCGTCACCGCCTCTCCCCGCGCGGCGCCGGTCTCCACCGGCCACCCTCTCCGAACCGCAGACGACGTCCTCCGACGCCGTCGTTCGTCGTGCCCGCGCGCCGGCATCAGTCAGCAGCACCCGAAAGGACCCCATGCAGCGCGCACCACGTCTCGTCGCCCTCTCCGCGGCAGCGTTCCTCACCGTCGGCCTCGCGGCCTGCTCCTCGTCGTCGGCCGAAGAGGGGGCCGGCGGCGACGCCGGCTTCACGCCGATCACGATCGAGCACGCCCTCGGCACGACGACGATCGACGCCAAGCCCGAACGCGTCGCCACCGTCAACTGGGCGAACCACGAGGTCCCCCTCGCCCTCGGCGTCGTCCCCGTCGGGATGGCCGCCGCCAACTTCGGCGACGACGACGGTGACGGCCTGCTCCCCTGGGTCGAGGAGAAGCTCGAATCCCTCGACGCCGAGACCCCCGTCCTCTTCGACGAGACCGACGGCATCGACTTCGAGGCGGTCGCCGACACGAACCCGGACGTCATCCTCGCCGCCTACTCCGGCCTCACGCAGGAGGACTACGACACGCTCAGCGAGATCGCGCCCGTCGTCGCGTACCCGGAGACCGCCTGGGGCACGTCCTGGCGCGACACCATCCTCTTCAACAGTGAGGCGATGGGCATGGCCGACGAAGGCGAAGCACTCGTCACCGAGTTGGAGGGCGAGATCACCGAGGCCGCGAAGGCCTACCCGCAGCTCGAGGGCAAGACCGCGATGTTCCTCACGCACGTCGACACGAGCGACCTCAGCGAGGTCAGCTACTACACGACGCACGACACGCGCACCGCCTTCTTCGAGGACCTCGGCCTCGCGTTCCCCGAGAGCGTCGCGACGGCCTCCGCCGAGACCGAGCTGTTCTCCCTCACCCAGAGCGCCGAGCAGGCCGACGCCTTCAGCGACGTCGACATCATCGTGACCTACGGCGGCGACGAGCTCATCGCGGCCCTCGAGGCCGACCCGCTGCTCTCGCAGATGCCGGCCGTCGCCAACGGCGCGATCGTCGCACTCCCGGGCACCAGCCCCCTCGGCACCGCCGCGAACCCGACGCCGCTCTCGATCTCCTGGATCCTCGACGACTACCTCGAGCTGCTCGCGCAGGCGGCAGACAAGGCGGCGTGATCACCGGCACCGCCACCCCACCCGCCTCGGGTGTCGCCGTCGTGCGACGCCCGAGGCGGGTTCGCGGGCTCTGGCTCCTCGTCGCAGCCCTCGTCCTCGTCGCGGCCATGCTCTGCTCCGTCACCATCGGGTCGCGGGACGTCGAGTGGTCGGCCGTCCTCGGCGCCTTCGCCGGCGGTGTCGACGGCTTCGACCAGGCAGCGGTGGCCAAGCGCATCCCCCGGACGCTCCTGGCCGTCCTCGCCGGCGCAGCCCTCGGTGTCTCGGGGGCCGTCATGCAGGGTGTCACCCGGAACCCGCTCGCCGACCCCGGCATCCTCGGCATCAACCTCGGCGCTTCGCTCGCGGTCGTCACCGGCCTCGCCTACTTCGGGCTCGCCGCGGCGAGCACCACCATCTGGGTGGCCATCATCGGCGCCGCCGCCTCCGCCGTCTTCGTGTACACCGTCGGTTCGCTGGGCCGCGGCGGGGCCACCCCGCTGAAACTCGCCCTGGCCGGTGCCGCGACGTCCGCGGCGCTCGCCTCGTTCATCACCGCGGTCGTGCTCCCCCGTGGCGACATCGCGAGCAGCGTGCGCTCCTGGCAGATCGGCGGCGTCGGCGGCGGCACCGCCGTGCAGATCGAACAGGTGCTGCCGTTCCTCGTCGTCGGCTTCCTCGTCTGCCTCCTGTCCGCGCGCGGCCTCAACTCGCTCGCCCTCGGTGACGACCTCGCGGCCGGTCTCGGCGAGCGCGTCGCGGTCGCCCGAGGAGCCGCGGCGCTCGGCTCCGTCGTGCTCTGCGGCGCGGCCACCGCTGTCACCGGCCCCATCGGTTTCGTCGGGCTCGTCGTGCCACACGCCTGCCGGCTCGTCGTCGGCGTCGACCACCGGTGGTTGCTCCCGTTCTCGGCCGTCGTCGGCGCCGTCCTGCTCACGGCCGCGGACGTCCTCGGCCGCATCGCGGCCCGACCGTCCGAGATCGACGTCGGCATCATCACCGCCCTGATCGGGGCGCCGATCTTCATCGCGATCGTGCGCCGCCAGAAGGTGAGCGCGCTGTGAGCGTCGACGAACGGAGCACGCACCCGGCGATCGCCGGGCAGGCGCCGTCCACACTCGATCTCGTCAGCGCGGGACGCCGCGCGCGGATGCGGCGCCGAGGCCTCGTCATGGGCGTGCTCGGAACACTCATCGTCGCCGTGTTCCTCGTGTCCCTCATGGTCGGCAACACGTTCTACCCACCGATCGACGTCGTCCGCGTCATCCTCGGCGACGAGGTCGCCGGCGCGGGCTTCACCGTCGGCCGGCTCCGCCTCCCCCGAGCCGTCCTCGCCGTGATCGCCGGCGCCTCCTTCGGTCTCGCGGGGGTCACCTTCCAGACGATGCTCCGGAACCCGCTCGCGAGTCCCGACATCATCGGGATCAGCGCCGGATCGAGCGCCGCGGCGGCATTCGCCATCGTCACCCTCTCGCTCGGCGCGACCGCGGTCTCGATCTTCGCGATCGTCGTCGGCCTCGTCGTGGCCGTCCTCGTCTACCTCCTCTCGTACCGGAGCGGTGTGGCGGGGACGCGGCTCATCCTCATCGGGATCGGCATCGCGGCCATGCTCGACAGCGTCACCGCGTACATCCTGTCCCGTGCCGCGCAGTGGGACCTGCAGGAGGCGACCCGCTGGCTGACCGGGAGCCTCAACGGCACCAACTGGGCCCAGGTCTGGCCGGTCGTCGCGGCCCTGTTCGTGCTCGGGCCGGTCCTCCTCGGCCAGTCGAGGAACCTCGCCGCGACCCAGCTGGGCGACGACACCGCCGCCGCCCTCGGGGTCCGGGTGGACCGCACGCGGTTGATCGTCATCGTCGCCGCGGTCGGCCTGATCGCGTTCGCGACCGCCGCCTCCGGTCCGATCGCGTTCGTCGCGTTCCTGTCCGGCCCCATCGCCTCCCGGATCGTCGGTCGCGGCGGCTCGATGCTCGTCCCCGCCGCTCTGGTCGGCGCGCTCCTCGTGCTCGTCGCCGACCTCGCCGGACAGTACCTGCTCGGTACCCGCTACCCGGTCGGGGTCGTGACGGGCGTCCTCGGCGCCCCGTTCCTCATCTGGCTCATCATCCGCACGAACCGTTCCGGAGGCTCGCTGTGACGCGGCCCCGGGTCCATCCGACCCCCGTCTCGATCCCGCGCCCGGGAGGCAACCCGTGACCACCGACCATCGGCTCCTCGTCGAGCAGCTCACCCTCGGGTACGGCGACCGCACCGTCATCGAGCACTTGGACCTCACCGTCCCACCCGGCAAGGTGACGGCCATCGTCGGCGCCAACGCCTGCGGGAAGTCGACCCTGCTCCGATCGATGTCCCGCCTCCTCGCACCCCGCGGCGGGCGGGTCGTCCTCGACGGCAAGGAGGTCCACCGCACGCCGGCCAAGCAGCTCGCGCGCACGCTCGGGCTGCTCCCGCAGTCGCCGATCGCTCCGGAGGGCATCACCGTCGCCGACCTCGTCGGTCGTGGCAGGCACCCGCACCAGGGCATCCTCTCGCGGTGGAGCACGGAGGACGACGTCGCCGTCGCCGCGGCACTCGACGCCACCGAGACGAGCGAGCTCGCCGACCGCCACGTGGACGAACTGTCCGGCGGGCAACGCCAGCGCGTGTGGATCGCGATGGCCCTCGCCCAGCAGACGGACCTGCTCCTCCTCGACGAACCGACCACCTTCCTCGACGTCAGCCATCAGGTCGAGGTGCTCGACCTCCTCACCGACCTCAACCGCTCCCGCGGCACGACGATCGTGATGGTGCTCCACGACCTCAACCTCGCGGCACGGTACGCCGACCACCTCATCGCCCTGGCCGGCGGACGCCTCCACGCGGCCGGGACGCCGCACGAGGTCCTGACCGAGGCGACCGTCCGCGCCGTGTTCGGCCTCCAGAACCAGGTGATCACGGACCCCACCTCGGGGAAACCGCTCATGCTGCCCATCGGCCGACACCACGTCACCGTCGGGCCCGGTGCGGGCGTCGACCGCGTCTAGGCTGGGCGCATGGGTGAGGACGAGCGCAGGAGACGGGCGGCCGAGCAGGAGGCACGAGCGCTCCGCGCGCTCGAGGCGATCAGGAACGGTGGCGATCTGGGCAAGGAGACGCTCGACCTGTCGAACGAGTACTCCGACTCCCTGGGCACCCGCGTCGCAGCGTGGTTCCGCGGGGCGAGGCGCCGGAAGGACTGACCCGGGTCAGTGCGCCGCGTCCGGGTGCACCGGGTGGTGGCTCGTGATCGAGACGCGGTTGAAGGCGTTGATGACGATCGCCAACCACCTCACCGCGGCGATCTGCCCGTTCGTGAGCGTCGACAGGTCGTCGTCCGGAAGTCGCCGACGGTGCTGCACGTCCGCGATGAGGGTGACGTCCTCGGTGATCGCGAGCGCCGCCTGTTCGACGGGGCTGAAATAAGTGGTGTCCCGCCAGGCGGAGAGGATCGCCAGGCGTTCGGTGGTCTCGCCGAGCGCGATCGCGTCGGCGACGTGGATGCGCAGGCAGTAGGCGCACCCGTTGATCTGTGAGGCGCGGATCCGGACGAGCTCGATGAGGCGCTTGTCGATGCCGGCGGCGAGCGCGGCACGGCCGGCTGCACGACCGGTCTCGACGAGTGCCTGGTAGACCTCGGGTGATTCCTTGTCGAGCCAGACGTCGGCGCTCATGGGGTTCCTCTCCTCGCTCGGTGGGCGCGGTCCCGCAGCCCCTCGGTCCAACGCTAACGCGGACGGCGTGCGGGACGTCACCGTGACGGGATGTCGTGGCGGGTGACGGCGACGGCAGGAAGCTCCGCGTGTGGCTCGAGGACCATCCGGCGGGACCCGCAGGAGGCGCACCGGAGGTAGCGGAGGCGGCCCTCCGAGGTGGTGTGCGCCGACTCGGTCGTCCAGGTGTGCGGGTGTTCATCGGACAGCTCGGTGGTCGGAGCGGACGGCTGTGGTGGTGCTTCGAGGATGGTCATGCACCAACCATGATGTAATGGCGTTATGCATCTCAACCCTTACGGATCCTACGCGGTCCTGCTCGCCGCGTCACTCGCGAACGCCTGGCCCGACGACCGGGACGGCATCGTCGATCGCACCCGCGAGCACGGGATGACGATGCCGTTCACCGAGGCGGTCGACGACCATCGGCGGGTGCGCGCCGTCGTCGACGAGTGGCTGACGGTCGTGGACGCGACGGACGACCAGGCCAGGGCGGCGGCGCTCAACCGACAGATGGCCTCAGCGGCCGCGTTCCCGCGGCTGACCGACCATGACGGCGAAGGCTGGCACCTCCACTACCGCGACGAGCATCAGACCCTGCCGGCGGTGCTCGCCGCCGTGATCAGCGTCGGGACGGCCCTGCACCTCACGACCCGGGGCATGCAGCGTCTCAGCCGCTGTGCCGCCGGGTCGGAACCGGGCGACACCTGTCGGAACGTCGTCGTCGATGTCACCCGCAACGGTCGGCAGCGATACTGCTCGGTGCGCTGCGCCAACCGGTCAGGCGTGCGTCGGCACCGGGCGCGCGCAGGAGGCTCAGCCCGCTGAACGGGGGTCTGGCAGCAGGAACCAGACGCTCGCTCCCCCGAGCCCGGACTCGTCGATCTCGATCCGGCCACCGTGCGCCTCGACGATCCGCCGACAGGTCGAGAGGCCGATGCCGAGGCCGGCGACCTCGCTCCCCGCCGCACGTTCCATGAGATCGAAGACGCGTTCGCGCTGCTCCGGGGCGACACCGGGACCGTTGTCCTCGACCGCGACCAGCACCCCGGCGGAGACCCGTTCGGCCTGCACGAGCACATGCGGGACGGCCCCGTCCGCCGCACTGAACTTCACCGCGTTGGCGATCAGGTTCTGCAGCAGCGCGCGCAGCAGCGTCTCGTCGCCGTGCACCGGCAGCGGCGTGTCGACGACGACGGTCGCACCGGTCGCGACGATGACCGCATCGAGGTCTTCGATCACCGAGGAGACGAGCGGCTCGAGGTCGATCGTCTCGCGCCGCGGACGGGCGCCACCGATCCGGGCGAAGTCCAGGAGGTCCGTGATCATCACGGCCATCCGGTCGGCGGCGGACTCGGCCCTGGCGAGCGCCTGCGCCGCGTGCGGTGCGTTCGCCATCTCAGGACTGTCGGTCGCGAGTTCGAGGAACCCCGAGACCGCCATGAGCGGGTTGCGCAGGTCGTGGCTCACCTGTCCGGCGAACTGCGCGAGCTGCTCGTTCGACTGGCCGAGTTCGTGTGTGAGGCGGAGCAGCTCGAGGACGTCGACGACCTGCCGGGCGAGCAGGTCCAGCGCCCGGCCGTGCTCCGGGGCGAGCTCGCGCACCCGGTCGTCGAAGATGCACAGGGTCCCGATGGGCACCCCGTCCGGCGTGACGAGCGGACTCGAGGCGTAGAAGCGGACGTTCGCGACCTCGCCGGTGACGAAGGGGTTCGACGCGAACCGCTCGTCCTCGCGGGCGTCGGGGACCATCGTCCGCGCCTGCTGCTGGAACACGACCGCGCACATCGAGTCCTCACGTGAGCAGCTCGCGGGCTCGAGCCCCACCGCGGCGACCTGGTGCTGGAAGCGGTCGTCGATGATGTTGATGACCGCCGTCGGCACGTCGCACATCGTCGCCGCCAATTGGACCAGGCTCTGCAGATCGGTCTCGGGCGGGCGGCCGACGATGTGGTACTCGGCGATCGCGGCACGCCTCGTGATGTCCTCTGCGGTGATCACGCGTGCCCTCTCGTCGTCGGAACCCGGAACGACCCAATGCTACCCATTCAGGGGACACGCAACCCCCCAAGCGTCGTTGATCTCTCGCGGTGTCGGCCAGGCCGACGACGCGCGGGTCAGCCCAGCTGGAGGCGTCGCCAGGCGAGTTCCGCGAGCACCGTGGCCTGGAGGTCCAGGACGCTGTCGTCGAAGACGGCCCGCTCCGAGTGGAGCGCTGGAGACCCACCCTCTGGTGCCGCGCCGACGAAGACGAGCGTCCCGGGGACCTCGTCGAGCACGTAGGCGAAGTCCTCGGACGCCATCGACGGGGCCTCCTGCCGGACGACCCGGACGGGCCCGACGAGCGCGTCGAGGGTACCGAGCACGAACCGCGTCTCGGCGGGGTCGTTGACGGTGACCGGGTAGGACTCGATGAACGTCGACTCCAGGGTGCAGCCGTGCGCTTCTGCGATGGCCCGCAGGAGCTCGGGCAACTGCTCGCGGACGGTCGCGAGCGTCGCCTTCGACAGCGTGCGGATGTTCGCCTCGAGGCTGACCGCCGAGGCCAGGACATTGCTCGCCTCAGAGTCACTGGCGAGGCGGGTGATCGAGATGACGGCCTGATCGGTGGCCGGCAATCGACGGGCCGCGAAGGTCTGCACGGCCAGGATCAGGTGCGCGGCCACCGGCACCGGGTCGACGGCGAGATGGGGGAACGCCGCGTGACCGCCCGTCCCCCGGACGGTGACGCGCAGCGCGTTGGCGCTCGCCATCATCGCGCCCTCCCGGGTGACGAGGTCGCCGCGGCGCGTGCTGGGGTCGACGTGGAGCGCGTAGGCGGCGACGGGTCGCTCCCCCGCGACGTCGAGGAGTCCTGCTTCGAGCATGACCCTGGCGCCCGCCTGCCCCTCCTCCCCGGGCTGGAACATGAACACCACGGTGCCGGCGAGCCGGTCGCGACGGGCCACGAGGAGACGGACCGCACCGAGGAGGCCGGTCATGTGCAGATCGTGACCGCAGGCGTGCATCGCCCCCGACGTCGCCGCGAACGGGAGCCCGGTCGCCTCGGTGACGGGCAGCCCGTCCATGTCGGCTCGGAGGAGGACGGTCGGCCCGGGGAGCTCGCCGCGCAGGACGGCGACCACGGAGGAGATGCCGTCCCCGGTCGTGATCTCGAGCCCGAGGTCGGCCAGCTCGCGCAGGATGATCTGCTGGGTCGCCGGCAGGTCCAGCCCGACCTCGACGGCCTGGTGCAGTTCGCGCCGGACGGCCACGAGCTCCTCGAGCAATGCGGTCGCGTCCTCCTGGAACGTCGTCATGTCCGGTCCTCCTCGTCCTCCGGCGGACGCCGGTACACCTGCTCACCGTCGATCCACGTCTCGGCGACCCGGACGGCGGCGATCTCGTCCGTGGGGACGCTGAAGACGTCGCGGTCGAGGACGGCGAAGCTGCCGTCGTATCCGGGAGCGATCCGGCCGACGCCCTCGAGCGGCGAGAGCAGCGCGGCCCGGCCGGTGTACAGCAGCAGCGCCTGTGCGACGCTGATCGCCTCGGCCGGGACGAAGTCGGCACCGTTGTAGGCCTGACGTCGGACCGCGGCCTCGACGCTGAGCATGACGTCGTCCGCGCCACTCCACGCGGTCGCGGGGCGGTCGGAGGAGAGCGCGAGCGGTTCGATCGTACGGTACAGCCGCGCGATCGGGTAGGCGTCCGGCACCTGTTCGGCGCGCAGGGCCAACTCGTACCCGTCGTACTCGGCGAAGAAGAAGACGGTGTGGGTGGCGATCCCGAACGTCATCCGCGCGGACCGGAGCCGCTCGGCGTAGGGCTCGCTGATGATGGTGGCGTGCTCGATCCGGACCGACGGGATCCCGTCGAGCCACGGTTCCTCATGTTCGAAGAGGCTCGCGACGCGGTCGAGGGCGCGGTCGCCCATGGCGTGGACGGCGAGCTGGACCCCGTTGCGGCGAGCCCAGGCGCCTGCAGCGAGGACGTCCTCGTCGTCGACGAGGCGGAGTCCGTGGTCGCAGGACTCCGGGTAGGGTTCGGCGACCCAGGCGGTGCGGTTCGAGTAGGCCCCGTCGAGGACGACCTTCACCCCGCCGATGCGGACCCGACCCTCGCGGTCATCCTCGGTCAGTTCGGCGAGCGGCGCGGACGGATCCCACCCCGGGTAGAGGGCGACACGGGTGCGCAGGCCATGGTCGGCAGCACTCCGGAAGGCGTCGAGCGGGTCGTGCAGCCGGTTCGACAGCAGGTCGCACACCGCCACGATCCCCCGGGACGCCAGTTCCTCACCGATCGCCACGAGGGAGGCGAGCTGTTCCTCGCGCTCCGGGACCGGGATGAACCGCGAGACGGCCTCGACCGCGGCGATCTCGGTGAGGACGCCGTTCGGCTCGCCGGCCGGTCCGCGCTCGAAGCGGGCCCCTGCCGGGTCGGGCGTCGTGGCCGTGATGCCCGCGAGCCGGAGCGCCGCGCTGTTGCAGACGGCGGAGTGGGCGTCGCAGCGCCAGACGAGGACGGGCCGCTCGGCGGACACGGCGTCGAGGTCCGCCGCCGTCGGCATGCGCCCCTCGGGGAACTTCGTGTCGTCGAAGCCGCGACCGAGGACCCAGGCGCTCGCGGAGCTCAGCGTCATCGCGTGCTCGCGGAGGCGCTCGACCAGGCCGGTGATCGACACCACGGACGGCGGGAAGCACTCGGCTGCCACGGCCGTGGCGGCGATGAGCGCCGGATGGGTGTGGCTGTCGATGAGGCCGGGCAGGACCGTCCGTCCGCCGAGGTCGACGGCGGGCTCGCCTGCGACGTCCGCCGCGTCGCCCACCCAGTCGAAGCGTCCGTCGACGATGCGGAACGCCGAGGCGAACCCCGTCTCGTCGGCGCCGGTGAAGACCCGCGCGTTGCTGAACAGCTGTGACCCGCGCATCAGATGGCCCTCCACGTGAACCGGCCGCCGAGCAGGGTCGCGGACACCGGCATCGACCGCAGCCGTTCGGCGTCGGCGCCCAGGGGGTCGACGTCACTGATCACGAGGTCGGCGGGTTGGCCGACCGCGATCGACGTCCGGACGCTCGCGGCAAGGGCGACGTCCATCGGGAGCCGTTGTTCGGGGTGCCAGGCGTCGCGGCCGTCGCGACTCCTGGTCGTCGCAGCGGCGATCGCCAGCCACGGGTCCAGCGGTGAGACCGGGGCGTCGGATCCGAGCCGGAGCCCGACACCGGCACGGTGCAGCGACCCGAAGGCGAAGGCACGACCCGTGCGGCCGTTCCAGTGGCGATCGGCGACGTCGCGGTCGTCCATCGCGTGCTCGGGCTGCACGCTCGCGATGAGTCCGAGCTCGGCGAACCGGGCGAAGTCGTGTTCGCGGACGAGCTGCGCGTGTTCGACGACGCCGCGCATCCCCAGCGCTTCGAAGGTGTCGAGGACCTCGGTGTTCGCACGGTCGCCGATGGCGTGCACGGCCGCCTCGATCCCGGCGCCCCTCGCACGCTCCAGCAGCCGGCGGAGTTCGTCGATCGAGACGCTCTCGACACCGCAAGCGTGCGGGCTCGACGGGTCGACGCCCGGGTACGGGTCCCAGCACCAGGCGGTGCGCGTGTTGAGGGAACCGTCGACGACGACCTTCAGGCGGCCCATGGTGAGGAGACCGGCCGGGTCGATCGGGTCCCCGGTCCGGAGACCGGCCGCGATGACGGATTCGAGGCGGTCCGGCCAGGCGGCGGCCTCGATGCGCAGGCTCGTCGCCCCGCCGGCGATGCGTTCGGACCACTCGCCGAGGTTGTCGGTGTTCTCGAATTCGACGACCCCGACGACGCCGCGTCGGGCCGCGGCCTCGGCGGCGTCCCGATAGGCGTGGACGGCGAGCCCGGAGTGCTGGTCGATCCGTTGCAGGGCGTCGATCCACGGTGCCTCGGCGACGATACCGCTCGCATCGAGGTCCAGGCCGAGCCGGTGTGCGGCCCGGGTGTTCATCCACGCGCAGTGCAGGTCACCGCTGACGAGGATCACGGGGAGGTCCGACTCGGTGGCCTCCAACGCGGCGAGTGTCGCCGGCTGCGTCCACAGACCGTCGCGGAAGCCGTACCCCATGAGGAACCCGTCGGTGAGCGGTGCGCCGGTGTCGACCGCGCGACGGACGGCTGCCAGGACGTCGGCGGCGCTCGCGGTGTCCGTCAGGTCGATCCGGCGCCGCTGGATCACCCACTGGGTCATGTGGACGTGGGCGTCCCACAGGCCCGGCCCGATGCTGCGACCGGCGACGTCGACGACCTCACCGGCCGATTCGAGGGTTCCGGGCGCTCCGACCGCGGCGATGCGACCGTCGCGGATCACGAGGTCGACGGGCTCCTGGCCGTACGGCCGCGCGTTCAGCAGCGTCAGTGCGGCGTCCGTCACGATGCCGTGACCCCGCGGTCGGTGGCCCCCGCGGTGGCCCCGGTGTCGATGCCGTGGATCGCGCCCATCCGTGCCGCCAGCGCCGGGTTCCGATACGGTCCTGGCTCGCCGAGGGCCGCGATCACCCGCTCCACGACCTCGGCCGGCTTGTCCTGACTCATCTTCTCCTTGGCCTCGAACCGGGTGACACGCATGCGGAAGCCGACGGTACCGTGGACGATCCGGGCCGCGTACTCGCTGTTCGCGATCGTCCCGTTCATCAGGTACGGCTCGGGCAGGACCCGCTCGAAGTGGGCCACGAGGCGGTCGAGCACCCGCAGGTTCTCCTCGTCGGACAGCAGCTCGGGCACGCCGTGGAGATGGGCGACCGCGAAGTTCCAGGTGGGCACCGCCGGCGTCGTGTCGTACCAACTCGGCGACACGTACCCCTGCGGACCGGAGACGATCACCATCGCCTCATGCTGTCCGAGCTCGTGCAACCGCTCGTCCGGACGCCCGACGTGACTGAGGAGGACGATCCCGTCCTCATCCTCGTCGAGGAGCATCGGGTAGTGCGAGGAGACGAGACCCCGACCCGGCACGTGGCTGACCACCGTGGCCCAGGGGTGTTCACGCACCAGGGCGCGCACCGCCTCGACGTCGTCGAGCACGTACTCGTCGGTGTGCCTCATCTGCTGCCTCCAGGGGCGTTCGGGGTGTCGACCGCTGACGCTGCGGCCGCGAAGGCCGTCGCCACGTTCGACGGGGCTCCGACGCCCCGGACACGCGACAACCACGCGGTCGTCGCGGCGAGGGCCTCGAGGTCGAGACCGGTCTCGATGCCGAGACCGTGGAGCATCCACACGAGGTCCTCCGTGGCGAGGTTACCGGTGGCGCCCTTCGCGTACGGACACCGACCCAGCCCACCGACGGACGAGTCGAACTCCGCGACCCCGAGGGAGAGCGCCGCGTACACGTTCGCGAGTCCCTGACCGTAGGTGTCGTGGAGATGCAGGGCGACCGCGTCCACCGGGATCCCGGCGTCGAGCACGTCCCGGACCATCCGCGTCGTGAGCCCCGGCGTCCCCACACCGATCGTGTCGCTGATGGCGACCGTCGTACAACCGGCACCGTGCAGACGCACGACCGCGTCGACGACCGTCGCCGGATCCACGGCACCCTCCCACGGATCACCGAACGCCATCGACACGTAGCCACGCACCGGGACGTCGGCGGCGGTCGCCGCTGCGACGACCTCCTCCGCCCGATCGATGGCACCCTCGCGGGAGGTGTTGAGGTTCGCCCGCGCGAAGGACTCCGAGGCGCTGACGACCACCGACACCTCACGGATCCCGGCATCGAGCGCACGATGCAGGCCTCGCAGATTCGGAACGAGGGCGACGGCGCGGCCCCCGGGCGGCACCTCGAGCCCCGCGACCAGTCGTTCCGCATCCGCGAACTGCGGGATCCACGTGGCCGGCACGAAACTCGTCACCTCGACGTCGCGCGACCCCGCGTCGTACAGGCGCCGACACAGCTCAGCCTTCACCGCGGTGGGCAGGATGTCCGTCTCGGCCTGCAACCCGTCACGCGGCGCCACCTCGTACACGCGCACACGCGTCGGCAGCCCGTCGACCGGCTCCACCCGTGGCCGCGGGAGCCCGCTCATACGGTTCCGGCCCGGAGCTCGTCGAGGACCTCGCGCGCGTACTCGACCCGGATCCGACGGTCGGCGACGATCCTCGCCGCCACCGCTCCGATCTCGTCCACCGTCGCACCGGCGCTCGCCGCGATCGTCCTCGCGTGCAGGGTCATGTGTCCGCGCTGGATACCCTCGGCGGCGAGCGCCCGACAGGCGGCCAGGTTCTGCGCGAGGCCGACGGAGGCGATGACGGCCGCCAGTTCCCGGGCCGTCTCCACGCCGAGGAGGGTGACGCCCGCCTGCGCGGTCGGGTGCGCCTTCGTGGCTCCCCCGACGAGCCCGACGGCCAGCGGGACCTCGATCGTGCCGACGAGGTTCCCGTCGGCGTCCTGTTCGAACTGCGACAGCGCCGAGTACCGGCCGGATCGCGCGGCGTGGGAGTGGCATCCCGCTTCGACCGCGCGGGTGTCGTTGCCGGTGGCGAGGACGACGGCGGTGATGCCGTTCATGATGCCTTTGTTGTGCGTGGCCGCCCGGTACGGGTCGGCTTCGGCGAAGGCGCTCGCGGCGACGATGTCGGCGACCACCTGTGGGCCGCCGAGGAGTTCGGCGTCGAACACGGCCCGGGCACGGGTGATGCGCTGGTCGGCCTTGTTCGTGAGGATCCGCAGGAGGGTGCGCGAGCCGGCGATCTCGGCGAGACGCGGTGCGATCGCCTCCGCCATGGTGTTGACGGCGTTCGCGCCCATGGCGTCACGGACGTCGACGTGGAGGTGGACGATGACCTGTGTGCCCACCCGCGTCGGCAGGACCCGGACCTCGATGTCCCTGGCACCCCCACCGAAGGAGACGAGGATCGGGTCCAACTCGTTCGCGAGGGCGAGGAGTTCCTCGCGCGCCTCCAGGACCCGGAGTCGTGCGGCGTGCGGGTCGACCGCGTCGAGGATCTGGATCTGCGCGATCATCACGTCGCCCGACGAGGAGGTACGGAACCCGCCGTGCACCCGTGCGATCCGGGCCGCGTTGGAGGCTGCGGCGACGACGCTCGGTTCCTCCGTCGCCATGGGGACGAGGCGGTCCTCGCCGTCGACGGTGAAGTTGGTGGCGACGCCCACCGGGATGGCGATGACGCCGACGACGTTCTCGACCAGGTGGTCCGCCTGGGCGATCGACAGCCCGGCGTCGGGATGCAGGGCGGCGAGCGCCTCGGCCGGCACGCCGGCACCCTGGGCGACGAGCTCGAGTCGCTCGTCGGTGGTGTGGTCGCGCAGCCCTTGGATTCGGCTGTTTCTCGGCATGGCTCGCCCTTCGGTACAGGCAGACACCGGGTCCTCGGCGCTGCGGTCATGATGACCCTACGAGCGGCGATCATCGGCGGCGATGGGCGGATGACTCAGTGGATCGGCGATCGTGTGGGTGGATGACACACGCCGCTCGATGGACGATCACCTTAGACTCCTGAGGGACCAGTCAGGAGACCCGATGCGAGAGCCTGCCGACGCGCGAACGGCCACCGGTTTCGATCACACCGATGCCGATCCCCAGCAGGAGTTGATCCGGCTGCGACGCCGTGAACACGAGCTGTCGGCCCTGTTCTCGAGCGCCCGCGAACTCGCCGAGCTGCGCGACAGCGATGCCGTGCTCGCGCGGCTCGTCCAGCGCGCGCACGAGATGATGGGTGTGGATCTGGCCTACCTGTCCGAGTTCGATCCGGTCACCCACGAGTTGCGGGTCCGTGAGACGAGCGGCTCCGTCAGCGCCTCGTTCCAGACGCTCCGCGTGCCGCCGGGTCGTGGGCTCGCGAGCGTCGTCGTCGAATCACGGACGGCGCAGTGGGTCGCCGAGTACTCCGACTACACGACCGATCGACACGAACGCGGGATCGACGACGCGGTCGCCGCGGAAGGGCTCGTGTCGCTGCTCGGCGTCCCCATGCTCACGAGCGACGACGTGCTCGGCGTGCTGTTCGTGGGCAACCGCGAGCGGAAGGACTTCTCCGCCGAGGAGGTCGCCCTCCTCTCGGCGCTCGCCGACCACGCCTCGGTGATCCTGCAGACGACGCAGACCCTGCGCGATCTGCAGGACTCGGAGGACGCCAGCCGACGGACGCTCGCCGACCTCACGGCGCACCTCGTCGAGCGCGACCGGGCGAACACCGTCCACCAGGAACTGGTGCAGGCGGTCCTCGCCGGGGGCGGGTTCGCGCCGGTCGCGGAGACGCTCGCCACCGCACTCGGCCGGGCCGTCGCCGTGACGGACGCGCAGGACCGCGTCATCGCCGCCGCCGGGCTGCCCCTCTCGGCCGGCATGCTCGACCTCGACGACGACGCCCGAGCGGCCATCGCCGAGAGCCGGCGTTCCGGGCACTGCGTCACGGTCGCGAGTGGTGGTGTCGGGGCGATCGCCGCCCTGTCGGCCGGGACGCGGCACTTCGGTGCGCTGATCCTCGGCGACGGGGCGTTCGAGCTCGGTGCCGTCGACATCCGCACCGTCGAACGCGCCGCCCAGGTCGCAGCGCTCCTGGAACTGCAGCAGGAGGCCGCGTCCGGCGCCGACCACCGGATCCGCAGCGAACTCATCGCCGATCTCCTGGACGACGTGCCCGAACGACGGACCGACGTCGAGCGACGTGCGCGTCGCCTGGGGATAGACCTGCAGGCGCTCGACTCCCTGCTGCTGCTCGCGGTCCCGGGCGATCAGCAGACCGCGGCCGCCCGCGCGCTCAGCCGCCAACTGGACGACCACGCCCTCGTGGGCGAATACCGCGGGTACGTCGTCGCGGCGCACGCCTCCGACCGTCGGCCCCTCGACGCCGAGGCGCTCCGCCGGCACATCGCGTCGGGCCTCCAGCACCCGGTGGTGGCCGTCGTCCCGCGGACAGCCCCCGGTGCCCTCGCCTCCTCGTTCACGACCGCGATGCGCACCGCCAGGCTCATCGCGGCGCTCGAACTGACGGACCTCACCGCGTCGACCGACGACTTCCTCCCGTACTCGGCGATCTTCGACACCGATGCGCGTGCGCTGGCGGACTTCCTCCGCGACACCATCGGACTCGTCCGGCGGTACGACGCAGAGCGGAACGCCGACCTGCTCGGCACCCTGCGCGCGTTCGTCCGGAACAACGCGAGCCCCACCCGGACCGCGCGGGCCCTCAACTTCCACACGAACACGATCCTGCAGCGGCTCGACCGCCTCGACCAGGTGCTCGGCGCCTCGTGGCGCGAGGACGAGCGCATGTTCCGGCTCGGTATCGCGGTCCGCCTCGACGAGCTCCGGGAGCAGTTGCAGGCCGGACGGTAGCCGAGGTCGCCGGTTCAGCGATCCGCATCCGTGGGGAAGGCCTCCTCGCCGGATTGCGGGAACGGGTTCCCCGTCGGCGGGCCGAAGACGAGGATCATCTCGGCGACGGCGTCGGACTCGTTGCGGACCCCGTGGACGAGCCCGGCCGGCGCGTAGAACGCGTCGCCTGATCGCAACAGCCTCCGATGCTCGCCCGAGGTCACGACGAGCTCACCGGCGGTGACGACGTACAGTTCGTCGGAGCTGTTCGGCGAACAGCTCGCGTCGTCACCCTCCAGGTGGAGATGCTCACCCTCGGCCGCTCCCGGTTCGAGGCGGTACCGCATGACCGACGACGGCAGGGCCGTGGTCTGCTGGAAGTACCACTCCAGATCGATCCGGCCGGGACCCTCGTACAGCGCCACCTCATGGGCGTTGTCGCCGAGTCGTTGCACGCGCATCGGGTTCCTCCTGCTGGTCGTCGATCGGTGGTGGGGTCAGGTCCGGTAGAGGACGGGCATCGACTCGAGGAGTTCCCGCGTGTAGGCGTCCTGCGGCCTCGTCATGACCTGCTCCCCCGTGCCCTCCTCGACGACGCGGCCGTTCCGCATGACCGCCACCCGGTGCGCCACGTGGTGGACGACCGCGAGGTTGTGGGTGATGAACAGGTAGGTGACGCCCGTCTCCTCCTGGAGTCGGACGAGCAGGTTGAGCACCTGGGCCTGGACGGACACGTCGAGGGCGGAGGTCGGCTCGTCCAGGACGACGAACTCCGGCTTCGCCGCCATGGCCCGAGCGATCGCGATGCGTTGCCGTTGTCCGCCGGAGAACTCGTGCGGGAACCGACCGGCGGCGTCCCCGGGCAGTCCGACCTGATGGAGCGACTCGACGACCCGTGCCCGACGCCCGGCCGCACCCATGCCCGCCGCCACGAGCGGTTCGGCGATGGACCGTGCCACGGTGAACCGAGGGTCGAGGGAGTCGTTGGGGTCCTGGAACACCATCTGCACCCGTCGACGGTGCGTGCGCAACGCGGACCCGCGGAGCCGCGACACGTCCTCGCCGTCGAACTCGACACGGCCAGAACTCGGGCGGCGCATGAGCAGGATCGCGCGAGCGAGCGTGCTCTTCCCGGAACCGGACTCGCCGACGAGGCCGAGGGTCTCGCCGCGACGCACCTCGAGGGACACGTCGTCGAGAGCGAGCGTGGCGTGCTCGCCGTGGCCGAACCGCTGCGTGACGCCGTCGACGCGGAGCAGGGTGTCGTTCATCGGACCTCCTCCAGGACCGCCGGGGCGTCGGCGAAGTCGTTGTCGGCGGGGATGACCGCCAGTGGTGACCGGACCGGAACCGACGGCCGCGGGATGCTCTCGAGCAGCGCCTTCGTGTACGGATGCTGCGGGTCCGCGAGGACCCGTTCGGCGCGGCCGGTCTCGACGATCCGACCGCGGTACATGACGGCGACCCGTTCGCAGAGCTGTCCGACGACCCCGAGATCGTGGCTGATGAAGAGCACGCCCATCCCCGTCTCGTCGCGCAGGGTCCGGAGCAGCTCGAGGATCTGCGCCTGCACCGTCACGTCGAGGGCGGTCGTCGGCTCGTCGGCGACGAGCAGGGTCGGTCCGGCGGCCACCGCGATGGCGATCACGACTCGCTGGCGTTGGCCGCCGGACAGTTGGTGGGGGTAGTAGCCGAGCCGACGTTCCGCGTCGGGCATCCGGACGAGGTGGAGGATCTCCAACGCCCGTGCCCTGGCCGTCCGCTTGTCGGCGACGCCGTGGATCCGGAGGACCTCGGCGATCTGCGCCCCGATCCGCATACACGGGTTGAGGGCCGACATCGGCTCCTGGAACACCATCGAGGCACGCGCGCCGCGAAGCCTGGACCAGTCGCGTTCCGTGGCGCCCTGCATGCCGGTCCCGGCGACGTCGAGGCGGGACGCGGTGACCGTCGCCGAGTCCGGCAGCAGCCCCATCATCGCGAGCGCGATGCTGGACTTGCCACTCCCGGACTCGCCGATCACCCCGACGATCTCCCCCGGGCCGACCCGCAGGGACACGTCCTGCACCGATGGCGCAGCGCCGCCGTAGGCGATGCTCAGCCCCTCCACGTGGAGGGCGTCGACATCTCGATCCATGAGTCAGACCAGCTTTCGCTCGGGTGGTGCGGGAGGGATGAAGCGGCGGACGACGGCGCTACTGGCTCAGCCAGGCCTCGTCGAGCCGGTACCGGGAGTAGTACGCGTCGCTCTGGTAGTCGTGCAGCTTCGCGCTGTCCCAGACCTCGAAGTAGACGGGGACCGCGACCGGCACGATCTCCAACACCTGCTCGGCCGCCTCTTCCGCCAGCTGGTCGACGAGCTTCGCGTACTCCGCCGGATCCGAGGCGCTCTTCGCCTGCTGGAACAGCTCTCGTGCGGCGTCCGCCTCGGGGTTGCCCTCCCAGTGGTTGTACACGCCGCCGTCGACGAGCACGGGGTCGTAGTAGAACAGCGACGCGGCGCGGGGGCTGCCCGGGATGGCGACGAGGTCCGTCCAGCTCTCGCCGGTCGTGAAGACCGGAGCGATCTCCGACAGCGGCTTCGCGTCGAGCTTCAGGGTGATCCCCGCTTCGGCGAGCTGCTGCTGCATCATCTCGTAGACGGGGTGGTGCGACTGCGCGATGTCGCCCATGTAGCTGAGCGTGATGGTCGGGTTCGGCTGGCCGGCGTCGGCGAGGAGCTGCTTCGCCTGGTCGACGTCGCGCTCGTAGTAGGGCAGGCCTGACGGGTCGAGGGCACCGGGGTCACCGGCCGGGGGCACGAACGAGAGCGCGGCGTAGCCGAGCATCGCCGTGTCGACGAGCGCCTGTCGGTCGAGGGACAGCGCGACGGCCCGTCGGACGTCGATGTCGGCGAGCGGTCCGGTCTCCGGGTTGATGTAGATGGCGAGGTTCTGACGGTAGGAGGCCTCACCGAGGGTGAAGCCCGCCTGGACGGCCTGATCGGCGAGGCTGCCGTCGATGAAGTACGCGGCCTGGATGCTCCCCTGCTGCAGCGCGGCGAGGCGCGCGGACTCGTCGGGGATGAAGTCGAAGACGATCTCGTCCAGGTACGGCTTCGTGTCCTGCCAGGCGTTCTCGTTCTTCTCCATCGTGACGCTGACACCGTCGCTCCAGTCGGTCACCTGGAACGCGCCGGTCCCGAAGGTCGTCCGCTGCCGCTCGTCGGGCGTCGCAGCCCCGTACCCCTCCTCGCTCACGATGAAGAACGTCTGGCGGGCGGACACGGCGTCCAGGAACGTGCCGTCCGGTGCGCTGAACCGGAACGTGACCTGGGTGTCACCGGTCTTCTCGATGCTCGAGACGTTCGCGAGGTACGTGCTCGCGGAGGTGGTCGCCTCCTTCATCAGGTTGAAGGAGTACACGACGTCGTCGGCGCTGAACGCACTGCCGTCGGCGAAGGTGACGTCGTCGCGCAGCTCGAACACCCAGGTGAGCTCGTCCGGCTGGGACCACTCGGTGGCGAGGGCGGGGACGACCTCACCGTCGTCGTCCTTCGCGAGGAGCGTGTCGTAGGCGACCGCGTTGATGACCTCGGCGGCGATCGCACTGGCGGCCATCGGGTCGAGACCGCCCGCGGACGGTTCGGCCGGGACGCCCCAGTGGAGGGTGCCGCCGGCGACGGGGTCGCCGCCCGTGTCGCCGGCGGGACCGGCCGGCGCACAGCCGCTGAGCGCGAGGGACGCCGCCACGATGGCGACCGTCCCCACGAGGATGCGAGTCTTCATTGCTGCCTCTTCTCTGGAGCGTCGTCCGTGGACGCCGCGTCGATGGTGGTGCTGGATGACGTACCGTGCTGTGCTGCCGCGGCTGCCCGTCGCCGACGTGGGCGACCGAGCGAGAAGGCGGGTTCCCGTCTCGGCGCGAAGTAGTCCTGCAGCCCGTCGGCGAGGAGGTTCCACGCCGCCGACAGCAGGATGATCACGAGGGAGGGGAGGATGATCAGCAGCGGCTGCACCTGCATGAACCGCGTGAACTCGCTGATCATGCGACCAGCCGATGGCTCGGGGGCCTGCACGCCCTGCCCGAGGTAGCTGAGGGCGGCCTCGATGAGGACCACCTGCGAGGCGACGGAGGCGAACTGCACGAACAGCGGCGTCAGCACGTTGGGCAGCAGGTGTTCCGCGATCACCCGGTGTCCGCGCACGCCGCTCAGCGTGGCCGCGAGGACGAAGTCCCGTTCGCGCAGGGCGATGACCGGGGCCCGCATGACACGGGCGAAGCCCGGAGCGAAGACGAGCCCCAGCGCGATGATGAGCGGCCAGGGCCCGGTGCCGATGACGACCCCGACCACGAGGGCGACGAGGATCGCCGGCAGGGCGAGCGCCGCGTCCACGATCCGCATGATGATCGCGTCGACCCAGCCGCCGAGGTACCCGGCCACGAGCCCGAGGGCCGTCCCGATGACGGCACCGAGCAGCGCGGCGGCCCCCGAGATGAGCAGACTGGTCCGCGCGGCGAGCGCCAGCCGGGTGAGGTTGTCGCGGCCGAGGTTGTCGGTGCCGAGGAGGTGGTCGAGGCTCGGCCCGGCAAGTGCCGGTCCGGACGCCGCGAACGGGTCGTGTGGCGGCGCGAGGGTCATCCAGGCGGCGAGCAGGAGGATGCCGACGAGGATGATGGATCCGCTCCAGAAGGCGGGGCCGAACCGGTTGCGGCGTCGGCGTCTGCCGGCGACCGTTGCGAGCGCGATGGCGCGGGTGACCGTCATGACGTGTGGACCCTCACTCGTGGGTCGATCAGCGGGTAGATGAGATCGACGATGAAGTTGATGAGCACGTAGACCGCGCCGATGAGCAGGACGGTCGCCTGGATGATCGGGTAGTCCGATGAGCGGATGCCGGTGAGGAGGAGCGAGCCCATCCCCGGGAGCGCGAACACGGTCTCGATGACGACCGTCCCGCCGACGAGCGCGGCGAGCTCGATCCCGATGACGGTCGTGACGGGGATGAGCGCGTTGCGCAGCGCATGTCGGCCGACCAGTCGGGACGGCGACGCCCCCTTGGCCCTGGCGGTCCGGACGAAGTCCTGGCCGAGCGTGTCGAGCAGGGTGCCCCGGGTGTACCGGGCGACGATCGCCGCGAGGACGAGTCCGATGAGGAGCGCCGGCAGGATGAGCACGCCGATCAGTCGCAACGGATCACCGCTCGCTCCGGCGGTGCCGACGAGCGGGAGGCGCAGGGTGAGCGAGTTCACGAGGATGAGGACGGTGCCGAGCACGAACGGCGGGGTCGCGAGGAGCACGAAGGACAGCCCGCGGACGGTGTTGTCCGGTGCCCGACGCCACCGGGTCGCGGCGAGCACCCCGGCCGGGATGCCGAGCACCGTCCCGAACAGCGTCGCCATGACGGCGAGGGTGAGGCTGAGTGGGAGGCGCTGGGCGATGAGGTTGGAGACCTCGTTCGGGACGGTGATGGCCCGGCCGAAGTCCCCCTGCAGCACGCCGAGCAGCCAGACGAGGTACTGGGTCAACCAGGGCCGGTCGAGGCCGAGTTCGGTGCGGAGAGCGTCGAGCGCCGCGGGGTCGGGGTTCGAGGGGTCCGCGAACGCCGACAGCGGGTCGCCCGGGATGACCCGCACCATCGAGAACACGAGGACGGAGAGGACGAACAGGACGAACAGCGACGACAGGATCCGGGAGACGAGGTATCGCGCCATGGGGATCAGCTCGCGGAGGTCGGCATCGGTGAGACGCGGTCGGCGCTGCGCGCGTGCGACGGGCGGAAGCTCGAGACGTCGTCGCTCGTCTCACCGTCGAGGGCGAGCTCCGCGAGGATCCGGCCGAACGCGGGCGTGAACTTGAATCCGTGCCCGGCGGCGAGGGCGACGATGACGTCGGGATGTTCCTCGAGGGGCCCGAGGACGAAGTTCCGGTCGGGCGTGAGCGCGTACTGACAGGTCACGGTGCGGAGTTCCGGTCCGGACGCCGGCACGAGGTCCGCCATGAAGTCGGCAAGCTGTCCGGTGAGCTCCGGCGACGGCACGAAGGTGCGCTCGGCCGGCGACATACGGTTCTCCGAGACGTCACGGGCGGCCTTCACGGTCGGTTCGCCGAAGGTCGGGAACCCGTAGTAGCACTCCTCGTCCTCCCAGATCCACACCGGGAACCGCTCGCGGTCGAGCTGCTCGGCGTCGGCCGGGCGGAAGTAGGTGACCTGCTCCTGCATGACGTCGAGCGGGATCGCGGCGCCGAGGGGTTCGAGGAGCTCGTTCGCCCAGGCGTCGGCGGCGAGGACGACCTTGCCGGCGCGGACGGCGCCGGCCGAGGTCTGCACGACGACGCCCTGTCCGTCCGGGGTCAGCGCATCGACTCTGGTCCGGTCACGGATGTCGGCGCCGAGCGCCCGAGCTCGGAGCTGGAGCGTGGCCACGGTGCGGGCCGCATGGGCGATACCGGTGTCCGCGGTGTACACCGTCTCGACGTTCTCCGGGATCCGGAACTGCGGCCACCGCGCTTGCACTTCGGCGGGCGTCAGGAGTTCGTGCGGAACCCCGCACTCCTCGAGCGCCGCGGTGAAGTCCGAGGCGGAGTAGGGTCCGTCGACCGGGAGGAAGATGACGCCGCCGGTGATGGTGAGCAGCCGTTCGCCAGACTCCTGCTCCAAGTCCGCCCAGTCACGGTAGGCCGACTGCGCGAGTCGCACGTACTGGGGAGCGCCGTACGACGTCCGGACGATTCGCGAGGTGTCGTGCGATGCACCGCGGACGTGTCCGAGCTCGAACTGTTCGAAGGCGACGACCTTCGCGCCCCGCCTCGCGAGGTGGTAGGCGGCCGCACTGCCGAGGGCTCCCATGCCGACAACCGCGACGTCGAATGATTCCATCCGTGGTGCTCCCTCGTACTTGCCCGTTCGATTCAGGCAAGTGTGGTGGAGCGCGGAAGGGCGTCCTATGGATCCTCGACCCATGTTTGCGCGCTGACGATGTGTCGGAACGACCGGTCCACGGAGGCGAGCCGTCCCTGAGCCGCTCAGCGCGTCGGGTGGGCCTCACGCAGTGACCGCCGCAGGCGTTCGAGTCGGGCGGCCGCCTGCACCCGGAACCGGAACTCGCTGTCGTCCCAGTCGCCGACGAGGAGGGACCGGATGCGATCGAGCCGCTGCTGCACGGTGTTCGGGTGGATCCGAAGCCGTTTCGACACGGCGTGCCGGCTCTCACCGCAGTCGAAGTAGCAGGCCAGGGTGTCGAAGAGCGCGGTCCCACGGCGTTCGTCCCACCCGAGCACCGGTCCGAGGAGCTCCTCGACGAAGCGGATCACCGAGGTCGGTTCCCCGGAGGAGAGTGCGTGATACGGCGCGAGACCGGCGGAGGGGACCGTGGCCGCCTCGATGCCCAGCGGTCGCAGGAACCGCAGATCGGCGGCGGCACGCTCAACGGCCGGCCCGAGGTCCGCGCGTTCGAGCAGTCCGGTACAGACCACCGCGGTGAGCGCCGGCTCGTGCAGCCGGTCGGCCAGCAGCCGCCGGACCCGCTCGGTGGCCTCGATCGCATCGTCGACCGCCCAGGCGATGATCACCCGATGGTCGCGTCGGGCGACGACGCCGTCATCGCCGACGGCACCGGCGGCGACGAACGCCGCATCGGCGACGTCCCGCTCCAACACGTCGATCACGGCGCACGCCCCGAGCGTCAGCGCGAGCAGAGCGGGCTCGACGTCCGCGGACGGCTCCGAGGCACCGCCGTCCACGACGGCCAGGAGCCAGTGCGCACGACGCTCGGCGCGCAGGGCGACCACGGCGTCGCGTTTGAAGGAGACCAGTGCGGCGACCTGGGCGGCCCGTTCCAGGGTGCGTCGGACGACCCGGTCGGCGGGCCCGGGTCCGTCCTCCGAGAGGATGGACCCGAGCACCCGATCGGCGCCCACGATCGCGACGACGAGCCACACGCGGTCCCGCGCCTCGATCGACTCGGCATGACCGCTCACCTGGCTCCGGGCGACCGCGTCGCGGAGCACGGTCCGACTCGGCAGCTCCCCCGTGCCGTCGAGCAGTCGTGCCTGGTCGTCGAGCACCCACACCCGCCGACCGATCCGGCGCGACACGGTGGCGACGAGGTCCACGACGGTCCCGCCCGACATCGCCGCCGAGGTGAGCTCCTCGTGGATACCGCTCGCCAGCTCCGTGGCGGCGAGGTGTCGCTCCAATTCGCGATAAGCCTCCTCGGCGCGCACGACGGCCGCAGCGCGTTCGGCGAGCGCCCGTGCGGTGTGCAGGACCGCTGCGGCGTGGTCGGCGAACGCGGAGAGCAGGAGGACGTCGTCCGGGGTGTAGTCGTAGCCGAAGCGGTTGCACGCGAACAACGCACCGAGCACCTCGTCACCGACCGCGAGCGGGACGCCGAGGAACGACACGAGTCCTTCGGCCCGGACGGCGGCATCGATGCGGTCGTCGTGCCCGGCCTCGGTCATCGTCTCGTACCGTGCTACCCAGGCGGGTTCCCGCGTGCCGGCGACCAGGCTGGCGAGTCCCACCCCGGCGGGCACCGCGAGGTCCCGGAACCCCGGGGTCACCGTGCCGACGGAGTGTCGGACGCGGAGGTCGCCCCAGGTGTTCTCGACCTCGGAGAGGTACGTGACGTCGGTGCCCATGAGCTGATGGGCCCGTTCCACGAGACGGCCGAGGACCTCGTCGACGTCCTGGAGGCGGACCAGCTCACGAGCGGTGGAGAAGAGCGCCTCGAGCTCGCTCGCCCGACGGCGCTGCCGTGCACCCCGTAACTGTGCTTCGCGGACGGACTCGACCACGGCCTCGGCGTCGGCCCCGTCGAGTCCCGCCCGGCTGAGGAGGTCCTCGACGCCGGCGCCCGGGCGTCCCGGCTCCGCGCGGGAAGCGGCGAGGAGGTCGAGCGCGAACGTCGCGGTCGCCGAGGAGGGCTCGACGTCCGCGCGGACGTCGTCGGAAGCGGCCGGGGGACGCATGAGGCCTCCATGAGCGTGGGGCGGACCGCGTCCACCTCGAGCAGGGTGGCCTCAGTCTAGGACGCCCGTGACGGGAAGACCGGTGGCGTGCGCGCGGCGAACGCCGCCAGGCCGGCCCGTGCATCGTCGCTCGTGAACGCGGCCTGTCCGAGCACCGCCTCACGGTGGAAGGCTTCCTCCAGCGGCAACGCGGACAGCTCCCGCACCGCACGTTTGACCGTGGCGAGCGCGGTACCGCTCCGCGCGAGGAGCTCGTCCGCGAGGCGGTGCGCGGTGTCCGTCAGCTCGACGGCCGGGACCACCCGGTTGACGATGCCGTACCGGGCGGCCGTCGCAGCGTCGATCCGCCCGCCGCGCAGTATGAGGTCCACGGCGAAGGCGTACGGGATCTGGCGCACCAACCGGCTGAGGGTGCCTCCTGCAGGCACCACACCGATCCCCGTCTCGGGCAGCGCGAACGTCGCGTGGTCGGCGGCGACACGGATATCGGTGGACAGCAGGATCTCGAACCCGCCTCCGAGGCAGAGGCCGTTGACCGCCCCGATGACCGGTTTGTCGAGGGTGGTGTGCTTCTGGTGGGCGGCGTCCCACTCGCTGATGTCGAATCGCCCCTCGGCAAGCGCCGGGATCGACTCACCGAGGTCGGCGCCGACGCAGAACGCCCGCTCCCCCGCCCCCGTCAGGATCGCGACGCCGATCCGGGGATCGTCGCGGACCTCGACGAATGCCGCGCCGAGCTGGTCGTACATCGCGAGGGTCAGCGCGTTGAGCTTGTCCGGGCGATCGATGGTGATGACGGCCGTCGCTCCGGAACGGTCGAGGCGGACGCCGTCCATCAGATGGTCCCGGCGGAGCGGAGCTCATCGATGGCGGCTTGATCGTAGTCGAGCAGCTCCCGGAGGACCGCGGCCGTGTGGGCCCCGGTCGCCGGCGCCCGGCCGGTCGTCCGCGGTGGGGTCGCCTGGAGCTTGACGGGGGAACCGAACGTCCGGAGCGGGCCGAAGCCCGGGTAGGCGGTCTCGACGACCATGTCCCTGGCGACGATCTGCGGGTCGGCGACCACCTCGCCGATGTCCTTCACAGCACTCAGCGGAACGAGGTCGCCGGCGAGCGCTTCCAACTCCGCCTTGGTGCGATCCGCGAACCAGCGCTCGACGATCGGACGGACCGCCCGCTCGTAGACCTCCTCGTCGAACCGGTCGGCCATCGCCTGGAGGTCCGGATGGGCGTCGTACTCGTCCGGACCGCCGAACAACTCGCAGGAGAGCTTCCAGAACTTGTCGGTGTACCCGCCGAAGAAGACGAACCCGTCCCGGCAGGGGAACGCCTCGTACGGGCGCACGAACGGGTGGGCGTTCCCGAGCGGAGTCGGTACCGTGCCCTCGGTCGTGTATGCGACGACGGCGTTCTCGGTCAGGGTGAGCACCGAGTCCTGCTGCGAGATGTCGACGAGCTGCCCGTGCCCGGTGCTCTCCGCATGCCGGAGCGCCGCGAGGACGCCGATGGTGCCATAGAGACTGGCCGCGAGGTCGCCGATGATCGTGCCGACCCGTGTCGGTGGGCCGCCGGCCGGCCCGTTCATCGACCAGAGACCACCGGTCGCCTGGGCGCTGTTGTCGTAGGCCGGTCGACCACGGGACGGTCCGGTCTGGCCGTATCCGCTGAGCGCGGCGTAGACGAGGCGCGGGTTGATCTCGCGGAGCCGCTCGTACCCGAGTCCGAGTCGGTCCATCGTGCCCGGTCGGAAGTTCTCGACGAGGACGTCGGCCCTGGCCACCAGGTGTTCGAGGAGCGCGGCGCCGGACCGGTGCCGGAGGTTGGCCGTGACACCCAACTTGTTGCGGTTGTACTGTGCGAAGAACCCGCTGAGCGCCGGGTCCTCGACCGGCTGCCCGTCGGCGTCGTCCGCAGCCGGCAGCAACGGCGGGAAGGTGCGGGTGTAGTCGGGTTCGTCCGGGTGTTCGACCTTGATCACCGTGGCTCCGAGGTCCGCGAGGACCATCGAACAGTACGGGCCGGCGACGACCCGGGTCACGTCGACCACGACCACCCCGGCGAGCGAGCCGCGTTCCGTGTCGAACCCGCCGAGGTCGGCCAGCCGGACACGCAGATCCTCGTCGATCATCGGGTGCCACCCCACGTCGGGACGGTGGTCTGTGGTCGCCTGCGCATGTCACTCCGCTCTGCACCGCGGACCGGTCCCGCCGGTGCGTGGCGATCCTGTCACCGCGGACGAGGGCATCGACATGTCCTCCGGCACCACAACCGACGCCTGCGCGACGGTCGCGGCACATGCCGCGCGCCTACCGCCCGCGACGTCCGGAGAACAGCGCGTGGAGCAGCGGCAGGGCGGAGACCGACATGAAGACGGTGCCGAGCACGGCGTCGTCGATGCGGAGAACGGTGCCGGCGACGAGCAGTGCGGCGAACAGCACCGCCGAGACGACCCGGCCCGTCGTGCGGTCGAGTCGCGCGATCCGCTGCTCCAGCCGCGGGTTGGTGACGGCGACGGAGCCGTCTTCGACCCGCGTGATCATCGCATCGAGACGCTTCGGCAGTCGGGCCGCGACCGTCGCGATCTCGAGCGCCTCCCGGCCGAGGTCCTGGACGACGTTGCCGCGCTCGTCGCGCAGCAGCTGCGCCGCGTACGGCTCGACGGAGTCCCACAGGTTGAACTGGGGATCGAGCGAACTGCAGACGCCCGAGGTGAGCGAGATGGCACGGATGATGAGCAGGAAGTTCTCCGGCAGCTGGAACGGCAGCGCTCGCACGACCTCGCTGAACTGGTTGCCGAAGTCACGGAACTCCTTCGGGTCGACGTCGCGGAGCTCGGCGAAGCCCATGCCGCCGAACCGCCCGAAGAGGGCGGTCATCGCGCGCTCCAGCTCGGTCGTGTCCGCCGAGGGCAGGAGGACCCCGAGGTCGCGGATCGCGCCGACGAGTCCCTTGCCGTCGCGGGAGGCGGCGGCGATGAGGAGCTTCCGCAGGCCGCGCCGCGTCGTCGGCGGGACCTCGCCCATCATGCCGAAGTCGATGAACGTCAGTTTCCAGGAGCGCTCACCCGGGGCGGCGGCGATCGGCGTGACGAAGATGTTGCCCGGATGCGGGTCGGCGTGGAAGAACCCGTTGGTGAACAGCTGGTCGAACATGACCGCCGCGAACACCGGGGCCACCTCGACCGGATCGATCCCGGCGGCCAGGAGCGCCTCGGTGTCGGTGATCTTGATCGCGGTGACGTCCTCGAGCGTCAGCACGCGTTGCGAGGTCCGTTCCCACACGACGGCGGGGACGCCCACGCGGTCGTCACCGGCGAAGTCGGCGGCGAACCGCTCGGAGCTCGCTGCCTCGTGGAGGTAGTCGATCTCCTCCAGGCTTGTCGCGGCGAACTCCTCGACGAGCGCCGGCATGTCGACGCGGTCCGAGACGAGGCGGACGCGCCGGAGCCATCCGCCGACCTTCCGCAGCGCGGCAAGGTCGACGGCGACGATCCGGTCGATACCGGGACGCTGCACCTTGAGCACGACGGCGTCGAGGCCGGAATCCGCGGCGAGCGAGGGGACGAGATGCGCGCGGTGGGCCTGGCCGAGGGAGGCGGCGGCCACTGCCCGTTCGTCGATGGTGGCGAACACCTGCGACAGGGGCACACGGAGTTCCGACTCGGCGAGCGCGCGGATCTCCGGGAACGCGACCGGCGGCACTTCGTCCTGCAGGCCTTCGAGCTCCTTGGTGATCTCCGGCGGCAGGACGTCGAGCCGGGACGACATGAACTGCCCGACCTTGATCATGAGTCCGCCGAGATCGACGGCGAGCACGTGGAAGCGGCGGGCGAACCGCTGCATGCGGCGCGTACGGGTGCGCTCGGTCAGCTTGATGAGCCCGAAGCGCGGCAGCACGATCTCGAACCACCATGCGTTGGCTAGATGCCAACTCGCGAACCTGAGGATGCGGCGGTACCGCGCGCGCCCGTCGGCGGGCGGGCCGGTGTGGACACCGGCCCGCACGACGCCTGGGACGTCGCCGAAACGAGACGCTGAGTCGCTGGGCGTCCCGCCGGTCGACGACACCCGGTCAGTCCTGGGCGAGGATCGCGTAGAGGCGCTTGCGAGCTTCGTCGAGGACCGCGACGGCCTGCTGGACCTGCTCGGGCGAACCGGTCCGGCCGACCTGCGCTGCAGCCTGCGCCAGCTCGACGCCGGCCTTCGGCAGCGCGGTGATGCCGGGGTGCTCGGTCGGCTCACCGGTCTGCCACGGAGCGGTCGCTCCGGACTCGGCGACCTCGTCGCGGCCGGCCTCGGTCAGCGCGTAGGTCTTCCGGCCGTTCGACTCCTCGGCCGTGATGATGCCCTCGTCGGAGAGCAGCTGCAGGGTCGGGTAGACCGAGCCTGCGCTCGGCTTCCAGGAGCCGCCGCTGCGCTCGTCGATCTCGCGGATGATCTGGTAGCCGTGCATCGGCTGCTCTGCCAGCAGGGCCAGCACGGCGGAGCGGACGTCGCCGCGCCCGGCGCGCGATCCGGCGCTCTTCTCGAACTTGGAACGCAGCTGTTCCATCATCTGCCACATGTTCTCGGTACCGAAGCCGGCTCCGCTGCCGAATCCGCCGCCGTTCCCGAATCCTGCGCCACCGAAACCTGCGCCACCGCTTGGGAATCCACCCATGATTGCTCTCCTTCGTAGTTCGTGAACGATGCTCAACGATATATCGGTGAAGCTGTGAACGATATGTGTAGTCACGAGAAATCCATGGCGTAACCTCAGCCTCATGAGCGCTTGGACGACAGCAGACATTCCCGACCAGCACGGCCGCATCGCGATCGTGACCGGCGCGAACAGCGGGATCGGAGCCGTCACGGCTCGCGAACTCGCCGCGCACGGCGCAACCGTCATCGTCGCCTGCCGCGACACCGAGAAGGGCGCGCGGGCCGCGGCGACGATGACGGGTGACGTCGAGGTGCGCCGGCTCGACCTCGCCGACCTCGGATCGGTCCGCCGCTTCGCCGAGGGCGTCGAGCGCGTCGACGTGCTCGTGAACAACGCCGGGGTCATGGCGGTTCCCGAACGACGCACGGCCGACGGCTTCGAGATGCAGATCGGAACCAACTTCCTCGGCCCCTTCGCGCTGACCGGTCTGCTACTGGACCGCATCACGACGCGGGTCGTCACCCTGTCGAGCGCCGCCCACCGGGCCGGCACCATCGACCTGGCCGATCTCAACTGGCGCAGCCGGACGTACCGACGCTGGGCCGCCTACGGCCAGTCGAAGCTGGCCGACCTCATGTTCTCGGCCGAGTTGCAGCGACGCCTCACGGCGAACGGCTCCCCCGTGCTGTCCGTCGCGGCGCACCCCGGCTTCGCGTCGACCGAACTCCAGTCGCACACCGAGTCCGCGCAAGGACCGCTCCTCGGTTGGGGAACGCGACTCCTCGGCCAGAGCGCCGAGATGGGCGCGCTCCCGACGCTCTACGCGGCGGTGTCGCCGGACGTCGAACCGGGCGGCTACTACGGACCGAGCGGCTTCGGTGAGATGCGCGGCGATCCGAAGTCCGTCGGCCGGACCACGGCGGCGCGCGACGAACGCGTCGCCGCCGAGCTCTGGACGAAGGCTGAGACGCTCACCGGCGTCACCTTCCCCTGATCGGCGCCGGACGCCACACCGCTACGCGGGCAGGCTCTCCTCGATCGCCGCGATGACCTCGGGAGCATCGGGTTCGGTCGTCGGACGGAAGCGGTGCACGGTGCCGTCGGGGGCGATGAGGAACTTCTCGAAGTTCCACTTGACGTTGCCGGCCTTGCCGTTGGCGTCGGCGGTCTTCACGAGCTCCTGGTAGAGCGGGTGGCGGTTCCGGCCGTTGACCTTCACCTTGTCCATCATCGGGAAGGTGACACCCCAGGTGGCCGAGCAGTATTCGGCGATCTTCTCGTTGTCGCCGAGCTCCTGCAGGAACTGGTTGCTCGGGAAGCCGATCACGGTGAAGCCGCGGTCGGCGTACTCCTTCTGGAGGGCCTCGAGCTTCTCGTACTGCGGGGCGAGACCACAGCGGCTGGCGACGTTGACGACGAGTTTCGCCTTACCGTCCCACTCCGCCAGGGTGGTGTCGCGGCCGTCGAGGGTGGTGACGGGGATGGTGTCCAGATCGGTCATGGTGCGGTGCCTCTCATCAGCGGAACGGCTTCGTCCACGAGCGTCGTGACGCGCGTGCGTGCCTCCTCGAACGCTACTCGCCCGCGAGGTGCCCGGCGCCCTTTCGTCAGTGCGTTCTCAGCCGACAGGCGTTGACACCGCCCACCCTCCGGTGGATCGTGAGTGCAGCAGATCGGAGCAGGACATGGGACGCATCCACATCGACCTCTTCATGACCCTCGACGGCGTCGCTCAGGCGCCGGGCGGGCCGGAGGAGGATCCCAGCGGCGGGTTCGCGTTCGGCGGGTGGCAGGCGCCGCTCATCGACGAGGTCGACGGTCAGCAGATCGATGCCGGCATGGTCGGCATGGACGCCCTCCTCCTCGGACGACGGACCTACGACATCTTCGCCGCGTACTGGCCGCAGCAGGAAGGCGGTCAGGACGACGGCATCGCCAGGCTCTTCAACCGCCTGCCGAAGGTCGTCGCGTCGCGTGAGCCGCGGGACCTGGCGTGGGCGAACTCGACACAGCTCGGACCCGACCTCCCGAAGGCCGTTCGGGACCTGCGCGAGCGTCACGCGCAGATCCACGTCATCGGCAGTCTCGATCTCGTGCAGACCCTCTTTGCGGAGGCCCTGTTCGATCAGCTCAACCTCTGGGTGTACCCGATCACGCTCGGTACGGGCAAGCGCGTCTTCGCCGACGGGACGGTGCCGTCGTCGTTGCGGCTCCTGGGACCGGCGACCACCTCGCCCGCAGGAACCGTCCACCTCCGCTATGAGCGGGTGGAGGGCGCACCGGCGACCGGCGACATGGGTGATCCTCGATGAGCGGGTCGGACGACGCGTCCGCATCCCGCCCGCCCGCGGACGCCCGCTTCGACACGATCGTCGTCGGCGCGGGTGTCGCCGGCCTCGTCGCCGCACGGCTCCTCGCGGCTGCCGGTCGGACGGTCGTCGTACTCGAGGCGCGGGACCGGGTCGGCGGGCGCGTGTCGACCCAGCGCCGCGACGGCCTGGCGACCGATCTCGGTGCGTCGTGGGTGCACGGCGTGACTGGCAGTGCGGTCGCGGCGGCGTCCGAGGCGTTCGGGATGCGGACGGTGGAGTTCACCGTCGGCGGCTACCAACCCGACAGCCGCCCGATCGCCTACTACGGTCCCGACGGCGAGCGCCTGTCGGACGCCGACGCTCGCGGCTTCGCCGAGGACGTCCACACGCTCGACGCGACCCTGCTCGGGGTCGTCGCCGAGTCCGCTCCTGACGCGTCGTACCGCGACGTGACCGAGGTAGCGCTCGCGCAGCAGGGGTGGGACGCCGAGCGGGTGGAGCGGGTCCGCGAGTACCTGGAGCATCGTTCGGAGGAGCAGTACGGCGCGACGATCGAGGATCTCGCGGCGCACGGCCTCGACGACGACGCGATCGACGGCGACGAGGTCGTGTTCCCCGACGGCTACGACGTGCTCCCCCGACGGCTGGCCGAGGGGCTCGACGTGCGCCTGGAGCACGTGGTGACGAGCGTCCGGTGGTCTGCGGACGGCGTCGAGGTCGCTGCCCAGGGTCCCTCGGGCGAAGTGGTGCTGCACGCGGGCACGGCGGTGGTGACGGTGCCGGTCGGGGTGCTGCAGTCGGAGGCGTTCACGATCGATCCCCCACTGCCGGAGCCGGTGGCCGGTGCGCTCTCCCGGTTGCGGATGAACGCGTTCGAGAAGGTGTTCCTCCGGTTCGAGCGGCGGTTCTGGGATGAGGACGTCTACGCGGTCAGGCAGCAGGGGCCGGAGAGTCGTCGCTGGCACTCCTGGTACGACCTGACGTCGGCGCACGGCTCACCGACACTGCTCACCTTCGCCGCCGGCCCGACGGCCGTGGAGATCCGGGATTGGGAGGACTCGCGCGTCGTGGAGTCGATCCTCGAGCAGCTGCGGCGCCTGTACGGCGAGCGCGTCGAGGAACCGACGGAGGTGCACATCACCCGCTGGCACGAGGATCCGTTCACCCGTGGGTCCTACGCCTACATGACCGTCGGCTCGACGACCGACGACCACGACGCCCTCGCGACGCCGGTCGGTGGCGTCCTGCACCTCGCGGGAGAGGCGACGTGGACGGACGACCCGGCGACGGTGTCGGCCGCCCTGCACTCCGGGCATCGCGCCGCCGAACGCGTCCTCGGCCAGCCGATCCCCGTCGACACCCTGTGGCGCGACGACAGCTCAGCACCGCTCGCCGCCGAGATCTGAGACCAACGACGAGTGCGCGACCACGCGTGCCGAGAGAGAGGAACCACCTGATGCGTTTCATGATGTTCGTCCTCGCGGACCCCGTGCCCGACGAACCGACCGACGACTCGGATGTCGACCACTGGGTCCAGGAACTGGACTCGACTGGCCGACGTCTCCTCGGGGATGTGCTCGATCCGAGTGAGGCGCGCGGCGTCCGTGTCCGCGCCGGCGAACGGCTCGTCACCAAGGGCCCGATCCCGGGCGCGACCGACACCCTCTGGGGCTTCGACATCCTCGACTGCGCCGACCTCGACGAGGCGCTCGACATCGCCGGCCGTCACCCGATGGCCCGCAACGGCCGCTTGGAGCTGCGCCCCTTCCCGGACGCGTAGAAAGCCGACGGGCTGAGCGGACACCCGAGCGGAGGATCCCCAGGCACGTTGACGTGCCCGCCTACCTCGGTGCACTGCGGAATCGCCGAGCGTGCAGTCCTTCGATCAGCCGCGGAGTGGTTTCAGAGCGCCTGCCCACGCCTCGAGCTGGTCGAAGAGGACTCCGGCTGCCTCGGCGTACTGGGGTCCGGGCGTGAAGGTGCTGAAGTCCTCGAAGTCGGAGAAGAGCGAGAAGCTCAGCTGCTGCCGCACGTCCGCGATCTGCAGTTCGGCACTGATGCCACGAAGGTGTTCGATCGCGCGCGCACCGCCGAGGCTGCCCCATGCCACGAACCCGGCGGCCTTGTTGTTCCACTCGGCGTACAAGTAGTCGATGGCGTTCTTCAGGACGGCGGACGTGGAGTGGTTGTACTCGGGCGTGACGAAGATGAATCCGTCGTAGGGCGCGATCGTCGCCGCCCAGGCCTTCGTGTGCTCGTTCTCATACGCCCCGAACGACGGCGGCGTCGGCTCGTCGAGGAGGGGCAGGGGGTGGTCGAGCAGGTCGATGAGCTCGTAGCTGGCGCTCCGACCGGCAGCCTGCTCGACGACCCAGTCGGCGACGGCCTTGCCGTTGCGGCCCGGGCGGGTGCTGCCGAGGATGATGGCGATACGGAGGTCTGACATGGGGTGCTCTCCTTCGATGTGCGTGCCTGTCCCGCGAGTCACGGGACGTGGTGGTGCCTGGCTCGCACTGTAGCCCGGTGCGGCCGCCGGCGTCGTCGACGGGACAGGGGGTTGCCTTCGGGCTCGGGGGCGTGCTCGTGTCGGCGCTGCCGTGGCCGGGCTCGCTGATGAGGTGCGCTGAGCATCAGCCCCTCGACGTCCACCGCACGCTAGTCGGCGACCGGTGGTGCCGTGTCAGCACCGCGAGCGGTGTCGAGCATCCGTGTCGCCGTCGCGCGGAGAAGCTCACGGAGATCCTCTGGCTCGTCGACGATCACCGCGTGATCTCCCAGCCCCGCGATGACCGCTGGAAGCCAGTCGAGGCGTTTGGCTCGGATCGAAAGCCGATGCCAGCCGGGTGCGTCCTCGATCAGCTCCACCATGGCCACGCTCTCCGGGAAGCGGGCCCGAATCTGCGGGACGGTCGCCTGGATGCGCAATCGAACGTTCCATCGGTAGTCCGCTCCCGCGAAGCGGTCGACGAGTCGAGGACGCTCCACTCGAGTCACCGGGGTCGAGATCACGCCGGGCAGGGTCCGCGCGGATCGGATGCGGTCGACACGGAAGGTGCGCTCCTCCGCTCGCTCGACGTCGAACGCGTCCAGGTACCAACGACCGGCAAGGACGAGCAGGTCGAGTGGATGCACCCTGCGGCGCGAAGGCGTTTCCTCGACGTCGCGGTACCGCAGTTCCAGGGGACGTCTCGAGCGAACAGCGTCCGACACGGTGAGCAGGATGCCGGCATCAGGGACGTCGAGGCGCGACGGGTTCAGCGCTGCGGCGTCGATGACCGCTTCGATGCGGTCCAGGGATGCGGCGGGGAGGGAACGCCGGATCTTCGCGAGCGCGATCTGCGCCGCGACGTCCGGGGAGCCAGCGGTCGATTGGGCTTCGCTCAAGCCGAGGAAGACGGCGACCGCCTCCTCGTCAGTGAGCATCAGCGGCGACACTCCGCGTCCGCCGGCCAGGCGGTACCCGCCGTAGCGGCCGCGCACCGACTCGATCGGAACCTCCATGTCCACGAGACGCTGCGCGGTGCGGCGCACGGTGCGCTCATCGACGCCCAACCGTTCAGCCAGCTCAGGCACGGTGCGGATCTCCGCCGACTGGAGCAACTCGAGGAGCTGCAGCGCGCGAGCGATCGGCGAGCCGGCGGTTCCCATGCGATCAGAATACCGGGCGAAAAACGTCCGGTATTCGTCCTATCGTCGTCACCGCCGCCGCACCCGCGGGGAACCCCATCTGAAGGAGACACGTATGCAACTCGCAGCCACCCGGATCATCACTGACGACGTCGACACCCTGGTCGCGTTCTACGAGCGGGTCACCGGCGTGATCGCGGCACGCTTGCACCCATTGTTCGCCGAGGTGCGCACCGACACCGGCACCCTCGCGATCGCCAGTTCGGCGACCATTCCGCTGCTGGGTGAGAACGCCGCCGCGCCCCGTGCCAATCGGTCCGTCATCCTCGACCTGCTCGTCGACGACGTCGATGCGATCTACGCGACGCTGCAGGGCGTCGTGGAGACGTTCGTGAACGAGCCGACGGACATGCCGTGGGGCAACCGGTCGCTCCTGTTCCGCGACCCCGACGGCAACCTCGTGAACGTCTTCACCCCGATCACCGCCGACGCAAGTGAACGCGTCGCATCGTGAACCTGCAGCCGCGGGCTACACCGGGATGACGGTCGGGATGAGTCGCGGCGCTGGAGGGAGCGGTCCGTGCCGGTCGGACGTGCGCAGTCCGTCGATCACGAGTGCGGCGTAGCGTCGCGCAGCTCGGACGCGCTCCGTCTCCGTCGTCCTCGAGAGTCCGCGAGCCGCGAGCAGGATCACGAGGAAGTCGTCAAGGACGAAGTCCGCGCGCAGCGCACCGGCGTGGATGGCACGACGAGCGACGGCTGTGATCGCCCGCACGGCCTGTTCGCGCTGGGTCCGGAAGTCGACGGCATCGGGGTAAGCGGCGAGGAACGCGTCCGTGAACCCCTGGTTCCGAGCGTTGAGGACCAGGACCTCCTCGACGATGCTGCGGAAGCCACGCCAGGGGTCGACGTCCGCGAGGGCGCCGACCACGATCGAGCGGCAGTCGTCGAGCTCGTTCTCGAAGGCGGCTCTGACGAGATCGGCTTTGGTCGGGAACCGTCGGTAGAGGGTGGCCGGCCCGACACCGGCTCGTCGGGCGATCTCTCGCATCGTCACGTGGAGACCGTCGGTCCCGAACAGTTCGCGGGCTGCCGCGAGGACGCGGTCACGGTTCTCCTGCGCGTCGGAACGCAGGTTCTGAGGCAGTGTCGCGGACATGTGTCTCACATTACTCAAGTGGACGGGTGCGTCCGTTACGTTTCGGGAGGCGGGTCAGATCCCCCGCCGCGAAACGGAGTGCACCCATGCGCGCAGTGATCATCCGGACCTTCGGTGACCCGAGTGGGATGGAGGTGGCGGACCTGCCCGTCCCCACGCCCGGGGCCGGTGAGGTCCTCGTTCGAACGGAGGCCGCCGGCGTCGGCGGGGTCGACGTCGTGATCCGCCGGGGCGGGATCGCCGAAGCCGCCCGGGACTCGGGGATGATCCCGGGGAGTGAAGCCGCCGGCGTCATCACCGCGACCGGGCCCGACGTCGACCCCGCATGGGTCGGTCGACGGGTCTGGGCATTCACGGGGACCTCGGGCGCGTACGCCGAATATTTGATCGCGCGCGCCGACGAGATCGTCGAGCTGCCGTCAGACCTTACGTCTGTCCAGGCGGTCACGCTGGGCAGTGCGTTCCCGGTCGCGCACTTCGCGCTCGAACGCGCTCGCCTGGCCCAGGGCGAATCCGTCCTCGTGCGCGGGGCCGCCGGGAGTATCGGCCTGGCCGGCGTCGAGCTGGCCGCCCGTGCCGGCGCCGACGTCATCGCCGTCACCACCTCGTCCTCCGAACGCGGGGAACGTCTGCGGGCATTCGGTGCAACCCACGTGCTCGACCGCTCCGGCGCAGGCGATGCGGACGCCCCGGCGGAGTTCGACGTCATCCTCGACATCGTCGGCGGTCCCGATCTCCCCCGGTTCATCGAGCGGCTCTCGCCGAACGGCCGCCTGATCGCCGTGGGCGTGGTGGGCGGGTTCCCGCCCGCCGACTTCGGCACGGCTCTCCTGGCCGGCTTCCGCAGATCGATCACCTTCGGGACCCTGAGCCTCGACACCGTGCCGCGCGCGGAACTCTCCCGGGTGCGAGCCGAGGTGTTCGATGACGCCGTCCGAGGCGCGCTCTCGCCGGTGGTCCACGACATCCTGCCGCTGAGCGACGCAGCCGAGGCGCACCGTCTCATGGACGCCGGGGACGTGTTCGGGCGCGTCGTGCTCGTCCCCTGAGTCGGCTGACGAGGCAGGCACCGATCCGCCACCCCTACAGCCAGACGGTCGCCAGCCAGACCTCGATCGCGGCGAGCACCAGCAGGACGACGTTCAGCCCGAGGACGCGGACCTCGCCGCGACGCAGGTGCAGGGTGATGCCGCCGATCTGCACCAGGACCAGCCCGACCGCCGCAGCGACGGTCAGCCAGGTGAGGACGCCGGCGAGTGGCGGCAGGATGAGACCGACCGCGCCCAGGATCTCGAGGAGCCCGATCACTCGGACCGCTGCGAGCGGCATCGTGTCGACCCACGCCATCATCGGGCGGAGCTGCTCCGCCGAGCGGACGAGCTTGACGCCGCCCGAGTACAGGTACATGACCGCGAGCAGTCCTGCCACGATCCAATAAGCGATGACCATCAGCTACCTCCGTTTGCGTCTCGTGAGGGTTACGATGAGTAACCAAAGCAAGTGTGGGCCGGAATCGACCGGCGTACAAAAGGCACACGCGTGTACCCGAGTCCCGAGAGGTGTCATGTTCCGCTACGCGAAGCTGTGTTCCGTCCGAGGCGATCAGGGCAAAGCCATCCGCTCCCTCCTCGACCGCATCGCCGACAAGTGGGCGCTCCTCCTCATCGCGACACTCCACGACGGCCCATTCCGATTCACCGAGCTCGAGCAGCGCATCCCGGGCATCTCCCGACGCATGCTGACCCTCACCCTGCGAAACCTGGAACGCGACGGACTGATCACCCGCACCGCTTTCGCGGAGGTGCCACCGCGGGTCGAGTACGAGTTGACGGACCTCGCCGAATCGCTGATCCCCCACGCCGTGGCGCTCGCCGAGTGGGCCGGCGAGCACGTCCCGACGATCGAAGCGAATCGGAACGCGTACGACGAGCGGTTCTGACCGTTGCCGCCCTGCGAACAACGAAAAAGTCCCGGAAACCAGATGGTTTCCGGGACTTCATGGTCGGGCTGACAGGATTTGAACCTGCGACCCCTTGACCCCCAGTCAAGTGCGCTACCAAGCTGCGCCACAGCCCGATGCCATCTCCGCTGGGCGGAGAAGACAACTCGAACAGTCTAGCGGATCCGGCGACCACCTCGTGACACGTCTCCGACGGTCGTGCCGGCGAGCGAGCGCACCGCCGTCACGACACACGGGAGGTCCCCCCTGCCCACCCTCGAACGGGGCACGCTACCGTGACTCGTCCGCACCCGCGCGACAGGATGAACCGGCCATTGCGGCCGCCCGACGAAGGACCATCATGCGCTACAGCCACTACTGGAAAGAGGTCCGCGTCGCGGCACTCACCGCCCTGCCCGTCGCGATCGTCTCCGGCATCGTGCAGGTCAGCCGCAACACGCCGATCGACGACGCCATCATCGGCGGCGCCATCACCTTCGTCGCGCTGTCACTGCTCATCCCCGTGGTGCGCCACTGGCTGCACCCGGAATCGCGCGGCTGACCACCGGCGCTCGCCCGCCGGCAGCCGCTACTCGGCCTTGCGCGCCTCGACGAGCTGATCGCGCACCTTGCGGCGCAGCACCTTGCCGATGAGCGACGTGGGCAGCTCGTCGAGCTGCTCGACCCGCTTCGGCACCTTGTACGCCGTCAGGCGCGTACGGCAGTAGTCGCGCAGCGAACCGGCGTCGAAGACCGTTCCGGCACGCATGACGACCGCGGCCGTCACGTCTTCACCGCCGGAATCGCGCGGTAGTCCGACGACGGCGGCCGACTCGACGTCCGGGTGCGACAGCAGCGTCTCCTCCACCTCGGAGGGGCTCACGTTGAACCCACCGGTGATGATGAGCTCCTTCACCCGGTCGATGACGGTCACGAAACCGTCCGCCGACACCGTCACGATGTCGCCGGTCCGCAGCCAGCTGCCTTCGAGCAGCGCTTCGCGGGTTTCATCGGCGCGGCCCCAGTACCCCTGGAACACCTGCGGCCCACGGAGCAGCAACTCGCCGGCCTCCCCCGCCGGGCGGTCGACGTCCGGGTGCTCCGGATCGACGACGCGGATCTCGGTGCTCGGGAACGGCACGCCGACGGTGCCCGGCCGACGCGACGGACCGATCGGGTTGCCGAGCGCCACCGGCGACGACTCCGTCATTCCATAGCCCTCGACGAGCAGCCCGCCGGTCGCCTCCTCCCAGCGCGTGACCGTCGACACCGGGAGACTCATCGCCCCGGAGATCGCGAACCGCACACTCGTCAGGTCGACACCCTTCCGGGTCGAAGCACGCGACAACGCGTCGTAGATCGGCGGCACCGCCGGCAGGAACGTCGGCGGTGACTTCTTCGCCGCCGTCAGCACGAGTTCCAGATCGAACTTCGGGAAGAGCACGAGCCGCGCGCCGATACTCATGGCGAACGTCAGACACAGGGTCATCCCGTACGCGTGGAACAGTGGCAGCACCCCATAGAAGATCTCTTCGCCCTCGCTCAGCCCAGGCACCCAAGCACGCCCCTGGGCGGCGTTCGCCCGCAGGTTCCGATGCGTCAGGATGGCGCCCTTCGGCGCCCCCGTCGTCCCGCTCGTGTACTGCAGGAGCGCGGTGTCGTCGAGCGTCGGACGCACGACCCGCTTCGAGAGCTTCCGCCCGCCGATCAGCCGCTCCCACGGGAGCACATGCTTCGCCGACGGGGTCGCGGTCATCGCCGCACGCGACTCGCGCGCACGCTTCACGGGCAGCCGCAGCGCCAGGCGCTTCGACAACGGCAGGGCCTGGGTGATGTCGACGGAGACGATCCGGCCGCGCATGACGTCGGCCGGCAGGTCTGCCACGAGGTCGTAGACCTTGTCCCACACGATCGCGACGTGCGCGCCGTGGTCCTCGAACTGATGGCGCAGCTCACGAGCCGTGTAGAGCGGGTTGTGTTCGATGACCGTCGCACCGAGCCGCAGGGCCGCATAGAAGGCGACGACGTGCTGCGGGCAGTTCGGCAGCACGAGCGCCACGCGGTCGCCGGGCTTCACGCCGAGCTTCCGGAGCCCTTCGGCCGCCCGAGCGACCTGTTCGCCCAGCTCCGCGTAGCTCGTCTCGGCCCCGAAGAACTCGAGAGCGATGCGATCGCCGAACCGCTTCACCGAGGTGTCGAGCAGGTCCACGAGCGTCTCGGTGACCTCGTCGATGTCGGCCGGCACGCCGCTCGCGTAGGAGGACAACCACGGCCGCTCGGCCAGTCGCTGACGCTGCGCCTCGCCGGCCTCGGTCGGCTCCGACGACGATTCGCCCTCGCGCTGCTCGGGTGTCTTTCCTCGATGGTCCACGCTGATCCTCCAGACGAGCCGTGCACACCGCACGCATCATCCCAGGATAGGTGGACCCGTATGCTCCGCCGGGGATGCGACCGGACCGCTTGACAACCGCAGATCCGCGTCCGGTTCCGGGGTCAGACGGTGTGGTCGAGCCTGTCGGTCAACCAGGCTGCGCCACGCGTCGTCGCGCCGAGTCGCTCGACCCGCTCGCGGAGTCCGCGATCCGAGGTCACCACCACGACGGCACCCTGGAGCCCGGCGACGACGTCGACGATCGCGTCGTCGCCGCTCCCCGCCGCATCCACGACAGAGACGCCTGCGCGCAACTCCGGACCGGTGCCGGCTGCGGTCGCATCCGGCCGGGCTCCACGAGCCTGACCCTCGACCACGGCGACGTATGCCGGCCACCACCGGTCGAAGTCCAGCCCGAGGGCGGACGCGTCGACACCGTCATGGGCGAGGCCGACCAGGCGAGAGACGAACCCCTGCGCGGCGCCCGCGCGGTCCTTCCACCACCCGTTCGGCTGCGATCCGACGACATTGGCGACGTCGACGACGACCGTGACCCGGCGGTCGAGCTGGGCCCGGAGCTCAGGCCAGGAGTCGGCGAAGCCAGGGTGGAGCGGCAAGGTCTCGACCTCCGCCACCGGCACCCAGGCGAGCGCGATGCTCTCCGGGTCGGAGACGACCGGTTCGAAGGGTGCGACCGCCTCGACGATCACCGTCGTGTACGACCAGAACCCGAGGTCCAGCACGGAGGCGAACCGGAGCTCGATCGAGTCCGACGGCACGCCGGCCTCCTCGTTCGACTCCCGGACGGCACCGTCGACGGCGTCCTCGAACTGGTGACGAGCACCACCCGGGATGCCCCAGGTCCCGCCGAAGTGACTCCACCCGGCTCGATGCTGCAGCAACACCCCGCGCGCGGGATCGTGCACCAAGAGACCCGCGGCTCCGAAGCGACCCCAGAACTTGCGGCCGTCTCCGGATTCGACCCACGCGTCGCCCGCGTCGCGCACGGGGTCGCTCGGCGGATGCGTGTCGGTCATGCTTCAAGCCTGTCACGAAACCCCTCGCCGCACGCCCGCTGTGCACAAACTCTCCACCACCTGACGGGGTATGTTGTATCTTGAATATCAGTACACCGGACGCAGCCGCGCCCTCCCCACGATTCACGCGAAGGACCACCATGGATGCACGTCAACGCAGGACGCGGGCTCGCCTCGCCAAAACGATCCTGGAACTCGCCGCCAAGCGCCCCACCAGTGAGATGTCCGTCTCCGAGATCGCGGCCCGTGCCGGTATCAACCGGTCGACCTTCTACCAGCACGCGGCGGCTCCATGCGAGCTGCTCGAGTCGGTGCTGGCCGAGGAACTGACGGAGCTGAGCGTCACCCACCTCGCGACGGTATCGGCCGACGACGCACCCGCCGCGATCGCGCGCCTCACCGTCGCGACCCTCCGACACATCGACGACCGCGCCGACATCTACCGGGTCGGGCTGTACGACGACGTCATCGGAGCGAGCCTGCAACCGATGCTCAACCGGATCTTCACCGCCACGATCCTGGACATCTTCGACCGCGGGGCGATCACGCTTCCGCATGAGGAGTCACTCAGCCCCGAACAGCGTGACGTCTTCATCCGCTCGGCGGCGAACTTCGTGTCGGCCGGGTTCGTCGGCGCATTCCGGGTGTGGCTCGACACCCCGGAGCCACGCGACATCGAAGGGTTCCTGCAGCTGACCGGGGAACTGCTGCCGAGCTGGTGGCCGTTCGACACGGAGGCGGAGTCGGTGCTCGCCCCGGCGATGGACGTTGCCCCCGTGCGCGACTGACCAGGCCTCACGCACGACGAAGGCCCGGGATCGCTCATCGAGCGGTCCCGGGCCTTCGTCAGCGCCCGCCGTTGCGGCGGGGCACCGTGCGTCGGATCAGCGCTGACGCTTCTCGCGGACGCGCATGTTCACGTTGATCGGCGTGCCCTCGAAGCCCCAGATCTCGCGCAGGCGCCGCACGACGTATCGGCGGTAGCCCGGGTCGAGGAACCCCGTGGTGAAGAGCACGAAGGTCGGCGGACGGCTCGCCGCCTGCGTCCCGAACAGGATGCGCGGCTGCTTGCCACCGCGCAGCGGGTGCGGGTGCGCCGCGGTGAGCTCGGCGAGGAAGGCGTTGAACTTGCCCGTCGGGATCCGCATGTCCCACGACTCGAGGGCGACCTCGAGTGCCGGAACGAGCCGTTCGAGGTGACGACCGGTGCGGGCCGAGATGTTGACGCGCGGAGCCCACGAGACGTGCGAGAGGTCCTGCTCGATCTCGCGCTCCAGGTACTTGCGGCGCTCGTCGTCGAGCTGGTCCCACTTGTTGAACGCGAGGACGAGCGCACGGCCGCTCTCGAGCACGAGGTCGATGATGCGGACGTCCTGCTCGCTGATCACCTCGGTCACGTCGATGAGCACGACCGCGACCTCGGCCTTCTCGAGTGCGGTGCTCGTGCGGAGCGAAGCGTAGAAGTCGGCGCCCTGCGAGAGGTGCACGCGACGACGGATACCGGCGGTGTCGACGAAGCGCCAGATCTTGCCGCCGAGCTCGATCTGCTCGTCGACCGGGTCGCGAGTGGTGCCCGCGAGGTCGTTGACGACGACGCGCTCCTCCCCCGCCGTCTTGTTCAGCAGGCTGGACTTGCCGACGTTGGGGCGTCCGAGGATCGCGACGCGGCGCGGCCCACCGAACTCGTCCTTCGCGACAGCGGAGACCTGCGGCAGGACCTTGAGGATCGTGTCGAGGAGGTCGGCGACGCCGCGACCGTGGATGGCGGAGACCGGGTGGGGCTCGCCGAGGCCGAGGTTCCAGAGCGCAGCGGCCTCCGGCTCCTGGCGGGCGTCGTCGATCTTGTTGGCGACGAGGAACACCGGACGACCGGTCTTGCGGAGGAGCTTGACGACCTGCTCGTCCGTCGCAGTGGCACCCACCATGGCGTCGACGACGAAGATGACGACGTCGGAGAGGTCGATGGCGATCTCGGCCTGCGCCGCGACCGACGCGTCGATGCCCTTCGCGTCCGGCTCCCAGCCACCGGTGTCGACGACCGTGAAGCGACGGTCGTTCCACTCGGCCTTGTAGTTGACGCGGTCGCGGGTGACGCCGGGGGTGTCCTCGACGACGGCTTCGCGGCGGCCGAGGATGCGGTTCACCAGCGCGGACTTGCCCACGTTCGGACGGCCGACGATGGCCACGACGGGCAGGGCCGGCAGGAACCGGATCTCGTCGGGGTCCTCCGTCGCGCCGTCGAGGATGTCGAGGTCGTCGCCTTCGAGGTCGTAGTCGGCCAGGCCGGAGCGGAGGGACGCGGCCCGCTGGGTCGCGAGCTCCTCGTCCATGTCCTGGAGGCGGTCCGCGAGGTCGTCGGGGCCTCCGTCGAACTGCTCGTCATCGTGAGCCATGGGAGTTCCTTGCTGTGAGGGATTCGGTGACGCGGACGACCGCGTCGACCGTCTCGTCGAAGTCGATGTGCGTGGAGTCGACCGTGGTCACTCCGTCCGCCGCGTTCATGAAGTCGACGACCCTGGAGTCCGCCCGATCACGCCGCTGCAGTTGTTCCGCGACGTCGCCGGCAGGGTGGCTCTCGAATTCCGCTGAACGCCTGGCCATTCTAGCCGCTTCGGACGCCGTGAGCAGGATCCGAGCCTGAGCATCCGGTGCGACGACGGTCGTGATGTCCCGTCCCTCGACGACGATGCCCGGACGATCGACGCCCGCGATGATCGATCGGAACGTGTCGTTGATCCACGCACGCACCTCGGGGACCCTCGCGACGGCCGACACGACCGCCGTCACGCGCTGCCCGCGGATCTCCTCCGTCACGTCCTGCCCGCCCAACGAGAAGGCGGTGACATCCGGGTCGAGCGAGACGGAGAACGCCTCGCCGAAGGCCTCGAGCGACGCGACGACGGCCGCCGAGTCCTCCGGATCGACACCTGCTTCCACGGTGTGCAGGGCGAGTGCGCGGTACCAGGCACCCGTGTCCAGGTAGCGGTAGCCGAGTCGGCGCGCGACGGCCTTGCTGACGCTCGACTTCCCGCTGCCGGCCGGCCCGTCGATCGCGACCACGACGGGTACGGCGTGCGTCGACGCGTCGGTGCTGGTGGGGTGCTGTTCAGTCATGTCTCTTCCTATACCTCTGCGATGCGCCAACCGCGCGACTCGAGGTCATCCACGGTGCGCTGTTTGACCTCAGGGAGGACCTGGACCTCCGCGAGACCGATGTTCGCGCCGGGCGAGTGCTCCAGACGCAGGTCTTCGATGTTCACGCCGATCTCGCCGAGCTCCGTGAACAGGGCGCCCAGTTGGCCGGGACGGTCGTCGAGGAGGACGACGATGCTGGCGAACCGGCGGTTCTGGCCGTGCTTGCCCGGCAGCCGTGCGACGCCCGTGTTGCCGGCGGCGATCGTGTCCGCGACCGTGCGGCGTGCGCCTGGCACCTCCGGGTCACGGAGAGCCGAGATGACCGAGTCGAGGTCGGTGGACAGCCGCTCCAACACCGGAAGCACCTCGGCATGGTTCGCGCTGAGGATCTGCACCCAGAGTTCGGGAGCACTCGAGGCGATGCGGACGGTGTCGCGAAGGCCCTGGCCGGCGAGCTGGATGGCACCCTCCTCCGCGTCCCGCAGCTGCGCGGCGAGGAGACTCGCGACAAGCTGCGGCGTGTGCGAGACGAGGGCGACGAACCGGTCGTGTTCCTCCGGGGTCATCTCCATCGGGATGGTGCCGAGGTCGAGCGCGAGTCCCTCGACCTGCGCCAGTGCCCAGGCGGGGGTCTCCGCGTCGCGGCAGATCACCCAGGGACGACCGAGGAAGAGGTCCGCACGCGCGGAGATGGCCCCGCCGCGCTCACGCCCCGCGAGCGGGTGAGAGCCGATGTACCTGGTGAGGTCGACGCCGCGCTCGAGCAGCGCCCGATAGGGTTCGAGCTTCACGCTCGCGACGTCGGTGACGACCGCGTCCGGGAACGCCTCCAGCTCGGCCTCGATCACACGGGCCGTGACGTCCGGCGGGACACAGATGACGACGACGGACGGGGTGTCGGTCGCCTCGGCACTACGACCCGCTCCGTAGTCGATCGCGAGACGCAACTGGCTGGGCGACGCGTCGTCGAGGATGATGTCGACGCCCTTGGCGCGCAACGCGAGACCGATGCTCGCCCCGAGCAGTCCGGCTCCCACGATGCGGACGGAACCCTGGACGCGCGGTGGCGATGCGACGACGTCGGTCATTCGGTCGGCTCCGACGCCTCCGCCGCGGTGCCGTCGGCTGCGCGCGCCTCAGGGCCGTGCGCACGCGCGATGGTGAGGATGGCGCCGAGCTCGTCCTTGGTGAGCTCCCGCAGCTGCCCGGACCCGAGGGTGCCGAGGTGGAGGGGGCCGAACTGGCGACGGACGAGGTCCACGACGGGGTGTCCGACGGCGTCAAGCATGCGACGGACGATCCGGTTGCGACCGGAGTGCAGCGTGAGCTCCACCAGGCTGAAGCCGTCCTCGGTGCCCAGGAGCCGCGCCTTGTCGGCGGAGATGGGTCCGTCCTCGAGGTCGATGCCCGCGGTCAGCTTCGCGAGGACCTGCGGGGTCACCTTGCCGGTCACCTTCGCGATGTACGTCTTCTGGACGCCGAAGGACGGGTGCGCCAGCACATGGGCCAGATCGCCGTCGTTCGTGAGGATGAGCAGGCCGCTCGTCTCGGCGTCGAGGCGCCCGACGTTGAACAACCGCTCCTCGTACTGCTCGGTGAAGCGGCGCAGATCGGGGCGACCGCGGTCGTCCTTCAGCGAGCTGTAGATGCCCACCGGCTTGTTGAGCATGAGGTACCGCTTCGACGCGTCGAGCTGGATGGCGCTTCCGTCGACCGACACGAGGTCGTGCTCCGGGTCGATGCGTGAGCCGAGCTCGGTCACGACGACGCCGTTCACCTCCACACGCCCGTCCTCGATGAGCTGCTCGGAGACGCGCCTGGAGGCGACGCCCGCGTTCGCGAGCACCTTCTGCAAGCGGATGCCCTCTGGTTCAGTGCTGGTCACTGTCGAATCCTTCCCGGCCATCGTCGAGCAACGGCGAGATCCGCGGCAGCTCCTCGATGGCGTTGATACCAAGTTGGGTGAGCAGGAGATCGGTGGTGCCGTAGTTGATGGCACCCGTCTCGCTGTCGGTGAACATCTCCGTGATGAGACCGCGTCCGAGGAGTGTCCGGACGACGGAGTCGACGTTGACGGCACGGATGGATGCGATCGCCCCGCGGCTGATCGGTTGCTTGTAGGCGATGACCGCGAGGGTCTCGAGCGCCGCCTGCGAGAGCTTCGTCGGGTTCTGGGACACCACGTAGTCGGCGATGAGGGCGTCGTGGTCCGCTCGGACGTAGAACCGCCACCCGCCACCGACCTCGCGCAGCTCGAAGCCGCGTCGCACGCCGCCGCGTTCGCCGTCGTAGTCGGCCACGAGTTCGGCGATGGCACGCCGCACCGTCCCGACCGGGACGTGCACGGCGGCAGCCAGGTTCACGAGGCTCTGCGGCTCGTCGGCCACCATGAGGATCGCCTCGAGCGCCCTCGGGACGTCCGGTGCCGGTACCGGCTCGGGTTCGGGCGGGAGGCTCGTCGCCACGTCGGCAGGCCGGTCGATCGGCTCGTCTGCGAGCTCAGGCATCGTAATCGGCTCCCAGGTTCGCGAGGCTGTCGTCGTCCCACGTTTCGGCCGTCCAACGCAGGGTGAGCTCGCCGAGCGGTTCGATCTGCTCGAACGACAGTGCGGCGTGGCGGTACAGCTCGAGCACGGCGATGAACCGGGCGATGACGACGCCCTTCAGCTCGGCACCGGCGACGAGTTCGCGGAAGGTGTGGGATCCGCCGCTGCGGAGGATGGCGACGACGTGCGCCGCCTGCTCGCGGATGCTCACGAGCGGGGCGTGCAGGTGGTCGAGTCCGACGGTCGGCAGCTCTCGCGGCGTGAACGCGAGCGTCGCCAGTGCCACGAAGTCCTGGGCCGTCAGCGTCCACACGAGTTCCGGGGTCTGGCGTCGGTACCGCTCTTCCAGGCGGACGGAACGGGGATGACGCGCGGACTCCAGCTCGAGGCGTTCGGCGAACCAGGCCGACGCCTGCTTGAAGGCACGGTACTGGAGCAGGCGTGCGAACAGGAGGTCTCTCGCCTCCAGCAGGGCGACGTCCTCGGCGTCGACCAGCTCGCCCTGCGGCAGCAGGCCGGCGATCTTGAGGTCGAGCAGCGTGGCCGCGACGACGAGGAACTCGCTCGCCTGATCGAGCTCGTCGTCGGCCTCGAGGGTGCGCAGGTACGCGATGAACTCGTCGGTCACGCGACTGAGCGACACCTCGGTGATGTCGAGCTCGTGCTTGCCGATGAGCGACAGCAGGAGGTCGAACGGGCCCTCGAAGCCGTCGAACGACACCCGGAACGACGGAGTCGCCGCAGGTTCGACGGACGGCGCCTCGGTGGGGTGCGTGCCGGTCTCGTCGGCCGGAGGGAGGACGGCCACGGACGACCGCGCGGGATCAGGCGATCGCGCCACGGGAGATGAGCTCTCTCGCCAGCTGACGGTAGGCCTTCGCCGCCGCGTGCTCCGGTGCGAACTCGGTGATCGGGGTTCCGGCGACGCTCGCGTCCGGGAACTTCACGGTACGACCGATGACCGTCTCGAGCACCTTGTCGTCGAAGGCGTCGACGACCCGCTCGAGCACCTCGCGAGAGTGCAGCGTCCGGGAGTCGTACATGGTCGCGAGGATGCCGTCGAGCTCGATCGCCGGGTTGAGGCGGTCGCGGACCTTGTCGATGGTCTCGATCAGCAGCGCGACGCCGCGCAGCGCGAAGAACTCGCACTCGAGCGGGATGAGCACGCCGTGGCTCGCCGTGAGGGCGTTGACGGTGAGCAGGCCGAGCGAGGGCTGGCAGTCGATCAGGATGACGTCGTAGTCGTCGGAGACCTTCCGCAGCACCCGGGCCAGGATCGTCTCGCGTGCGACCTCGTTGACGAGGTGGACCTCGGCGGCGGAGAGGTCGATGTTCGCCGGGAGGACGTCGAGACCGTCGATGGCGGTGTGCTGGATGACCTCCGCCGGGTCCTTCACGGTGCCGAGCAGCAGGTCGTACACGGTGTTCGAATCGTGGGTCGAGATGCCGAGACCAGCGGACAGGGCGCCCTGCGGGTCGAAGTCGACGACGAGGACGCGACGGCCGTACTCGGCCAACGCGGCCGAGAGGCTGATGGTGGTCGTCGTCTTCCCGACTCCACCCTTCTGGTTGCAGAGCGAGATGATGCGTGCCGGGCCGTGCTGGGCCAGGGTCGGCGGGACCGCGAATTCGCGACGCGGCCGGCCGGTGGGGCCGTTCGGGTTCGCTTCGGCGGCGGTCTTGCGCGCAGCGTGCTGCACTGCGCTCGTGTGCTTCGTACCGGCCACCGGTGTTGCCTCGCTCCCGCTTGCTGTCGTTCGAGTGACGAGTCTACCGGGCCGCGGCTCAGGCCCGGGGTGCCGCTCCGCCCGCGGTCCATCTGGCCCGCGGATGCGACTGCGTGTACACGTCGCGGAGGTTGTCGACTGTCACCAGGGTGTACAGCTGCGTGGTCGCGACGGAGGAGTGACCGAGGAGTTCCTGCACGACCCGGACGTCCGCCCCGCCCTGCAACAGGTGGGTGGCGAAGGAGTGCCGCAGCGTGTGCGGCGAGATGTGCGCTTCGAGTCCCGCGCGCTCGGCCGCACGCTGCAGGATGAGCCAAGCGCTCTGGCGGGACAGGCGTGCGCCACGCTGCCCGAGGAAGAGTGCCGGCGTGGAACGACCGAGGGCTGAGAAGACGGGACGGACCCGGACCAGGTAGCGGTCGACCGCCTCGCGGGCGAAGCTCCCGAGCGGCACGATCCGTTGTTTGCCACCCTTGCCGAGCAACCGGACGATGTCGGTGTCGATGACATCGTCGACGTTCAGGCCGACCGCCTCCGAGACGCGGGCGCCGGTCGCATAGAGCAGCTCGAGGAGCGCCTTGTCGCGGATGGCGAGCAGCTCGTCGCCGTCGGTCGTCTCGAGCAAGGCCCGGACCTGGTCGATCGTGATCGCCTTCGGCAGGCGCCCGGGGAGCTTCGGCGGGCGCACCTCCCGTGCCACGTCGACCTCGACGAGCTGCTCGTCGAGGAGGAACCGGTGGAGCCCACGGATGGAGGACAGGACCCTGGCGAGCGAGGACGCGCGGACCGGCTGTCCCTCGGGCGTCTTCAGCGAAGCGGTGTACTCCGACACGTGCGCGGCGGTGACGGCGGCCGCCTCATCGACGCCGTGCGTGCCGAGCCAGGCCAGGTACCCCTCGAGATCCCGCCGGTAGGCGGCCTGCGTGTTGGCCGACAGGCCGCGCTCAATCGCGATGTGCCGCAGGTAGTCGGCGACCGCGCGATCGAGCGCCACGCTTCAGGCTCCGCCCGGTCCGATCGTGGAGTCGCCGCTGTCGCGCAGCGTCGACCACCCGCGATCGCGAGCCGCGGCAGCGGTCAGGATACCGATCATGAGGATCGAGTTGTGGAGCCGGCCGTCGAGCACCGCCGCCACCGCATCGTCGAGCGGCACCCACTCGATGCGGATGTCCGCCTCCTCCTCCGCGCGGGCGAACGCCTCGGTGGTCGCCGTGAGGTCGCGGGCGAGGTAGATGCGGATCGACTCGTTGCTGCCACCAGGGGTGGTGTAGAACTCCGTCAGGAGCTGCAGCGAGCCGGCGACCAGGTCGGCCTCCTCCTCGAGCTCACGACCGGCGGCAACCGCAGGGTCCTCCCCCGCGATGTCGAGCAGCCCGGCCGGAAGCTCCCAGTCGCGCTCACCGATCGGGTGCCGGTACTGCTGGATGAGCAGCACCCGGTCCTCGGCGTCGAGCGCGAGCACGGCGACCGCTCCGGTGTGATCGACGAACTCGCGGACGACCTCGCCGTCGCCGTACCGGAACGTCTCGCGACGGATGTCCCAGACCTTGCCCTCGAAGGCGCGCTCCGAGGAGACGACCTCGACCGGGTGGGCCTCATCGCGCAACGCTCCGACGGTGTCGTTCGACTCAACCATTGGCGACGTCGAACAGTCGGCTCGCCTGCTGGCGCTCGAGCGAGGCGCCGACGAGGCCGGCGAACAGCGGGTGGGCGTGGTTCGGACGCGAACGGAGTTCGGGGTGGGCCTGCGTCGCGACGTAGAACGGGTGCACCTCGCGCGGCAGCTCGACATACTCGACGAGCGTGCCGTCGGGCGAGAGGCCGGAGAACTGCAGACCGGCGTCCGCGATCTGCTGGCGGTACCCGTTGTTCACCTCGTAGCGGTGACGGTGGCGCTCCGAGACCTCGTTCGACCCGTAGAGCTCGGCGACGATCGAGCCCTCGTCGAGCTTCGCTGCGTACAGGCCGAGACGCATCGTCCCGCCCAGGTCGCCGCCGGCGATGATCTCGACCTGCTCGGCCATCGTCGCGATGACCGGGAACTGCGTGTCGGGGTCGAACTCGGAGGAACTCGCGCCCTCGAGTCCGACGATGTTGCGGGCGTACTCGATGACCATGCACTGCAGGCCGAGGCAGAGGCCGAGCACCGGGATGCCGTTCTCACGGGCGAACTTCAGGGCGCCGAGCTTGCCCTCGATCCCGCGGATACCGAAGCCGCCCGGCACGCAGATGCCGTCGACATCGGCGAGGGCCTTGATCGCTCCTTCGACGGTCTCGCAGTCGTCGGACGGGATCCACCGGATGCTGACCTTGGTGTCGTGAGCGAACCCGCCGGCCTTGAGCGCCTCGGTGACCGAGAGGTAGGCGTCGGGGAGGTCGATGTACTTGCCGACGAGGCCGATGGTGACCGCGTGCTTCGGGTGGTGCACGGCCTCGAGGAGGTCCGCCCAGCCGCTCCAGTCGACGTCGTTGGTGACGAGGCCGAGCCGGTCCGCGATGTACGCGTCGAGGCCCTGGTCGTTCAGCATGGTGGGGATGTCGTAGATGCTCGGCACGTCCACCGCGTTGACGACGGCGTCCTCGTCGACGTCGCACATGAGCGCGATCTTGCGCTTGTTGCTCTCCGTCACGGGGCGGTCGCTGCGAAGCACGAGGGCGTCGGGCTGGATGCCGATGGAGCGGAGGGCCGCGACCGAGTGCTGCGTCGGCTTCGTCTTCTGCTCCCCCGAGGCGCCCATGTACGGCACGAGGGACACGTGCACGAAGAAGACGTTGTTCCGGCCGAGCTCGTGACGGATCTGCCGGGCCGACTCGATGAACGGCTGTGACTCGATGTCGCCGACCGTGCCACCGATCTCCGTGATGATCACGTCGGGCTGCGGCGTCTCGGACGCCTGGAGGCGCATCCGACGCTTGATCTCGTCGGTGATGTGCGGGATGACCTGCACGGTGTCGCCGAGATACTCACCGCGGCGCTCCTTGGCGATGACGGTCGAGTAGATCTGGCCCGTCGTGACGTTCGCCGCCTGGCTCAGCTCGATATCGAGGAAGCGCTCGTAGTGGCCGATGTCGAGGTCGGTCTCGGCGCCGTCGTCGGTCACGAAGACCTCGCCGTGCTGGAACGGGTTCATCGTGCCGGGGTCGACGTTGAGATAGGGGTCGAGCTTCTGCATGACGACCCGGAGCCCGCGTGCGGTCAGCAGGTTGCCGAGGCTGGCGGCAGTGAGCCCCTTGCCCAACGAAGAAACGACACCACCAGTCACGAAGATGTGCTTGGTCGTGCGGTTGGAGCCCGGGACGATGTCGTCGGTCGAGGAGTTCAGGTTGCCCGCTTCAGAAGTATTCACCACGGGCTTTTATCCTACCATCCAGTTCGGGCTTCCGTGTCGATTCCTGCACCGGACCGTCGTCATGAGGCGGCGAGGGCGAGCAGTTCGCGGGCGTGGGCGAGGCCGCTGTCCGATTCCGCGAGGCCCGAGAGCAGCCGCGCCATCTCCGCTTCGCGTTCCGCACCGACGAGCTGACGGACGCTCGAGGCAGTGACGGACCCGTCTCCGCCCTTGACCACGCTCAGATGGTTGTTGGCGAAGGCCGCGACCTGCGCGAGGTGGGTGACGACGATCACCTGGGATCGTTCGGCGAGGGCCGCGAGACGGCGACCGATCTCGATCGCCGCAGCACCGCCGACACCGGCGTCGACCTCGTCGAACACGAAGGTCGGGACGGGGTCCGCTCCGGCGATGACGACCTCGAGGGCCAGCATCACGCGAGAGAGCTCTCCACCCGAAGCGCCCTTGCCCAGCGGGCGCGGTTCCGCTCCGGCGTGGGGTCGGAGGAGGAAGGCGATCACATCCTTGCCGTACACCGTGAGGTCGTCGCGGTCGGTGACCTCGACGACCAGCTCGGCTTCGGCCATGGCGAGCGAACGCAGTTCGGTGCTGGCTGCCGCTCCGAGGCGTGCCGCCGCCTCGACCCGGACCGCGCTCAGCGCCGCGGCGGCCGTGTCGACCTCGCCGACGAGGCGCTCGACCTCACCCTCCAACTCGGTGATGCGGTCGGAGTCGCCGTCGAGTTCCAGGAGGCGGGTGCTCCCGGTCTCGAGGAGCTGCAGGACGTCGTCGGCGGTCGGGCCGTACTTCCGGGCCAGTGTGGCGAGGGTCGCGCGACGTTCCTGCACGACCTCGAGTTCGCGGGCGCCGTCCTCGTCGAGTCCGGCCAGGTAGCTGGAGAGCTCGGCGGCGATCTCGGCAGCCAGGTAGCTCGCGTTCGCCACACTCGCGGCGATCGCGCCGAGGGCAGGGTCGTGGACCGCGGCGCGGTCCAGCTGCCGCCGTGCGCCTTCGAGGAGTCCGACGACGTCGCTCTCCTCGCCGGCTTCGGCGGAGACGAGTTCGCGTGCTCCGGCCGCCGAGAGCCGGAGTTCCTCGAGGTTCGTGAGCCGGTCCGCCCGCTCGGCGAGCTCTGCGTCCTCACCGGGCTGCGGGTCCGCCTGTTCGATCTCCGCCAGCGCGGCGCGCAGCTGTTCGGCTTCGAGCAGGCGGGTGTCGCGTTCCCCGGTGAGGGTCTCGAGCTCGGTCCGCAGTTCGATGAGTCGGCGATACCGTTCCTGGTAGGCGGCCAACGCCTGGTGGAGCGGTTCGCCGGCGAACCGGTCGAGGGCGTCCCGCTGGGCGGGTGCAGTCCGCAGGCGGATCTGATCGGACTGTCCGTGCACCACGACGAGCTGCTCGCCGAGCTCGGACAGGATCCCGATGGGTGCTGTGCGCCCACCGACGATCGCGCGACCGCGTCCCTCGGCGGTCACGATGCGTCCGAGCAACAGCTCCGCCGCCTCGCCCGCCTCGTCCAGGTCTCCCCCGGCTTCGCGGACCCGATCGGCGACGGCGCCGTACGCCGGCACCAGCCAGCGTCCTTGCACACTCGTCTGCTTCTGACCGGCACGGACGACGCCGCTGTCCGAGCGCTGTCCGAGAAGGAGGCCGAGTGCGGTGACGACCATGGTCTTGCCGGCGCCCGTCTCACCGGTGACGGCCGTGAAGCCGGGTCCGAGCGGGAGGGTGCCCGAGGCGATGACCCCGAGGTCGCGGATCTCGATCTCTTCGATCATGCAGTGCCGTCCTGATCGTCGTCGTGGCCGGTGGTCGTCGGACCCGGCAGGTGGATCGTGCCGGTCATGGGCTCCTCCCGACCGACGGGGCCACGCCAGCCGGTGACCGGGAGCCGGAACTTGTTGACGAGGCGGTCGGTGAAGGTGCTCTCGTGCAGACGCGCCAGACGTACCGGCACCGACGAGCGTCGGACCACGACCCGGGCGCCCGGCTGGAGGTCGCGGGCGCGCCGTCCGTCGCACCAGAGGACACCGAGCCCGTCCGTGCGCTCCAGCACCTCCACGGCGAGTGCGGACTCCGGGCCGACGACCAGCGGTTTGGCGAACAGCGCGTGCGCGCTGAGCGGGACGAGGGTGATGGCTTCCACCGACGGCCACACGACGGGCCCGCCGGCCGAGAAGTTGTACGCGGTGGAGCCGGTGGGCGTCGAGATGACCACGCCGTCGCAACCGAACGACGAGAGCGGACGCTGGTCGACCTCGATGACGACCTCGAGCATGCGCTCCCGGCTCGCCTTCTCGACCGTGGCCTCGTTCAGCGCCCACGTCTCGTAGACGACCTCGGCCCCGACCTTCACCCGCACCGAGAGCGTCATCCGCTCCTCGACGAAGTAGTCGCGTCGGACGACCCGCTCGACCGTCTCGGTGAGGTCGTCGCGTTCGCTCTCCGCGAGGAACCCGATGTGGCCGAGGTTCACGCCGAGCAGCGGTGCGGCCGAGCCGCGCGTGACCTCGGCCGCGCGCAGGATCGTGCCGTCGCCGCCGAGCACGATGGTCAGCTCGATGTCGCCGAGTCCGACCTCGTCGTGGAGGACGGAGACGACCGAGAGTTCCGGGTCGACGGCGATGAGGTCGGCGCGCTCCAGGGCGCTCAGCACCGGGCGGACGCCGGCGTCCAGCAGCAATCGGGAGACGAGGACCGCGGCGTCGCGTGAGTCGTCACGGCCCGTGTGCGCGACGACCAGGATGTTCCTCGCCGCGACGGTCGGATCGGTGGGGTGTGGCATCGGGTTACGCTCCAGCCATCGAGGTGATCTGCTGCATCCATTCTGTCGGATTGCGGCCGTGCTCAGCCGATATCCACACGACGTACTCACGGTTGCCGTGCGTGCCGACGATGGGCGACGGGATGAGCCCGGCCGTGCCCAGTCCGAGGTCCCAGGCCGCCCAGAGGACGCCGGCGACGGCGTCCGCACGGAGCGCGGCGTCGGTGACGACGCCTTCCCGGACCCCTCCGCGACCGACCTCGAACTGCGGCTTGACGAGGAGGACGAGCTCGGCGGGGACCGCTGCCACGCTCACGAGCGCAGGAAGCACCTGCGTGAGGGAGATGAAGGAGAGGTCGCCGACCACGACGGACGGTCGCTCGTCGTCACCGGTGAACTCGCGGAACTGTTCAGGGGTGAGGAACCGGACGTTGCAGCCCTCGACGACCTGCACCCGCTCGTCCTCGCGCAGCTGCGGGACGAGCTGGTCGTGGCCGACGTCCAGCGCGACCACCCGGCGGGCTCCGCGCTCGAGGAGGACCTGGGTGAACCCGCCGGTCGAGGCCCCGGCGTCGAGGACCAGTGCGTCCTCGACGGACACCGGAAAGGCGTCCAGCGCGGCGAGGAGTTTGTGTGCGGCGCGGCTCACGTAGTGGTCGGTCGCGGCGACGGTGAGCTTCGCGTCGGGGCGCACCCGGTGCGCTGCTTTGACGATGGTGCGTCCGTCCACGGTGACCAGCCCGTCGGCGACGAGTTGGGCTGCGTGGGTTCGGGACCGGGCGAGCCCACGGGCGGCGAGGGCGGCGTCGAGACGGACCGGCGAGCGGTCATCCTCCGCGGTGTCCGGCACTGTGGGCGGTTCGGGTAGGTTCTGCATGCGTTAGGCCGAGGTCCTCGGCGAGTCGCTCCCTTCGAGCGTTGCCCGGAGTTCGTCGACGAGTTCGCCGTAGGCGGCGGCACGTTCCCCGAGCGGTTGCTCGTCGATGCGGCGGACGCGGGACAGGAGGCTGTTGCTCGGGTCCTCCGGTTCATTCGTCACAGGGCAACCCTACCGGCCACCACCTCCGTCATCGGGAGGGAGCGCTGAGGGCGAACACGGCCGGCAGCGGCCGGCAGCGCGTTCATTCCGCGTAGAGGTGCTCCGGGACATTGAGCCCGTAGATCGCCCGGCCGGAGGCCCAGATCGCCGCGCACGCGGCACGGAGCAGATCGATCTTCGACGGACCGCTCGATTCCACGACGACGTCGTTGCCGCGGATGCGGACCGTCGCCGCACCGACGGTCGCCGCCTTGCCGTCCCGAGACATCGTCGTGACCGGGTACGGCTCGTGCAGCTGCCGCAGGTCTTCGAGGATGAACGTCGGCCGGGAGTGCTGGTCAGCCGCGAGGACGTGCTTGGCTCGATCGATCCCGGTGAGGACGAGCGCGGAGGCGATGCCGGCGCGGTTCGCCCCGAGGATGTCGGTGTCGAGCCGGTCGCCGATGAACAGCGGCTTGGACGCGCTGAAGCGCACCTTGGCCTCGTCGAAGATCGGCACCTCGGGCTTGCCGGCGACCGTGGCGAGTCGTCCGATGGCGGTGTGGACGGCCGAGACGAGCGTTCCGTTACCGGGTGCGATACCGCGGGCCTGGGGAATCGTCCAGTCCGTGTTCGTGGCGACCCAGGGCAGTTCAGTCCCGTCCGGCCGTGGCGTCTGCAGTGCGAAGGCCGCCTCGGCGAGGTGTGACCATCCGACCTCCGGGGCGAAGCCCTGGATGACGGCGGCCGGCGAGTCCTCGGCGGATCGGGTGACGACGAAGCCGCCCTTCTCCACCTCGTCGACGAGGCCGGCGCCGCCGACGACCAGGATGGTGGAGCCGGCGGGTACGAGGCCCGACAGGAGCCGCACGGCGGCCTGGGGGCTCGTCACGACCTCGGCGGGTGCCACGGTGAGACCGAGGTCCGTCAGGTGTTGCGCGACCGAGGCGTCGGTGCGGGAGGCGTTGTTGGTGATGTAGCCGACCCGCACATGTGTCGCAGCGAGGTTCAACGACTCCACCGCATGTGGGATCGCGTTCGGTCCGGCGTAGACGACGCCGTCCAGGTCGGCGAGCACGACGTCGACACCGTCGAGGGGGGTCACGGGCTTAGGCCTTCTCGTCAGCAGCGGACTCATCGGCCGGCGTCTCCTCTGGCAGGTCGTCCTGAACATCAGCAGCAGCAGCAGCAGCAGCAGCAGCAGCAGCAGCATCAGCATCAGCATCAGCATCGATGTCGAAGAACTCCTCGACGACGACCATGGTCTCCCCTTCGTCGTCGGCGGCCGACTGCTCGAGCGCCTCAGCGGCGATCGTCGCACGATCGTGCCAGACGGCTGCCTCGTCCATCCGGCCGAGCACCTCGAGCGTCTCGGCGTAGGCGTTGAACAACGCGGGGCTGTAGGAGAACGCCCGCTTCGGGTCGAGCTGCGGGATCTGCAGCTCCGTCAGGGCGTCCTCGGTCTGGCCGAGATCGAGGCGGGCCCCGGACATCGCGATCGCGAGTGCGACACGGACCGGGACATCGAGCGTGGAGCGGTCGACGGATCGGCCGAGTTCCAGGGCACGCTCAGGGCGGCCGACACCGCGCTCACTGTCGACCATGAGTGGCAGCTGATCATCCTTGCCGGATATCCGCCGGTAGGTCCGGAGTTCGCGGAGCGCGAGGGCATAGTCACCGGTCTCGTACGCGGTGATCGCCAGGGTCTCTCGGACCATCGCGATCCGACCGGCACGACGCGCAGCGGACATGGCGTGCAGGTGAGCGAGCGCGGGGTCGGTGTCGATCAACCGGGCCGCCATGGCCAGGTGCTGCGCGACGCCGTCGGCGTTCTCCTTGCTGAGCGTCTTGAGCTCGTTCCGCGCACCCTTGTCCAGATCCTGAGGGGTGACGTCCGCAGGGATCTCCGGGTCGTCGTGACGAGGACGGATCGACTTGAGCTCGAACGCGATGCGCTCCTCTTCCGTCAGCTCACGTTCTTTGCGGAACGCGTCGCGGTCGCCCCGAGCCGGCGCACCGTCGCGCGTCCACAGCTCGCGGCCGCCGCTCCGTGCGCCGCCGTCGCGTCCGCGGTCGGCACGGCCGCCACGATCGGACGAGTGCCCGCGATCCGTGCGGTTCCCGCGATCCGGACGGTCGCCCGATGCAGGACGGTCGCCGCTTCGTGCGGGACGATCGGAACGCTGCGGGCGGTCACCCGACGCCGGGCGATCACGCTGCCAAGCAGGCCGATCGGAACGCTGCGGCCGGTCACCGGACGACGGGCGGTCCCCGCTCCGCGCGGGACGGTCGGAACGCTGCGGCCGATCACCGGAGGCAGGACGATCCTGTTGCCAAGCGGGTCGGTCCGACCGCTGCGGGCGGTCGCCGGACGACGGACGGTCGCCACTCCGTGCCGGCCGGTCCGATCGCTGCGGCCGGTCGCCGGACGACGGACGGTCCCGCTGCCAAGCGGGGCGATCAGAGCCCTGTGGCCGGTCGCCTCGAGGACCGTCGCCACGCTGCGGCCGGTCGCCCCGCGGGCTGTCGTTTCGTCGACCAGCGTTCGTGTTCGGGCGTCCATCACCGGACGATCGCGGTGCTCGTCGCTCGCCCTTGTCGGGCTGGTCTGCTGACTGGTCACTCACGATGATCTCCACGGTGTTCGAACGCCGTCACCCGGCGTCTGTGTGCTGAATCCTGTATCCCACGCTACTCGTGAGACGTCGACTTCACGCGGTGCGTGTGCTCAGGCGTACTGCCTGACGCACACTGCGCGTTAACGCAAAATGGCCACCCAAGAACCTTGGGTGGCCATTTCAACGAAGAAGT
>NZ_JARVRZ010000005.1:0-188696 GCF_030209505.1 Plantibacter sp. LMC-P-059a | reverse complement strand
GGGCCCACGAACAGACCCCGCCCTTCGACAAGCTCAGGGACCGAACGGGGCGCGCGAGCAGAAACCGAACGACCACCGATCCCGAGGCCGAGCCACCCCGCTCCCTGAGCCTGTCGAAGGGCCCACGAACAGACCCCGCCCTTCGACAAGCTCAGGGACCGAACGGGGCGCGCGAGCAGAAACCGAACGACCGCCGATCCCAAGGCCGAGCCGACTCGCTCCCTGAGCCTGTCGAAGGGCACACGAGCAGACCCCGGCCTTCGACAAGCTCAGGGACCGAAAGGGCACACGAGCAGAGACCGAACGACCGCCGATCCCGAGGCCGAGCCGACTCGCTCCCTGAGGCTGTCGAAGGGCACCCGAGCAGAACCCGCCCTTCGACAAGCTCAGGGACCGAACGGGGTGCGCCAGCAGAAACCGAACGACCGCCAACCCCGAGACTGAGCCACCCCGCTCCCTGAGCCTGTCGAAGGGCCCACGAACAGACCCCGCCCTTCGACAAGCTCAAGGACCGAACGGGGTGCGCCAGCAGAGACCGAACGACCACCGATCCCGAGGCCGAGCCGACTCGCTCCCTGAGCCTGTCGAAGGGCGAGCGTCCTCCACAATGCGCGCCACAGCGAGCAGCGTCCACCGTGGGGTGTCGGCGGAGACCCGCAGGATCGCGGCCCTGCGAGGCTGGCCCGATGCCCCACGTCTACATCCTCAAATGCGCCGACGGATCCTTCTACACCGGCAGCACCATCGACCTCGCTCGACGACTCGCCGAGCACATGGACGGCCTCGGAGCGAACTACACCCGCGAGCGACTACCTGTCTCACTCGTCTGGTCAGCGGAGTACGACCGCGTGGACGACGCCTTTTTCATCGAGAAACGCCTCCAGGGGTGGAGCCGGGCGAAGAAGCAGGCCGTGATCGACGGGCGGTTCGACGACCTCCCGCGCCTCAGCTGCTCGCGGATCACAACGTGGCGCGATCCAGAACCCGGAATGGACCCCATGCCCGGCCCCTGAGGAGCCAGGCACTCAGCGTGTCGAAGGACTTCCGGCCGGAGCCCGCCCTTCGACAAGCTCAGGGACCGATCGGTTGCGCTGGCAGGGACCGCCCTTCGACACGCTCAGGGACCGGAGTGGGTGCCCTTCGACAAGCTCAGGGACCAGCGCGGGTGGGTGCCCTTCGACAAGCTCAGGGACCAGCGCGGGTGGGTACCCTTCGACAAGCTCAGGGACCAGCGCGGGTGGGTGGCCTTCGACAAGCTCAGGGACCGATCGGGTTGGCCGGCGCAGGGCCACGGCGGCGCGCTCCCGGCTGAGAGGCGGTCGGGTGGCCTCCCAGCCGGCGCGCAGGTCACATCGCGATCGCTCGCCCCTCCTCGTGGGAACGGATCGCCGCACGGTAGATGTCGTGGGTCAGCGCCGCCTCCTCAGGGCGAGCGGCACCGAACCGGTCACCGAGGGAACCGTGACGCTCGGCCAGGAACACCGCCCACATCTGCAGGATCGTGTCGGAGAACCCCGACTCGAAGTTCGGCCCGGTGACCGTCGGCCACACCGACTGACTCCCCGCATCGAGCTGCTGCCACACCTGCTCACGCCCGCCACCCGGGATGTCGCGGACCGCGAACACCTCCACGAGCTTCGGGTTCTTCGTGCTGAACCGCACGCCACCGTCGAGCCCGATCGCCTCGAACTCCCAGGTGTTCTTCTGCCCGGGATCGATGCGCTTCGTCTCCGTCGTGAGCGGGAAGCGGACGCCGTCATGGCTCGCCCAGCTGTGCAGCACGGCGTTGTCCCACGTGTCGCACGGCACGAGCGAACCGTCGGGGCCCGGCCGTTCGGTCACGATGTTCTGCAGCACGCCGTAGACGCTCTCGGGCGCCCAGCCGAGCCGCAACGGCACATGCCAGGTGTGCATCCCGAGGTCGTTCATCACGCCGGCCTCGCCACAGAACTGCGTCTGGCGCTTCCAGTTGATCTGCTTGCCGCGATCGATGTCGCTCGAGTGCAGGAAGCTGTTGCGCGCCTCGACGATCGTGCCAAGCGCGCCAGACCGGACGTAGTCGATCGCCAGCTGCGCACCCGGGAAGAACGGCATCTCACTCGAACACCGGACGAAGCTCTCCGGGTGCTCTGCCATGGCCGCGAGGACGGACTGCGCCGCCGCCGCGTCGATCCCGAAGGGCTTCTCCGCGAGCAGGCTCTTCCCGGCGCGGATGACGTCGGTGTAGATCTGCTCATGGAGGTCGTGACGCACGGCCACGTAGACGACGTCGACGGACGGGTCGGCGAGGAGTTCGTGGTAGTCGGTGGTCTTCGTCACGACGGTATCGATCTCGTCGAACCAGTCGAGGGCGGCCGGGTTGATGTCGCAGACGGCCGTCAGCCGGGGTCGCACCGGGTGGTCGATGAGCGCGGGCCAGCGCTGGATGGCCGCGGCGATCTCGCGCCCCATGAGGCCACCTCCGATGACCGCGACGTTGACGCGTTCCGCCGTCACCCGCTCGCCCGTCACCTGCTCGGCGCTCATGCGCGGGCCGCCTCGAGGATCGCGAGGCCGGCCTCGGCGTCGGCACCGTCGTGCAGCACCGCCATGAGTGCCGCCGTGATGGCCGCCGGGTCCTCGTGCTGGATGATGTTGCGGCCGTAGACGATGCCGGCCACCCCGGCGTCGAGGACGGCGACCGTGCGTTCCAGCAGCGTACGGTCGTCGACACGCCCACCCCCACGGACGAGGACGGGCACGTCGCCCGCGACCTCGACGACACGTCCGTACTCGGTGATGTCGCTGCTCGGATCGGCCTTGACGAGGTCGGCGCCCAGTTCGACCGCCTGACGCACGAGCGTGACGATCTTCTCGATGTCGCCGTCGACCTGGTAGCCGCCGCCCTCGCTGTTGTCGCGCATGACGAGGGGTTCGATCATGAGTGGCATCCCGTAGCGCGTGGCCTCGCGGCGCAGCGCCATGATGGAGCGGATGTTCGCCTCCCGCACCTCGGGGTGGTCGGGGATCTGCATGAGGTTGACGCACACGGCGACGGCGTCGAGCCGGACCGCCTCCTCGATCGCGTGCGGCACGTGGTGGCTGTACAGGATCGAGTCGAGCGGGTTGCCGTAGACGTTGGCGACATCGGTCCGCAGGACGAGTGCCGGCTTGTCCTTGCCGGGGATCTGCTGCAGGAGTCGGGCCTGGCCGAGCGTCAGCTGCACGGCGTCGGGACCGGCGGCGACGAGGGTGCGGACAACGCTGCCCATGTCCTCGATGCCGGTGATGAAGGAACGCTCTCCGAAGAACCCGTGGTCGACGGCGACGTCGAGCGCACGACCGGATCGGGCGTTGAAGAGACGATTGAGGCGGTACAGCGACATTGCGGCGGCTCCTGATCGTGACGGGAAGGGTTTCCGGATCCTCCCTCGGTGTGTCACAGTAGTGGCCTGAGACAACGTTGTCTAGCTTGCGTCGGCGGAGCGTCCGACGCGAAGAACGGAGGGTCCATGGGCGAGATCGTCGTCGCCGGCCACATCTGCGTCGATCTGTCGCCCAGGCTCGGCGCGAGCGCGCGCATCGACCCCGGCGCGCTCATCGACACCGGCCCGCTCCGCATCTCGCTCGGTGGCTGCGTCGCCAACACCGGCCTCGCGCTCGCGGACCTCGGCAGCGACGTCCGGCTGCACGCGACCGTCGGCGACGACGAACTCGGCGCGATCGTCGCCTCCCGCATCGCCGCGCAGCCCCGTCTCCATCCGGCACTCGAGGTGACCGACCGGGCCGCGACCTCGTACAGCGTCGTCGTCGAACCCGAAGGCCTCGACCGCACGTTCTGGCACCACACGGGCGCGAACGAGGTCTTCACCGGCGAACACCTCGCCGTCGGCGGTGCGGACCTCGTCCACCTCGGGTATCCCCCGCTGCTGCCCGGCATCGTCGCCGACGGCGGCGCTCCGCTCGCCGCCCTCCTGGAGCGGGTCCGCCGACACGGGGCGACCACCTCGATGGACCTCGCCGTCGTCGACCCGAGCAGCACGGTGGGCGCGCTCGACTGGGAGGCGATCCTCCGACGCACCCTCCCCCTCACGGACGTCGTCAGCCCGAGCGTCGACGACCTCCGATCCGCCCTCGGCACCTCGCTCCTCCCGGCCGACACCGCGCCGTCACCCAGGGCGCAGGCCGCCGCGTTCGCCGAGCTCCTCCTCGCCTGGGGTGCCGGCGTCGTGGCGATCTCGGCCGGCGAGGACGGGCTCATGCTGCGCGCCGCCGGCGTCGACCGCCTCCGCAGCGCCGGCCGGATGCTCGCTCCACTCGCCGAAACCTGGGCCGACGCCGCGCTCCTCGCACCGCCGATCCCCGCTCCGGCGTTCGTGTCCACGAACGGCGCCGGAGACGCCTCCACCGCCGGTCTGCTGTTCGCGATGTCGCGCGGCGCAGGACCCGAGGCCGCGGCGGACGTCGCCGGTGCCAGTGCCGCCGCGGTCATCGCCGGACTCCGGCCGACGGCGGACGAGGTCGTCCGGCTGCGGCCGAGCCTCCGCCCGCTCCTCGTGGACGCGTCACCGGAGCGGCCCGTCGCGTGATCCGACGTAGGCCAGGATGGTGAGCATGCGCAGCTCCCGGCCCCCGACCATGAACGACGTCGCCGCGGCGGCCGGCGTCGGCCTCAAGACGGTCTCGCGGTACGTGAACGGCGCGACGAACATCAACGCCGAACTGTCGGAACGCATCGGCGCGGCCATCGAGGCGCTCGGCTACCGGCACAACCTGGCGGCCGCGAGCATCCGGCCCGGGCGCTCGAGCAAGGTCGTCGGACTCATCATCGGCGACCTCGCGAACCCGTACTACTCGGTGCTCGCCCGCTCCGTCGAACGGGTCTGCACCGAACACGGCTACCTCCTCATGTCGGCGAGCTCCGAGGAGGACGCCGGCCGGCACCGACTGCTCGTCGACCGCCTGGTCGCGCAGCGCGTCGACGGGCTCATCGTCGTTCCGCCTCGGCACGCCACGACGCCGTGGGCGACGAGCACCGTGGCGCACGCGCCGATGGTCCTCGTGGACCGTCCGACCGGACCGTTGGAGTCGGTCGAGGTGCACACGGTCCTCGCCGACAACTCGGGCGGGGCACGCCGGGCGACGGCGGCGATGCTCGACGGCGGAGCCCGGCGGATCGCGTTCCTCGGCGACTCCCTCGAGCTGTACACGATGCGGGAACGACTGACCGGCTACCACCGGGCCCTCGCCGAGGCGGACCACGTGAGCGCCACCGGGGCCGCGCCGCCGGAGCCGATCGTGTCCGACGGCGCGCACTCCGTCGAGGACGCGGCCGCGGTCGTGGCCGGGTTCCTCCGCGACGGCGTCGTGGACGGGGTGTTCGCGGCCAACAACCGTGCCGCGATCGGGACCATGCAGGCGTTCGCCGCGGCCGGACGCCGCCTCCCGCTCGTCGGCTTCGACGACTTCGAGGCGGCACCCCTCGTGACGCCGGCGGTGTCGGTGGTCGCGCAGGACGTCGCCCTCATGGGGCGGGTCGCCGCGGAGACCCTGTTGGCCCTCATCGCCGGTGAGGCCGGCCCGCCGACCACCCACACGCTCGACGTGCACCTGGAGTTGCGCGGCTCCGAGCTCTGAGGGGGACGCCCTTCGACAAGCTCAGGGACCGGAGAGGGCGCGCTCAGAGACCGGGGCCCTTCGACAGGCTGAGGGATCGGAGTAGGCGCACACGGACCGGAGCGCCCTTCGACAGGCTCAGGGACCGGAGAGGGCGCGCTCAGAGACCGGGGCCCTTCGACAGGCTGGGGGACCGGAGTATGCGCACAGGGACCGGAGCGCCCTTCGACAAGCTCAGGGACCGGCGTGGGCGCGCTCAGGGATCGGGGCCCTTCGACAGGCTCAGGGACCGGGGCCCTTCGACAGGCTCAGGGACCGGAGTGGTTGCTCAGGGACCGGGGTGGGCGCGCTCAGAGACTGGGCCCTTCGACAAGCTCAGGGACCGGAGTAGGAGCACAGGGACCGGAGCGCCCTTCGACAGACTCAGGGGACCGGAACGGGCGTGCTCTCAGGGACCGGAGTGGTTACTCAGAGACCCGCGTGGGCGCTCGGGGACCGGTCAGTGCTCCGGGTAGCGCAGGCCGTGACCGAACCGGAACAGCGGGTCCTCGGTGTCGTAGGGCACGTCGGACCGACTCGCCTCCACCGCCGCCATGGAGCGCGGGAGGTCGAAGGGCAGCGAGCCCTCAGGCAGCGCACGACCGAACACGACGTCGAGGAACGCCGCATCACTGCCGCCGAAACTCGCAACCAGCGCCGCGACCGCGTCGGCCACGCCCGTGAGGATCGCCGGCCGGTCGAGGTGCATGTCGAGCACCGTCGGCACCGTCGCGGCGAGCTCCAGCAGGCGGGTGACCTCGTCGGCCGGGATGTCCAACGAGCCGGCGTGGAACATCGCTTCGAACCCGCCGGGCCGAGGCTCGTACGGGGTCTGCATGCGAACGAGCGCGAGATCGGCCGACGCCGGGTCGGTGACGACCTCGCCGTATCCGGCAGCCACCGCCGCGTCGATCCCCTCGACGTACAGCCGCGGACGCGGCGAGCGCACCGGGAGCGTCCCGTCGACGTTCGTCAGCACGGTGAACGCCCGGCGCTGTGCGGCCTCGCCGGCGGCGATGAAGTCGGCACGCCCGACGATCGCGCTCGAGGCCGACGCGTCGACGAAGGGCTGTTCGAAGAGTCCGAGTACGAACTTCTCGCGGAGCAGCCGCCGCACGGACGCGTCGATCCGGTCCTCGGTGATCCGTCCCTGCTCGACGAGTTCGACGACGAGTTCCGGTCGGGCCTCGCCGCCGAACTGGTCGCAGCCGGCCTGGAGGATGCGCTCCACACGGGCGAGCTCGTCGAGGTGTTCGAGGCCCCACGCCCGGGCCGGCATGTCCTGCCCCATGATCGAGGTGTCGGTGACGAGCCCCCAGTCGGTGCAGACGATGCCGTCGAACCCGAGCTCCTCGCGGAGCAGCCCGGTGATCATGCCGTGGTTGAACGCGAAGGCGACCTCCTCGTGCTCGGTGCCGACGGGCATCCCGTAGTACGGCATCATCTGGCCCGCACCGGCGGCGATCGCGGCACGGAAGGGGATGAGGTGGTAGTCGAAGTTGCCGCCGGGGTACACCTGTTCGCGTCCGTAGGCGAAGTGCGGGTCCTCGCCGTCGAGCTGGGGCCCGCCGCCCGGGAAGTGCTTCGTCATGGTGGACACCGAGTCGGGGCCGAGTTCCGCTCCCTGGAAACCGCGGATGTAGCCGGCGACGAGCTCGGCGCTCAGCGCCGCGTCCTCGCCGAAGGTGCCGCCGATGCGCGACCAGCGGGGTTCGGTCGCGAGGTCGACCTGCGGGTGGAGCGCGAGTCGGAGGCCGACCGCCAGGTACTCCTGGCGTGCAGTGTCGGCGAAGGCCTCGACGAGCTCGACAGATCCGATGGCGGCGAGGCCGAGCGTCTCCGGCCACTGGGAGAACGCGCCCGCACGGGCGGCGGTGCCCACGTTGTCGGTGAAGTGGTTGCGCGGGTCGGTGGAGAGGGTGACCGGGATGCCGAGCCGGGTGCGCGACGCCCGCTCCTGGAGGGCGTTCGTCCACTCGGCGAGCGCCGTGGTGTCGGGTGCCGTGCCGAGCACGTTGAAGTGCGTCATCAGCTGTTCGCCGACCATGTGCTCGCCGCTCGCGAGGCCCATGTGCGGGTTGGTCTCGCCGATCGGGCCCGGCGCGATCATCGTCTGGAAGAGCATGCCGGCCTTCTCGGCGACGGTCATGCGGCCGAGGAGGTCGTCGACGCGCTCGTCGACCGGGAGGCTGGCGTCGCGGTAGGCCGGCGTGGGTTCGGGAACGCTCATGGGTGATCCGTTTCTCGTCGATGAGTGGGGCGGCGTCGGATCACCCGAGCCCAGACGGGCCCGGAACGAAAACCGAACTCCGTTCGGGAACGGAGGCTGCCTCTAGTATGCCCGCTGTCGACGATCGCGCAACGCGTCCGGAGCCGGCGATTCCAGCTGCGTCCGTGCCTACCCGGCGTGCTCCTCCATCGCGCGCAGGCCCTCCGCCAGCCAGTCCAGCGACGGCGCCACGCCCGGCGCGACGGGATGACGGTTCAGGTGCCCGTGAAGGACCCCCGGTTCGAGCCGACTGCGGACGGTGGCCCCGGCGGCCTCCGACGCGGCGATGAGCGCCTCTCCGGACGGGCGGAGGTCGTCGAACTCCGACAGCAGGACGGACAGTGGTGGCCGGTCGACGGTCACCGGCACCGCCCCGGGCAGGGCGAGTTCGGGCAGATCGTCGAGGCGGCCGACGTAGTTCTCGACCATCCAGTCGATCGACTCCCGCGGGAAGCGCATGACGTCGGGCAGGACGTCCATCTCCGTCAGGACTCCCGGCGGCAGTGGCGGCACGACCGCGTCGAGGAACGGATAGGCGAGGAGCACGGCGTCCGCTCGGCGGTCGGTGCGGAGCGACGCGGCGAGCGCGAGGGCGGCTCCGGCACTGGCGCCGCCGATCGCCGTGCGGGAGCCGGGGACGGCCGACCGTTTGTCGACGAGCCACTCCCACACGGCGAGCACGTCGTCGAGTGGCACCGGGTAGCGCGTGACCCCGTCCGCCAGGCGGTAGTCGACGGACACGACCTCGGCTCCGGCTCGGGCCGCCAGTTCAGCGCTCACGACGTGTGCTTCCGGCCAGTCGAGCGTCCCCGCCGCGAACCCGCCACCATGTGCCCAGAGGAGGGCGGGACGGGCAGGATGGGCGGTGGCCCGGCCGGCCCCTCCGGGCACGTAGCGCCTGATCGGGATGTCGCCGTGGGGTCCGTCGACGACCTCGTCGGTGATGACGACGTCCACTGGTGGCTGCCACGGCCCGTCGTCGCCGTAGGCAGCGAGTCGCTCCTGGAACGCCTCCTCGAGCGCCCCACCGGCGGCGGCGCGTTGGGCATTGGAGAATCCGTTGAAGAGGTGCAGCCGGTCGCGGTAGTACGGGTCGATCGCCATGCGCCGAGCCTACCCAGCCGGCTCAGACCACGATGCCGCCGACGCGGTCGAGGTAGACGTCGATGGCGTCCCGGCTGGCCTGGATGCAGCCGAGCTTGGCGTCGAGCCGCGCCCGGTGTTCGAGGAGTCGTTCGAGCACCTCGGCCGACGGCGTCACCTGGTAGATCGTGTCGTCGTCCTCGAAGCAGGGCAGGATCTCGAGGATGAGCGCGGTCGGCATGCCGACGGCGATCAGCTCGCGGATGCGCTGGACCTTCGCGACGAGGTGGTCGCCGTACTCGCGGTACCCGTTCGCGCAGCGGGTCGGTCGGAGCAGGCCCTGCTGCTCGTAGTACCGCAGCAACCGTGGGGTACTCCCGGTGGCCGCCGCCAGTTCGCCGATGCGCATGCAAGACCCCTTCGAACGAGATGTGTCCATCTTGAGCAGCCGTCCGAGTCGGCCGGGTATTCCCGAGCCGTCGCGCGCCGGCTTGACCCTGACACCAGTGGCAGGCCGCGAGACTTCCCGGCATGACCACCGACGCCGTGCGCACCGCACCACCGACGACCCTGTCCCCGGCCCGAGGCCGCTCGCCCCTCCCGACCGCGCTCCTCCTCGCCGCCGTCGGATTCGTGACGCTGCTCACCGAGGTCCTCCCGGCCGGCGTCCTGCCCGCGATGGCCGCCGACCTCGGCACCACGGAGGCCATCGCCGGCCAGAGCGTCGCGGTCTTCGCCCTCGGGTGCATCGTCGCCGCGATCCCGATCAGCCGCCTGCTCGCACGGCTCGACCGCCGCACGGTCGTGCTGCTCGCCATCGCGGTGTCGGCCCTCGCGAACGCCGGGACCGCCGCAGCGCCCGACCTCCTCACGCACCTCGCGACGCGCTTCGCCGCGGGTCTCGTGGCCGGCGTCGTCTGGGCGATGCTCCCCGGGTACACCCGCGGGTTCACGAGCCAGGAGCGGTTCGGATCGACCCTCGGAATCGTGCTGTCGGGTGCGACGCTCGGCTTCGCCCTCGGTGTCCCGGCGGGTGCCGTCCTGAGCGCGGAGCTCGGGTGGCGGGCCGTGTTCGGCATCGTCGCCGCCACGACAGCGCTCCTCGGCGTCGTCGCCGTCGTCGTCGCGCCACGAGTGGCCGGAACGCGACCCGGCCGCTCGACTCGCATGGGCGCGGCGCTCCGCCTCCCCGCGGTCGTCACGATCCTCGTGGCCCTGGCGGTCTGCATCATCGGTCAGAACATCGCGTACACGTACCTCGCACCGGTCCTCGCCGACCGTGGGACGCCCGTGCCGCTCGGCCTGCTCCTCGCGGTGTTCGGGGTGGCGTCCGTCGTCGGCACCCTCGGGGCAGGACGACTCGCGAACGTGCGTCTGGGGATCACTATCCTCGGCGCAGCCGTCCTCGGCACCGTCGGGCTCGGCGTCGTCGCAGCGGACCCACCGGTCGCGCTCCTCCTCGTCGCGGCCGCCGGCTGGGGACTCGCCTTCGGCGCCTACTCCGTGCTCTTCCAGGTCGCGATCGCCCGAGTCGCCGGCGATGCGGCGGACGCGGCGCAGTCGGCGCTCGTCACGATGTGGAACGTCTCGATCGCAGTCGGCGGTGCGGTCGGCGGGATCATCCTCGGCGCCTGGGGCGCCGCGCTCCTCCTCCCGGCCGCCGCGGCACTGACCGCCGTCGCCGTCCCGCTGTGCGTCGCGATCGCGCGATCCGTCCGGCGCCGGTGAGCTGCCGGACGCCACGGGACCGGCACCGGATCCTCCTACACTCGATGGGATGCCCGTCCCGTTCCTGCAGTCGCCCAACGTCCTGTTCGAGACCGTCGTGCAGGGAACCCGGCGCCTGTCCCCCGGCTTCGTGCGGGTGACCCTCGGCGACCCGTCCCTGGCGGACTTCGCGCCGTACGAACAGGATCAGCGCATCAAGATCCTCCTCCCGGACAGCGACGGCGCCTATCCGAGCGGACTCCGCGGCGGGCAACCCGAGCACGAGTGGCGACGGGCCTGGCGTGCCCTGCCAGCGGCGGAACGCCCGGTCATGCGCAGCTACACGGCGCACCGGGTCCGGCCCGACCAGCACGAGATCGACCTCGACGTCTTCATCCACGACCCGGCCGGCCCGGCGAGCCGCTGGGCGCTCGGCGCGAGCGCCGGGGACCACCTGCTCGTCTCCGGGCCGGACCTCCCCCGCGGCGACCGGACACACGGCGTCCAGTGGGCGCCGGGGACCGCGACGACCGTCCTCCTCGCCGCGGACGAGACGGCCTTCCCCGCCGTCGACGGGATCCTGCGTTCCCTCGGCGAGGAGATCCGCGCCCACGTCATCCTCGAGGTCGGAGACCCGGCCGACCTCGCCCTCCTGCAGCCGCTGCCGGAGCGGCACGTGCTCGAGATCCACGAGCGCGGAGGCCGGGTGGGCGGTGACGCCGTCGTCGACGCGGTCGAGCGGTGGCTCCGCGCGCACGGTGCGCCCGTCGCGACGCTCGGCCTCGGGTTCGCCGCCTGGTTGGTGACGGAGAGCACCAGGGTCCCTCTGCTCCGAGCGGCGACGACCGCCCACGGCATCGACCCTGATCGGGTCCACACCCAGGGCTACTGGAACGCGCGGCCCAGAACCACCGCCTAACCAAGGTTATGCTTGCCTTACCCGGTCGCGTCGATCGCGACCCGTTCGAAAGGTGACCAGTGCCCCTCCCCCTCGTCCGCCGCCGACGCCTCGCAGCCGTCGCCGCCCTCGCCATCGCCGCCCTGAGTCTGGCCGCCTGCAGCAGTTCAAGCGCCTCCACCCCCTCGGACGCCGCCACGAGCGCCACGCACGTGATGAAGCACGCGCACGGCGAGAGCACCATCCCGGACAGCCCGAAGCGGGTCGTCGTCCTCGAACCGGTCCAGCTCGACACGACGGTCGCCCTCGGCATCACCCCGGTGGGCGCGGCCGTGCTGAACGAGACGGCCGGCGTGCCCGCGTACCTGGGCAAGCAGGCCGCCGACATCCCGACCGTCGGGACCGTGGCCGAGCCGAACGTGCAGCTGATCGCCGCGGCGAAGCCCGACCTCATCATCGGCACCGAGTCGCGCCACTCGGCCCTGTACGACCAGCTGTCCGAGATCGCTCCGACGGTGTTCATGGCGACGCAGACCGACCCGTGGCGGGACAACGTGCGCTTCGTGGCCGAGGCACTCGGCAAGCCGGACGGCGCCGACGAACTCCTCGACGCCTACGACGCGCGCTGCGCCGAGATCGCGACGAAGCACGACACCGCCGGGAAGACCGCGCAGCTCATCCGCCCGCGCGACGGCGTCCTGACGCTCTACGGCCCCACCTCCTTCGCCGGCAGCACCCTCGAGTGCGCCGGGTTCACCACGCCCGAGCACGCGTGGGAGGACATCTCCCTCGACCTCTCGCCCGAGCGGGTCCTCGAAGCGACCGCCGACCAGGTCTTCGTGACGAGTGTCGACCCCGACGACGCCTCGACCATGCCGGCCTCCCTCACCGCGAACACGGACGCGTTCCCGGAGCTGCACCTCGTCGACCAGTCGTTCTGGATCACGGGTGTCGGCCCGCTCGGCGGCATGGCCGTGCTCGACGACCTCGACCGGCTGCTCTCCGCGGAGTCGTGACGGACGACGTCGTGAGCGGCGCGATCGCGACGGCCGAGCCTGCCGGACGGGCCCCGGTCGACGCCCGGCCAGGCGTGCGGTCGCCTCACCGACGGCATCGGGCCCTCCCGCTGCTCGCCGGACTCGGGGCGCTCGCGCTGGCCGTCGTCCTCTCGCTCCTCGTCGGCGCGAACCCGATCAGCCCCGACGCGGTCTGGTCGGCGCTCACCGGCGCAGGTTCCAGCGAGGCGCGGTTCGTCGTCTGGGATCAGCGGGTGCCGCGGACCGTCGCGGCGCTCGCCGTCGGCGCCTCCCTGGGTGTCGCGGGAGCGCTCATGCAGGCGTTCACCCGCAACCCCCTCGCCGACCCCGGCATCCTCGGGGTCAACGCCGGGGCCGGGTTCGCCGTCGCCGCCGGCCTGGCGTTCCTCGGCGTCACCGCACCGGGCGAGATCGCCTGGCTCGCCTGCGGTGGCGCGCTCGTCGTCACCCTCGTCGTCTACACGATCGGCTCAGGCGGACGCGAGCGGTCGTCCGCCGCCCGCCTGACCGTGACGGGTGTGGCGTTCGGCGCCGTGCTCGCCGGCCTGACGACGGGGATCGCCATCACCCACCCCGACGCCTTCGACCGCATGCGCGGCTGGAACGCTGGGAGCCTCCTCGAACGCGACCTCGGCGTCGTCGTGCCCGTGCTCCCGTTCCTCGCGGCGGGGCTCGTCCTGGCGGCGGCGAGCACCCGCAGTCTCAACGCGATCGCCCTCGGTCCCGACGTGGCTCGCGCGCAGGGGGTCAGCGTCGGACGGAGTCGCGTCCTGGTGCTCGCGGCCGTCACCCTGCTCGCCGGCGGGGCGACCGCGATCGCCGGGCCGATCGCGTTCGTCGGCCTCGTCGTCCCCCACCTCGTGCGGTGGACGGTCGGGAGCGATCAGCGCCGCATCCTCGCCGGCTCGGTCGTCGTCGGCTGCGTCCTCGTGCTCTGCTCCGACGTGGTCGGGCGGATCGCGGTGCTGCCCGGTGAGATGCCGGTCGGACTCGTGACCGCCTTCGTCGGCGCCCCCGCCCTCATCGCGCTCGCCCGGCGCAGGACGGCGTCAGGACTGTGACCGCGATCCGTGAACGGGCGGCGGACGCGCTGCGCACCAGGAATCGGCCGGCACCGCGCCTGCTCATCGTCTGCGGCGCGGCCCTGTTGCTGATCGTCGTCGCGGCCATCGCCGGTCTCGCCCTCGGCGACTACCCGCTGAGCGCCGAAGAGGTGCTCGGTGTCCTCTCCGGCCGGGTCGACGGCCTCGCCCGCACCGTGGTGCTCGAGTGGCGACTGCCGCGGGTGCTCGCCGCGATCGGCTTCGGCGCGGCGCTCGCCCTGTCCGGTGCGATCTTCCAGACGCTCACGCGGAACCCGCTGGCGAGCCCCGACATCATCGGTCTCGCCAACGGCTCCTTCACCGGCATGCTCGTGGCGCTCCTCCTCCTCGGCGGCGGCTGGCCGGCCCTCATGGCCGGTTCCCTGATCGGCGGCCTGGCCGCTGCGGTCGCGATCTTCCTCCTCGCCCTGCGGCAGGGCTTGTCGGGCTTCCGCTTCATCGTCGTCGGCATCGGCGTCTCGGCCATGCTCGCCGCGTTCAACAGCTGGCTCCTCCTCCGAGCCGACCTCGACGTCGCCCTCTTCGCCGCCGCCTGGGGCGCCGGCACCCTGAACACCGCGACCGCGACGGTGGTCTGGCCGGCCCTCGGCTGCCTGCTGGTCCTGTTCGCATTGCTCCCGCTCGTCGCCCGCCCGCTCCGCCAGCTCGAGCTCGGTGACGACGTGGCCGCCGCGACCGGGGTGCGCCTCACCCGCGAACGCGCGATCCTCATCGGCATGGCCGTCGCGCTCGTGAGCGCGGTGACGGCCGTCGCCGGGCCGATCGCGTTCATCGCCCTGGCTGCCCCGCAGATCGCCCGACGCCTGACCCGGTCGCCGGGCATCCCGCTCGTCGCGACGGCGCTCGTCGGCGGGGTGCTGCTCCTCGGCTCCGACCTCGTCGCCCAGCACCTGATCCCGCTGACGGTGCCGGTGGGCGTCGTCACCGTCGTGATCGGCGGGCTCTACCTCACGCAGCTGCTCCTCCGAGAGCGCCGGCGCTGAGGGGCCCGCGCTGAGCGGTCGGCGCCGGGCCGCTCAGGATGCGGCGTCGAGCTCCAGGAGCTCACCGATCTCGCAGTCGAGCGCCCGGCAGATGGCGGTGAGGGTCGAGAACCGGATCGCCTTCGCCCGGTCGTTCTTCAGGACCGACAGGTTCACCACGCTCACGCCCACGAGTTCGCTGAGGCGGGCGAGCGTGAGGCCGCGGTCGGCGAGCAACCGGTCGAGGGTGCAGTGCACCCCGGTCGCCGCGTCGTCGTCGATGGCCGGGACCATCAGACGAGCCCCTCGGTGTCGGCGCGCAGTCGCTCGCCGGCACGGAACGCGATCGCGAGTCCTCCGACGGCCATGGCCACGAGCACCGGGATCCACGTGAGGGGGTACGGGGTACCCTCCACCGCGCCGTCGGTCGCTACCGCGAGCGCGCCGTTCGAGGCCATCGTGCCGAACCAGGTGTCCGCGATCCACCCGCAGAGGATGGCGATCGAGGCGATCGAGAGCAGCCGTGCGTTGCCGGGGGCGAAGGCGTCGCCACGCAGCAGGCGGCGGAAGAACCTGAATCCACAGACGATGACGACGAGGTTCGCGATCGCCGGCAGGATCGCGGCGAGCAGGACGCACACGAAGGTCACGGCCGGTAGGTCGGCCACGACGATCGAACCCTGGTCGACCGTGACGGAGCCGGCTCCCGCCGCGCCAGGCAGGGCCACGTCGACAGCGTCGAAGAACACGGGCACTCGGGTCCCGTCGGTGCCGAAGACGTCGAGCAGCCGGAGGACGAGGATGACGACGACGGCTCCTGCGGCGACGACGGCGGCACCGAGCACGGACACGAGGTCGTTGCGGTTGGAACGTGCGGTCTTCGCGGCCTGCCAGGCCGCGTGGTCGAAGCCGGACGGCGTCGGGCGATCGGTGGAGTCGGTCATGATCATCACATCCATATCGATTGTCGTTGGTATCGATAAACGATATGTCGAGATCACCCGGAGCGCAAGGCCGACCAGGCCGCGGGATCAGCCGGACGACGTCCCGTCGAGCGCCTGGAGGTCTTCGAGCGCCGTCTCAGCCCGTTCGAGCCGTGCAGCCTCGGGCTCCTCCCACCACTTCGGGCCGCGCTCACCGAGCCCGTGCTTCGCGAGACCGACCCGACGACGTGCGGCCGCCACAGCTTCCTCGTCGCCCGCGCGCTTCGCGACCCCGACACCGGAGCGGCCTCGGCCGAGGTGCGACTGCAGCGCGGCGACGAGATCCTCCGGCAGGCTCGGGTCGGTGCGGCGCCAGCGTCGGCCGTTCACCACGAACCAGTGCTCGTCCTCGACCGGCCCGTCACCCGATCGCGGCGTCACGACGACCTCCCGAAGACGACGCAAGGCCCGGTCCCCCGCAGACGCGGACGGGACCGGACCCTGGTGGTCATGATCGGTCGATCAGCCCTTGACGGCGTCGAGCACGCCGGCCCAGCCGAACGAGGAGATCGCGTCGGCGAACGTGGAGTCGCCGTGTCCTTCGCCGAGCTGCTTGCCCGAAGCGTCGCGGACGACGACCGTGTGGTCCTTCTCGGCGTCGGTGCCGTTGCCCTCTTCGACGAAGTCGATGTGGATCTCGGTGTCGCCGAGGGTGCCGGTGACCGTGGTCGTTGCGTCCTGCTCGGTGGTCTTCGTCGTGAGGAACGGGCCGCCGCCGAGTGCCGCGAGCGCCTCGTTGATCTGGTTGATGAGCGATGAGGTGTTCATGTGTCTCTCCCTGCGGTCGTGAAGTGTCCAGGGTAGTGAGCGGACCCGAGAACAGCAGGAGCATGGCGCTCACGCACGAGATGTGCGATGGGGTCGGCTCGGGCCGCGCTCGGAGCAGAAGATCCCGCTCCCGTCAACGGTCGCGACCATCCAGGCACGCTCGCGGTGCCGGGTCGTAGGCTGCGAGCCACGCAGACCGGCACCCCGACACCGACGGGCCGGTCGACGAGACGAAGGAGACAGCCATGTCCGAGAACACCGACCCCTACACGACCCTCAACGGCCTCCTCGCGGACTTCCGATTCGCGATGCTGACCACCGTGGACCTCGACGGCAAGCTCGTCGCCCACCCGCTCACCGTGCAGGAGCGCGAGTTCGACGGCGACCTCTGGTTCATCATCGGCAAGGACGCCTCCGCCGTGCAGCAGCTCGACGTCAACCCGAACGCGGGCGTCACGCTGAGCTCCGACAGCTCGTGGGTGTCGCTCGCCGGGACCGCGGCACTCGTCGAGGACCAGGCGAAGCTCGAGGAACTCTGGAACGGCGCGGTCGAGGCCTGGTTCCCGGACGGCCCGACCGACCCGCGCGTCGGCCTGCTGAAGTTCTCCGCCGACAGCGCCGAGTACTGGGACAGCCCCGGCGGCAAGATCGCCACCGCCATCGCGCTCGTCAAGTCGAAGGTGACCGGCGAGACCTACGACGGTGGCGACAACGCGAAGGTCGAGCTGTAAGCGACACCCTCGCGCTCGTCCGCGAGCACCTCAGGCGCGCTCGTCCGCCAGCACCTCGCCCAGGATGCGGGCCGCTTCCTCGAAGCGGTCCGCGTCCTCGCCGGAGTAGTTCAACCGGATGAAGGACCCGGCGGGTTCAGCGGGGAACCACTCGGCACCGTCGGCGATGATGAGCCCGCGGCTCTCGCAGGAGCGGACCACCTGCGCCGCGTCGGTGCCGTCCGGCAGTCGCCCCCACAGGTTCAGGCCGCCGGCGGGGACCAGCCCGAGGTGGACCGTCGGCGCGTGTTCGGCGAGGCTCGCGACGAGTCGGTCGCGTCGGGCACGCAGGCGGGGACGCAGACCACGGAGATGCGTCCGCCAACCGGGCTGGGTCACGACGTCGAGCGTCGCCGCCTGGAGCAGGCCGCTGATGTACATGGACTCGGCGGACCGGTCGGCCAGGATCCGATCGCGAGCCGGTCCCCTCGCGATGACGGCGGCGACCCGCAGCGACGGTGACACGCTCTTCGTCAACGACCGCAGGTAGATCACGTGTCCGTCGCCGTCGAGCGCTGCGAGGGGACGTGGATCGGTGTCGATGGCGAGGTCGTGCGCCCAGTCGTCCTCGATGAGGAACGCCCCGTGGCGTCGCACGGACTCGAGCACCGCGAGCCCGGTCTCCTCCGGCCACTGCCCTCCGCTCGGGTTGGCGAAGGTCGGCTGCGCATAGAAGGCGCGGGCTCCCGTGTCCTGGAAGGCGCGCTCCACGGCGTCCGGATCCGGCCCGGTCGGCCCGGTCGGCACGGGGACGAGCGTGACCCCGGCCTGCTCGGCAGCGAGGATCGCACCCCAGTAGCTCGGCGACTCGATGAGCATCGGCTGTCCTGGCCCCACGAGCGCCCGGAAGATCGAGCTGAGACCGCTCTGACTGCCGGCGATCACGATGACGTCCCTGGCCGTCGCCGGGGTGACCCCGGGTGGGGTGACGGCGGCGAGTTCGGCGGCGAACCAGGCTTGGAGCCCGGGCGCTCCGGCCGCCGGCGAGCGGGTCATGGCGACGTCGGTGCGGGCTGCGCGGGCGAGCGCCGCGCGGACGAGGCGTTCCGGGAGGAGTTCACGGGCCGGGTATCCCGAGTGCAGCGCGATGGTGTCGGGCGCGACCGACCGCTGAGCCGCGGACAGCGCACCGGGCCGCCAGGGCAGCGCACCGAGCGCGGCCGTCTGCCAGCCGTAGTCGACGGTCCGGGTCGATCGAGCCGCCCGGACAAAGGTTCCGACCCCCGGCCGGCTCTCGACGAGCCCTCGCCCGGCGAGCTGCCGCATCGCGTTCTGCACGGTGACCGGACTCGCGCCGAACTCCGCCGTAAGGGTCCGGTTCGACGGCACCCGGGCACCGGGTGGGGCGGCCGCGATCCAGCTCGTCATGGCGATGACGATCCGCTCGGTGCTATCGTTGTTCATGAGTCAACAGAGTAGCGTTATCGCTCCGATGCCGGTGGCGTTATCCCGTGCCGGTCTCGGCTGGGGGTTCCTCGGCGTCCTGGCGTTCTCGCTCACCATCCCGCTTACCAAGGTCGCACTGACCGGGATGTCCGCGCTCTTCATCGGCTCGGCTCGCGCCGTCGTCGCGGCCGCCCTCGCCCTCCTCGTCCTGTCGACCATGCGCGCACGGCGTCCCGTCGGTGCCCAGTGGGCTCGCCTCGCCGTCGTCGCCGGCGGGGTCGTCGTCGGGTTCCCACTCCTGACGTCCTTCGCACTCACCACGGCACCCGCCGGCCACAGCGCCGTCGTGATCGGCCTGCTCCCCGCCGCCACCGCGGTCGCCGGGGTCGTCCGCGGCGGCGAGCGTCCGTCGCGCGCATTCTGGATCTTCGCCGGCCTGGGTGCGGTCGCCGCCGTGGGGTTCGCAGCCCTGCGGACCGACGGACTCGCCCCGCTGGACTGGTCCGACCTGCTCCTCCTGGGTGCCGTCGTCGCCGCCGCGATCGGTTACGCCGAAGGCGGGTTGCTCGCCCGCGAGCTCGGCTCCTGGCAGACCATCTGCTGGGCGCTCGTCCTGGCCTCGCCACTCATGGTGACGCTCACCGCCATCGCCTGGGTCGCGGAGCCACCGACGGCGACGCCGGTGGCCTGGCTCGCCTTCGGGTACCTCGGCGTGGTCAGCATGTTCCTCGGCTTCTTCGCCTGGTACCGCGGGCTCGCGATCGGTCCCCTGTCGCGCGTCAGCCAGATCCAACTCGTCCAACCGGTGCTGAGCATCGGGTGGGCGACCCTCATCCTCCGCGAGGACCTCGACCGGGCCACCGTGCTCGGCGGCCTCGCGGTCATCCTGTGCGCCGGCCTCGCCGTGCGCACCCGCCTCGACCGGAAGTGACCCCACCATGCGCCACACCCCCACGTACCTCATGACCGACGTCGACGAGGTCAAGCGCCTCATCCGCAACCACCCGTGGGCGACGTTCGTGTCGCCGGCGAGCACCGGCCTCGTCGCCTCCCACTACCCGGCGATCCTCGAGGAGGACGTCGACGGGCTGTCGATCGTCAGCCACTTCGGTCGACCGGACGAGGCGTCGCACGAGCTCGGCACGCACGAGATCCTCGTGATCATCCAGGGGCCACACGACTACGTGTCGCCGAGCTGGTACCCGGAGGGCCAGCTCATCCCGACCTGGAACCACGTCACCGCCCACCTGTACGGCACGCCGGAGGTCCTCAGCGAGGACGAGAACTACGAGATGTTGAGCAAGCTGACGGACCACTTCGAGGACTCCCGCCCGGACGGCCGCCACCTGTCCGAGGACGAGGCCGGCACCCGGCGTGCGGCGAAGGGCACGGTCGGTCTGCGCATGCGGGTGACGCGCTTCGACGCCCGTGCGAAGCTCAGCCAGAACAAGGCGCCGGAGGTGGTGGACGACATCACCGAGCACCTTGCCGAGCACAATCCGGAGCTCGCCGAGGAGATGCGTCGTCAGCGGGGGCTCCGGACGCCGGGTCACTGACCCGACTCCGAGCACCGACACGACCGCGGGCGTCACTGACGAGCACGAGGGCGACACCCGCCGCGCTGAGCAGGAACCCACCGGCGGTCAGGAGGGTGAACGGCTCACGGAACAGGAGCGCCCCGGCGACGGCCGTCGTCGGGGCGACGAGGAACAGCAGGGCGTTCAGGACCGTCACGCCGATCCGCCGCAGCAACCACCAGTAGAGGCCGTAGGCCGAGAGCGTCGGCACGAGCGCGAGGAAGAGCGTCGTGAGCCAGAAGGTCGCGTCGCCCGGCGGCACGGCCGCACCGGTCGCGAGGGCGAGGACGGCGAGGAGCACCGTGGTCGCCGTCGCGTGGACGGTCAGGGTGAGGAGGACCGGGGATCGGTGCGGCGAGCGCCGTTCCAGGATCGTCGCGGTGATGAGGCTGACCATGGCCAGTGCGGGCAGGGCGTAGGCGATGGGCGGCGCGTCCGAGGCGCCGAACTGCGACTGCACGATGAGGAACACCCCGACCGCGCCGATGCCGAGCCCGAGCCATTGCGCGCCGGGGACGCGCACGTGCAGCAGCGGTCCGGCGAGTGCCGCGATGATGAGCGGCTGGACGGCGTCGATGAGCGCGGTCGTCCCGGTCGAGATGCCCACGGCGACCGATGCGTAGACGAACACGACGTAGCCGAACTGGGCGAACAGGCCGATGACGAGCTGTGACCGCAGTTGGGCGCGTCCGACGTCCCGCCACCGCCCGCTGACCAACAGCACGATCGCGAGCCCCAGGGCGAGGGGCACGAACCGCCAGAGCAGGACGGTGAGCACGGGCACGTCCTCGGTGCCGATCTTCGCGACGATGAACCCTGAGCTCCAGGCGAGGACGAAGGCTGCGGCCGCGAAAACTACACCGATCTGTTTACTCATTCCCGCAGTATACAGACTGGTATAGTTTTCGCATGACGGTCGACACGCCAGAGCTCGCACCCCTCACGCCGGGCGCCCGACGGGTGCTCGACGCCGCGTCCGTCCTCTTCTACGAGAACGGCATCCACGCGGTCGGCGTCGACACCATCGCGGAAGCGGCCGGGGTCACGAAGAAGACCCTCTACGACCGCTTCGGCAGCAAGGAGGCCCTCGTGCTCTCCTATCTCCAGCACCGCGATGCACGGTGGCGGGCCTGGCTCGACGAGGTCCTCGCCCGGCACCCGGCCCCCGGGATCGACCGGGTGCTCGCGATCTTCGATGCGGCGATCGGCTGGTCCGACGACAACAGCCCGAAGGGTTGCAGCGCCGTGAACGCCCGCGCCGAGATCCCCGATCACGCGACGAGCGGCCTGGTCCTCCCCGAGGTCACCCGGCAGAAGCAGTGGCTGCTCGACCGCTTCGCCGAGCTCATCACCGAAGCCGGCCTGTCGGATCCCGGAGCACGCGCCCGCGAACTCATGCTGCTCTACGAGGGCGCCATCGTGACCGTCGGGATGCGCACCTTCCGAGAGCCGTTCGAGACCGCCCGTTCGATCGCCGGTCGGCTCCTGTCCGCCTGACCAGGCCCGCCGAGTGACCTGTCGGCATCCACGCGACATCGCGTAGGGTCGGCGGATGGACTTCATCGACGACGCCATCGAGACCACCACCGACCCGGGCACCGATCGCCTCGCCACCGATCGCCTCGCCATCGTGACCGGCGTGGGGCGCCGCCGGTCGATCGGGGCCGGTCTCGCCGTCGGCCTCGCCGCCGACGGTTGGAACCTGGTCCTCAACGCGTGGCGCCCCTACGACGAGCGCCTCGGCTACGAACGGACCCCCGACGACCCGGAATCCATCGCCGAGGAGTGCCGTGCGCTCGGCGTCGCGGTCGACGTCGTGTTCGGCGACCTCGCCGACCCGGCCTTCCCCGCCGAACTCGTCGAGCGGGCGGCGCGCTCCGGTCGTGTGTCCGGACTCGTGATGTCGCATTGCGAGTCGGTCGACAGCTCGATCCTCACCACGGACGTCGACAGCTGGGACCGCCACTTCGCCGTGAACGCCAGGGCCACCTGGCTGCTCATCAAGGCGTTCGCCGAACAGCTCCCGGTGCAGGAAGGGACGCCGGAGGTGGCCGGCCGGATCGTCGCGCTGACGAGCGACCACTCGGTGCACAACCTCCCCTACGGCGCCAGCAAGGGCGCGCTCGACCGCATCGTCACGGCGGCCGCGGTGGAGCTCGCCGACCGCGGGGTGCGGTCGAACGTCATCAATCCGGGGCCGATCGACACGGGCTGGATGACCGAGGACATCCGTCGCGCGGGGGCCGAGGCGACGCCGGCGGGCCGGCTCGGCACGCCGTCCGACACCGCGGACCTCGTCCGGTTCCTGTTCTCCCCCGCAGGTTCCTGGATCAACGGCCAACTGCTCTCGAGCAACGGCGGGTTCAACGTCGGCTAGCCGGGCCCTGCCACATCGACTCCGGGCTCGAACGCGTCGACCCTGCCCCGGATGACGGCGATGTCGTCGGGCAGGATCCGGCAGCAGCCACCGACGACGCTCGCACCGGCCTCCAGCCAGGCGTCGACGTCGCCGACACCGCCACGCCCGCGCCAGACCCGCGCCTCGGCGTCCCACCGCTCGCCGGAGTTCGGGTAGACGACGATCGCGCGGTCCGTCACGGCGCGAGCGGCTCGGATGGCCGGCAGCACCTCGTCCGGATGGGAGCAGTTCACCCCCACCGCCTGGAACTCGTCGATGTCGTCGACCACCCGGAAGCCCTCCTCCATCGGCTCACCCGAGCGCAGGCGACCGCCCGAAACCGTGAACGACAACCACGCCGGGACGCCGCCGCCGCGCACGAGTTCGGCGAGCGCCTTGGCTTCGTCGAGGGACGGGATGGTCTCGAGGGCGAGGAGGTCCGGTCCGGCGTCGGCGAGGACCGTCAATCGTCGTTCGTGCCACCGACGCAGTTCCGCTCGCGTGAGGCCACTGTCGCCCCGGTATTCGGAGCCGTCGCCGAGGGTCGCACCGTATGGTCCGACGGAAGCCGCGACGAGGAGGCGACCCTCGTCGGCCGGATCCGTCCGCGTGTCGCGTGCTCGACGCGCGAGGTCGACGCTCGACCGCAGGAGGCGTTCCGTGTCCGAAGCGGTGAAGCCGATTCGCTCGAACGCCTCGAAGCCGACCTGATAGGAGGCGGTGATCGCGACCTGCGCTCCGGCGGCGAAGAACTCCTGGTGAGCAGCCTGAACTGCCGCTGGCTGATCGACGAGCAACCGGGCGCTCCAGAGCGCGTCGGAGAGGTCGTGGCCACGTGCCTCGAGGAGCGTCCCGAGACCGCCGTCGAGCGTCCACGAGCGCCGCCTCAGATCCATGCAGCCCATTGTGCCCCCACCACCGCTGGGAGGGGTGGCACTGAACACCTGGTATTGTCTATACCCGTCCAGAGCCGAGAGGACGCGTTCGCACCCGAACGAACCGCCACCCGACGTGCAGCTCCCCCGAGCTCCGTGCCAGTGCAGCATGGCGATCCTCCGGCATTTCTCGGGCACTGAGCGATTCCGCGAGTGCCGAATGATCCAATACGACTGTCAGGAAACGAGTACTGCTTGTGAACTCCACCGACAACACTGCATCATCGTCCCCCGCATCCCCCGCACCGAAACCCGGCCGGAAGCCGGCCCGCAAGACCAGGCGCCTCCGCGTCGACGACGTCCTCGTCGTGAAGCGGTCGCGCATCCGCACCGCCATCTCGGGCACCGTGGTCGGCAACTTCATGGAGTGGTTCGACTTCGGCATCTACGGCTACCTCGCCGTCACCATGACCGTCGTCTTCACCGAGGGGCTGCCGCCTGAAGCCGGCATCCTCGTCACCCTGTTCGGCTTCGCCGTGTCGTTCCTCGTCCGTCCGCTCGGCGGTCTGGTGCTCGGGCCGCTCGGCGACAAGATCGGCCGGAAGAAGATCCTCTTCCTCACGATGTCGATGATGGCTGCGGCCACCGCGCTCATCGGTGTGCTGCCGACGGCCGCGCAGATCGGCCTGTGGGCCATCGCGCCGCTCTACCTGCTCAAGATGATCCAGGGCTTCTCGACCGGTGGTGAGTACGCCGGCGCCTCCACCTACGTCGCCGAGTTCTCCCCCGACCGCCGCCGTGGGTTCTGGGCGTCCTGGCTCGACGTCGGCTCCTACGTCGGCTTCGCGGCCGGCGCCGGAACCGTCGCCCTCACCACGCTGATCGCGGAGGGCCTCGCCGGGCCGGACGCGATGACCGAGTTCGGTTGGCGCATCCCGTTCCTCATCGCCCTGCCGCTCGGTGCCGTGGCGGTGTGGTTCCGTCTCAAGATCCCCGAGACCCCGGCCTACGAGGTCGCCGAGACCGCCGGTGGGATCGAGGCCGAGCACGCCGACCCGATGGCCCGTCAGGGGATCTTCGGGATCTTCCGCCACTTCTGGCGTCAGATCCTCATCGCGATGGCGATCGTCGCCGCGACGAACACCGCCGGGTACGCCCTCACGAGCTACATGCCGACCTACCTCGAGAAGGACGTCGGCGTCTCCAACCTGACGGCCGCGGTGGCCACCATCCCGGTGCTGCTCATCATGTCCGCCTGCCTGCCGCTCGTCGGCCGCCTGTCCGACAAGGTCGGCCGCAAGCCGGTGTACCTCATGGCCGTCGGCGCGACCCTCGTGCTCATGGTGCCGGCGTTCGCGGTCATGCAGATCGGTGAGATCTGGGCGATCTTCATCGCGCTGTTCATGGTCGCCGCCCCCGTCGCCCTGTGGGCCGGACCGTCCGCGGCCTCGCTGCCGGCGTTCTTCCCGACGGCGTCCCGCTTCGGTGCCATGGCGATCGCGTACAACCTGTCGGTCTCCCTGTTCGGTGGGACGACGCCGCTGTTCAGCGAGTTCCTCATCCAGCTGACGGGCAACACCTTCATGCCGGCGTTCTACATCATGTTCTTCGCGGCGGTCGCCGGCGTCGGCGTGCTCACCATGCGGGAGACGGCTCGTCGTCCGCTCATCGGCTCGGTGCCGACGGTCGAGACGAAGGCCGAGGCGGTGGAACTCGTGAAGGGGCAGGACGACAACCCACTCATCGACACCCACACGATGCCGCTCGACATCCTGCCGCCCGCCGGTTCGTCCCCTGCAGCGGACGGCCAGGACGAGCGCGTCACGACGCCAGCCGGCTAGCGGGTTCGGCGACGACGACGCGTTCGCCCGGGACGACGCGTTCGGTGATCACGATCGGGGCGGGTGCGCGATGCGCATCCGCCCCGTCGCGTCCGACCCGCTCGAGGAACGCGGCCTGCCAGCCGCCGCTCACGAGAGGCTTCGCCGGGACAGGCGGCACGGTCGGCTCCTCGTCCGCAGCCGCCGGCTCGAGCGGCGCGTCCGGCCCATGTTCCTCGGCGAGTGCCTCCTGGATGATCCGACGGGGATCGAACTGTCGGGGGTCGAGTCGTCTCCACTCGGTCGGGTCGAACTCGGGGCCGAGTTCCTCGGCGGCGCGCGCCTTGGTCGTGGCGACGAGGTCGCGGACGGTGCGGACGAGCACCCCGAGTTTCTCGGCGTACACGGGCAACTGTTTCGGGCCGATGAGTACGGCCGCGATGATGCCGATGACGATCAGCTTGTCCATGGTGAGTCCGAACACGATGCGCTCCGGCGATCAGGCGGCAGGGGTGTCAGCGCGGGTATCAGCGCGGGTGTCAGCGCGGGTGTCGACCCGGGTGTCCACGTCGCCCGACACCTCGACCTTCAGGATGCGCGCCGACTGCCCGACGCTGCGGGCGAGACTCGGGAGCTTCGCGGCGCCGAAGAACAGCAGGATGACGGCGAGGACGATGAGGGCGTGCCAGCCGGTGAGGTTCTGGAGGATTCCCATGACGGGTCCTTTCGGGTCGATGCGGGTCAGGGCGGGTGTGCGTGGAGGTGTCGGCGGTCAGCGGCCGTTCGGCGGCGTTCCTCCGCCACCGCCGGCTCCAGCACCGCCGGACGGAGCGGCACCGGCGGTCGGCGTCGTCGTGGTGTCCACCCGCACGGTGAGCGCCACCTGGTACCCAGAGGTCGCATCGCCCGTCACCGTCGCGAGCTGCAGGGCACCGCCGTCGTCGCCGAAGACGTTGTCGGCGTCGAGGCTCACCTGGGCGAGGTTCGCGCTCGAACCGTCGTAGCCGGACGAGGCGTAGACGGCGTCGCACGCCGCCTGCGGGAGGGCGACCTGGGAGGTCGCGATGGCGTTCGCGGAGTCCGAGATGTCGTCCACCGTGGGGTACACCTCGAAATGGATGTGCGGCCACCGACCCGAGTAGCAGGCCGGGAAGATCGAGGTGTACGAGACGGTCCCCGAGTTGTCGGCGACCTGGACGCCGCGGAGGTAGGTCTCGTCCTCGATCCCGTCGGAGTACATCGAGTAGCCGCCCGACGCGTCGCAGTGCCAGACGTACACCGCGACGTCGGCGAACGGGGCGTCACCGTTCGCCATGTCGAGGATGGTGAGCGAGAGGGCCATCGGGACCCCGCTCGCGGTGGTGCCGGACCCGATACTCGACCGGATGTCGCTGCGGACGATGCCGGACTCCTCCAGCACGTCGGCGCCGTTCGAGCCGTCACCCGGGTAGGGGCCCGCGGTCTCGTCGGGGATCTCGCCGGCGGGGAGGTCTCCGGTCGCGGTCGCGGTGCTCGTGCCGGACCCCGCGGCGCCGGACCCGGCAGCGCCGGTGCTCGTACTGCTGCTGCCGGACGCCCCGGTGGAGCAGGCGGCCAGCGCGACGGCCCCGACCCCGGCACCCACGAGGCTCAGGATCGTGCGCCGGCTGACGAGGGTTCCGAGGTCGAACGCGACCCCCTGGTCGACGACCTCCTCGTCGGCGCGGTCCAGCAGGCGGCCCTCGTAGGCCGGGCCGTCCGGGGTGTGCTCGGGTGCTGGGATCCTGCTCATGATGCGCCTCGCCTTCGTCTGCGATCGGTGGTCCCGATCGGTCGTGGGACGAGCCTCGGCGCGCAGGCTATGGGCCTCCTATGAGCCGTCCATCCCTCGTCCATGGGTCTGCTGGGCGGTTGCCGAGCCCGGTTCGTCCCACCAGGCGAGGACCCGGGAACCGATGAGCGTGAGCCACTTCGACGGCTCCCCCTCGGGCACGTCGACGTCGAACCAGACCCGACCGGGCAGACGCGCCCCCTGCAGCCAAGTGCCGTCGGCTTGCCGTGCACGGCGGACGAGTTCGACGGCGTCCGCGAGTCGAGGGTCCGGCGGGGTCCCCTCGGTGATGGACACGGCCCGGAAGTGGTCGAGGGCGACGAGGGCGCTGTAGCGATAGCGGTTCGGGTAGACGAAGTGCTCGACGAAACCGCCGACCCGCTCCCCGGTGGACGCGCGGTTGAGCAGCCGGCGGGAGAGCAGGTACTCCTCGCCGCTGCGGCGGGTTTCGCGCACGCTCGTGTCACCGGTGGTCGTCTCGTACGCGAGGAGACCGCGGACGGCGTTGAGGGTGGAGTGGAAGGATGAACGGACGGAGTCGCCCTCCTCCGCCTCGCAGTTCCAGCCGCCGTCGGCGAGGCGGTGCGTGGTGAACCATGTGGCCAGCTGGGTCACGTCGATGCCGAGCCAGGCGCCGCTCGCGAGGGTGAACGCGTTGATACAGACGTCGACCTCGCCGCCCCAGTAGGGCAGGTCGTCGTAGTCCCAGCGACTATTGGCCGCCAGGCGCGCGGCCGTGTCGGTCAGGACGGCCGCATCAACGCCCCACTCGCGGAGGTCCTTGAGCGCCCAGGTGGTCGCGACCCAGGGCTGGCCGGGTTGCTGGGCCTCTGGGCTGTCGAAGAAGCCGGCCGGGAAGAACGCGCCGCCCGCCCACTGCCCGTCCGGGTCTTGATGAGCGAGGAGTGCCGCGCCGAACCCGGTGGAGGGGATGCTCGCCCGAGTGGCCTCCCACACCTCGGGCAGCGCCCCCGCCAGGTCTCGTTCGACCTGCCAGCGGAGGGCCGGGTCGGAGTCGAGCATCCAGTCGAGCAGCTTCGCGTCGATCGCCATGCGGGAACGCTACTCCTCGCGGGGCGCGGCCGACAGGGTGGTGTCGGCCGCGCCCGGCGTCGGATCGGACCGTCAACGCGGGGTGGCTTTGAGGCCGTTCGGTGGGCCGTCGCGATCGGACGAGGTGCGGAGGACGTCGTAGCGGACGAGGGCGTCGGCCTGTTCGAGGCTGGGCTGCACGCTCATGAGCACGCGTTTCGTCGGATCGATGTCCCACGCGATGACGAAGTAGGCGTCGGACCCCGACCGGTCGCGCCGTCGTTCGATGACCGCCTTCGGAATGACCGGGTCGTTCCGCATCACGAGCCACGTGTTGTGGTCGAGTCGGATCGGACGGGGGCGGGTCATGTATCGAACATACGTTCGAATCTCTGGTGAGGCAAGCTGAGATGCGCGTGACGCGTCGGCAGTTGGCGACCGAGATGGATGTCGTTACCGTTGGCACGTGCGCACGCTTCGGGCAGTCGGGTTCGACCTCGACGGCACCTTGTTCGACCACCGCGGCTCCGCCCGCGACGGGGTGCACCACTTCCTCCGATCACTGGGAGTCGAGCCATCACCAGGAGCCCTCCGATCCTGGTTCACTGCCGAGGACACCCAGTTCGAACGGTGGCGGGCCGGGGAGATCAGCTTCCAGGAACAGCGACGACAGCGCCTGCGAGCCGTGCTGCCAGTACTGGGCGTCACGCTGCCGACGGACGACGCGGGGCTGGACGCATTGTTCGACCGTTATCTCCAGGCCTACCGGCAGTCATGGCGCGCGTTTCCGGACAGCCGAGCACTGATCCACAGCCTGCGCGCCAGCGGCTACCGCGTCGGCCTCTTCACGAACGGAGCACAGGCACAGCAACTCGACAAGCTGCATCGGACCGATCTGTTCGACGGGTTCGACACGGTGTGCATCTCCGAACACCTCGGCGTGCAGAAACCGGATCCCCAGGCGTTCGCCATCCTCGCTACACGGTTGGGTGTCGCGCCAGAGGAGTGCCTGTTCGTCGGCGACCATCAGGCGCACGACGTCGACGGCGCCCGGTCGGCCGGCATGCGCGGGCTACTCGTCGATCGCTACGCGACGCATACGGCGGGCATTGCGGACGTCGTCCTGGGCGAACTTCGCGCCGGCGTCGAGCCCGCCAGATAAGCCGACGCCGAAGGACTTCGCGACCTCGAGAGCAGGGCTCGTCGAGGGCGAGTTGCTTAACTTTGCTTAACCGCTTGACCAGCTTCTCGGCATCCCGCTACGGTGTCTGCGTAACCGATTAACCACTCACAGCAGAGGACGTCATGAACCAACGAGGGTTCCACCAGCCGAACGGCGCATGGGTCGGAGACGTCATCCCGTGGCAGGAGGACGGTGTCTTCCACCTGCTCTACCTGCACGAGTCGCGTCGCGTGCCGAAGATCGGCATGCCGTGGCACCGTGTCACGACCGAGAACCTGGTCGATTTCCACGACGAGGGGGCGGCCCTGCCCTCCGGCGGCCCGACGGCGTCCGACTTCAACGTGTACACCGGAAGCGTCGTCCTCGCCGAGGACGGCACCAACCACGTCTTCTACACCGGCCACAACCCTGACCACCTCGGGGCGGACGGCCAGGCACTCCAGCTCGTCATGCACGCCATCAGCACCGACGGCATGCGCACCTGGGACCGCCTCGAGGCCGACACCTTCGGCGCCACCGCCGGGTACGAGACCGCCGACTGGCGCGACCCGTTCGTCTTCTGGGACGAGGAGGCCTCGCTCTGGCGGATGCTCATCACCGCCCGCCACGCCGACGGGCCCGAGCGCCGCCGAGGCGTGATCGCCCAATGCACCTCCACCGACCTCTCCACCTGGGAACCCGTCGAGCCGTTCTGGAACCCCCGCCGCTACATCGCCCACGAGTGCCCCGAAGTCTTCCAGTGGGGTGACTGGTGGTACCTCGTGTACTCCGAGTTCAGCGAATCGTTCACGACGCGGTACCGGATGTCCCGCACGCTGCACGGCCCCTGGCTCGTCCCCGAGCACGACACGCTCGACGGTCGCGCCTACTACGCGGCGAAATCCGCCGCCCGCGACGGACGCCGGTTCTTCTTCGGCTGGATCGCCTCCCGCGACGGAGCCCAGGACGCGGGCGCCTGGCAGTGGGCCGGCACCATGTCCGTCCTGGAAGCGGAGCAGCGTACCGACGGCACTCTCGCCTTCCATCCGCCGATCGAGTTGCGTGACACCTTCGCACCCGCCGGGGATCCGAACGACACCGTCGTCCCCTCGGGCACGGTGCTCAGCGCGCCCGACGGCTATGCCGACGCCCTGTCCTCCGCCGACGCACCGGATTCCTTCCGACTCGTCACCCGGTTCGACATCGCCCCCGGCACGACCGAGTGCGGCGTCCTCCTCCGTGCGAGCGCCGACGGCGACGAGGGCTACGTCCTGCGTCTGGAGCCGAAGCGCGACCGCCTCGTCTTCGACCGCTGGCCGCGCTCCAGCACCGGCACCGAGCAGTGGCAGATCTCGGGGGACGTCCCGTTCGCCGTCGAACTCGAACGCCCCTGCCACCTCGCCCCCGGACGGCACGAGCTCGAGGTGATCGTCGACGGCGACCTCTGCGTCGCCACCGTCGACGACAGGGTCGTCCTCAGCACACGCCTCTACGACCGGCCGACCGGCCGCGTCGGCGTCTTCGTCGGCGAAGGGACCGTCACCGTCGAGGAATGCACCCTGCTGGAACGTCGTGACGCCGACCTCGACGACGACCACGCGACATCGCGCCGACTCGCCACCAGCACGACGTCCTGATCCCGACACCACGCTCCGCCTTCCTGCACCACCCAGCACACCCGCACACCCGCACCCACCTGTGATCGATCAACGGAGATTCCGACCATGCCAACCACCGCACGCACACGCACCATGCGCCCCACCCGCAGCACCGCCTTCGTGTCCCTCGTCGCCGCGTCAGCGCTCGCCCTCTCCGGCTGCGCCGGCGGATCGAGCGCCACGGACCCGACCGACGTCGACCCGAAGGGCGACATCGTCCCCCGCGAGATCTCATGGCTGCTCTCCCGCCCGGCCGACGGCGGCGTGATCACGGCGATGGAGCAGATCGCCGACGAGTACGCGAAGGACCACCCCGGCTTCTCGCTCAACCTCATCACCACGCCCGACCGCCCGTCCTACATCCAGAAGTACGAGACCCTCGCAGCGGCCAACAAGCTGCCGGAGCTCTTCGACACCGACGCGACACCGTTCGCCCAGAAGCTCGCGAAGCAGGGTCGGATGGTCGACGTCGACCTGCTCCTCGAGGACCTCGGTATCGCCGACTCCTACCGCGAGGCGGCGCTCAACTACCAGCGGTTCGACGACGGCTCGCTGTACATGGTGCCGTTCGAGTTCCAGCTGGAGTTCTTCTGGTACAACCGCTCCCTCCTCGCGGACGCCGGTGTCACCGTCCCGGCCACGCTCGACGACTTCCCCGCCATGTGCAAGGCGCTCCGTGCCAAGGGCGTCACCCCGATCGCGCTCGACGGGCAGGACCAGTGGCCGCTCGAACGCTACATGGCCTACTACCCGTTCCGGATGGCGGGTCCCGAGTACATCCAGGACCTGAAGGCCGGGAAGGCCTCGTTCTCCGACCCCGCCGGGAAGGCCGCGGCCGAGTGGCTGTACGACCTCGGGCAGGCCGGCTGCTTCCAGGAGGGCTTCTCCTCGACCGGCTACGCGGACGCGCAGGCGCTCTTCACCTCGGGCGAGGCGGCGGTCTACAACATCGGCACGTGGGAGCTCTCGAACCTCGCGACCGACGCCCTCGACCCTGGCGTCCGTGACGCGGTCGGCACCTTCACCCTGCCGACCATCGACAACGCCGTCACCGCCGACAACGAGTACGTGACCCCGTCCGGCATCGGGATGGCGGTGAACGCGAAGACGTACGACCCGCTCGTCCGCGACTTCCTCGCCTTCGCCCTCGAGCGCTACCCGGAGCTCTACGCCGCGACGGGCGCACTGTCGCCGACGACCTCCGCGCAGACGACCGTCCCTGCGAACGCGACCGAGCTGTACGCGAGCTCCGTGGCGCAGGCCGACGGCGTCGGACCAGCGATCGCGATGCCCTGGGACACCCAGCTCGACCCGGCCACGAACACCCGACTCCAGCAGGAGCTGACCCTGCTCGTGCAGGGCGACATCACGCCGGACGAGTTCATCGCGACGATGGACGCCGCCCTCACGGAGAACGTCGATGACTGAGCTCACCCAGACCGCGGTGGGCGCGTCACCGGCCCGCCCACCGCGGCGGCGGAAGCCGATGTCCACGTCCATGCTGCCCCGCCGGTCGACGCTGTCGGTCCTCGTGTTCCTGGTGCCACCGCTCGTCCTCTACGGCATCGCGGTGCTCCTGCCGATCGTGCAGTCGCTGTTCCTCAGCCTCTTCTCGTGGGACGGCATCACCGACATGGCGTTCGTCGGACTCGACAACTACGTCAAGATGCTCACCCGCGACGACGTGTTCTGGACGTCGTTCGGCAACGCGCTCGGCTACCTCGCCATCTGCCTGGTGCTCCAGCTCGGTGGGGCGCTCCTCGTCGCCGGGCTGCTCACCGCCCTCCCCCGGGCCCGCGAGCTCGTCAAGACGCTCTACCTCCTGCCGGCCGTCATCTCGACGGTCGCGATCGCCATCCTGTTCCAGCGGCTGTACGCGCTCGAACCGGTGGGGCTCATCAACCAGCTGCTCGCCTGGGTCGGTCTCGGTGACCTCCAGACGGCCTGGCTGTCCAATGTGCAGACCGTCCTCGCAGCCGTGTCGATCCCCGAGGGCTGGCGGTTCACCGGGCTGTACATGCTCATCATCTACGCCGCCCTCATGGCCGTGCCACGCGACCTCGAGGAGGCCGCCCGGCTGGACGGCGCGTCCTGGTGGCAGATCTTCTGGCGGATCCGCTTCCCCTACATCCGGCCGGTGTGGATCACGACGACGGTCATGGCGACGACCTTCGCCCTCCGCGGCTTCGACATCCCGTACCTGCTGACGAACGGCGGGCCCGGCCAGTCGTCCGAGCTACTGACCACGTACATGTACAAGACGGCGTTCGTCCACACGGACTACGGCTACGCCAGCGCGATCTCCATGTTCATCGTCGTCGAGTGTCTCGTCGCCGTCGGCCTCATCTTCCTGCTGCTCCGACGGAAGGACAAGTCATGACCGCCACCCTCCCCGCCCGGCCGACCGAACAGGTCGCGCCCGCGGCTGCGCCGGCACCGAAGCGGAAGCCCCGGCACACCCCACGCGTGCGGGTGCAGCGGACGATCCTCACCGTGACCGTCGTCGCGATCGTGCTCGTCCAGGTCTACCCGCTCGTCTGGCTGCTGCTCACGAGCTTCCGGACGGCGGCGGACTTCGCCGGTGGCAACCCCTTCGCGCTGCCGTCCGAGTGGACGCTCGAGAACTATGCGCGGGCGTTCTCGACCGGCAACCTCGGGCTGAACATCGTCAACAGCCTGATCGTCACGCTCGGGTCGAGTGCCCTGATCGTCATCGCCGGCATGATGGCGGCCTACGCGCTCCAGGTCCTCGGCTTCCGGTTCAGCGGGCTCGTCCGCGGCCTGTTCCTCCTCGGCATCATCGTGCCCGTGCAGATCGCGCTCGTCCCCCTGTTCATCGACTACTCGCAGGTCGGTCTGCTCGACACCCATCTGTCGATGATCATCCCGCTGGCGGCGTTCGCCCTGCCGATGGCGGTCTACCTGTTCTCCTCCTTCTACGAGTACATCCCGAGGGAGATGTACGAGGCCGCGTCGCTCGACGGCGCGGGCCCGTACCGGATCTTCGGCCAAATCACCTTCCCGCTCTCGGTCAACACGATCATCACGGTCGTGCTCGTCAACAGCATCTTCATCTGGAACGACTTCATCTTCGCGAACACCTTCGTGCTGTCGGACGGATTGAAGACCATCCCGCTCGGCCTGCAGAACTACATCGGGGCGATGGGGAACACTGATTGGACGGCGACGTTCGCCGCCGTCTGCGTCACGGTCACACCGCTGCTGCTGGTGTTCCTCGTGTTGAACAAAGCGATGATCAGCGGCCTCGAGAGCGGAGCGACCAAGGGATGAGCAGCACGGACCAGCCGAAGCCCGGCGCAGACCACCCGAAGAACACCTCGGGCATCACGATGCGCGACGTCGCGAAGGCTGCCGGCGTCTCCGTCGCGACCGTCTCGCACGTCGTCAACGACAAGCCGGGGTCGCGGATCGGCGAGGACGCCAAGCGTCGGGTGCACGAGGCGGTGGCCGAGCTCGGCTACCGGCCGAACGCCCTCGCGAAGACGCTGTCCCAGGGGAACTCCCGCTTCATCGGCCTCGTCGCCGACGCGATCGCGACGACCCCCTTCGCCGGCCAGATCATCCACGGCGCCCAGGACGAGGCGTGGCGACACGGCTACGTCCTGCTCGTCGCCAACACCGACGGCAACACGGCCGCCGAGGACGAGGCGATCGCGATGATGCTGGAGCACCAGGTCCGCGGGATCCTGTACTCGACCTGGTTCCACCACGAGATCACCGTGCCGGAGGCGCTCCACCAGACCGACACCGTGCTCGTCGACTGCTTCGCCGGCGGCAGCGGACTCCCCGCCGTCGTCCCCGACGAGGAGCAGGGCGGACGGACCGCGACCGAGGCACTGCTCGCGGCCGGCCACCGACGGATCGCGTTCGTCAACACCACGACCCCCTCACCGGCACAGACCGGACGGCTCGCCGGGTACCGCTCGGCGTTGCAGGCCGCGGGGGTCGCGTTCGACGACGCCCTCGTGTTCCCGGCCTCGCCGGAGCAGGAGGGCGGGTACGCGGCGACCGCCGAGGTCGTCGACTCAGGCGCCACCGCGGTGTTCTGCCACAACGACCGCGTGGCCATGGGACTCTACGACGGGCTGCGGGAACGCGGACTGCGGATCCCCGACGACATGGCGGTCATGGGATTCGACAACCAGGACGTCATCGCCGCCCACCTCCGGCCGCCGCTGTCGACGGTCGCCCTCCCCCACTACGAGCTCGGAGCGGCCGGTGTCCGTCGGCTGCTCGGCCTCGACGCCACGCCGTCCACCGGGCCGCAGCTCATCGCCTGCCCCGCCGTCCCGCGGCACTCCGTCTGAGGGCGCGGCCATGCACGACGAACCGAGCGTCCTCCCGAGGCCTGGCTTCCACCTGACGCCGGAGCGCAACTGGATGAACGACCCGAACGGCTTGGTCTTCCACCACGGACGGTGGCACGCCTTCTTCCAGTACAACCCGGAGGGCAGCGACTGGGGCAACATGAGCTGGGGTCATGCGACGAGCGTCGACCTGCAGCACTGGGACGAGCTCCCGGTCGCCCTGCGGTTCACCGCCGAGGAACAGGTGTACTCGGGATCCGTGGTCGCCGCAGGGCCCGACGGACGGCTCACGGCGTACTACACGAGCGTGTCCACCGACGGTCGGCAGGCGCAGTCCCGCGCGACCAGCGACGATGACGGACTGACCTGGCAGCGCGATCCGGCCAACCCGATCCTCGACCGCGGTTCGCAGGCGTTCCGCGACCCGAAGATCATCCGTTACGAGGACGCCGACGGCCTTCGCTGGATCATGCTCACCGTGGAAGCCGTCGAGCGGCAGGTCCTCGTGTACTCCTCCACCGACCTCCGCACCTGGGAGCACGTGAGCACCTTCGGTCCGGTCGGTCCCACCGGCGTGGTGTGGGAGTGCCCCGACCTCATCCCGCTCGCCGTCGACGGTCGCCCCCAGGAGACCCGGTGGGTGCTGATCCTCAGCACCAATCCGGTCGGTGACGCGCAGGACCCGGACGGATCGTCGATGAGTTACCTCGTCGGCGACTTCGACGGCTCCACCTTCACGCCTGAGCGGGCCGAGCTGCAGCGGCTCGACCACGGCCGGGACTTCTACGCGGCGGTCGGCTTCGACAGCGCTCCAGGCGGTGAAGCGGTCATCCTCGGCTGGATGGGCAATTGGCGGTACGCCGCCGACCTCCCCGCCTCGCCGTGGCGGGGCGCGATGTCGCTCCCCAGACGGCTCTCGCTGACCACGGTCGACGACGAGCCACGACTCGTGCAGGAGCCGCCGGCCTTCGTGACGGAACGGTTGGCCGCGATCGAACCGACGACCGTCGCCGTGTCCTCCGAAGCCGTCGACCTGATGCTCGACGGCTTCGGCGTGGTCGAGCTGCGCTGGGATCCGTCGATGACGGGCGAACTGCGGCTCCGGCTGACGGCCGACATCGATGGCGAGGTCGTCATCATCCACGACCCGACGTCGGCGTCGGTCTCGGTCACGCGGTCGGGCGGCGCCATGGACACGGTGCACCCCGACTTCGCCTCGACCAGCATCGTCCCACTCGCCGGCGACGGGCCGGCGCGGCTGCTGCTCAGCCTCGACGGCCCACTGCTCGAGCTGTTCGTCGACGGTGGTCTCGCCACCGTCTCCGACCTCGTCCTCCTCGGGAGCGAACGGCCCCGACTCACGCTCGCGAGCGAACGTGCCAGCCCCGTCACGGTCGCCGTCGCCGTCCTCCACCGGGCAGCCGTCGTCGACCGGGCAGCCGTCGTCGACCAGCCGCACGCGTTCGCCTGACGCTCCTCCATCACACGATCCAGCACCATCCCGCCACGGGTGCCTTCGGCGCGCCCGCAGCACCGACGAAAGGAACCGCAATGACGCACGACCTCTCCAGACGGACCATCCTCCAGGGCGCAGGCCTCGGGGCGCTCGCACTGTTCGCGAGTACCGGGGCTCCGCTCACGGCCCAGGCCGCTCAAGCGACGACCTCCGCCCAGGCACAGGCGTCGCTCCGCTCGGTGTTCCACATGACGCCGCCGTCGGGGTGGCTCTGCGACCCGCAACGACCGGTGTTCACGAACGGCGCGTACCAGCTGTACTACCTCCACTCCGGCCAGAACAACGGCCCGGGCGGTTGGGATCACGCGACGACGACCGACGGCGTCGCCTTCACCCACCACGGGACGGTCATGCCGCTGCAGCCGGACTTCCCGGTGTGGTCGGGATCCGCCGTCGTCGACACCGCGAACACGGCGGGTTACGGTGCCGGGGCGGTCATCGCCCTCGCAACGCAGCCCACGGACGGGGTCCGGAAGTACCAGGAGCAGTACCTGTACTGGTCCACCGATGGCGGCTTCACCTTCACGATGCGCCCGGATCCGGTGATCGTGAACACCGACGGACGCACGGCCCAGACCGCGGCGGAGATCGACAACGCCGAGTGGTTCCGGGATCCGAAGGTGCACTGGGACGCGGCGCGAAGCGAGTGGGTCTGCGTCATCGGCCGTGCGCGCTACGCGGCCTTCTACACCTCGACGAACCTGATCGACTGGCAGTTGCAGCACAACTTCGACTACCCGAACCACGACCTCGGCGGCATCGAATGCCCCGACCTGTTCCAGATGCGAGCGGGCGACGGCAGCTGGCACTGGGTGTTGGGCGCCAGCATGGACGCCTACTCGATCGGCCTGCCCATGACGTACGCCTACTGGACGGGCACCTGGGACGGGACGCGGTTCACGGCTGACGACCTCACCCCGCAGTGGCTCGACTGGGGGTGGGACTGGTATGCCGCGGTCACCTGGCCGAAGGCGGAGTCGCCCGATGACCGCCGGCTGGCGATCGCCTGGATGAACAACTGGAAGTACGCGAACCGCGACGTCCCCACCGACGCCTCGGACGGGTACAACGGCCAGAACTCCGTCGTCCGGGAGCTGCGACTCGAGGCGCAGTCCGGCGGTCGGTACAGCCTGCTCAGCTCGCCCGTCGACGCCCTCGCCGGGTATGCGACCGCGACGCTCACCCTCCCCGGCCAGACGGTCACCGGGAGTGCCGTCCTCCCGTGGAGCGGCCGGGCCTACGAGATCGAGCTCGACCTCGCCTGGGACACCGCGACGAACGTCGGTTTCTCCGTCGGGCGCTCGGCGGACGGCTCCCGGCACACCAACATCGGCAAGGCCGGGGCCGAGCTCTACGTCGATCGGGCGCCGTCCGATCAGGCAGGCTTCTCACTGCAGCCGTACACGCGGGCCGCAGCGCCGATCGACGCGGCCGCGCGCTCGGTCCACCTGCGGGTCTTCGTCGACACGCAGAGCGTCGAGGTCTTCGTCAACGCCGGCCACACGGTCGTGTCGCAGCAGGTCCACTTCGCCGAGGGCGACACGGGGATCTCGTTCTACGCCGACGGCGGACCGCTGACCGTCTCAGGGATCACGATCCGCGAGTTCGGTACGGCGATCTAGGCGAGCGCGCTCATCCGTGCGTCAGGATGGACGGATGGATCTCCAACACCTGACCGAGCACGGACGATGGACGACGACCCCTGCGGCGGTGACGACGGAGCCGGACGGTTCGCTCCTTGTCACCGCCGTCGAGGGCAGCGATGCCTGGCGCCACACCTCGTACGGGTTCGTCCACGACACGGAGCACGCCCTGGTCGCCCCGATGCCACACCGCGGGGCCGTCGAGGTGACGTTCGTCCTCGACGGCTCGGAGCAGTTCGATCAGGCCGGGGTGTTCCTGCGGGTGTCCGCGACGAGCTGGCTCAAGGCCGGTGTCGAGGTGTCTGACGGGGTCGCCCAGCTCGGCGCGGTCGTCACGCACGGCACCTCCGACTGGTCGGTCGCGCCCGTCCCGGACTGGCTCGGGCGTCCCGTGACCATCCGAGCGAGCCGAGACGGCGACGCGGTGACCGTGCGCGCTCGGGTGGACGACGAGGACTGGCGCCTGGTCCGGGTGGCGCACCTCGACCCGGACGCCGAGGTCGAGGCCGGGCTGTTCTGTGCGGCACCGACCCGCGCAGGACTCACCGTCCGGTTCACTGCCGTCCGCCTCGGCCCGCCGGACGACGCGCTGCACGGCTGACCGCAGTCATCACGGCGACACGATCACCGCTGCGCCGGCGCCCCGCGGGTCGCCGTCGCCGCATTGCGATCCGCGAGCACCGCGAACGCCGCAGCCAGTTCCGGGGGCTCGACCACCTCGATCTCCGTGTCGAACCGGTTGAGCGAGGCGGCGAGCGCCACCCACGACCAGGCGCCGGAGGTGTACCGGGTGCGATCGTCGCCTGCCGCCTCGGCCGTTCCATCACCGACGAAGGGCTGCACGGCGGTCAGCGGGAGGTGCAGGAGGACGGTCCCGACGCACGGCCACCGGTCGGCGTGCTCCGAGCCCTTGAACCGCGCGGCGACGAATACCCGCACATCTCCCCCGGGCACGGTGCGGGGGTGGAAGCGCGGACCCGTCGGCGTCCGCGGCACGAGGCGGTCGGCGCGGAAGATCCGCCAGTCGTCGCGGTCGAGGTCCCAGGCCACGAGGTACCACCGCTCGTCGGACAACACGAGGTGATGCGGTTCCACCCGACGCGGCGGTGCCGGGTCATCGACCGCCCGGCCGAAGCGGAGCACGTGCCGGTCCCGGATGGCGGCTGACACCGAGAGCAGCACCTCGGAGGAGACCGTGGGCGTCGGCGCGGCACCGGCGCGGGCCACGTTCGCGACCTCCAGGGCATCCAGCCGGTGGCGGACCCGCGACGGCAACACCTGTCGGACGGTGGTCAGGGCTCGCAGCGCCGCCTCGCCGATGCCCTCGCCCGCCACCGCGGCGGTTTGGAGCGCCACCGTCAGCGCGACCACCTGGTCGTCGTCGAACAGGAGCGGTGGCAGCTCACTCCCGGCGTCCAAGCGATACCCGCCGTCCGGACCCATCGTCGCCTCGATCCGGTAGCCCATCTCGCGCAGGCGGTCGACGTCGCGCCTGATCGTGCGATGGCTGACGCTCAGTCGATCGGCGAGCAGCGCGCCCGGCCAGTCCCGCCGGGCCTGGAGCAGGGAGAGCAGCTGCAGCAGGCGGGAGGTAGGTGAGGACATGGTCCGAGCCTAAGTCGAGTAGCGGACACGATCTGTCCTAGACACCGGTCATCATGGTGCTCAGCCGGGAGGAGCCCGGTCCGAATCGAGGAGCACTCATGAGCATCACGACCACCACCCACCTGAACTTCGGCGGCGACGCCCGCACGGCACTGGCCTTCTACGCGTCCGTCTTCGGCGGGCAGACGACGATCGCGAGCTATGCGGACTTCGGTATGCCCAAGGACGCTCCCGGGGCGGAGCTGGTCGTCTTCGGACAGCTCGAGTCCGCCGACGGGTTCCGGATCATGGCGTACGACAGCCCGGGCGCCACGGGCGGCTCGCTCATCGGCGGTGGCGCGACCCGCAGGGAGCAGGGCACGACCGTCACGGAGCAGTCGTGCTTCGTCTCAGTGCGCGGCGAGACGCTCACGGAGGTCGAGGTCTTCTGGGCCAAGCTCACCGAGGGCGGTACCGTCGTCGAGGAGCTCGCGGCGTCCGCGTGGAGCCCGGGCTTCGGCATGGTCACCGACCGGTTCGGGGTCACCTGGATCCTCGACGTCGCGACGGCCGGCTGAGACCACCGCGCTCGCTGAGCGACCGCACTCACTGAGGCGGACACGGAACGGGCCGGTGCGGAGGTCATCCACACCGGCCCGTTCGGTTCACCAGGCGAACCCTTAGCGTCCCTTGTCGAACCGCTGGCCTTCCGCCTTCGAGGGCAGGAGGAGGAGGACGAGCAGGATGATGCCGCCGACCGACGGGATGAGCGAGAAGAAGTAGAACGGGCCGGGGAAGTTGGCGTCGTGCAGTCGGCGCCAGATGAGGGCCAGGCTCGGCACGATGGTCGCCAAGCCGATGAGCATCAGGAGGACGAAGCCGACGATGATGAGCGGTGCAGCCCCCGGGATCTCGAGGATGCCGGGCTGGGTGTAGTAGGTCTTCGAGCCGGCACTGTTGTCGAACACGATCGCCTCGCGCTGTGCGGCAGCCGACGACGCACCGATCGCGACACCCGTGATCAGCAGGATGTTCGGGATGAGCGTGACCAGGAAGAGGAAGAGCGTGACCCACCAGTACTCGCTCCGCGAGGCACGGCCGGAGAAGGTCGCGTACTTGCGGAGGTAGCGCTTGGCTGCCTGCGGCAACGTCGCGCCGTAGAGCGGCAGCGAGAGGTCGTCGGGCGAGGTGGCTCCGCGCGGGGCCTGGGGCGCGTGGTTCGGGGCCGCGTACGTCGGGGTTGCGGGGTATTCGGGTGTCGGGTTGGAACTCATGGCTGCTTTCGGTCGAAGTCGGTCGATGACTCAATTCTGGCAGCGGCGGAAATCACCCCCGGACGGGTTGCGTTCCGCTGGGGTGGGCTGGTTCCCTTCCGGCGCGATCCGCGGAGCCCGAGCCGGTCGCCGAGCCCGCACCGGTCACCGAGCCTGCGCCGGTCACCGAGCCTGTGCCGGTCACCGAGCCTGTCGAGGTGCACCCTTCGACAAGCTCAGGGACCGGAACGTGCCCGGTCCGCGACACCCGGTCACTGAGCCTGTCGAAGTGCGCGAACCGGCAGGCACTCGACCCGCTCAAATCCCCACAACCACACCCGGTCACTGAGCCTGCCGAAGTGCGCCCAGCGGCAGGCTCGCAACCTGACCAAACACCACAGCCACACCCGGTCACTGAGCCTGTCGAAGTGCTCACGGGATGCCTCCACAGCAGCCCGAACTCAGCATCTGGAATGTCAGTGGTCCATGGTGGACTGGAGTCATGACCGAGAGCACCGCCACCGCGATCCGCGCGAGCGACGAGTACGCCGCGCAGCTCGCTGAGTTCTCTGACGAGTACGCGAGCATCTGTCGCCGGCGCGCGGCCTTGGATGCAGAAGAATCGCGGTTGCTCGCGCGGTCGGCCGCGTATGCGGACGCCCTGGCGGACACCGTCGTCCCGGCCATCTACCCGCCCGCCGAGCGCCGGGCGCTGTCGCGCCGCTCGACGTGCGCGATGCTCGCGATGGCCACCCGTGCTTCAGAACAGACGGTCCGACACGCGACCGACGACGCCGAACAGCTCGTGAACGAGGCGCCTACCGTGCTGGCCGCGCTCGAGGCGGGCAAGATCTCGAGTCGACACGCGCGTACGATCACCGATCAACTCCGCGACGTGCCAACCGCTGGACGCGCGTCGTTTCTCGCCGAGGTACTCCCGATGGCCGAGCGATTGACCGCTACGCGGCTCAAGAAACGCGCGAAGGACCTCCGTGAGCGGCTGCACCCGGAATCGATCACGGCGCGCGCGATCCGTTCGGAAGCGGACCGCCGCGTGGAATTCGAGCCCGCCTCGGACGGCATGGCATGGGTCCACCTCTTCACCACCGCGCCCATCGCGCAGGGCATCATCGAGCGCCTCGAGGCCGCAGCTGCGGAGTCACGCAAGGCGGGCGATACTCGCACCTGTGGACAGTTGCAAGCCGACGCCCTCGCAGCCCTGGCCCTCGCCGGCGTTACCCCGGACGATGTCGCGTCGAACCCGGTGCTCCCGCATCCGATCGAAGTGCAGGAGCACATCAAGCCCACCGTGCAGATCACCGTCCCAGCACTCAGCATGGCCGGCGTCTCCGACGCACCTGCCACGCTCGACGGCTACGGGCCGATCGACCCGGACACCGCAGCGCGCATCGCGGTCAACGCACCCTCTTTCACCCGCATCCTCGTCCAGCCCGAAACCGGTGCCTTACTCTCGGTCGGCCGCGGCCAGTATCGCGTTCCCGCCGATCTCCAGCGGGCGGTGCGGCTTCGGGACAGCACCTGTCGCGCACCAGGTTGCGGACGTCGAGCCAGGGCATGCGACCTCGATCACTCGGTTGCCTGGCACGACGGCGGGACAACGGACGTCGGGAATCTTGCCTGCCTCTGCAGACATCATCATCGGATGAAGCATCTCCCGGGCTGGAACCTCGACCATCAACCGGGCGGCGTCCTCGACTGGACCACACCCGACGGCAAACACCACCGAACCGCACCGGACCCTGCACCGTTCTGAACCCCGGCCCGTGCCTGAGCCTGTCGAAGGGTTCCTCGTGGGCACTTCGACAGGCTCAGTGACCGGTGGAGGTGTGGGCGGATCAGCCCGGTCCCTGAGCTTGTCGAAGGGTTCCTCGTGCGCACTTCGACAAGCTCAGTGACCGGAGTCGAGCGCGCGCACAGGCAGGACGCTGCCTGTGTCCCTCAACACTTCGACAGGCTCAGTGACCGGTGGAGGTGTGCCGGATCAGCTCGGTCCCTGAGCTTGTCGAAGGGGTTCTCGTAGGCACGTCGACAAGCTCAGTGACCGGACAAGACGCACCGGGAACACCCCGGTCCCTGAGCCTGTCGAAGGGTACCCAGGCGCGGCACCACCCCTTGGAAAGCGCTTGCCGAGTACGCGGTCACACCGATAGCCTCGTCCGGAACCCCACCCGGAAGGTCGCAATGCCGCGCCGACACGACAGTCCATCCACCAGGGACCACCCCACACCGATCGTCGTCAACGACAACGCCGCCTGGTGCTGGTTCCAAGACGAACGCGCACTCGCCGATCCGGTCGCCGGCCTCCTCCTCGTGGGGTCGATCGCCTCGACCACCGGTGTCGACGGCGAGCGCCGCGGCGGCAACGTCGAGGTCACGGTCGTCGACCTCACCACCGGCACCGCCGACGTCGTCGTCCTCCACGAGCGACTCGAATCCGACGACCACGACGTGCCCGCCCTCTGGCACCGTCCCGACGGCCGCTGGCTCGCGATGTACACCCGCCACAAGACCGACGACCTCACCCGCTGGCGCATCAGCGAACCCGACGACCCACACCACTGGGGACCCGAGCAGACCTTCGACTGGAGCCCCCACACCGGCGGTTCCGGCGTGACCTACGCGAACCTCCACGAACTCGACGGCCGCCTGTACTGCTTCGCCCGCGCCGTCAACGACGACCAGTGCGCCCTCATCTCCGACGACCACGGCGACACCTGGCGGTACGCCGGCAAACTCTTCACCCGCCCCAAGGTCGGCTACGTGAACGGGTACACGCGCTACACCTCCACACCCACCCGCATCGATCTCATCACCACCGACCACCACCCACGGGACTACGACAACAGCGTCTACCACGGGTTCCTCGACGCCGACGGACTCCGCCGCACCGACGGCAGCATCGTCGACCCGCACCCGCTGAACGGTGACGCACCCTCGCAGGCGGACCTCACGACCCTCGTCGCCGCCGGGTCGACGCTCCCCGACGACGGCCGATGGCCCGGGGTCCGCCTCGGCCACGGCTGGACGGTCGACCTCCGGGGAGCCGCCGACGGCACCCTCGCCGCCATCGTCTCCGCCCGCGCGGATGATGGTCCGGCCCATCCCGACGAGGCCGCCGAACGCTACCGGCCCGTCCTCGACCACCGCTTCCTGTACGCCCACCTACCGCCGGGAGGCGAGTGGTCCGTGCACCCGCTCGCCCTGGCCGGTGCCGGGCTCCTCCCCCACGAGCAGGACTACACGGGCCTCGTCGCGATCGATCCCGACGACCTCGACTCCGTCTACCTCTCGAGCGCGATCGACCCGCGCGACGACACGACCCTGCCGCACCACGAGATCTTCCACGGACGGACCACGGACGCCGGAGCGAGCTGGTCGTGGACGCCGGTGACGGAGCATTCGGCGCACGACAACCTCAGACCGATCGTCGCACCGGGCGATCCGTCGACCGTCTCGCTGCTGTGGTTCCGCGGCAGCATGGCGAGCTCGCAGGACTACCGCTGCGAAGCCGTCCTCCTGCGCCTGCCACGCGTCCCGCACCTGCCGCGGGAAGCGGTCACTCCGGCCAGGACACCTCGCCGCTGAAATCCGGGTGCTTCCGCAGGTAGGCCTGGATGAAGGGGCAGTAGGGCACGATCGTCAGGCCGCGCTCGGCGGCGTCGTCGAGGGCTGCCGACGCGAGGATGCTGCCGAGCCCCTGCCCGCCGAAGTCGGGATCGATCTCCGTGTGGGTGAAGAGGATCCGGCCGGGTTCGTCGCGGTACCCGGCGATGCCTGCGACGCGGTCGCCCACGCGGATCTCGTACTCGTGGCTCTCGTCGTTGCGGACGACCTCGGGGGTGTCCGCGTCGGTGCTGGGTGTCGTCATCGGGGCTCCGTTCCACTCAGTTTCACTGTACGTCCGATGCGTCCCGTCATGAGCTGTTTACACGGGGTCCGGATCCGCAACCTGTTGGAAACACGGGCACACGCCGACGGAAACACGGTGGTGTCACGCTGGGCGCACCCGACGCGCTCCAGCCGCGTCCCTGCGGAGAGGCACCTCGAATGGATCAAGGAAACACAGCATTCCTGCTGATAGCTGCGGCACTCGTCCTGCTCATGACACCAGGACTCGCATTCTTCTACGGCGGCCTGGTGAAGGCGAAGAGCGTCATCAGCATGATGATGATGAGCTTCGGCGCACTCGGCCTCATCGGCGTCCTCTGGGTGCTGTACGGCTACGCGATCGCGTTCCCCGGCTCCGAAGGCACCGTCGCACCATGGGCGATCGACACCGCGAACATCGGCCTGACCGGTGCGCTCGAGACGCCGGAGGGTGCCGCGTACCCGCCGCTCGCCTTCGTCGCGTTCCAGGCGACCTTCGCGATCATCACCGTCGCGCTCGTCTCCGGTGCGATCGCGGACCGCGCGAAGTTCGGCTCCTGGATGATCTTCGCCGGGATCTGGGCGACCGTCGTCTACTTCCCCGTCGCCAGCTGGGTCTTCAACTTCGGCCTCGCCGATGACGGCAGCTTCGCCTACGGCGGCTGGATCACGCACGGCCTGCAGGACGTCTTCGGCGTCGGCGTCATCGACTTCGCCGGTGGTACCGCAGTGCACATCAACGCCGGTGCGGCAGCGCTCGCCCTCGCGCTCGTCCTCGGTCGTCGCGTCGGGTTCAAGAAGGGCGCCTACGTCCCCCACAACCCGCCGTTCGTCCTCCTCGGCGCCGGTCTCCTCTGGTTCGGCTGGTTCGGCTTCAACGCCGGCTCCGAGCTGGCCGCCGACGGCACCGCTGCACTCGCCTTCGTCAACACGATCGCCGCTCCGGCCGCCGCGCTGCTCGCCTGGCTCGTGGTCGAGCGCGTCAAGGACGGCAAGCCGACCTCCGTCGGTGCCGCATCCGGTGCGGTCGCCGGTCTCGTCGCGATCACCCCGGCGTGCGCCTCACTGCACCCGATCTGGGCGATCGTCCTCGGTATCGTCGCTGGCGCGGTCTGCGCCCTCGCGATCGACCTGAAGTTCAAGCTCGGCTTCGACGACTCGCTCGACGTGGTCGGCATCCACCTCGTCGGTGGCCTCATCGGCACGCTGTACCTGGGCTTCTTCGCCAACGGCACCGGCCTCTTCATGGGTGGTGACGGTTCGCAGCTGCTCGTCCAGGCGATCGCCGCCTTCTCCGTCCTCATCTACTCCTTCGTGCTCGCCTTCATCATCGGCTTCGCGATCGAGAAGACGATCGGCTTCCGCGTGAAGAACGAGGACGAGATCGCCGGCATCGACACCGTGGTCCACGGTGAAGAGGGCTACATCCTCGTCGACGCCAAGGCCTGACCGACCGCACCACCGACCGACCTGCACCACCTCCCGACCCGACGAGGACGAGATGCGCGCAGCAGCTGGACCCGAACCGGCTGCCACTCCCGCTCATCTCGTCCTCGTCGACGTCGTCTCACGACCACCCGCGACACCAGGGCCATCACGGATCATCCGATTCGACGACCTCGTCCGGCAACCGCTCGACCGGGGCCGCGGCAGCGTCCGGGACGTCTGGATCAGCACCGACGTCGACCATCGCATCCGGTGGCGACTGCAGCTCGTCGAGCTGCGGGACGCGAGCGGCCTCATCTCCGCCCCCGACGACCTGAACCACGCCATCGTCGGCTTCGCCGGCCCCCAGGTCATGGTGAGCGCCGGCGGCGGCGACGCGACCGGCGCCGGTCGGATCCTCCACCGGGAGCAGGTCCTCACCGTGCACGAGTCGTCGGTGCGGTTCTCCAGACCGCGCCTCCGGGCCTCCGGGTCGAGCTCGATGATCGTGCTCAGTTACAGCGTCTCCGAGGACCCGCCGACCCTGACGTTCCGGCACGCGGACGCCGCGACCGACCCCGCCGACGGCCTGCAGATCGTGCTCGCCCTCGGGACGCCGGTACGGCACGGCTCTGGTGAGATCCCCCGAGGGGCCGCACTCGTCTCCGCGCCGCTCGCCGTTCCGCCGCGCTACCGCTGACCGGTGGGCGGCTGCATCGCTGCGCGCCGCGCCTGTGCGCGCTCCGACCGGCCCCGAGCGGCCATCACGAGCATCATGATCCCCGTCCCGCCGAGGATGACGGTGAAGACGACTCCGAGTCCGGTCATCCACTCGCCCTCGCCGCCGTAGCCTTCGACGACAGCCGCCCCCGGATCGGAGGCCCGGTAGACGATCGTGACCTCGTCGCCGACGGACGGTCGGTCGCTGATGTCCCACGACTCCCAGACCGTGTGCACGGTGTCGTCGGTGGCACGGTACTCGACCCGGAAGTCGAGGTCCGAGGCCTCCACGCCGTCCTGCACCTCGGTGATCGTGCCGGTGGTGCGCGTGCCCGTCTGGAGCAGCTCGTCGTCCGCCAGCCGGAGGCCGACCCCGATCGCGATCATCACCGGGCCGACGAGCAACATGCCGAGGATGAGGGCGACCATGCCGGAGCGCTTGCGGGTCGGGTTCGACGCCGCTGGCGCCGGTTGCTTCTGGAGGTCCACCCGCCTATCTCAACACAGCTCGGATGCGGCTCGACACAGCTTCCTCAAGCCGACGCCTCCGGCGCCTCCGTCGCTCCGGTCCGGCCGTCGGCGAAGCGCTGGCGCGCGTGCTGGTTGCGGGAGCCGATCGGCACCGCCTCGGTCGCCGCCGGCAGCCCCATGGCGGGCGTCGACACGTAGATGCTCTCGGCCCGCTCGACCAGGAACGTCTCGTGCCAGACCCCGACCGCCTTCGGTGCCGACCGGGCACGCCGGTTGAACCGCGACCAGGCGGGTCGATGCTCCGAGGCGGGCGCTGAGGCGTAGGCGTAGAGCTTCTCGATCGACGACCAGTACTGGACGAGGTACGGTCCGGACGCACCGAGCAGGATGTGGGAGCCGAGGAGGCCGGAGTCCGGGTCGGTCATCAGCTCGCGCAACATGCGTGGCATCTCTCCGAAGATCGGCATCCACTGGTCGGGACGCCACCACTGGTTGACGGTCATGCCGATGTGGAAGACGACGAGCTCCCCCTCGTGACGGTGGGTGATTCGGCCGGCGACGACGCGTGACATACACTGCTCCTTGTTCGATAGGGACGCTATCCAAGTTGGATAGTAGCACTATCCATGCGAGAAGGACACGATGCGAATCTCCGAACTCGCCGCGGCATGCGAGGTGCCGGTGGCGACCATCAAGTACTACCTGCGCGAGCGACTCCTCCCGGAGGGCGAGCGCACCTCGGCGACCCAGGCGCGGTACGGCGACGCCCACCTGTCCCGACTCCGGGTCATCAGAGCCCTCCTGACCGCCGGCGTCAGCATCGCCGAGACCCGGAACGTCGTGGCCGCCCTCGACGCACCGCCGCCCGGCCCGTACGACCTCCTCGGCGTGGCGCACGCCGCCGTCACCCCGCGCCCCGCAGGTCCCCTCGACACCACGCGCGCGCTCGAGCTCTACGAACGGCTCGGCGGCGTCGCGGCGCAGTGCGACCCCGGGCTCCTCGCCGGCCTCGCCCAGGCGCTCGACACCCTGGAGCGCGCCGGCTTCACCGTGCCGCCCGAGGTGCTCGACCGCTACGTCGAGGCCGCTCGTCGCATCGCCGAAGCGGAGATCGACGGCATCCCGGCAGACTCCCCCGAGCTCGCCGTGCAGTACATCGTGCTCGGAACGGTCCTCACCGAACCGCTCATCCTCGCCCTCCGCCGGGCGGCACAGCAGGTGGTGTCCTCGGCGCGGTTCGGCGGGCCGGACGCGACGATGCCGGTGACGCCGCAGGAGTCCTGAGCGTCAGGCGTCCAGTTCCGCCAGCGTCGGCGGGTTCGCCCCTGGGCGCGACACCGTGACACTCGCTGCCCGCGCAGCACGCTCGAGGAGTCGTCGGAGGTCGTGGTCGGAGATCGCCCCGAGCCGCTCCTCGGCCGCAGGCCCCGAGACCCCGGCGGTCAGCAGGCCGTCGATGAGCGCACCCATGAACGTGTCGCCGGCACCGACGGTGTCGGCCACCGTCACCCGTGGCGTCGCGATCTCGAACACCGATCCGGCACGCACCACCAGGGCTCCGTCACCACCCCGCGTCACGACGACGAGCCCGGGACCCGACGACACCCACTGCTTCGCCGCGTCGACGAGCGCGAGGTCCGGGTGCAGGAAGGCGACGTCCTCGTCACTCGCCTTCACCACGTGGGCTCGCGCGATGCACTCGAGCGCCGTCCGCCGCACGCGCTCGGCGTCGTCGACGAGCGTGGGACGGATGTTGGGGTCGTAGGTGATGAGCGCCGCATCCCGACGAGCCTCCACCAGCGCACGCAGGCGACTGGCACTGGGCTCGAGCACCGTGGCGATCGAGCCGGTGTGCACGACGGGCGCGTCCGGAGCATCCGTGGCGTCGAGGTCGAGGGAGAGGTCGAACTCGTAGGTGGCCGCACCGTCCGCATCGAGCGTCGCCTGTGCCGTGGACGTCCGGCCGGTGGGCGCCGACACCAGCGAGACCCCGGACGCGTCGAGCCAGGACCGGATCGCCGCCCCGCGCTCGTCGTCCCCGACGTGGGTCACGAGGGCCGGGATCCGGCCGAGCCGACCGAGGGTGATGCCGACGTTCGCCGGGCTGCCACCGGGACTCTCGGCCTGCGTTCCGTCGAGTCGACGGACGATGTCGATGAGCGTCTCGCCGGCGATGAGCACGTCGGTCGTCGGGGTCGTGTGCATGGCTGTTCTCTCTGCTGGGTCCGGGTCAGACGGCGACGGGTGACGGGGTGGCTGGTGACAGGGTGGCGAGCGAGTCCCGCTCGATGATCGGCATGGTGACGAGCTCGTGCCCGAGGGCGTGCCGACCGAGGAGCATCGACGCTCCGAGCGCGCCGATCTCCTGGTAGGGCAGCCGGGCAGTGGTGAGCCCTGGACGGAGGTAGCCCGCGAGGATCTCGTCGTCGAAGGAGACCACGGAGACGTCCTGCGGGATCCGGCGTCCCCGTTCGAGCAGCACCTGGTAGGCACCGAAGGCGACGCCGTCGTTCGCGGCGAGGATCGCGGTGACGTCGGGATGCCGGTCGAGGAGCGTGCGGGTCGCCTCGTAGCCGGGCTCCGGCTGCCACTCCGGGATGTCGACGCGCACCGGTTCGACGCCGGCCTCCGCGAACGCGGCGGCGATGCCCTCGAATCGCAGCGCCACCGTAGCGGTCTGACGGAGGTCGCTGATGACCTCGCGCGGGAGGTCGCCGACCACGCCGATGCGGTGGTGCCCGGCGTCGACGAGTCGCTTGGCGACCGCATAGCCGGCGGCGCGTTCGTCGGGCAGGACGTTCGCGTGGCCCGACGACGACGCTCCGTTCAGGACGACGACCGGGACGCCGGTCGAGGTACTCGGGAGGTCGATGAGGCGGGCGCCGAGCAGGCCGATGAGGATGCCGTCGACGCGGTGGTCGATCATCGTCTCGAACGCCCGAGCGAGACCGCCCTCGATCCCCTCGGTCTCGGCGATGAGCATGGTGTGGTCGTTCGCCTTCGAGACCTCGAGCGCGCCGCCGATGAGTCCGGAAGCGTGGCGGGTCAGCGTCACCTCGTCGGAGATGAAGCCGATCGTCCGGGTCTTGCCGCGCCGGAGCACCTGGGCTGCGGGGTTGGGGCGGTAGTCGAGTTCTGCAGCGGCCGCACGCACCCGCTCCACGGCGTCCGCCGACAGCCGCGACCCCGGGCGGTCGTTCATGATCATGCTGACGGCGGCCTTCGACATGCCCGAGCGCTCGGCGACGTCCGCGAGGGTCGTGCGGCGGCGCTGGGTGGACATGACACTCCTTCGTGCGGGTTGCTGAATCAGTTCAGCATATCGCGCGGAGCTGTGTTATGTTTCGTTTGCTGAATCCGTTCAGCACTCCCATTCATGGCTCATCGTCCGCGCCCTGCGAACGGTCGGCCCCGATTTCGCAGGAGCAACAACGTGGTTGATCTGAGTCGCAGGGCGGCACTCGCCCTGCTCGGTCTCGGTCTGGCGGGCACGGCCATCTCCTGGCCACGCCTCACCGGCGGAGACATCCCAGGCCGTGGCGACGACGCCCTCACCGTCGCCCTCTTCGGCACCGCCCAGGACGCCGCCGCCCGGCAGTCGCTCGTGGACGGCTTCCAGAAGCTGCACCCCGACATCCCCGTCCGGATCATCGCGATCCAGGGCCAGGACTGGGGCAACTTCTTCGCGAAGATCCTCACGATGGTCGCAGCGGGCACCCCGCCGGACATCGTGTCGGTGGCGACCGAGGGCACCCAGCTGTTCGCAGAACGTCTTGCCCACCCCATCGACGAGTACGTGCAGCGCGACGCCGCCGAGCTACAGGAGTACTTCGACGACGTGAACCCCTCGCTCATCGAATCGTTCATGTACAAGGGCAACCTGTTCCAACTGCCCGACAACTTCAACGCCGCGAACATGTACTACAACACCTCGGCGTTCGAACGCGCAGGGCTCGAGCGCCCACGGGACGACTGGTCGGTCGACGACTTCTTCACCGTCGCCCGCACCATGCAGGGCAGCGCCCCCGGCTCGTTCCTGCCGTACTTCTGGAACAACCGGCTCTGGGGCGGCGTCGTGCCGTGGCTGTACATCAACGACACGAGCTTCCTCACCGAGGAGAAGGCGCCGGGCGGCGACTGGATGTGGTCCAGGTTCTACCCGAACGAGACGCCCCGCGGCGGCGGCTACCTCTGGGAGCACGCCGACGCCCTCAGCGACCGCACCGTGGAGAGCTTCGAGGTCCTCGAGCGCATGGTCTCCGAGGGGATCGCCGCGAACCCCGCGCAGGGTGGCGGCAACGAGCTCGTCTCCCTCTTCTCCCGCGGATCGGTCGGCATGACGCCGGCCGGCGGGTTCTGGGTGAAGGGGCTCAACGACGCCGGCCTCGGCAACGACGAGTACGACGTGACCTACTTCCCGAAGATGCGCGGCCAGCGGCACCAGTTCGGCGCCGGCGGTTACGCGATGATGCGGACCTCCGAGCGCAAGGACGAGGCGTGGGAGTGGATGAAGTACTGCATCTCCGTCGAGGGGATGTCGATCGCGCATCAGCAGCCCGACTCCTCGCTCCCCCGCCGGTCCCTCAATGCCGAGCTGTACGGCGGCGACATCGGACCGAAGCACTGGGAGGTCTTCTATGACACCCTCGACCGCTTCCCGACGACGGGCCCGATGCCCGCGCCACCCCAGCAGGCCGCCGTCGAGTCGGCACTCGTCAAGAACGTGGTCGGCGCGATCACCAACGGCCAGACCGGGGTCCGCCGGGGCCTCGAGACGATGCAGCGGGACCTCGCACTCGCACTGAAGGGACGATGATGGCACTGCAGTCACCGACGGCGACCCGCGCGCTCGTCGTCCCACCCGAAGCGAAGTCCGGACGCCGACGTCCCGCCCCGCGCGGCAGCCGGTTGCTCGTCTGGGTGTTCCTCGCCCCGACGCTCATCGGACTCGGCCTCTTCAGCTTCGTCCCGATCATCGGCTCGTTCCTGCTGGCGTTCTTCCGCTGGGACATCATCTCGGCGCCCGAGTTCGTCGGTGTCGGCAACTTCGTCGACCTCGCAGCCAACCCGACGGTGCGCGTGTCGTTCCTCAACACGGTCGGCTTCGTCGTGGTCGCCGTGACGCTGCAACTGGCCGTCGCCCTCCTCCTGGCGATCCTCGTGCAGTCCCGCATGCCGGAGTGGATCCGGACCTTCTTCCGCTCGGCGCTGTTCTTCCCGCTGGTCCTCTCGGCGGCGTCCGTGTCCCTCGTGATGTCGTACCTGTTCAACCAGGAGTTCGGCCTCGTCAACGAGTTCCTCGGCCTCTTCGGCGTCGGGGACATCGGCTGGTTGACGACCGGGTTCGGGGCGAAGATCGTCGTGCTGCTCGTCTACGTGTGGCAGAACTTCGGGTTCACCTTCCTGCTGTTCATCGGCGGGCTCGCCGCGATCCCGCGCGAGGTCTACGAGGCGTCGTCGCTCGACGGCGCGCACGGCTGGAGCCAGTTCCGGCACGTGACGCTCCCGCTCGTGAGCCCGACGATGCTCGTCGCCTCCGTCATGGCCATCATCAGCGCCCTGCAGATCTTCGACCAGCCGTACGTCCTCACCCGCGGCGGGCCGGGGGACGACACCCGCACGGCCGTCATGGTGATCTACGAATCCGCGTTCCAACAGCTCGACTTCGGTCTCGCTGCAGCGATCGGCATCGTGCTTACGCTCCTGATCATGCTGGTCACCGCCGCGCAGTTCCGGCTCAGCAAGCGTTTCGTCTTCTACGGATGAGGTCCACGATGTCCACCGCAGTTATCGCCCCGAACCAGACGCGCCGTCGACTGGCCACGGCGGGGAAGTTCCTCGTCCTCATCATCGCCGCCTTCCTCACGCTCGCACCGGTCGTGTGGACGCTCGTCACGGCGCTCACCCCGGCGAACGTCGACACCGGGCAGACCGAGTTCGGCCCCGGCGCGTTCATCGACGTGTTCCAGAAGATCCCGATCCTGCTCTACACCTGGAACAGCGCGCTCGTGACGCTGCTCATCGCCGCCGGGCAGATGCTCAGTGCCGCCATGGCCGGCTACGTGTTCGCGCGCTTCGACTTCGGCGGGAAGCGCATCCTGTTCGGGCTCATCCTCGCCACGATGATGGTGCCGATGCAGGTGACGATCGTCCCGGTCTTCATGCTCATCCGCGGCATGGGGCTGTCGGACACCCTGCTCGCCCTCATCATCCCGATGATCCCGACAGCGTTCGGCACCTTCCTCATGCGCCAGTACTTCATGGGGTTGCCGCCGGAACTCGCCGAGGCGGCACAGATCGACGGTGCCGGGCCGTGGAAGATCTTCTTCCGCATCTACCTCCCGTTGGCTGCGCCCGGCCTCGCGATCGTCGGCATCCTCGCGTTCAACTACCACTGGAACGAGTTCTTCCGACCACTGATCCTCACGATCAGCGAGCAGAACTTCACCCTCCCGCTCGGGCTCGTGACCCTGCAGGGCAACCTCGGCACCGGGTCCGTCGCGACCGTGCTCGCCGGCGTCGTCCTGTCGATGATCCCCGCCGCCCTCGTGTTCGTCTTCGGGCAGAAGCCGTTGCGCGAGGGACTCACTGCCGGCGTCAGCAAGTGACCGACGTCGACACCCGCACCGCGATCCGAACCACCTCGACCAGACCGATCTCCGACCGAAAGGGAGCCATGACCGGCCTCCAGTCCCAGCAGCACGCCGACCGCAGCTTCCCGCGGTTGCACCCGAGGCCCGAGGCCGGCTGGGTGAACGACCCCAACGGCATCATGTTCGTCGACGGCCGCTGGCACGTCTTCTTCCAGTACAACCCGGGATCCGCCCGGCACGAGGACATCCACTGGGGACACACGAGCTCCGCGGACCTGCTGGCCTGGGAGGAACACCCGGTCGCCCTGCACCCCCGCCCTGGCACCACGGACGGCTTCGGGTGCTGGAGCGGCGTCGGGGTCATCGACGACGGTCTGCCGGTGGTCGTCTACTCCGCCGCCCGCGACCGACACGGGCGCTCCGAGGTGGTCGTCGTGCACGGCTCGGCCGACGCCCGCGACTGGAGCGGTGAGCGCGTCGTCGCCGCCGCCCTCCCCTCGGACGAGCGGGTGACGATGGTGCGGGACCCGTTCCTCTTCGAGCTGGGCGGGCGCCGCTGGGCGATCCAGGGCGCCGGCCGCTCCGACGTGGGCGGCGCACTGCTGCTCTACCGCGCGGACGACCTCGACGCCTGGACGGAGGAGGGGTACCTGCTCGACGCCGAGGCGCCGGTGGTCTCGGACCTCGCGCCGTGCGAGGGCTGGGAGTGCCCGCAGCTGGTCCAGGTGGGCGAGGACTGGGTGCTGATCATGTCGCTGTGGTTGGACGGGCAGCCGCACCGCGGGGTCGCGTGGGCGCTCGGCTCGCTGACCATCGATGAGGGCACCGGCCGCCCCGGGTTCAGCGCACGCCGCACCGGCCTCATCGACGAGGGCTCGAGCTTCTACGCGCCGCAGGCCGTGCAGTCCGACGGCTCCGACGGGCAGCCGGCGCGCGTGCTCCTCTGGGGGTGGGCGCAGGAGCTCGCGCCGGACGGCGTCCGCGGCCGGACCCAGGCGGAGGTCGACGAGCACGGGTGGTCCGGCATGCTGACCTTCCCGCGCGAACTCGTCGTCCGCGACGACCAGGTCGAGCTCGTCCCCGCCAGGGAACTGACGGCGCTCCGGGCCGAGCCGGTCGAGGTGGCCGCGCTCCCCGACCAGGCCGAGGTCGTGTTGACCGGAGCTGGGACCGCGGCACTCGTCCTCGGCGGCTCGGCGGAGCAGACCGTCTGGCAGGGCGAGCTGGCCACCGGTGACGAGGTGCGGGTCCTCATCGACGCGTCGATCGTGGAGATCCACCGGACCGGCCGTCCGGCCCTCACCTTCCGCGCCTACCCCTCGGACGGCGAGCACTACGCCCTGCGGCACGACGCGGGCGTGACGGCGGAGGCGTGGTCGCTGCGGGTCCCGACGCCGACCGCCTGATCCGCTGACGAGCGGGTCGTCTGAGAATCTGGCGCCGAGGGCAGACCGCGCACCATGCGTGGCCCCTCGGCGTCAAGGTCTCCACCCGGGTTCGCGCAGCGGCGTAGCGTCCCCGTATGACGACCGACACGCCACGACGCCTCGCACCGGACCTCGTCGAGCTGAGCCTCCGCCGGGCGAAGCGGCCGAGATCCATCCTCGCCGGACCCTACGGACACCCGCTGCACGCCGTGGCGGTGACCGTGCCGATCGGGGCGTGGACGGCGAGCCTCGTCTTCGACCTGGCCACCCGCTTCGTCGCCAAGCCGGCGTCGTTCGCCCGCGGTGCGACCTGGCTCGTGGGCATCGGCCTCGTCGGTGCCGCCGACGCCGGGTCGCTCGGTCTCCTCGACCTGCGCACCATCGATCGAGGCACCCACGCGCGGCGCATCGCCCTCGTGCACCTCACCGCGAACGTCGCGGCGTCGTCGCTCTTCGCCGGCAGCTGGCTCGTGCGATCGCGGTCGCGGCACCACCGGGCCGGGGTCGCCGGGGTGCTCCTGAGTCTCGTCGGCTACGGCCTCGTAGGCCTGTCCGGTGTGCTCGGTGGCGAGCTCACCTACCGGTACGGCGTCCGCGTGGCCGACGAGGACACGCAGCGCAGCGGCTTCGCGCCGGCGGGCGACGGCCTGCCACAGCGCTGACCGCGGGCACCTTGCTAGGGTGAGCGGAACGTCGGGCCGGGGGTCGGGCCGACGTCCTCAGGGGGAACGATGCGCGGACGCACGGCCATGCTCACGATCGGGGTGCTGGCGCTCGCGCTCACCGGCTGCACCGCCCCGCTGCCGCCCGCACCCGACGCCACCCAGGCCGTCGACGAGACGGTGACCACCAGCGACAGCGTGTGCGGCATGCAGACGGTGGAGACCACGAACACCCTCACCGCCGCGCCGACGAACCAGTGGGAGCTCGTCGGAACCATCGCCGTCACGGCCGAGAACAGCGGCGGCGGCCCCTTCGTCGTCCGAGAGAACGAGCGGTTCTGCTTTGCGCGCACGGCGTACGGAGCCCTCGCCGCGGCGGTCAACTACACCGCGTTCGCCTCCGAGACCAACCCGGAGGTGCTCGCCGGACTCGTCCCGATGCTCGTCGCCCCTGGGCCCGGGCGTGACGCTGCGCTCGCGACGCCCACCGCCCTCCCCAACGGTGCGCTCGGATCACCGCAGGTCGCCGGCTTCGCGATCGATGCGTACGACACCGACGCGGCCATCATCGACCTCGTCTGGGTCGACGCGGACCAGGGCGGCGCGCTCGTCAGCTCCCCCGTCTCACTACAGTGGGTCGAGGGCGACTGGAAGGTCGTCCTCGACGATCGGGCGCAGTCACCACTGCCGGCGGCGGTCATCGACTCCCTGGACGGCTACCTGCCCTGGTCGGACGACTCGCGCTGACCGCGCGAACGTCGGGCGATGGGGCACGGGGCACCCACCGCCCGACGCTCACGCGCATCCGCGACTACCGCGCGAGGAACTCCAGGACGACCCGGTTCCACTCCTCCGCGTGGCTGACGTTCACGCCGTGCGGAGCTCCCGCCACGACGTGGAGCGTCGACGACGGGATCGCCGCATGCGTCCGCGCACCGGAGCCCTCGAGCGGCACGGTCGCGTCGCTGTCACCGTGGATGACGAGCGTCGGCACGGTGACGTTCGGCAGGTCGTCGCGGAAGTCGGTGTTCGCGAACGACGCCATCGCCTCGAGGGCGGCCGGCTTGAAGGCCTGGTGCGCAAGCGCGAGTGCCTCCTGACGCTGCTCCTCGGTCACCTTGAGCTCACCGTCGACCGAGAAGAAGTCGGTCGTGAACTGGTCGTAGAAGGCGTCCTGGTCGGCCGTCAGACCGGCCGTCATCTTCGCCGCTTCACTGACGGCAAGCGGGCCGTCCGGGTTGCCGGGCGTCTGCAACAGGTAGGGCGGCACGGCGGAGGCGAACACCGCACTGTGGATGCGCTCGGCCCCGTGGCGGGTGAAGTAGCGGGCGACCTCGCCGCCACCCATCGAGAACCCCACGAGCGTGACGTCGCGCAGGTCGAGCGCCTCGAGCACGGCCTGCAGGTCGTCGGTGAGCCGGTCGTAGCCGTAACCGGTCAGCGGCTTGTCGCTGCGACCGAATCCACGTCGGTCGTACGTGACGACCCGGTAGCCGGCAGCCTCGAACGCCGGGACCTGTTCCTTCCAGGATTCGCCCGACAGCGGCCAGCCGTGGATGAGGACGACCGGGCGGCCGGAGCCGCCGGTGTCGTCGACGTGCAGCTTCGTGTCCTTCAGCAGGCCGTGGTGGGCGGTGATCTCCGTCATGGCATTCCTCTCCCGGGCTGCGCGTCGCAGCCCCTCGTCCTCAGCTTCGGAGCTGCCGCTCGGAACCGATGGGGGCTTGCGACCGGCCACGCGATGTCCTAACCCTGCCGGTCGACGCTTGCAGCTCACCGTTGGGGCGGCAGCAGTCCCAGTCTTCGAGCGGTGGCCAGGGCGTCCTCGCGGGAGTCGACGTCGAGCTTCCGATAGACGTTCCGGAAGTGGAACTTCACCGTGTTCGCGGACACGTACAGCTCCAGCGCGATGTCCTGGCGGCTGCGTCCCTCGGCCGACAGGAGGAGGATCCGGCGCTCGGTCGCGGTGAGCTCCACGAGGTGCGCGCGCTCGGGTGTCGGCTCGGGGCTCGACACCAGCATGCGGTCGATCCGGGTGTGCGTGTCGCTGGGTGTCATCGTGCCGAGCAACTGACGGAGCGGCGTCCGGGGTGCGACCACGAAGGGGGTGAGCATCCCCGTCCGCGCCGTGGTCGCGATCGCCTGCATGAGGTGTCGCCGGCCGTCCTCGTCGGACGCGTCGGCGAGCGCCGAGGCGATGAGGAGGTCCGTCTGCGCGCCCGCGTCGATGTTCACCTCCGCGAGGCCGGCGGTGGCGAGTTCGCGGGCGAGCGGTTTGCGATCGGTGAGGAGCGCGAGACGCGACGCGACGGCGGCCGTGTAGGCGTTCCGGTCGCGGTCGTCGAGGAGCGCGCTCGCCTCGGTGGGGCGTTCGAGGGCGAGCAGCAGGGAGGCCTCCACCGCATCGAGGAGTCGTTCCGCGCCGGCCTGACGCAGGCTGCGACCGGCGAACAAGCGGGTGCGTTCGATGATCTGCAACGCCGCCCGCCGGTCGCCCCAGAGGAGCGCGTACTGCGCCTGGGCGTAGGTGATGAAGGGCGCCCAGGACCGCTCCCGGTTCACCTGCAGTTCGAGGGACGCGAGGGCGGCCTGCGCGGCGGGTTGGTCCATGCGGGCGATCGCGATGAGCGCCCGGGCGATCGCCCCGGACAGGCGGACGAGCGGCACCATCCAGCCATGGGCGCCGTCACCTTCGTCGTGTCGTTCGAGCCAGCGCTCCGCATCGACGATCTCGCCGCGGACGGCGTTCAGCAGGGCCAGCTTGCCGGAGGCGTCCGGCCCGTTCCGGCCGTCCCAGGACTCGGAGCGGAGTTCGTAGGCCTCACGCAGCACCAGGCTCGCCTCGTGGTGGTCGCCGACGAGCAGCTTCGTGATCCCCACCTGCAGCAGGGCGGTGGGCACCCTGGGCACGAACTCGTTCGGCTGGTGCACGCGGGCCCGCCGGGCGAGCTCCTCCGTGATCCTCGCGTAGTGCAGCGCCTGCTGATGCCGGCCGTGCACCCGGTAGGCGATCATGAAGGCGGTCGCCGCACTCAGGCTGATCCGGGCGAGCTCGGAGCGGGCACGGTCGCGGAGGTCGTCCGGCTGGATCGGGAGGTCGACCCGGCCGGCAGAGTGGTCGAGTCCGTCGGTCTCGCCGCGGATGTTGAGCCGGATCTCGCGAACGGCGAACACGATCGGGTGGGCGGCGAGCATCCGTGCCGGGAGGGCCCGCAGTGCCCGGTCGAGCGTGGGCAGGTCGAGGGCCATGAGGATCCCCCACTCGTGCTCGATCACCGAGACGACGGTCTCCCACTCCTCATCCTCGATGGCGGTTGCGAGGAGTCCGGTGACGGGGGCGACGTCTGCGGGGTGCAGGAACCCGGCCCCCAGGGAGGGAAAGTACCTATTCCGACCGATGTGCACGCGTCCACCCTAGGTGACCCTCACCTGTCGCGGAACATCCGGGGCTGGATGGGGGGTGGTCTTTCCCCGATCCACCCGAACGGCAGCCCTTCCACCGGTCTACTGATCGTCGGCCCCTCAGCTGGGGCCAGGTTTTCGGCGGGCGAACCGCCGCATCACGGGGAGGCAGCACACATGCAGCAGCACACGGCTCGAAGGCGCCATCGCGCGCGATGGCGGAACCGGTGGCAGGCACCGTCCGCCGGTCGCACCACCATGGGGATCATGGGGGTGACCCTCCTGTCGGCGCTCTCGCTCGTCGGGGTGGGGTCGAGCGCACAGGCGCTCCCCGGCACCCCGGGAACCGCGCAGAGCGGTTCGGTCGTCTACTCGGAGGACTTCGAGAGCGGGACCGTCTCCCCCACCTCCCTCCAGGACTACGTCGGTGCGGACGGCGCCCGGTACACCTCGGACCCCTCCTGGCGCGACCAGACGCAGTGCAACGGCACCATCACGAGCTTCGCCTCCTCCGCCGAGCCCCTCTGCCTCGCCGCGACCGCCTCGGGTGAGGGCCGCACGCGGCAGCTCGCCTGGGCCCTGGGCGGCGGCGACACCACCAACCACTCCGTCAGCGCCTGGACGTCCACGCAGACGCTGACGATGAACCCGCCGAACGCGGTCGAGTTCGCGACGGTCGACCCGATCGCCCTCGTGAGCGCGAACCGCTACCTCACGACCTCGGTCGACCTCGCCGCCGTCTCCTGCAACGCGTCGCAGCAGCCGATCCTGGAGTTCTTCCTCGCCGACGACCAGGGCACCGAGCACTCGGTCGGCGCGATCAACGGCTGTACCGCTCCCGGCTCCCGCTCCGTCACCGCTCCCGCGACCGGTGCAGCCGGGGCCGAGACCGTCCGCGTCGGTACCTACGTATCGCCCGGGGCCGTCCTGCTCCCGGGAGCGACCGTCGGCATCGTCGCACGGAATCTCACCGGTGGTGGCACCGCCGGCAACGACCACGCGTTCGACAACATCCAGGTGCTCGACGTCTCGCCGCAGCTCGACAAGTCCTTCAGCCCGGCGAGTGTCGTCGCCGGCGAGACCTCGACGCTGACGCTCACGGTCACGAACACCGATGAACTCGCTGCGAAGAACGGCTGGTCCTTCACGGACGCGCTGCCCGCCGGCCTGACCATCGCCGACGGCGACGCCTCGACGACCTGCCCCTCCGGCGTGGTCACCGCTCCCGAGGGCGGTACCTCGGTCGCCGTCACCGGGAACCTCAGCCAGGGCATGACGTCCTGCGCGATCACCGTCGAGGTCACCTCGCCGGTCGCGGGGACGTTCACGAACGGACCCGACAACATCACGAGCGTGGGCCTCAACCCGCCGGCGGACGCCACGGTCGAGTTCGTGCCCCAGGCTCCCGCGATCACCGTCGTGAAGTCGGCGTCGCCGGTCGCGGCCGAGTACGCCGTCGGTGACGAGATCACGTACTCGTTCGTCGTCACGAACACCGGCAACGTCCCGCTCACCGATGTGCAGGTCGACGAGGGGGCGTTCACCGGAACCGGTGACCTCTCCGACGTCGTGTGCCCGGCCGGTGCCGCGACCCTCGCGCCGACTGCCGCCATCACCTGTGAAGCGACGTACACGATGACGCAGGCCGATGTGGACGCCGGCACCGTGACCAACTCGGCCACCGCGACGGGGACGCCGCCGCAGGGCCAGCCGCCGGTGTCGCCGCCGTCCGAGGTCATTATCCCGGGCGTCGCGCAGGCCCCGGCGCTCACGGTCGTGAAGTCCGCGACGCCGACCACGGTCTCGACCGCCGGCGAGGACGTCACGTACTCGTTCCTCGTCACCAACACCGGCAATGTCACGCTCTCGAACGTGTCCGTCGTCGAGGGTGACTTCTCCGGCACCGGCGAGCTGTCCGACGTCGTCTGCCCGACAGGGGCCGCGTCTCTCGCTCCGGCTGCGACGGTCACCTGTGAGGCCACCTACACGGTCACCCAGGCCGACGTCGACGCAGGTTCCGTGACGAACACCGCCACCGCAACCGGCACCCCGCCCGGTGGTGGCACTCCTCCGGTCTCACCGCCGTCGGAGACGACCGTCGAGTTCCCGGCAGCACCCGCCATCACGGTCGTGAAGTCGGCGACGCCGACCACGGTCTCGACCGCCGGTGAGGACGTCACGTACTCGTTCCTCGTCACCAACACCGGCAACGTCACGCTCTCGGACGTCGGCGTCGTCGAGGGTGCGTTCACCGGCACCGGGGCGCTGTCCGACGTCGTCTGCCCGGCAGGGGCCGCGTCCCTGGCGCCGGCTGCAACGGTCACCTGTGAGGCCACCTACACGGTCACCCAGGCCGATGTCGATGCCGGCTCCGTGACGAACTCCGCCACCGCGACGGGCACCCCGCCCGGTGGCGGAACGCCCCCGGTCTCACCGCCGTCGGAGACGACCGTCGAGTTCCCGGCAGCACCCGCGATCACGGTCGTGAAGTCGGCCGACACCGCCGCCCAGGACCGCCTCACGGTGGGCCAGGTCGTCACGTACTCGTTCCTCGTCACCAACACCGGCAACGTCACGCTGACGAACCCGCGCGTGGTCGAGGGCGACTTCTCCGGAGCCGGCGAGCTGTCCGAGGTCGTCTGCCCGACGGACGTCGGCCCGCTGGCGCCCGGAGCGACCGTGACCTGCGAGGCGACGTACACCGTCGTGCAGGCCGACGTCGACGCCGGACAGGTCACGAACTCCGCGACCGCGACCGCGACGCCGCCGAGCAGCGTGACGGGCGTCCCGCCGGTCTCGCCGCCGTCCGAGGTGACGATCCCGTCCCCGCCCGTGCCCGGCCTCTCCGTCGTCAAGACGGCGGACGTCGAGCGCGCGACAGCGGTCGGTCAGGTCATCACCTACTCGTTCCAGGTGACGAACACCGGCAACGTCACGCTCCGTGACGTGGCCGTCACCGAGGGCGACTTCACCGGGACCGGCATCCTGTCGGCGATCACCTGCCCCACGGGCACGGCGCTCCTCGCCCCCGGACTCCAGATCGTGTGCACCGCCACGTACACCGTCACCCAGGCCGACCTGAACGCGGGATCCATCCGCAACACCGCGTTCGGCACCGGGACGACCCCGGGCGGCGACCCGTTCACCTCTGACCCGTCGACGGTCACGGTGAGCACGCCGGGTCCCGTCCTCGCCTCGATGGGCGCGAACGTGGCACCGCTGGCGATCGGCGCGGCGGTCCTGCTGTTGCTCGGTGCCGCGCTGGTCGTCCGACGCCGTCTGCACACCGGGCGCTGATCCGGAACTGATCAGGAACTGATCGACACGGACGGGTCGGGCCTTCGGGCCCGGCCCGTCCGTGCGTGTGCGTGAGGGTCTCTCGTTCAGGCGCCGACGAGCTCGCGCTGCGCGGCGGCGCTCCGCCCGTTCCGCGCGAGCTGACGCCGCACGTACCAACCGCCCTCGTAGCTCTGGTCGGGGAGCGCGGCGAGCGCCGCGAGGTCCTCGCTGCCGAGGCCGTCGCGCGCTGCTTCGCGGACGAGGTCGTAGCGGGTGGCCGGGTACTCCATCGTCGAGAGGAAGACGTCGAGGGCCGGGTCGGTGCTGATGTCGGTGATCACGGTGGTCATGTCATGCCTTTCTGCGGTGAAGGGGTCAGGGTGCGGTCGCGCTGAGGACGATCGCGAGGGCGGGGACGGCCAGCAGCGCGGCCCAGCCGACGATGCACGCGGCGGCGATGCCGACGAGCAGGATGTAGCCGCCGACCGCAGTGCCGAGGTCCCGGAGGATGCCGCGTCGCGGTGTCGGGGTGACGCGACGCATGGTGCGCGGCAACGCGGTGAGGGCGGCCAGTGCCTGACGTGGGGCGTCTCGTCGACGGTCGGTCAGCACGGCGGGGTCGGTGGTCATCTCCTGCTCCAAAGAATCTGTGTTGATCGCTACAGATTTTTTATACGACAGACGTTCAGTGATCGCAAGTCGTCGGTGCAGGGCTTGACGGCGACGTGCTCATCCGCTCCGGTGATCAGCCGACGGTGTCGGCGACGGCATTCCAGCGGAGACGCTCGGGATCGGCGTCCCACTCTTCGAGGACGCCGGCAACGGAGGCGACCGGGAACGTGGTGATCAGGCGACCCGCGACCCCGTAGACCACCGCGGACGACGACCCCGCAGCTCCCACGACCGCGAGGCGGCGCGCTCCGTCGGGACCCGCCGCGGATCGCACCGGCTGGTCCAGTGCCGGGAGCGCCGCAGCCGTCACCCGTGCCAGCAGCGTCGCCTCGCGAGCCCACGGGACGAACGCGTCCGCCGGCAGCGCGAACGCGCCGGCGAGCGCGCCATCGAGCCAGCGCTCGCGCTTCAGGCCGTAGGGGGTCGGCACCGTCGACAGCAGGTAGCCGTAGGTGTGGAGGAGTCCGGCGTTGCCGATCGGCCAGGCGGCTCGGAGTCCGGCCCGCTCGTGCAGCGCCTCGAACAGCGCACGGGCGACGACCGGCGTGCCCGTGTGCTCGTCGACCACCGTGGACGCACCCCAGACGGCGAAGCGGTGGGCTGCGGCATCCTCGTCGATCGCCGGACCGAGCCAGGAGCACTCGTCGAGCACGCTGCCCGGTTCCACCTCGGCACGCCGCGCCAGCTCCTCGATCGTCACAGCACCACAGCCTAGGGGGCCCGGTCCTCGACGAATTCACCCGGCGTTCACGTTGCGTGGTGATTGCGTCCACACTCGTTGGTCATCATGGACGCAGCGTCCGCAGGTGCGGTCGCACGAACGACACGCTCAGAAGGAGCGCCTGTGCCCCCCACCATCCTCTTCGACTTCGACGGGACCCTCGCCCTCGGCGACGGACCGATCACGGCCTTCGCCCGCGCCATCGCCGAGCGCACCGCGGACGCCTCGTTCGCCGCCCGCGCCGAAGCGGCCATCGCCGACTTCGCGGCCGGCACCGCCGACGCCCGGGACGGCTACGACGCCGTCACCCGGATCGCCCGCGACCAGGGCGTCGACGCCGCCGTCATCGGAGCCGCCTACGACGACTCCCGAGCGCTCCTCGGCACCGACGAGGCAGCGGTGGTCTCCCCCGACGGCCTGGCGGAGTTCCTCGACACGCTCAGCGGCCACGCCCGCCTCGTCCTGGCCACCAACGCGCCCGGCGACGGCATCACGGAACTCCTTGACACCTGGGGCGTCACCGAGCGGTTCGACGCCGTGCACTTCGCCGTCGGTAAACCTGCCGGGCTCGTCCCCCTCATCCGCGAGGCCCTCACCACCGGCCCGCTCCTCGCCGTCGGCGACATCGTCGAGAACGACCTGGCGCCGGCCACCGAGCTGGGCGCCGACACCGCGCTCGTCGGAGCGACGTTCGAACGGTCCACGGCCGACGCGACGATGCGCGGGCAGTCGCTCGCCGACCTCTACGACCGGATCCTCGACTGGGCACGATCCGCATCGTCCGCCCCCGCGTCCTCCTCCGACTCCACGTCTTCCTCCTCCACCCTGCAGTCCTGATCACCCTCACTCTCCGAAAGGCACCCTGAACATGCGCAAGATCCTGCTCGTCTCCGGCGTCGCGGCCATCACCGCCCTCGCCCTCGCCGGCTGCAGCCCCGCCGCCTCCACCCCCTCCGCCACGGGAACCGCCGCCTGGCCGGACTCGATCACCATCTCCCTCGTCCCCTCCGTCGAGGGCGAAGACCTCGCGGAGGCACTCGACCCGCTCACCTCCTACCTGTCGGAGAACCTGGGCATCGAGGTGAACGGGGTCGTCGCGACCGACTACGCCGCCACCGTCGAAGCGCTCGGCAGCGACCAGGCGCAGGTCATCATCACCGACGCCGGTTCCCTCTACAACGCGACCGAGCGGTACGACGCGAACCTCGTCCTCCGCGACGTCCGGTTCGGGGCGACCTCGTACGCCTCCGTCGCGTACACGAACAACCCCGACAAGTACTGCGACGACGCACCCGTCATGGTCACCTACGCGGCGAGCGACACCCCGCTCTCCTACTGCAACGGGATCGAACCGGGTGCCGAGGCCGCGACCGGCTCCGGACCGGCGGCACTGAAATCCCTCGACAAGATCTCGAAGGGCACCAAGGTCGCCCTGCAGGCCGCGACCTCCCCCGCCGGCTACCAGTACCCCGTCGTCGCCATGCGTGACGCCGGCATCGACACCGACGCCGACATCACCCAGGTGCCGGTCGAAGGCAACAACAACGCGGTCCTCTCCGTCTACAACGGTGACGCCGAGGTCTCCTTCGGCTACTGGGACGCCCGCACGACCGTCCTCAAGGAGGCGCCCGACGTCGCCGACAAGGTCGTCGCCTTCGCGTACACCGAGATGATCCCGAACGGCGGCGTCGCGGTCTCCAAGTCGCTCCCGAAGGACCTCACCGAGCAGCTCACCAAGCTCATGGCGGGCTACGCGGACTCGTCCGACGAGGCGAAGCAGGTCATGTTCGACCTCGTCGGCCTCTCCGGCTGGACCGACAAGACCGCACCGGACGAGATCACCCGCTACGGCGAGATCCTCGACCAGTTCTCGAACTGACCAGGCGCCGTCCTGTCCCCCACCCCACCCGTCACTCCCTCCAGGAATCCGGTGCATGAACACTGATCAGCATCGCGCGGAGGCCCGAGCCCAGCTCGCGGCCTCCGCGTCGTGGTCCATCCGTCTCGACGACGTCTCGGTCACCTACCCGAACGGCACGAGGGCGCTCCGCAACGTCTCCCTCGACATCGCCGCCGGCGAGATGGTCTCCGTCGTCGGGTTGTCCGGCTCCGGCAAGTCGACGCTCATCCGCACGATCAACGGCCTCGTGCCCGCGACGAGCGGGACCGTGACCGTCGGCCCGCACCTCGTCACCGGTCTGCGCGGCCGCCGACTCCGCAGCCTCCGCGGGCACATCGGCATGATCTTCCAGGGATTCAACCTGGCCGACCGCGCCAGCGTGTACCGCAACGTGCTCGTCGGACGGTTCGCCAGCACGCCCACCTACCGGACGCTGCTCGGGCTCACGACGGTGACCGACCGGGAGCTCGCCCTGCGCTCGCTCCAGTCGGTCGGCATGCTCGACAAGGTCTGGACGCGCGCGGCACAGCTCTCCGGCGGACAGCAGCAGCGCGTCGCGATCGCCCGCGCGCTCACGCAGCAGCCGAGCGTCATGCTCGCCGACGAACCGGTCGCGAGCCTCGACCCGCCGACCGCGCACACGGTCATGAACGACCTGCGCCGCGTGAACACCGAGACGGGTCTCACGGTGCTCGTCAACATCCATCTGATGGACCTCGCCCGCACCTACACGACCCGCATGATCGGACTACGTGACGGCGAACTCGTCTACGACGGGTCCGCTGCCGACGCGACCGAAGCGGACTTCGAGCGCATCTACGGTCGTCCCATCCAGCCGGACGATCGGCTCGACCGGTGACCGCCACCGGCACCGACTGGAAGCTGCCGCCGAAACCGACGGCGAGACTCCGCACCGCCCTGATCCTGGGAGCGGTCGCCGCGTTCACGATCGCGACGTGCCTGCCGGCGATCGGTGGCGTGCAGCTCGACTTCGGCGCGCTCATCAGCCACTGGGACAACGGTTCCGGGCTCCTCGTCCAGCTGTTCCAACCCGACTTCGCGTTCCTGCCGCGGACCGTCCAGCCGATGCTGGAGACCCTCCAGATGGCGCTCGTCGGAGCGGTCGCGGCCGCACTCCTATCGGTGCCGCTGACGCTGTGGGCGGCCGCACCGACGAACCCGAACGCGGTCTCGCGTCGTGCGCTGCGCGCCGTCGTCAACGTCGTCCGCGCCGTCCCCGACCTCGTGTACGCCACGATCCTCGTCGCGATGGTCGGCGTCGGAGCACTGCCCGGCCTCCTGACCCTGTTCCTGTTCGACATCGGCATCATCGTCAAGCTCGTCTCCGAGGCGATCGACTCCGCAGACCACCCCTACCTCGAGGCCGGTCGGGCGGCGGGCGGCACACAGACGCAGATCAACCGCGCCACCGTCCTCCCGCAGGTGTGGCCGCTGTTCGCGAACCAGTGGCTGTACACGCTCGAACTCAACGTCCGCATCTCGGCCATCCTCGGAATCGTCGGCGCGGGCGGCATCGGGCGCCTCCTCGACGAGCGCCGGGCGTTCTACGCCTACGACGACGTCTCGATCATCGTGCTCGAGATCCTCGTCGTCGTCGTCCTCATCGAGATCGCGTCGAACCTGCTGCGGAGGCGCCTCGTATGAGCACCATCGACCTGCGGCCCGAGCTGCCGCGTCACCCCTCCCGTCTGCTGCCGACCCTCGCCGCCGTCGCGGTCGCGATCGTCGTGGTCGCGGCCACCGCCGGCCTCCCCATCGACTGGAGCGATCTCGGCGCGGTCCCGGCGCAGCTGGTGCACTTCGGCGGGCTCATGTTCGAGAGCCCCAACTGGGAGAAGCTGCCTCGCGCCCTCACCGAGATGTGGCGGTCGATCTCGATGGCCTGGATCGGCGCGATCCTCTGCGTCCTCATCTCGATCCCGCTCGGCATGCTGGCCGCCCGATCCGTCGGTCCGGTCTGGCTGCGGCTCCCGTTGCGCGGCGTGTTCGCCGTCATCCGCGCCGTGCCCGAGGTGATCATCGCGCTCATCCTGCTCACCATCACCGGGCTCACCCCGTTCACCGGGGCGCTCGCGCTCGGCATCGCCGGCATCGGCACGCAGGGCAAGTGGGTGTACGAGACGATCGAGTCCGTGCAGGAGGGCGCGTCGGAGGCCGTGCGCGCCGCAGGTGGTGGCACGGCCGAGGTCACCCGTTGGGCACTCTGGCCCGCCGCCGCCCCTGCCCTGCTCTCGCTCGCGCTCTACCGCTTCGAGATCAACCTCCGTACCTCGGCGGTCCTCGGGCTCGTCGGAGCCGGCGGGATCGGCAGCATGTTGGCCAACTACACCAACTATCGGCAGTGGGATACAGTCGGGATGCTGCTGATCGTGGTGGTCGTGGCGACCATGACGATGGACGCGATCTCGGGGGCGATCCGCCGCCGGATCACGCAGGGGCCGGGCGTCCGGACCACGCGCGCCACCCGCACCACCCTTCCCGCCCGCACGACGAGGAGCCGCAATGTGGACAGGGTCGGCTGACGCCCCACCGACGGCGCGGATCGCGATGCTCGCGCCGTCGCTGCAACCGAGCGAACGACGCGTGGCCGAGACGGTCGCCCTCGACATCGAAGCGAGCATCGAACGCACCGCGCAGGAGGTCGCCGACCTCGCCGGGGTCGGGCGGGCGACGGTCATCCGGACGGCGCAGTCGCTCGGCTACGAGGGCTACCCGCAACTCCGGGTCGCCCTCACCCGTGAAGTCGCCCTCGGCACGCCGGCCGCGCGGAACGACGGCGACGACACCATGCTCGGCTCGCTGCGTGGTGCCATCGACCGGTTCGCCGGTCGGCTCGGGCAGACGACGTCGGCCATGACGGAGGAGACGCTCGAGCGCTTCGTCCAGGTGCTCGACGAGGCCCCGCGGCTGCTGATCGCCGCGAACGGCCTCTCCTCGCCCCTCGGCTCGGACCTCGCCATGCGTCTCATGTCGGCCGGGCGCCCCGCCGAGTACCTGCCCGACACCATCGGTCAGCGGATCGCGGCGACCCACCTCGGGCCGGGTTCGGCGTGCCTCGTCCTCTCCGGCTCGGGGGCCAGCCGTGCGTCCGTCGAGGTGGCCGCCGCCGCCCGCGCCAGCGGTGCCACGGTGCTCGCGATCACCTCGTTCCCCCGATCCGCGGTCGCCGAGCTCGCCGAGGTGGCGCTCATCGTCGCCCCCATCGACGCCACCTTCCGGGACGAGCTCGTCCACACCTCGCGGGCCGCCATCATGCTCGTCACCGAGTCGGTCGTCGGCCTGCTCGTCGCCCGGCGCGGCGAGCGCGCGCAACGCGCCCAGTCGGCGACGCTCGCCGTCATCAGCGACTCGCTCTCGGACGACGCCTCGGGGTGATCCCGGGGCGGGGTCCCGATCGGCGAGAATGTTCCCCATGCCCCAACACCGACTGCGTCGTCAGCTCCTCACCGCCGCGATCGCCGTCGCCGCCCTCGTCCTCACCGGGTGCGCCGGTCCCTCGGCAGCGCCGACCCCCGACGCCGACGCCACCCTCAGGGTCGGCCTCGTGCTCGAACCGTCCGACCTCGACATCCGCACGACCTCCGGTGCCGCGCTCGAGCAGATCCTCATCGACAACGTCTACCAGGGGCTCGTGTCCCGCACCGCTGACAGCCGGATCGTCGACACCCTCGCGTCGAGCCACGAGATCAGCGCCGACGGCCTCACCTACACCTTCGTCCTGCGCGACGGCGTCACCTTCCACGACGGCGCACCGCTCACCGCCGCGGACGTCGTCGACTCGCTCACCCAGGTGCAGCAGGATGCCTCGTTCGTCGACCACCTCGCGCTGGAGCAGGTCGAGAGCATCACCGCGGTCGACGAGGGCACCGTCCGGTTGCAGCTCGGCTCGCCCGACGCCGACCTGCTGTGGGCGCTCACCGGCCGCGCGGGCCTCGTCCTGAGCCAGGGCGCCACGAACGACCGTTCCACGACCGCCGTCGGCACCGGGCCGTTCACGCTGCAGAGCTGGAAGCAGGGTGACAGCATCACCTTCGAGCGCAACGACGCGTACTGGGGCGATGCCCCGAAGGTGCAGGAGGTCGTCTTCAGCTACATCCCCGACGCCGCCTCCGCCGTCAACGCGACCCTCGCGGGCGAGCTCGACGCGCAGATCGGCCTCGACGCCAACCTGCGGGACCAGGTCGCTCGGGCCGAGGGCTTCACCGTCACCGAGGGCAAGACGACCGACAAGTACACCCTCGCCTTCAACAACCAGCGTGCTCCGCTCGACGACCCCCGCGTGCGTGAGGCACTCCGCACGGCGATCGACCACGCCGCGATCGTCGAGGCCGTCGGTGGTGCCGCCGTCGAACAGTACGGTCCCATCCCCGAGCTCGACCCCGGCTACGAGGACCTCACCGGGGTGGTCAGCTACGACCCCGATCGGGCGAAGGCGCTCCTCGCCGAAGCCGGGCAGGAGGACCTCGCCCTCACCCTCGTCATCCCGAACCACTACGGGACCGCCGCGTCCAAGGTGCTGGTCTCCCAGTTCGCGGCCGTCGGCGTCACCCTCACCGTCGACAGTGTGGAGTTCCCCACCTGGTTGAACGACGTCTACACGAACCACGACTACGAGCTGAGCTTCGTCAACCACGTCGAGGCGCGTGACTTCCAGAACTGGGCCGACCCGGACTACTACTACGGCTACGACAACCCACGGGTGCAGGCGCTGGCCGCCGAGGCGAGGACGGCGACCGACCCCGCGACGGCGGACGCGAAGCTGCGGGAGGCCGCCGCCCTGGTGTCGAACGACCACGCCGCCGACTGGCTCTACACCGCGATCACCCTCACCGTGGTGCGCGACGGCGTGACCGGCTTCCCCACGGCCTTCGTGAGCGAGAACCTCGACCTCTCGGACGTCGCGGTCGCCGGCTGATCCGGGAACCGGTCCTGCCGTTCGCTCTCCTGCCGGCTCGGACTACCGGGGCGTGAGCGGGGTGATCGACCGGCTGGCCGGGACGGTCTCGCCGTTCTTGCTGCCGCCGATCACCTTGCCCTCGTTGCGGTTGTAGACGAGGTCGTACTCCGTGACCTCGTCTGAGAGCCAGGCGCCGATCCACCCCGTCTGGGTCTTGCCGGCGGGAACCGCCTGCAGCGGGGTGTAGCCGGCTGCGGACATCGCCGTCACGAGCTCCTTCGGGTTACCGAGACCGAGGGTGATGTAGTCGAGGTTGCCGTTCCGACGGGTGATGGACGCAACCGAGGGGTGGACGCTGCCGCCGTAGACGTCTCCCGCCTCGAGCTTCACCTTGATGAGCACCGGGTGGATGCCAGCGGTCGACCCCTCGGGGGCCGGGAAGTCGGTCACGATCGCGAGCGGAGTCACCTTCGTCCCGTCGATGTCGTCGGACAGGGTGGTCTCCACGACGGGGGTGCTCGGCGGCTCGGACTCGGTCGGGGTGGCCGACGCCGTCGGTGAACCCGCTCCGGCACCACCCGGCGAGGACGCGCATCCGCCGAGGGCGAGTGCGGAGATCACGACGATGACGGGGAGGAACCGGGTTCGGGCGGAGTGCGAGCGCATCGACCCATCCTGTCATCCGACGCACCGAACCCACCAGCGCCGCGACTACCCGCGCTGCGCACCACGGGTCGCCGAGGAGACCAGGTCGTCCTTCGGCAGCGCCGTCCCGTCGGCCAGCGCCTGCGCCCAGGCCTCCGTCGTCGCGACCGCGGCGAAGTTCGAGTCGAGGATGGCCATGAGCGTCGTGTGGACGGTCTCGGCGGTCGCCGACCCGGCCGTGTTCTCGATCGCGATCGCGCCGGTCGCGTCGGACAGCACCTCGACGGCGATACCGAGCTCCTCGGCCGCCGCTGCGGAGGCGATGATGCAGTTGTTCGTCATGTACCCGACCAGGGTCACCGTGTCCGCGCCCTGCTCGCGGAGCCAGGCCTCGAGGTCCGTCCCGGCGAAGACCGAGCCGTACTGCTTCACGACGGGCTTCCAGGACGGCTGCACGCGACGCGCGACCTCGGGGTGCAGCTCGAAGGCGGCGGTGTCCGGGTCGAACACGGGAGCGCCCGCTCCGGAGGTGTGCTGGACGACGGCGACGGGGAGGCCGGCGTCCGTCGCGGCGTCGATGGCCGCGCCGATCCGTTCTACGGACCGGTCGCGCGGCGGGTACTGGATCGCGAGCGGACCCGCGAAGTACTCCTGCTGGACGTCGACCAGGACCAGGGCGCGGCGGTTGGTGTTCACGGGGTGTCTCCTCTGTTCGGTGCTGGCGTCGGGACGACGACCGGTCCATCGTCTCCCGGGCCCGACGGCGACACCATTGGCACGAATGCACAATACTGATGAGATCAGGCCAGATCGGAGCCGACCATGCGCATCGCCATCCACGCCTTCGACGACGTCACCATGTTCCACCTGTCCGTGCCGCAACTGGTGTTCGACGAGGTCCGCCATCAGGGCCTCGCCGACTGGGAGTCGTTCCTCGTCGCCGACCAAGCGGGGTCGATCCGCACCGCCGAGGGGTACACGATCGCCGACGTCCGGGGGTTGTCGGCGATGACCGACGCGGACATCGTCGTCCTCCCGTCATGGACGGAGGACGGAAGCGCGGTGTCGCCGGAGCTCCGGGCAGCCGTCCTCGACGCCCACGGACGCGGCGCCACGATCGTCGGGCTCTGCCTCGGAGCGATCGCCGTCGCCGACGCCGGACTCCTCGACGGCCGGACGGCGGCGACCCACTGGCACGCCGCGGGGCACCTGGCGGAGCGGCACCCGGCGGTGACCGTGGACGCGACCGCCCTCTACGTCGATCACGGCGACGTCCTCACCTCGGCCGGCACCGCCTCCGGTCTCGACGCCTGCCTGCACCTCGTCCGCACCCGGCTCGGTGCGGAAGCGGCGAACCGCGTCGCCCGGAGCCTCGTCGTCGCCCCGCACCGCGAGGGCGGCCAGGCACAGTTCATCGAGCGACCGGTGCCGCGGGCCGAGACGCAGGATCCGATCGCGGTGGCGACGGCCTGGGCGTCGACCCACCTCGATGAACCACTCACCGTCGACCGCCTGGCCGCCGAGGCGCACCTCAGCCGGCGGTCCTTCGTGCGCGCCTTCCGGTCGACGATCGGCACGACCCCGGCCGCGTGGGTCCGCGCGCGTCGCCTCGACGAGGCCAGACGGCTCCTGGAGACCACCGACCTCCCGGTCGACCAGGTCGCCGTGGCCTGCGGATTCACCCCGGTCACGTTCCGCCAGAACTTCGTCGCGGCGTTCGACAGCACGCCGTCGCGGTATCGACGCCGGTTCGACGCGCGCCACCGATAGTCTCGGCGCATGGGGATCAGGGGCACGGGAAGACGGTCGTTCGGCATCGGGGCGGGAATCGCGGTGGTGGTCGTGTTGACGGCTTCGTCGTGCGCCTCGACGGCGGCTCCGAGCACCGCGGCGTCCACCGAGCTCCTGGGGTGCGACGACCTCGCGACACTCGACACCGTCGCCGCCGTCCTCGCCGCCGAACCGGCCGACGTCGTCGAAGCGGTCCAGCCGTCCGACGCGGTGGACCGGGCCGTCCTCACCGCTGCCGGTGGGCTCGCCTGCTCGTGGCGGGTGGGCACCGCTCAGCAGTCGATCGGCGATGGGGCCGGCGACTGGGCCTATCTCTCGATCGAGATCCTGCCGGGCGCCGCGGACGTCTGGGCCCCGCCCTACGCCGGCGACACCCCGTCGGAGGACACGAGGACGATCGCGGGCGTCGAGGCGACCACCGCGTCCGGCGAGACCGGTTGGCGTGTGTCTGCGCCCGTCGGCGAGGCCTGGGTCGATCTGTCCATCACCGCCGCGGGACTCACCAGCACCGGAAGCCGCTTCGACGACGCACCAGCCGGTGAGGTCCTCGACAACCTCGCCGAAGCCGCCGAGTCGACCTTCACGACGGTGGAGCCTGCTTCGAAGGTCCAGCTCGCCTTGCCCGCGCTGGCACCGCGGGAGGGCGACGCCACCTGTGACGGCGGGCTCGACGAATCCGGCATCGCGGCGGCGCTCCAGTACGGCGACACCCCCACGACGTACGCGGTCATCGATCCACGCACCCAGCCGATCGTCGACCTGGAGGATGCGGCGAGCGCACGCGTCGGCGCGTTCAGCTGCGAACTCTTCGCGGAGGGGTTCGGTTACACCGACATCCTCGTGGTCCGCGGCGGCGCCGCGATCATCGACGGGCTGGCAGCGCAGCCCGACATCGCGGCGGCGGTCGAGCCCATCACCCTCGAGGGTGCGGTCGGCGGCGAATCAGCCCTCGTCGCGCGTCGCAGCGACGGGCCGCGCTCCCCACTCTCCTTCACCCTCGGTGACACGTTCTACACGGTGAACTCCGGCGACGGTGCGCAGACGGTCGCCGAGGCGATCATCGCGCGGACGCGGTGACGGCACCCATCCGCTGAGCGCGCTCCCCAGGTGTCCGCGGTCCAGAACCCTCGGACGGGTTCGCGCCCCAGCGCCGTGATGCTGCCGATCGCCCTGTAGATTTCGATCCACACCATCACCCCGGAAAGCAGGCGACGTGCCACTCCTGGAACACGAGGCGTCCCGGCCGGGCCGACTCCGGGTCTTCCTCCGCGCTCAGCTGCCGTTCGCCGTCGCGACGGCCCTCGTCGGCGTCGCGATCGCCCTCGCGCTGCCCCAGCACGTCGGGACGCCGCTGTTCCTCGGCGGCCTGTCGGTTGCGGCGCTCAGCACCCTGCTGGCGGTGCTCGTGCCCTGGGAACGGTGGTCGAGCAACACCATGGCGTGGATCGCCCTGCTCGACCTCGTCGCCGTGGCGTTCCTCCGCACCGAGCTCGTGCACGTCGCACCGGCGGTCAGCTTCCTCTGCGTCTTCCCGATCCTCTGGCTGGCCTACGGCTTCACCCAGCGGATGATGGTGGTCGCCGTCGCCGGCACCCTGCTCATCGCCGCGTTCCCCTTCATCGTCGAAGGACGCGTCCCGACCACCCCGCTCGACTGGCTGAGCCTGCTCCTCTTGCCGTTCCTCACCATCGGGATCGCCATCGCGGTGAACATCGGCGCTCGGCAACTCCGGCGGACACAACGCGCGGTGCGTCAACACGCCACCGAGGTGGAGGAGTCGCTCGCCCGCGCACTCGACGCCGAGACGCTGGCGGACGCCATCCTCAACACCGTCGAGGCGGGCGTCGCCTTCTACACCCCTGACGGCCAGCTCAGACTGTCGAACCAGCGAGCGGCCGACATGGTCGCCGCCGTCGGCTTCCGGCTCGACACGCCCCCGTACGCCGGCACGCACGTCCTCGCCGCCGACCGCAAGACGACCATCCCCGCCGAGGAGCAGATCATCCCGCGGGCGCTCCGCGGCGAGGAGATCGCCGGACACATGGAGTGGTTGGGTCCGGTCGGCGAGCAGCACGCGATCCTCGCGACCTCGAGCCGGGTGGTCCGCCCCGACGGCGAACTCCTCGGAACGGTCGTGGTGGCGCACGACGTCACCGAGCTCGCGAACGCCGTCAGCGTCCGTGAGGAGTTCCTCACCACCGTCTCGCACGAGCTGCGCACGCCGCTGACGTCCATCCACGGCTACCTCGAACTCGTCACCGACGACGCCGAGGTCGACGCGCCGCAGTTGCTGCCCGCGCTCGCCGTCATCCGCAGGAACGCCGAGGCGTTGGAACGGCGGGTCCAGGAGTTGCTGACGGCCTCGGACAGCACCGTGGTGCTGCAGCGGAGCAACGTCGACCTGGCCGTCGTCGCCGCGGACGCCGTCGCCGCTGCGCAAGCCACGGCCCCGAACGCGACGGTCACGCTCTCCGCAGACGGGCCGTTCATCGCCGCTGTGGACGCCGTCCAGGTCCGCCGGGCGGTCGCCGAGCTCGTCGTCAACGCCGCGAAGTTCTCCCCCGACGGCCGGATCCAGGTGACGCTCACCCGGGCGGAGCACGCCGTGCAGCTCCGCGTCTCCGATGACGGCGTGGGGATGACCGCGGACGAACTCCGTCAGGCCTTCGACAAGTTCTACCGAACGCCGTATGCGAACGAGCGCGCCGTCCAGGGGGTCGGGCTCGGCCTGCACGCCGCTCGGGCCATCGCCGAAGCGCACGGCGGATCACTCGTCCTCGCGAGCACGCCCGGCGTCGGCACCGAAGCGACGTTCACGATCCCCGTCGCCGGTCACGCGGCCGCGTGACCGGGCCGAGGGTCGCTCAGCTCCGGCGCTCCGACTCCCGGCTCCGGTCGGAGCCACCCACGGCCTCCGGCAGGGCGTCAGTCAGGACGATGACGAGGTCCTGGGCCTTCCAGTCGAGGGCGACGCACCCCTCACGCGCCTCGGTGAGCTGACGGAGCGTCGGTGTCCGCCCCTTCCGCGGGACGACGAACGATTCGATGTGCAGTACGTGTCCCTGGTCGCGGACGCGCGAACCGACCTGCTCGGCCCACGGCAGGCTCCGGAGGTACTCGTCGACCTGGCCGGTGACCGGGTGGGGCTTCGCGTCGTCGAAGGTGGTCGCCCTCGTGTCCATGAGGTCCGTGATCGCCGCGCGCAGGTTCTTCACCCCGTCCCAGAGGATGCTGGCCGCGATGAACAGGGCTGCGGCCGAGTCCGCCCACCAGAACCCGAGACCGATCCCGGCGACACCGACGATCGATCCGACCGCGGTCATCCAGTCGGCCTTGTTCATGTCGGCGTCGGCGTACAGCACCTTGTCGTGGAGCTGACGCGCCAGGCGCATCTTGATCCGGCCGAAGACGATCGGTAGGGGGATGGTGAGGGCCATCACGCCCATCATGAGCCAGCCGAGCCAGACCGGTTCGCCGAACAGGACGACGGCGCCGATGGGTGGGTGCTCCGCGGTGATGAGGCCAGAGACGGAATCGATGGTCAGGAAGGCCCCCATGGCGAAGAGTGCCACGCCCGCGACCAGATGGGCGACGCCGACGGCCCGGTGGAAGCCGTACGGGTACTTCGGCGTCGGCGGGCGGCGGATGATCCGCACCGCGACGAGGAACGCGATCGGCGGCGCCAGGGAGAGCAGGTCTTCGATCCACGCGGCCTTCATCGCCTGCGAACTGCCCATCACCAGGAAGACCATGGTGATCGCGACGGCCAGGAACGCGAGGGTCGCCCACTCGATCCGGATCGCCGCACGGAGCGCGCGTTCCTCCGCCTCCGGCAGCTCGGCGTGGCCGAACCGGGCGGTCATGATCGTTCCGCCTCGTCGAGGAACCGTTCCAGGGCCACTTGGAACCCGTTCTCCCCCAGGCGGACGATCATCACGTGCCGCTCCATCCCGTCGACGCCCTCGACCTCGCGGTACGGACGCGTGATCGCTCCGAGGTCCACCCATGGCGTGTCGTCGCGGAACCCGCCGAGCACGACGTCCAGCTCGCCTCGCTCGAGCGCTTCGAGCAGCGCGGTCTCGCTGCCGTCGGTCCATTCGATCTCCGCGCCGAGCTCGTCGGCGAACCGCGCGATCAGAGCCGGCTCGGAGCCTGCGGGTTCACCAGAGCCGTCGAGTTCCACCCACGGGGGGTTCTCGGTCACCCCGACCCGCATGACCCCGTCGGTGACCCGGTCGAGCGTGCCCTCGGGGTCCTTCGGCACCTGCAGGCCGCATCCGGTCAGGAGCAGGATGGCCGACACGACGGCGATCGATTTCAGGCGGGCGTTCCTCATGCGGCAGACGATAGCGAGGTTCAGTGCCGTCCGCACCCGCCTCCACGCGGCGCGCAGGAGGTGTATGGGGCCGACCCGCGACGACGACCAGGGGTACCCCGCGCACGCGGGATGCCCCTGGAACCGCTCGCCCGATTACGCCTTGATGAACGCGAGGAGGTCAGGGTTGATCACGTCGGCGTGCGTCGTGAGCATGCCGTGCGGGAAGCCCTCGTAGATCTTCAGGGTGGAGTCGCTCAGGAGTTCGTGCTGCTTGAGCGCCGCGTCCTTGTAGGGCACGACCTGGTCGTCGTCACCCTGCATGACGAGGACCGGCACCGTGATGGCCTTGAGGTCCTCGGTCTGGTCCGTCTCCGAGAACGCCTTGATGCCCTCGTAGTGCGCGATCGCGCTGCCGGTCATCCCCTGGCGCCACCAGTTGGCGACGACGGGCTCCGACAGCTCCACACCCTCCCGGTTGAAGCCGTAGAACGGGCCGGAGGCGACGGCCTGGAAGAACTCGGCGCGGTTCGCGGCGAGGGCGCTGCGGAACCCGTCGAAGACCGAGATCGGCGTGCCCTCGGGGTTCGCGTCCGTCTGGACCATCAGCGGGGGCACCGAGGAGACGAGGACCGCCTTCGCGACCCGACCCTGCGGCTGCCCGTACTTCGCGACGTACCGGGCGACCTGGCCGCCACCGGTCGAGTGGCCGATGTGGATCGCGTCGTGCAGGTCGAGGTGCTCGACGACGGCCGAGACGTCGCTGGCGTAGTGATCCATGTCGTGCCCGGTGCCGATCTGCGAGGAACGCCCGTGCCCGCGGCGGTCGCTCGCGATCACCCGGTAGCCCTCGGCCAGGAAGAACAGCATCTGCGCGTCCCAGTCGTCGGACGACAGGGGCCAACCGTGGTGGAACACGATCGGCTGGGCGTCGGTGGAGCCCCAATCCTTGTAGTAGATTTCTGCGCCATCGTCCGTGGTCACAAACGGCATGATCAACCTCCGCGTTCGAGTCCACCCCGAACCGCTCGGGGCGAGTGAATGAGTGATGTTCCCGCTCCCCGGTGGACGAGCAGTCGCTTCACGATATCCGCGCGGATGCAGCCACGCCCGGCCCTGCCCTGATGTCTCGACAGCTGTCGAGACGAGGTGCTGACCCCGTCGGATCGGTGCGGGCTTGCCAAGCCTCCGCCGGGCGGATAGCATCGCGTCATACGATTAACCGACTCGATGACGAGGACACCATGGCACGCAGGAAGCAGACGGTCACCATGTGGCAGGTCGCCGAGCGCGCCGGGGTGTCGCAGGCCACGGTCTCCCTGGTCCTCAACAACGTCGAGGGCAATCGGGTCGCCGAGGCCACCCGCAACCGCGTCCTCGACGCTGTGAAGGACCTCGACTACCGCACGAACGCGTTCGCGAAGTCCCTGCGCAGTGGCGAGTCCGGCATGATCGGCTTCATCTCCGACGAGGTCGCCAGCGCACCCTTCGCCGGCCAGCTCCTCAAGGGTGCCCAGCTCGCAGCCTGGGAGACCGGGAACGTGATCCTGAGCGTCGACACCTACAACGAGCCCGACCTCGAGGCAGCGGCGATCGACATGATGCGGTCGTACCGCGTGCGGGGCGTCGTCTACGCGTCGATGTACCACCGCCTCGTCGAGCTGCCCGCCTCTCTCGACGGGGTCCCCACCGTCATCGTCAACGCGCAGGACCGCGCCGGCACCGTTCCGAGCGTCTTCCCCGACGAGGAACTCGGCGGATACGCGGCGACGCGCCACCTCATCGAAGCGGACCACACCCGGATCGCCATGATCAACATCCAGGACGTCGACAGCGACCTGCCCGCCGGGATCGGCCGCCTGGCCGGGTTCCGGCGAGCGCTCGCCGAGGCCGGTATCGGCGAACGGCCGGAGTGGATCAGACACGGTTCGGGCATCGTCGAGGACGGTCTCGAGATCACGACCGCGCTGCTCGCCGCCGAGGACCGACCGACGGCCATCTTCTGCGGCAACGACCGCACCGCCTGGGGCGCCTACCGTGCCATCGAACGCCTCGGCCTCTCGGTCCCCGACGACTGCGCGATCGTCGGCTTCGACAACCACGAGATGATCGCGCCCTACCTCGACCCCGGATTGACCACCGTCGAGCTGCCGTATGAGCAGATGGCGCGCGCCGGCCTCGAGATCCTGCTCGCCGGAGGCGGCGATCAGCCCAGCAGAACCCCGATCGAATGCTCATTGATCCCCCGTGGATCCGTGTCGAAGGCGAAGGTGCCATCATGACCACCGCATCACCACCCCGTGTCAGCACGAAGCAACGTCTCGTCAGGCCCCGTCGAGGGCCTCGCGAGCATCTGAAACGCGCGCTGCGAAGTTGGCAGTTATACGTATTACTGCTGCCGGCGACCATCTCCGTGCTGCTCTTCAAGTACTGGCCGATGTACGGCGCGCAGATCGCCTTCCGCGACTACAACCCGGCGGACGGGTTCGCCGGCAGCCGGTGGGTCGGACTCGAGCACTTCGCGCGCTTCATCGAGTCGTTCCAGTTCGAACGCCTGCTGGCCAACACGCTGACGATCAACGGTCTCGGCCTACTCATCGCATTCCCGGTGCCGATCATCCTCGCGCTCATCGTGAACCAGCTGCAGAGCGAACGCTTCAAGAAGTTCACGCAGACCGTGCTCTACTCCCCCTCGTTCATCTCCGTGGTGGTCGTCGTCGGCATGATCCACCTGCTGTTCTCGCCTCGAGCCGGCATCGTCAACAATGCGCTCGTGGCGTTCGGCGGGGAACCGATCTTCTTCATGGGCTCACCCGACTGGTTCCGTCCGCTCTACATCGGCTCGGACATCTGGCAGAACGCCGGATTCTCGATGATCGTCTACCTGGCGGCGTTGACCGCGATCGACCCCGCACTGCACGAGGCGGCGCGCGTCGACGGCGCCAACAAGTGGCAGCGGATCCGCCACATCGACATACCCGGCATCCTCCCGGTGATCACCATCCTGTTCATCCTCGCCATCGGCAACCTCTTCAACCTCGGGTTCGAGAAGGTCCTGCTCATGCAGACCGACCTCAACCTGCCGACGTCCGAGGTCATCCAGACCTACGTCTACAAGGCCGGGCTGCAACAGGCGCAGTTCAGCTACTCGGCCGCGATCGGCCTCTTCAACTCCCTGATCAACCTGGTCCTGCTCCTGACGTTCAACTGGATCGCCAGGCGAGCAGGCCAATCGAGCCTTTGGTGATGACGCGATGACGCACACGATCTCCACCCCGCCCCAGCAGACCGAACGGCGCACCGTCCGGACACCCGTCCGCCCCGGACCGCCGCCTGCCCGGCCGGACCGCCGAGGCCGCCTCGCCGACCCGCTCTTCAACGTGGTCGCGATCGGCACCCTCGTCCTCGCGATCTGCGCCATCATCTACCCGCTGTACTTCATCGTCATCGCGTCGTTCAGCGAACCGGCGGAGATCCTCAACGGCAACGTGTGGCTCTGGCCGCAAGGGTTCACCGTCGAGGGCTACGCTCGGATCTTCGCGGACGCGACCATCTGGCGCGGCTTCGCGAACTCCGTCCTCTACACGGTCCTCGGCACGGCCATCAGCGTGATCTGCATCCTCTGCGGCGCCTACGCCCTGTCGCGCAAGGACCTCTACGGCCGCACCGTCTTCATGCTGTTCTTCATCATCACGATGTTCATCGACGGCGGGCTCATCGCCCGGTACCTCGTGGTCCGCGACCTCGGCATGCTCGACACCGTCTGGGCCGTCGTGCTCCCAGGGGCGGTGGGGGTCTGGAACCTCATCATCGCCAGGGCGTTCTTCGAGAACAACGTGCCGACCGAGCTCCGCGAGGCCGCGCAGCTCGACGGGGCGAACGACTTCCGGTTCTTCCTGCAGATCGTGTTGCCGCTGTCGAAGCCGCTCATCTTCCTGATGATCATGATCCACCTCGTCGCGAACTGGAACGCCTTCTTCGACGCCCTCATCTACCTCGACGACGAGAGCAAGTACCCGCTCCAGCTCGTGCTCCGCAACGTGCTGATCCAGTCCGAGGTCACCTCCGCAGGGGGCACCGGCGGCCTCGACTCCTACGCCGCCGCGCAGCGCATCGGTGAGCTGATCAAGTACGGGATGATCGTGATCTCCAGCATCCCGTTGCTGATCATCCTCCCCTTCATGCAGAAGCACTTCACCAAGGGCGCCCTCCTCGGCGCGGTGAAGAGCTGATCCCGCGCGCCTCTACATCCGCCGCCCGATCACCGCGGCGACGCCCGCCCAGCAGCATCCCTCTGTCCAGCAGCACCACCGTCCCAGCACCATCACCACACCGAAGGAAGACCATCATGAGACACCGTCGTTTCACCGCCATCACCGCCCTCGCGGCGGGTGGCGCCCTCCTCCTCGCCGGCTGCACCGGCGGCGGAGGATCCACCGAGGTCGCCGACAAGTCCGACGACTTCGGCTTCAACCAGACCGGCCTCCCGATCGTCGACGACACCCTCACCCTGTCGTTCGGCGGGACGAAGTCCGCGCTCGCCCCGAACTACGGCGACATGCAGCTCGTCCAGCAGTGGCAGACCGACACCAACATCGCCATCGACTGGAAGAACCTGCCCGAGCAGGTGTACGCCGAGAAGAAGAACCTCATGCTCGCGAGCGACGAGCTCCCGGACGTCCTCTACAACTCGGGGCTCACCGACGCCGAGATCGTGCAGAACGGCGAGAACGGCACCCTGCTCCCCCTCGAGGACCTCATCGAGGAGTACGCGCCGACCCTGTCCGGCATCCTCGAGGACCGCCCGGACATCCGCGCGGCGATCACGGCGTCCGACGGCCACATCTACACGCTGCCCTCCGTCGAGGAGCTCGGCATCCTGCAGTACCCGAACTTCCTCTACATCAACACCGCCTGGCTCGACGCGCTGGGGCTGCCCATGCCCAGCACGATCGACGAGTACCATGCCGCCCTCGAGGCGTTCAAGACGCAGGACCCGAACGGCAACGGCAAGGCCGACGAGATCCCGCTGTCGTTCCGGACGGACTCCTTCTGCGCCAACCCGAACGACCTCATCGCAGCCCTCGGTGGCCAGCCCGAGAACAACGACCACCGCATCGTGCGTGACGGCGAGGTCGAGTTCACGGCCAACACCGACGGCTACCGGGCCGGCGTCGAAGCCCTGTCCGACTGGTACGCCGACGGCCTGATCGATCCCGAGTCGTTCTCGCAGGACGACCTGGCCTACCTCTCGAAGGGCAAGGCCGACACCGCGGTCCTCGGCTCCTTCTTCTGGTGGGAACTCAAGGAGATGGTCGGCGAGGACCGGATGGGCGACTACGCCATGCTGGGCGTCCTCAAGGGTGTCGACGGCGAGCAGCTCGCGAGCGTCGCGAACAACCAGGAGATCAACCGCGGCGCGATGGCGATCACCCGGGCGAACCAGTACCCGGCGGCCACCATGCGTTGGGCTGACCGGCTCTTCGACCCGGTGATGAGCGCGCAGGTGAACTGGGGACCGGTCGGGGTCACCCTCGAGGAGAACGCCGACGGCGTCCTCGTGCAGATCCCCGCGCCGGCGGGCGAAGCCGAGGGCGAGCGTCGTCAGAAGGTCGCGCCCGGCGGTCCGAAGATCACGACGACGGAGGACTTCGAGACCGTGGTCGCCCCGGAGCCGCGGGCGAAGGAGCGCCAGGACCTCGTCAACGAGTTCTACGCCCCGTTCAAGGCCAACGAGGCCTACCCGCCGGTCATGCTCTCCAACGACGAGCTCGACGCGACGTCCTTCGCCGTGACCGACATCAACACCCTCGTCAAGGAGAAGTTCGCCAGCTGGATCGTGAACGGCACCGTCGACGACGAGTGGGACGGCTACGTCTCGCAGCTCGATTCGATGGGGATCGACGACGTCATCGCCACCTACCAGCAGGCCTACGACCGCTTCCAGGACGGCGGCGAGTAGTCCCGTCGGGGGCGGCGTCCGCGCCGCCCCCGACTCCGCCTCCCCCACCACACCGATCCACCGCCCGCACACCGACCGACATCCGTCAGGAGCATCATGACCACGCCCTCGACCGCCACTGAGCGGTCCCTTCGTCCGACAGCCCACTTCACCGCCGAATCCACCTGGCTGAACGACCCGAACGGGCTGGTGTTCCACGACGGCGTGTACCACCTCTTCTTCCAGAACAACCCCACCGGTTCCACCTGGGGCAACATCTCCTGGGGGCACGCGGTGTCCTCCGACCTCGTCAGTTGGGAGCACCGTCCCGTCGCCATCCCGGCCGAGGACGGCGAGATGGCCTTCTCCGGGAGCGTCGTCATCGACCACCGCGACACGGCCGGGTTCGCGATCGACGACCGGCCGGCGCTCGTCGCCGTCTACACCGCGGCCCGCCACCCGGAGGGCGACACTCCCGGCTCCCAGGCGCAGGCCCTCGCATACAGCACGGACGGCGGCGAGGTCTGGACCCGCTACGCCGGCAATCCGGTCCTCGACATCGGGTCGACCGAGTTCCGGGACCCGAAGGTGTTCTGGTTCGGCGACGACGGCGGCCACTGGGTGATGGTCGTCGCCGATCCGGTGGAGCACCGCATCGGGTTCTACACCTCGCCGAACCTGATCGACTGGACCCTCGTCTCGCACTTCGGCCCGGCGCACGCCACGGGCGGCGTGTGGGAGTGCCCCGACCTCTTCCCCCTCCGCATCCGCGGCACGGACGAGGTTCGATGGGTCCTCGTCGTGAGCCTCAACCCGGGGGCGATCGCCGGCGGGTCCGGCACGCAGTACTTCGTCGGCGACTTCGACGGACACGTCTTCACCGCCGAACGACTCAGCACCTCGGTCGATCCGGCCGACTACGACTGGCTGGACTTCGGCCGCGACTACTACGCGGCCGTGTCGTTCAGCGATGTTCCAGACGGCCGCCGACTCATGATCGGCTGGGCGAGCAACTGGGACTACGCCAACGAGACCCCGACGGGACCATGGCGGTCGGCGATGTCGCTCGCTCGCGAGATCGAGCTCGTGCGCACGGAGGACGGCCGGGTGCACGTCGCGCAGACGCCCATCCTCCCGGGGGACGACGTCACCCGCTTCGACGTCGCTGTGTCCTGCGCCGACGGCGTGCACACGACGCTGACGCTCACGCCGGAGACGAGCACCGACGAACGCTTCGTTATCACGGTCGACGGCTCGGAGCGCAGGATCAGCTGCGACCGCACCGACGCCGGGAACACGACGTTCCACCCGGCGTACCCTTCGGTCGACTGGGCCGCACTCCCGACCGACACCGACGACACCGTCCAGCTGACGATCATCGTCGACGCCCACCTCGTCGAGGTGTTCGTCGGCGACGGCCGCGTGACGTTCACGGAGCAGGTCTTCCCCGCGGCACCGTTCACGCGGCTCCACCACGGCGAGATCGATGAAGGCTGAGGGTTCCGACCGAGCGTCTGGCACCAGGGCTCCGACGCGGCAGACTGGCATTATGACGGAACACGCGAATCCACCCCGAGCTCGGCGGCGGATCGGCTGGTTCCTCCCCCTCGTCGGCGCTCCGGTCGTGTTCTTCGTCGGCATCTTCATCGCGGGCGTGCTCGACCAGCTCGGCGCTCCCGAACCCCTGTGGCGGGTGCCGTGGGCGCTCGCCATCGGCGGCTCCCTCGTCGCGGTCGTCGTCTTCCTCATCCAGGTCGTGCGGGCCCTCGGTCCGAACGCCGGTCGGCTGACGCCCGCGGAGGCGGCCCAGCAGGCAGCCGAGGTCGAGGAGTACGTCCGGCTCACCGGTGAGCAGCCGGAGCCGCGGCGGATCAGCGGTGTCCTGCTGGCGGTCGCCATCGTGCTCACAATCCTGTCGGCGATCATCCTGGTCGTGGCGTTCCAGGACATCGCCTCGATCCTGACCGCCCCCGGCGGCTCGAAGGCGTGGCTCCTCCTCGCGATCGTCGCGACGCCCGCCGCGTGGTGGCGCTTCGCCACCGCGCGGGCAGCCGAACGGGCGTACCGATCGGGGCAGGAGGCTCGCCAGGCACGGACGACGCCCGGCGCAGCGGGCGAGCCGGGCGCGGCAGGGGGCTGGCCGCAACCGGGTCCGAGTGCCGTCCGCACACGCCGCCATCGCATGTGGGTCCTCCCGCTCCTCGCCATCCCGGCCGTCATCGTCGTCGCCGTGCTCGTCATCGTCGGACTGCGCGCGGTCGACGCACCGACGGAGGCCATCCGGACGGTCTCGTTCACGATGGTCGCCGGGATCATCGTCGCCCTCGTCACACTCGTCGTCGGTGTCGTGCGGTTCCTCAGCGCTCCGCCGCGTCCCCGAGCGCCGCGCGCTCCCGGGGTGCCGACGGCCCCGCGACAGGCCGGGCTCTACGCGGACCTCGCCGCACAGGACGCTGCCCGGCAGGGGCTCACCCTCGAGGAGTACGGCGTCTACAAGGGCGACGTCGGCAGTCTCGTCCGGCCGGTCACCTCGGCCGGCGGGCTGTTGTTCATCGCCATCCTGCTGACCGTCCTCAACGTGTTCATCCTCGTCCTCATCGGTGTCGGGATCGCGCAGGCGAACGGGCTGGTGCCCACCAACCCGGACGACCACGCGCTGTCACCCGTGCAGTGGGGCTTCCTCGTCCTCGAGATGCTGTTCGTCCCGGTCGCGTGGTGGTACTACCTCGTCGAACGGCGCGCCCAGAAGCTGCGGATCGCCCGGGGCCTGCCGAAGACGCTCGGCTCAGCCGAGCTCCCGCCTCCCCTGGGCGTCGTGACCACTCCTCCGAACACGGAAGGCCCAGGGCCGGCACCCGGGCCAGCGCCGGTGCCCGTACCCGCGCCCGGGTGGGACGGCGGCCCCGCGCCCCAGTGGGCCGGCGGCCCGGACTGGGCGGCGAGCGTCGACGTCCACCGCCTCGATGCGTTGCGCTGGAGCATCGAGCAGGAGATCAGCACGCTCCGGGGGTTCCGACGCCGGTTGAAGACCGACGGCGAGTACTCCGTCTTCGGGCTGGTCCTCGGCATCCCGTTCCTCGTTCCGCAGCTCTTCGGAGCGATCGAGGCGTTCACCTCGGCACCCGAACCAGGCCTCGGCGCGCTCCGGGAATGGATCTCCCGGCCGGCGGTCGCCGGCTGGGTCATCGTCGGTCTCCTGCTCATCGCCGTCTCCGTGGTGTCCATCCAGGTACGGGTCCGGCGGGAGTTCGCGATCTACCGGCGAGCCGGCTGGGTGGCGTTGCAAGCACCGACGGGCCTGGTCGAATGGACCGGCGAGGGCTCGCCGCACATCACCTACGACCATCGGCTGGTCGGCGGCCCCAGGGAAGTGCGACCCCAGGATCTCGGTCGGGCGTTCATGCTGGTGTCGGGCCCCCGGATGCCGTCACCGGTGTTCGTCGGTGCCCTCCGGGCCGTGCGGGCGACGACGGTCGCGCGCCGGCTGGAGATCCACCGCCTGGCCGTCCTACGGCAGCAGATCGGCTCCAGGCGCGCCATCCCCGCACCGCTCGTGTTCGAGCGGACGGACGGGTGTCTGTTCGGGGCGCAGCACGACGGATGGCTCACGGTGGTGATCCCGCGTCCCGCGCAGGACGCCCAGCGGATCCGCCTCGCCCGGGTGAAGCTGACCCGCGCCGAGCGGGAGAGCCTCACCGTCTGAGGTGGCCCGGTGCGCCGAAGACACTCGTCTCACGGCGGGCGTCTCCGGGAATCCTCCGATCGGTCGATGGTCCGGTGTCGGCCTGGTGCCTACCGTTGCAGGATGCCCCGAGACCTCGCTGCGGACCATCCACCCCTGATCGGCGACAGCCGACCCGACCGCGATGGACTCGCGCGTCAGCGGCGGCTCCGGGCCGCCGGAGTCCTGCTGCTCGTCCACGGCGTCCTCATGGAGGTGCTCGTCGCCTGCGCGCTGCCGGTGATGCTCGTGCTCGGGGTGAGCCCGGCGGCCGTTCCCGATGGGATCGAGGTGTTCGCGCTCCCCTATCTGAACGAGAACCTGGCGTTGATGATGGTGATGAGCGGGATCTTCGGGATCCTCCGCACGATCGGTGCGGTCGGCGTCCTCCGGAATCGGGCCTGGGGATTCGAGCTCTCGGTCATCAACAGTGCCGTCACGCTCGTCCTGATGATCTTCATGTTGCCCGCCGGTGTCGCCGACGGGCTCCTCGCCGGTGCGGCGTTGACGCTGCTCCTCATGGCCCGATCCGGCGAGCGCCCGATCCTCCAGGTGCCATGAGGAGTGCCGGCGGCGGGCAGGGGCCAGCGTGGGATTGATGCAGCGGGAGGAGCGGGCCACGCCGGCCCAGTCCCCCGACTGGCGCGTGACCCGCACGATCGCGATGATCGTCGATGCCAGTGCCCCCGATGGCATCGTGCAAGCAGTCCGACTGGCCTCGCCGGACGCCATCCCTCGCGAGTGCGACCCGACCCGGCGCGCGAGCCCTTGGCCCGGCGCCGGTCGATCATCCCCAGCAGGAGCCACCCTGCCATAACTAAGCGGGCCGCACCAGTTAGTCGAAGAGCTCGTCCGATGGATCCCCCGATTTCCCGACCCATGGAACCGGGAGACCGGGACTGGTACCTTCAGAACCCCAACAGGGCCATCGCTTCGTGACGGCCCGATCACAGGCGCAGAGTCGAGGAGATCCGGATGCCGGCTACACGTCGCATTCCGACACAGGAGCGCGGTCAGGCGACACAGCAGGCTGTCGTCGAGGGAGCCGCGAAGGTGTTCGACCGCATCGGATTCGGGAACGCCAGTCTCTCGATGATCGCGGAGGCCTCGGGCGTCTCGCAGGGCTCGATGTACTTTCACTTCAAGTCGAAGGAGCAGATCGCCCTGGCGGTCATCCACGAGCAGCACGCCCGGTCCTTTCCCGTCATGGCGCAGATCAGCGCGCAGTACGACGGGGTCCTCGAGCGACTCATCCGCGCTTCGCGGGCCATCGTCGACCAGCTCGAGCACGACCCGGTCGTCCGCGCCGGCATCCGACTCGCCCTCGATGAAGGCTCGCTCAGCGCACCGGCGGGCGACTTCTACGAGGACTGGATCGCCGGGACCGCACTCGAGCTCGCTTCCGCACTCGACGAGGGCGTGCTGCAAAGCTCCATGAACGCGCCAGACCTGGCGCGGACCCTCATCGGCTTCTTCACGGGGGTGCAGCTCACCGCCCAGGCGACCCTCGGCCGAGGTGATGTCGCCGCGTCGGTCGACCGGATGTGGCGCCTCACGATCGACGCCATCGTTCCCGAAGCCGGTCGAGCCGCCGCGAACCGGATCCGCGAGCAGGCGTTCGAGCAGTAGTGGCCCGCGCTTCACGAGCGTGTCAGCGGCGCACCGCTCGTGTCTGCGGTCGACGGCAGGATGGACGAGTGATCACCGTCCTGTCCGCCCCGACCAATCGGGGCCTCCGACCGCCGCAGCGCGGAAGCGTGCCCGGCGCGGCGAAGGCTCCCGAAGCGCTGCGCGAGGCTGGACTGTTCAGCAGGCTCGCATCGATCGGCGCCCGAGACGGCGGGGTGGTCCTGCCGGGCCGGTATCTCGACGACGACGACGCCCGCGACCCAGGACGCGTGCGCAACCAGGACTCGCTCATCGACCACACCCGACGACTCTCCTCTCGCATCGAGGACGCGTGGTCATCGGGCAGCACTCCGCTCGTCATCGGAGGAGACTGCAGCGTCCTGCTCGCGGCAGGAGTCGCATCGGCGCGACGCGGGCGCATCGGCCTCATCCACGTCGACGGCCACACCGACTTCCGTCACCCGGGCAACAGCGCCGAGTGCGCGAGTGTGGCAGGAGAGGACCTCGCAGCCGCCGTCGGTCTGCACTGGCCGGCGATCGCCGACATCGACGGGCTCGCGCCCTACTTCGAGCCGGCTCGGACATCCCACCTCGGGCATCGCGACGACGACGAACATGCCGAGGAGGCACGTGCCCTGCTCGGCTACGTCGTCGCCGCGTCGGAGCTCGCCTCGGGCGGCCTGGCCGCGGCGACCGCATCCGCTCTCGAAGTGGCGGGTGCCTCGTATTGGGTGCAGATCGACGTCGATGTCCTCGATCCGACCGTGATGCCCGCGGTGGACAGCCGCGATCCCGGCGGCATCGACGCCGCACAGCTCACCGAGCTCATCAGCGTTCTCGCCCCTCGTGCAGCTGGCATCTCGATCACCGTGTTCGACCCCGACCTGGACCGGGACGGCTCGTATGCACGACTCCTCGTGGACATCCTCGCGCGCGGACTCTCTGCAGCCGTGCCGCGCAGCTAGGCTCGCCGCATGCTGCGAAGGGGGAAAGCATGACGGAGGTCGCCGCACCGCTGCTGGAGATGCTGTGGGAGGACGCCGATCCCGCGGAGGTCATCGCCGCACGGTTCGGGCTCGACGACGCCGCTGCGGCAAGCCGCTGGGTCGCCGCAACCGTCGGTGAGCACTGGGGCGTCGAGGTCGACTCGGTCACGCGGGTCGTGATGAGCGGCCACAACGCTCTGGCCTGGATCAGCGCGGCGTCCGGACCGTTCCTCGCGAAGTGGTCCGTCCTCCCGCCGAAGTTCCCTCGGCTCACGGCCCTGACCCAGCTCACCGCCTGGCTCGGTGAACAGGGACTGCCCGTATCGGCGCCCGTGCCCTCCCTCGACGGGCGGTTGCAGGTGGAGACCGGCGAGCGGACCTCGATGAGTCTCCAACACCAGATCACCGGGCTCCTGCTGGACGTCGCGGAACCCCAGCAGGTCCGAGCGGCCGGGGCCGCCCTCGCGAAGCTGCACTCGGCCTTGGCCCACTACCCGGACACCGAGGACATGGGTGCGTTCGCCGGCCCGCCCAAGCCGCTGGCGGAACGGATCACCGACTGGCTGGAGTCCGGTCGTTCGGGTGCACTGACGCCCGCAGCGCGTGAGCAGATGTTCGGGTTCCTCGCCGGTGCGCCGTCCGAGCAGTTGTCCGCGCAGCTCGTCCACGGGGATTTCCGGTCCTCGAACATCCTGTGCACCGGGCACGACATCACGGCGGTCTTGGACTTCGAGGAAGCCCGATTCGACTACCCCATCATGGAGTTGGCCCAATCGGCGGTGATGCTGGGGACCCGTTTCCGAGACTGGGGACCGGTCCCGCCCGACGTCCACACCTGGCTCCGCGAGGGGTACGAATCCGAGCGCCCGCTGACGACGGCGGAGGCCGGCTGGTGGAACCTCCTCGTGCTCTGGTTCTCCTTCCTCCTCGTCCCTCCGAAAGAAGATCCGACCGGATGGGGCCGGGCGGCGCGCGCGCTCCTCCCCGAGATGACCGCCTGACGCGGAGCGTCGACTGACACGTACCGCGGGCCCTGCTGCCGGTGCAGGTTCAGGTGAGGACGGGCAGCGCCCAGCTACTCAGGACCGCACCCGCGGCGAGCACCGCACCAGCCGCACAGACGAGGCCCGCACTGATCCTCCGGGCGAGACCGAGACGGCCGCGCAGCCGTGTGACGGTGTCGACGTACTCCTCCAGCTCCCCCGCGAAACGACGCAGCAGCGCATCGTCGGCAGGCGTTGTCGGAGTAGCGGTCGTCGGCTCGGACAGACGTTCCACCGCGCGCGCACAGGCTGCTATCCGCAGTTGCATCGCTCCCGCGACCTGCTGAACGATGACCCCTCCAGCCAAGATCAACGCCCCGAACGAGGTCACCAGGATCGGCAGCGTTTGCGCCAGTTCCGCCTCCGAGTAGTCGTCGAGCGGACCGACGTACGCCGCGCCCACAACGAAGCCGACGCCCAACACCGCCACGACGACGACCAACGCACCGGGCCAGGTGGCGAGGGGCTCATCGACCAGCTTCCGGAACCGCTGGATGTTCTGCACCTGAGCCATGCATCGAACCTACCGGCGTCAGGAATCCTCGTACAGCGCGGGTCGGATCGTCGGGTATGCCGGGCATCCGTACGGTTACCGCTAGTAACCTGGTACCTCCTAGCGACCGAAGGAGCGCGATGACCTCGAACCCGCCCGTATGGAACGTGATGCTGGACACCTGTCCGTCTCGGACCTCGCTCGCGAGGATCGCGAACAAGTGGACCGCCATGATCGTGATCGCGCTGAGCGAGGGTCCCGCGCGCTTCGGGACGGTCCGGCAGGCGGTCGGCGGGATCAGCGGGAAGGTGCTGGCCAGCACGCTGCGCGACCTCGAGCGCGACGGCATCCTCACGCGAACCGCCTACGACGAGATGCCGCCGCGAGTCGAGTACGAGCTCACACCGCTCGGGCAGACGCTGCGAGAGCCTTTGATGGCGCTGGGTCTGTGGGCCGAGCAGCACATCGAAGAGGTCCTGGGAGCACGAGACGCGTTCGACGACCGACGCGCCGACGAAACGGGTTCGACGCCGGAGTCCGAGAAGCTGCCACGAAGGGGCTTCTGACCCGGCTGGTTACCTTGATGTAACCGGGGCCCGGTGTGCGCTACTGGGCTCATGAACATTCTCGTACACGGCGCCACCGGCGCCCAGGGCGGCCCCGTCGCCGCCAAACTCATCGAACTCGGCCACACCGTCACGGCCGGCGTCCGCAACCCACAGGCGTATTCGGCTGGAAATGCGATCGCTCTCGACCTGGACGACGTCTCCACGCTCACCAAGGCCTACGAGGACGTCGACGGCGTCTTCGTGCACCTGCCGCTCGGTTCGCCCGAGCAGCTGCAGACCTGGGCGAAGACCATCGCCATCGCGATCGGTTCGGCTCGGCCCGCGCGGGTGGTGGTGTCGTCCAGCGGATACCCGGTCGACTTCACAGCCGAGCACCCCAGCGCGATCGTGACGCTCCTCCGTGGACTCGAGGGAAGCGGTGTGTCGACGGCGGTCGTCGCACCACGGTTGTACTTGGAGAACCTGCTGGCTCCGCACATCGTCGGCGCCGTCCGGACCGACGGCGTGCTGCGGTACCCGCTCCGCGAGGACTACGCCGTCTCCTGGTCATCCCACCTCGATGTCGCAGACGTCGCCGCCGGCCTGTTCGCCGACACCGACATCACCGGAGTCATCGATCTCGGCGCGCTACCGGGCCTCGTCGGCGCGGACCTCGCCCGGAGCTTCGGCGAACACCTCGGCCGTGAGGTGCGGTTCGAAGCGCAGAGCCCCGCAGAGATGGGCGCCGAGATGGCCGTCCTGATCGGCGAGGAAGCGATCAAGCCGGTCGTCGCGATGTACACCCACCGCTTGACCCAACCTTCGGACGTGATCGACGAGTCGACCAGCGCTCAGAAGCGACTGGGGATCGCGCCCCGCTCCGTGTCGCAGTGGCTCGCGGATATGGGAGTCTGACCCGCCGCGAGGCCGCCGACCCTGAACTGGCCCCGTCCAGGCGACACTGGACGGGGCCAGCGGACTAGAGTTCAGGCCAGGGGCGAGAGCGCGATGATGCGGAGGACCGGTGAGTTCTGAGACCTTCGTGTTGCTCGCCGTCTCCGTGATGGTCGCCGGGTCGTGCGCGCTGCTGTTCGTCGTCGACAGCCGCCAGTCGCTGTCCGGCCGGTACATCAACCTCTGGCTCACGGCCTCGATGCTTGCCGTGCTCTGCACCGCTTCCTATCTCGCCGCGACGGCGCTGGGGAACCCGCCGCTGGCAGTCGCGTTGGGGAACGGTGCGATGGTCGGGGCCGTCGGGTTCGTCTGGCTGGGCTGCCAGGCGTTCAACGGTCGACGGGTCCGGTTCTGGCAGGTCATCTCCGTGACACTGATCGCGACGATCCTGACGTTCCTCCCCGATCCCCACGCCCCGAACTGGGCGGGTGTCATCCCGAAACTGCTGGGCCTGAGCCTCTTCGCCACGCTGACCGCCGTCGAATCGCGGAAGGGTCTGTTCGGATCGTTCCGCGTGAGCTGGGCGATGACCATCGTGCAGGCCCTCCACGCGTCCTACAGTGCGGCACGGGCTGCGGTCTTCGGCCTCGACGGCCCCGATGGTGGCGTGTTCGAGCGCTACTTCAACACCGAGATCACGACGGTGATCAACCTCGTGTTCGTGGTCGTCACCACCCTGGTCCTGGTGTTCCTGCGGGTCGAAGAGCTCTCGAGTCGGCGTGCGAGCGGAGGCCCCGGTTCGTTCACGACGGCTCGTCGGCTCCAGGCACTCCATCGGGAGCACCCCGGTTCCGTGATCCTCTCCGCCGAGATCGTCGATCTGCCCGTGGTCAAGACCGCCTACGGCGTCGCGCACGCGAACGAGCTGGTGAGCCGGCTCATCGACAGTGTCGTCCAATCGAGTCCGGATGCCCTCGCCGTCGCCAGCACCCGTCGAGGCACGGTCCTGCTCCTGCTGCCGCAACAGGACGAGAACGGGGATCGGGCACTCGACGCGACGATCGAGGACGCCTACTGGAAGCTGTCGGTCGCGCTCGTCGACGGCTACGCGAGCACCCTGCGGATCACCACGCTCTGAGCCATGCCGCGACCACAAGCAGCGCGCCGGCGATCTCACCCCGGCTCCTGAACATCTCCCGCGCGCACCCAACGCGTTCATAGGAGTCGTCGTACCGCAACGCCCGTTCCCACGGTCGGGGGGGGGCGTGAGCGACCCGCCGGCCTGCGTCAGCGGGGGTCGAGGCGGCCGTTCGTGAAGGCGACCGTCGCGGCGGCGATCGTGTCGATCGGCACGTCGATTCCGGCAGAACCGACCTGGAGTCCGAGGTTGCTGATCGTCCGGTGGTGCTTCGGCTTCAGCGTCGACCGCACACCCTCGGTGGTTCCGGTGACGCCGTCGACCATCCGGTAGGTGAGCACGCGGTGCCGCAGCCGTTTGCGCGAGGTGACGGATGAGATCAGGTGCCACGGGAGGAAGATCGAGCCCTGCAGCATCGTCCACTCCATCCCTGCGGCGTCCAGTGTGAGGACGGAGCCGAGCGATGCCCGCTTGCGGGCCGTGCGGATCAGATACACCGTGCCGAACACCAGGTACCCCGTGGTCAGCAGGACCAGACCAGAGGCGAAGAGCGCCGAGCCGAGGCTGGTCTGCGTCATCCCCAGAGCAACCGCTCCGACAGCCGAGAGGACGGCGAGCACGCTGGTAAGCACGATCGTGTTGCGGAACACCCGCCGGATCGCCGGGGCGTCCGTGCCGACGATCAGCGGCGGGAAGGCGTTCGGCGTGTTCGTCATGCCCCGAGTCTGCTGCATGTCGGGCTCAGGGGTTGCTGCGGCGGCGAGTCGCTGTCGCGATGCGAAACGCTGCTCGTCCGGCGGAGCATCGACGCGGCCTGTCACGACGTCGCGGTATCGCGCGAACCCCTCGAACCCACCCGTCAGCCACCTCCTGAGGTCAGCCCCGCTTTCGACCGAGACGATCGCCGTCGGTCCGTCGAAGGTGGGCAGAGCGGCGGCGTCGCGCCCGGGCCCTGGGACGAGCAGATTCGGCGCCCCCTGCGGATTGACGATCACCAGATTGCCGGCGACACACAGCTCGAAGATGAAGTCGCACTCCTGCGCGGAAAGCGTCGCATGCCAGATCCCACCAGTGACCGGCCCCTCCTGATCGAGCGGATCAAGGTACAGGTCGGAGGAGGATCCGTCGAAGGAGAAGCGGTGGGGGGCGATAGCATGGCTCGCGTCGTCGACAGGTTCCGATGCCACCGCGGTGTGCCTCTCCAGGAAGTCCGCGAGCCCCGCGCGGTCCGCGTCCACGACCTCATCTCGGGTGAGATTCATGAAATACAGCGAGAAGCCCATACCGGCACGATAACGGACCCGAGAGTCGGGCGGCGGGCTCGATCGTGATCCATACTGGGGCGATGACGGCAGGTACGGCTCCCACCTGGGCCCTGGAGCGCGGGGTCTTCAGTAGCGGCGACGAGACGCTCCGAGCGGCGATCGTCCGTTCAGGCGGGACGATCCTGGAATGGAATGACGCCTGGCTGGCGGACGGCCGGCTTCCGGACGTTCCGGGGGCAGTGGTCTTCCACGGCTCCCTGGCGAACGCGGACTGGATCGTCCGAGAGACCGACTGGCGACCTGGCGCCTTCTGCGCGACCGGCCGGTTCGCGTGCTCGAGCTGGCACCCTGCCGTGCGTGAGCTGCTCCTGACACCGACCTCGGTGCTGACCACGGTCTCGGAACTCGTTGCGACGGGCGCACCCGAATCCTTCGGTGACCGCGTGTTCGTTCGTCCCGACAGTGCGCTGAAGCCGTTCAGTGGCCGCGTCCTCGAGCGCGCATCGATCACCTTGGAGTCCCTCGACCACGGCTTCTACTACGACGACGCGGACCTCCCCGTCATCGTCTCCCCCGTGGTCGAGGTGCGCGACGAATGGCGTCTGGTGGTCATCGACGGAGCGGTCGTCGCCGGCAGCGGGTACGCCGCCGACGGGCGAACGGCCGGGGCACCGCTCGGTGCAGACCATCCCGCGTGGGTGTTCGGTGCGGGCGTCCTCGAGTCCCTTCCGCTCCCTGAACCGGCGTTCATCATGGACGTCGGCGAGGGCCCGGACGGCCTGCGGCTGGTCGAACTCAACCCGTTCAGCGGTGCCGACTTCTACAGCTGCGACCCGGACGCCATCGTCCACGCCGTCAACCGCCTGCTCAGCGCAGCCGATTGAGGCGGAGTTCCAGGTCTCGCTAGACGAGTTCCAGAACGGCGGTCGAGCCGAGCACCATGCCGATGGCCGCTTCGGTCTTCGCGTCGTCGGTGTACGCGCCCAGCCGGATGTCTCGGCGACCACCGCTCATGAAGGTGAGTTCCACGAAGACGGTCTCGACGGCCTCTGAGCCCTCGACGTCCTCGTCCCGGTACAGCTTGGTCTCCCACGAGACGCTCACGATGCTCTCGGTGTTGAAGAATTCCCGCTTCTTCCCGGTGCCGACGTCAGCAAGGAACCATGCCATGTTTGTCCCACATTCTCCGGCCGAAAATCGACCAAGGATCGTATTCTACCGGCGATGTCGACGCGAACGGATTCGGACGGGTCGTCCGCCGGACTCCGCGTCCGGCTGGAGCGCGGCGCAACGGCTACGGACGGATCAGCACCTTGAGTGCCTCACGGGAGTCCATGAGGCGGTAGGCCTCGGCGATCTCGGAGAGGGGCAGCTCACGATCGAAGACCTTGCCGGGTGTGATCGTCCCGTCGAGGACCTGCGGCAACGCAGCTTCGATGTAGGCGCGGACGGTCGCCGGGCCGCCGGTCAGGGTCACGTTCTTCCCGAACAGCGACGAGAACCCGATGGGCGCGTCCTCGTACTGCGGGACCCCGACGCGCGAGATCGTTCCGCCGGGGCGCACGACGCCGTAGGCCTGCTCGTACGCCGGCAGGTGTCCGACGGCTTCGAGCACGACGTGCGCGCCCTCCCCGCCGGTGAGCTCGAGCACCCTCTGGACACCCGCGTCGCCCCGTTCGGCAACGACGTGGGTGGCGCCGAACTCTCGGCCGAGGTCGGTGCGGGCCTCGTGACGGCCCATCAGGATGATCGTCTCGGCGCCCAGTTGGCTCGAGGCGAGGACGGCGGACAGGCCGACGGCGCCGTCGCCGATGACGACGACGGTCTTGCCGGCCTCGACCCCGCCCGTGTGTGAGGCGTGGTACCCGGTGAGGTACACGTCCGAGAGCGTCAGGAGTGAGGGCATCAACGCCTCATCCGTCCCCGCTGGGATGACGACCGCGGTGCCGTCGGCCTGGGGCACCAGCAGCTGCTCGGCCTGGGTCGCGGATGACGCGCCGTCGAAGAACCCGCCGTGCACGCACGAGGTGGTCACGCCGTCACGGCAGAACGCGCACGTGTTGTCCGACCAGGCGAACGGGACGATCACGGTGTCCCCGACGGCGAGGCGTTCGACGGCATCGCCGACCTGCTCGACGACGCCGATCGCCTCGTGTCCCATCCGGCGTCCTTCAGGGGTCTCCTCGAGGGAGTGGTACGGGTGCAGGTCGGAGCCGCACACGCAGGCGTAGGTGACGCGGATGATCGCGTCCGTCGGATGCTGGATCGAGGGCTCGGGGACGTCTTCGACGCGGACGTCGCCGGCGTTGTACATCAGGGTTGCTCGCATGAGCGTTCCTCTCGTGTCGGTCGTGCAGTGTGGTGCGGTGCAGTGTGGTGCGGTGTGATCGCGCTTCAGCGGTTGTCGTACTCGGCGTCGGTGACGTGATCGCCCCAGTGGGCACTGTCGTCGCCGTCGGGGGTCTCCCAGAGCGCGAGGTGGGTCATGAAACTGTCGGGTGCTGCGCCGTGCCAGTGCTCCTCACCGGGAGGCGTGTACACGGTCTGTCCTGCGCGGACCTCGATCACGTCGCCGCCGCGCGCCTGCACGAGCGCGGTGCCCTCCATGATGCGGAGCGTCTGGCCGAGCGGGTGGGAGTGCCAGGCGGTGCGAGCTCCGGGGCTGAACCGGACCAGGCCGGCGCTCAACCGTTGGCCTTCGTCCTGCGGAGCGACGACGGGGTCGAGCCACACGTCGCCGGTGAACCACTCGGGAGGATTCTTCACCGTGGGGGTCGTGGGGAGGATGCGCATGATCGTCCTTTCTCTGGATGGGTCGTGGCGATGGCGACGGTGGACGGTGAGCCCTGCCCGGTCCACCGGACGGAGGCGCCCGAACGTCACATCACGAGTGAAACGCGATCTCGCGCAAGCAGGGAGTCTCTCTCGAACGGTGTACTGCCAGTGCATCCCACACCCGCACGGACCGCCGTACGGTGGGTGGCATGGACAACAAGGCCGAGGTACGTGAGTTCCTCATGTCACGGCGCGCGCGGCTCTCGCCCGCGGATGTCGGACTCACCGCCGGTGCGAACCGCCGCGTGGCAGGACTGCGCCGATCAGAGGTCGCGATGCTCGCCGACCTGAGCGTCGAGTACTACGCCAAGCTCGAGCGCGGTGACATCGCGGGCGCATCCGCCGCCGTGCTGGAGTCGCTCGCCCGGGCGCTGCTCCTGGACGAGACGGAGCGGATGCATCTGCTCGATCTCGCACGTGCGGCCGACGGCATCCCGACATCCGGCCGCCACCGGCGTCGTGCCAACGCCCAGCAGCCCTCCCGCGTCGCGTTGCAACGCACGCTCGACGCGATCACCGGCGGCCCGGCGTTCGTCCGGGACCGTCACCAGAACCTCGTGGCGACGAACCCGCTCGGCGCTGCGTTCTACTCGCCGGTCATCGGAGCCGGCGGGAGGATCCCGAACCTGGCGCGATTCCAGTTCCTCGACCCGGCCGCGCGCGACTTCTACCCCGACTGGGAACTGTTCGCTCAGATGTGCGTCGGCATCATGCGGGTCGAGGCCGGCCGGGATCCACACGACCGCACCCTGCAGGATCTGGTCGGTGAACTGACCACCCGCAGCGAGACGTTCGCCCGACTCTGGACGGCGCACGACGTCCGTACACACGGATCCGGCACCAAACGGTTCCACCATCCCATCGTGGGACAACTCACGCTCACCTACGAGGAACTCGCCGTCACGGCCGAGGACGGGCTCAGCCTCCTCGTCTACACCGCCGAACCCGGGTCTCCATCCGCCGAGCGCCTCCAGCTCCTGGCGAACTGGGCATCCGAGGCCGCGATCACGGAGCACTCATGACCCTCACGGAACTGCTCGCCGCCCTGAACGCCGGCGAGACCATCGCAGGCGGTTCTCCCGGGCACGCGGTCATGCACGACACCAGCCAGGAAGCCCTCCGGATCGCGGGCGAACTCAACGCCGGGTATCACCCACCCGCCCGGGTGAGGGAGCTGCTGGCCGAGCTGACCGGCCGTCCCGTCGATGAGACGGTGACGTTGTTCCCTCCGTTCACCGCCGACTTCGGCAAGAACATCCGACTCGGCGCCCGGGTTTTCATCAACTCCGGATGCCGCTTCCAAGATCAGGGCGGCATCTCGATCGGCGACGACTGCCTGATCGGGCACAACGCCGTCATCGCCACGCTCCAGCACGGCATGCAGCCCAGCAGGCGGGCCGACCTCATCCCCTCCCCCGTCGTGATCGGGCGGAACGTCTGGCTTGGAGCCAACGTCACCGTCCTCCCCGGGGTCACGATCGGTGACGACTCCGTCATCGGCGCCGGCTCGGTCGTCACGAAGGACATCCCCGCTGGGGTGATCGCCGTCGGCTCCCCCGCGCGCGTCGTCCGCGCCCTCGACGATTAGCCGGCGTCGACCGGTTTCGGGGCGTCCACTCCCGCGGCCGGGCATGCGGCCACCTCAGACCGCGAAGTCGCTCGGCCACCCGTGATCGGCCAGGGACCGGCGGACACGTTCCACGTCCTCGTCGCTCGGCAGCTCTGCGGTGACCTGGGCGATCGCCGTGGCGACGTCGACCCGGCTGAGCGAGGGATCACCCTCCGCCGCGAGGCGCGCACCCACCTCGGCGACCTCGGCGTCACTCAGCCGCCGGCGGAGGAGCGCCACGAGGGGGACGAAGTCCTGCTCCGGCAACCCTGCGGGGTATCCGGCTCGGAGCCAACGCACGATGCGGGCGACCAGCCCTCCGCGCTCCCCGAGCAGGTTCGCGCGATCTCCGCCGGCGTCGGTGTGATCGGCCGCTTCCGCACGGACGTCGTCCGGGCTGCCGAGCGGCCACCCCGCGCTCGCGAGCCGGGCAGAGACCCGGACGAGGTCCTCCGGGAGCGCCGGTCCGAGGAGGAGCTGTTCGACCCGCGCCCGCAGCCGATCGTGGCCGACCGGCTCGCCTGAGGCATCCGCGTTCTCGGCCTCGACGATCAGGCCGCCGACGACCTGGTCCAGCTCCTCGGGGGTGAGGCTCCGTCGAAGGATGCCGAGCAGCGGCACGTAGTCGTGCTCGGGCACGCCCGTCGGGTATCCGGCGCGGAGCCAGCCGACGACCCGCGCCACCACGCCGGACCCACCGTTCGCGACCTCGACGCCGGTCGCGTCTCCGCCGTTCTGCTCCGACATGCTCAGCCCTTCGGGGTGAAGGTCGGGAACACGTGGTCGAAGCTGACCTCCTGCCCGAAACCGGTGGCGACGATGATCGTGAGTCCGACCAGCACCGCCGCGACGACGACGGCGAAGCACAGGACGCCGATCGCGCGGAGCAGCGCCGGCGGAAGCGCGGGCGTGCCGGATCCGCTCCGGTCTGCGGAACCGGCGCCTCCGGCGACCGCGAACGACCGGACACCCACGGCGAACAGGGTGGGAAGACCCGCGCCGAGCACGAGGGCGATGACGGCCACCTGGGCGGCGGCTTCGAGGAAGAGCATGAACATGTCCGACGTCCTTACGCTGCGGTCTGCTGCGACGAGCGGGCTGGGGCGTCCTGCCAGTCGTCGTTCACGTTGTGGGATCCGATGCTGTCGCGGCGGGATCGGAGGTAGATGAAGAGCGCGACGCCGGCGAGGATCGCGACCATGAGGATTCCGCCGATCGCGCCGCCCACGAGGTGCCCGACCCACCACATCACCGCACCCATGAGCGCGGCTGCCGGCAGCGTGATGACCCAGGCGACGACCATCCGGAGGGCCACCCGCCAGCGCACCTGCGCCCCCGGTCGGCCGACCCCGGAACCGAGGATCGATCCGGTCGCGACGTGGGTGGTGCTGAGCGCGAAGCCGAGGTGGCTCGAGGCGAGGATGACGGCGGCGGAGGAGCTCTCGGCGGCCATGCCCTGCGGGGTGTTCAACTCCACGATGCCCTTGCCGACGGTGCGGATGATCCGCCACCCGCCGATGTAGGTGCCGAGCGAGATCGCCAGGGCGCACGCGAGCTTCACCCACAGCGGAACCGACTCGGTGTCGTCCCAACCGCCGGCCGCGATGAGCGCGAGGGTGATGACGCCCATCGTCTTCTGTGCGTCGTTCGTGCCGTGGGCGAGCGAGACGAGCGACGCGCTGCCGATCTGCCCGATCCGGAACCCGCGGTGGAGACGCCCCTGAGCGATGTTGCCGATGACGCGGAAGACGAGCCAGGTACCGATCGCGGCCACTGCGCCGGCGAGCACGGGCGACATGAGCGCCGGGAGGATGACCTTGCCGACGACGCCGTCGAGCTTCGAGCCGTCACCGGCCCAGTTCACGCCGTTCAGGCCGAGGCCCGCGAGCGTCGAGCCGATGAGACCGCCGAAGAGCGCGTGCGAGGAGCTCGACGGCAGCCCGAGGAGCCAGGTGAGCAGGTTCCAGATGATGCCACCGATGAGCCCGGCGAGCACGATGAGCAGGAGCGCCGAGCCGCCTCCTTCGAGGAGCGCCGGGTCGGGAGCGCCCGACGAGTCCTGGATCTTGACGACCGCGTTCGTGACGGTGAGCGCGACCTCGATGCTCAGGAACGCGCCCACGAGGTTCAGCACCGCCGAGAGGGTGACCGCGACCTTCGGCGGCAGCGCGCCGGTGGCGATGGAGGTCGCCATCGCGTTCGCGGTGTCGTGGAATCCGTTGGTGAAGTCGAAGGCGAGTGCCGTGATCACGACGAGCGAGAGCAGGATGATGGGGTCCACGGCGACGAGCTTGCTCCTCGATCGCTGGATCGACAACGGGTGCTCGGGCGGATTCACCCACTGTTCACGTTTCGTGGAAGCCGTCGGCGGCACGCGGCGGAAAGCGACGCCTACCGAGCTGTGTCGCTCGTCAGTCCACTGGCTGTCCCTTCTCCGGTGCTGAGCGCGACAAGGTCCACTACCGTGGTCGCATGAAAGCACGAGCGGTGACCGTGGGAATGCCCGTCCGTGACCTGACGCAGGCGATCAGTTGGTATCGAGCTGCTTTCGACCTCGGCGAGCCGGACCAGCTCCCGATGGACAACCTCGCCGAGTTCGATCTCGGAGCGTTCTGGCTGCAGTTGGCTGAGGATCCTGAGCTGGCCGGCCGACAAGGCATCTCCGTCAACATCAGTGTCGTGGACGCCGCCGCGGAACGTCAGAACCTGCTGTCTCGCGGCCTGGCCGTGACCGAGGTGCAACGATTCGAGGGTGTCGTCGAGTTCTTCGCGTTGACCGATCTCGACGGCAACACGATCGGTTTCGTCACCGAGCTCGGCTGATCACGCGGCGCAGTCGAACGCGAGCGCCGTGATCACCCGGGCGCGCAGGCTGATGCGGCCCGCGGCGACGAGGTGGGACCCGACCTCAGCGACCGACCAGACCGGCCGACCAGAGGACGAGATTCACGAGGATCGCGACGACTCCCACGACGAGGACGACGGCTGTCCAGAACATCACGATGCGGAGCAGCCGAGTCTGAGGCGATTCGCCGGGTCGATTCCAAGGTGCGGGAGCCATGGAGAAACCCTAGCGTTCGGTCGGCGACGCCGTCCACAACACCCCGGATGTGCGCTTCTCCTGGTGTGGTCTTCGGCATCGCCGCGGCCACCACGTCGACGGTGAGCGCCCGCACGCCTTGACCGGGCCCGAGGGCCGCGGACCGTGCTCAGCTGTGCGTCGTGTTCGCCCGCATCTCCTCGACGGTCATCTCCGGTGCACCGCCGGCGGCCGCCGCAGGGTCCATCCAGACGAAGTCCCAGTGGTGGCCGTCGAGGTCGTCGAAGCTCTTCGAATACATGAAGCCATGGTCCTGCTCGCCGGCAGGTGTCGCCCCGCTCGCGATGGCCTTCTCGAAGATCGAGTCGACGTCGCCTCTGCTCTCGGCACTGAGCGCGAGCTGCACCTCGGTCGAGGTGGTGGCGTCGATGATCGTCTTGCTCGTGAACTCCGCGAAGAACTCCCGCGTCAGCAGCATCGCCGTGATCGTGTCGCTGATGACCACGCTCACCGCGTTCTCGTCGCTGAACCCCTCGTTGATCGAGTACCCGAGTGCCTCGAAGAACGCCCGTGACCGGGCCAGATCGTTGACGGGCAGGTTGACGAAGATCATGGTGGGCATCAGGGCCATCTCCTTCGATGGTGCCGGCGGCCCGGTGCCGTCGATCGTGTCTGAATCCTGGCGAGGGTGGCGGACGACGTCAAGAGGGACTTGAGGAGAGACGGTCGGGTTGCTGACCTGATGCGTTCGCGTCAGTCTTTCCGCCGCCGGAGGATGCTCCACCAGACGAGCCCGGCGAGGCCGATCGCGAGGTACACCGCGCTGAGGATGTAGCCTCCGGCACTGCCTCCGCCCATGGCTGTGGTGACCGAGACGAGGAAGGCTGCGAGCAGTCCGAGGACGGTGATCCATGCTGCGATCCGGCGCTGTATCGTGCGCCTGTGTGCGGTGGTCATGGATGGCCTTTCCGGTGCGCGTTCGAGCGTGATTCCCATGGGGAGGCTGCAACGCACCCTACCCGGCCCGCCTGGTCGACGAGGTCGGCAACCGGTCCCGGTGATCGGTGGTCTCGGTGTATCCGTGCGGCGCCGGTAGCCCATCGTCGCCGAGACTCACGAAGACGATCCGTTCGATGGTGAGGATGCTGCGGCGACTCACCATGTTGCGCACTTCTGCCCGCATCGTGAGCGAGGTCCGGCCGAACGAGGTCGCGCGGAGCCCCATCTCGATGAGGTCCCCTTGGAGGGCGGAGGAGACGAAGTCGATCTCGGAGATGTACTTGGTCACCGCCCGCGGGTTCCCGAGTTGCAGGATCGCGTAGATCGCCGCCTCCTCGTCGATCCAGCGCAGGAGGCTGCCTCCGAACAGACTCCCGTGTGCATTAAGATCCTCCGGACGGACCCAGCGACGCGAATGGAACGTGATCCCCTGCGCCTGCTCCGACCGCGCTGCAGAGCCGCTCGACCCGACACTCACGGTTCGGCCTCAGATCACCGGCAGGATGATGTCCCGCACCAGCGCGTCGAGCTTGGCATCGGCCTCGAGGAACTGACGCAGCGTCCGGCGCGTCGCACCGAAGTCGTCGAACTCGTCGATCGACATGCCGTCCACCAGGTACGCCCTCCGGAATTCCGGGACGCGCTCCAAGAGCGTGTCGACGATGTGCTGAGCGACCGGCACGTCGATGCGGTGCGGGTCGACGGGGATCCGGTTCTCGTTGATGCGCAGCTGCCAATCGAACGGAGGCGAGACCACCAGATCACCGCCGACCAGTTCGGACCACTGCAGGTGGTTCCGGAAGGCAGCGGAGAGGATCCTCGACCGGTACCCGCGTTCGGTGAAGATCCGGTGAGCCTCCTTCAACGCGGCTACGCCCGCCCACTCGAGGTAGCCGGGATCGATGAGGATGCGGTCCTTCGCGACGGACGCCTTGAGCCAGTCGTCGAGGCGCCCGCCCATGATGGTGACGACGGAGCCGAACTCCCAGTCCGGCAGCCCTTCAGCAGCCCGCCGATCAAGACCGCGCTCGATCGCCTCGCCGACAGCGACGGCCTGCGCCACCGTGAACGAGACCGTCGCGTTGATGCTGACACCGCGATAGGTCGCTTCTTCGATCGCGCGGATACCGACAGCGGTCGCGGGGATCTTCACGATGATGTTCTCGGCCAACGCCGAGAACCTGACGGCCTGCTCGACCAGTGCGTCGGCGTCTCGGTGCAGGCGCGGGTCGGTCTGGATCGAGAGACGACCGTTGCGGCCGTTGCTCTCCCGGAACGCCGGTTCAAGGAGCACGGCCGCCTGGATCGACAGTTCCTCGACCACCTTCCAGCCGAGCTCGGACTCCCCTGCCGTCGGGAACTCGGCAGCGAGTGCAGCGATCCTCGGCGCCCAGACGTCGAGGTTCTGTGAGATCGCGGCGAGGGCGATGACCGGGTTGCAGGTCGCGCCGACCGCACCGAACGCGATCGACCTGGCGAGTTCCCGGGGGTCCGCGGAATCGTTCCACAGGCTCGTCGGCGTCGAGGCCGCCGCGACGGCGAGCGGCAGGGTTTCGGCTGTGGTGAGGGTGTCGGTCATCAAAGTGCCTCCGGGAGTCGAGTGGGCGATCGCCGGAGCTGCGGCGACGCAGTGCGACCAGCCTACCCACTCCTTGACAATATGTCCTAACAATATGATCCAGGATCCTGGCCGACCTGACATACTCGCCTTTTGGAAAGCCCTGATATTGTCAGGACAAGTTTTCACTACGCATCGAAGGAGCCGCATGGCACAGCCCGAGCAGACGCTCCCCGTCGAACTGTTCCTCGATCTGGATCGGTCCGGCCCCGTGCCGCTCTACTACCAGATCGCGACCCGGCTCGAGCAGGCCATCCATGATGAGACACTGCCTGCGGGATCGCGCCTCGAGAACGAGGTCGCGCTGGGCAATCGCCTCGGGCTCTCCCGCCCGACCATCCGTCGAGCCATTCAAGAACTCGTAGATAAGGGCCTCCTCGTCCGTCGGCGTGGCATCGGTACCCAGGTCGTCCACGGCAAGGTCACGCGCAACGTCGAACTCACGAGTCTGTTCGAGGACCTGGAGCGCACGGGCCAGAAGCCGGAGACCGACGTCCTCTCCGCCGAGGTCACGTCGGCGGACGAGAAGGTCGCTGACGCCCTCGGCGTGGCGACCGGGAGCCCGATCGTCCACATCAGGCGACTGCGCCGGGCGGACGGCGTCCCGCTGGCGATCCTCGAGAACTTCCTCCCCGAAGACCTCACCGACCTCGATCTCGGGGCACTCGAACACCACGGTCTCTACCAACTCCTCCGGGCACGCGGCGTCACGATGCGCGTCGCCAAGCAGCGGATCGGTGCGCGGGAGGCGTCAGGGGCGGAGAGCGAGATGCTCGACGTCCGGAAGGGGAGCGCCCTCCTGACCATGTCGCGAACCGCTTTCGACAACTCCGGGCGGGCGGTCGAGTTCGGCCAGCACGTCTACCGACCCGATCTGTACTCCTTCGAGGTCACCCTCGTCGACCGGTAGCGACCCGATCGCGCGACCTCAGCGCGCCGGAACGGCGAGCTCGCCGGTCAGGTACTGCGCGCGCCCGAAGCCGAAGGACCAATCCTGCGGCCCATTCTCGACGTAGCCGATGAAGATGTCCGCGCCGTCGACGCCGACCTCGGCGAGGCGGTCGGCCACAGCCGCGTAGAGCGCCTGCTTGGCCTCGTCGCTTCGACCGCGCTGCGTGAAGATCTGGATCATGACGACGCCGCCGGAGCGCTCGAAACCAAGCCCCGCATCCTCAGCGATGATCTGGCCGGCCGGATGCTCGGTCACGATCTGGAAGCGATCACGGGGCGGGATCCGGTAGACGGACACGATCGCCTCGTGGATGGCGTTTGAGATCTCTCGGACGTTCGCTGCATCACGGCCAGTGGTGAGATCGATCTTGACGAGCGGCATGGGCGCCTCCTATGCATGCAAAGTTTGTAAGGACATTCTTACTTTAGCGCGGGTTCGAGGCATTGTCACGTGAAAGTAAATATGTCCTGACTTTCTATTGCCCTCTTGTCAGTTCTTCACTACCTTGAGCCCTGCAATGATGCACGGGCCGCCCGAGGCCCACCCCTCGAAAGGACACAACGAAGTGAACACCTCAGCACGACGCTCGCTCCTCGGCACGATCGCCCTCGTCGGCGTCGCCGCACTCGCCCTGGCTGGTTGCACGGCGACCCCGAGCGCCGGCAGCAGCTCAGACGCCGGGCTCGCCTCCGGCTTCGGATCGCGCGCCGACAACCGCGACGCCTATTTCTTCACCTACTACAACCCCGCCAGTGACCCGTTCTGGGCGCAGATCCTGAAGGGCGGCGAGGACGCCGCCGAACTCGGTCACCTGAATCTGACCCACCAGACCGCGGAAGGCGACCCGGACAAGATGGTCGACCTGGTCGGCACGGCCATCGCGACGAAGCCCTCGCTCATCTTCATGCCGTTCAACGAGGGTGAGAAGTGGTCGAAAGTGGCCTGCGACGCCCACGACGCCGGTATCACCGTCATCGCATACAACGTGCCCGCTCCTGACAGCGCGAAGGACTGCGTGTCCGGCTTCGTCGGCCAGGACTTCACCGAGGTCGGCACGCTCGTCGGAGAGCGCCTCCTGAAGGAAGTCGACCTCAAGGAGGGCGACAAGGTCATGTTCCCGGCCGAGGAGCCCGAGCAGGACTACGCGATCAAGCGCGGTGGCGGCGTCCAGAAGGCCCTCGACGCGGTCGGAGCCAAGGGCGAGTACCTCCGTACCTCCGGTGCCGATGAGGAGGCGCTCAACTCCATGACGTCGTGGCTGACGGCGAACCCCGACGTCAAGGCGATCGTCCCGCTGGGCGGAACCCCGCACCGCAACGTCGTCGCCGCCATGGAGGCCGCCGGAATCTCCGTCCCGGTCGTCGGCTTCGACACCTCCCCCCAGGTGATCCAGGGCATCAAGGACGGCAAGATCCTCGCGACCGCCGATCAGCAGGGCTACGTGCAGGGCTACCAGTCGGTCATGCAGGGAATCCTGTCGATCGACTTCGGCCTCTCCGCCGCCAACATCAACTCCGGCGGACTCGGCCTGATCGACAAGTCCAACGTCTCCTTCCTCGAGGAGAAGGACCTGCAGGGCATCCGCTACTGACGCCCGCGCACAGCGCCGGGGGCCGATCCACGACCCTCGGCGCACCGCACGGCACCCCTCTCCGAACCGACCGCGATCCGTCGCGCACCGAAGGACCCCCATGTCTCAACCACCCACGCGCGAACCCGCGCCCATCCTGACCGCACCACTCTCCACGGAGAGCATCTCCCAGCCACGCAAGCTGTCCGACAACCAGCCGCACGGATTCGTCGACCGACTGCGGGACACGATCACCTACACCCGCGGACGCGGCGCACTCGAGATCGGCATCATCTTCGCGATCGTCCTGCTCGGCTTCATCATCGCCGGCGTGGTCGCACCGGACGCGTTCCCGTTCCTGTCGCCGAGCAACCTCTCCGGCGTCATCTCCCAGTCCATCCCCGTGCTCGCCATCCTCGGCATCGGCGCCGGGATCCTCATGATCGCCGGCGAGTTCGACCTGTCGCTCGGTGCGAACATCGGCTTCTCCGCGATCATCTTCATCCGCGTCTCCGAGGCCGTCGGCTGGGGCTGGGGTGCACTCGCAGCGATCGCCTGCGGCACCGGCATCGCGCTCATCAACGGCCTCATCGTCGTCGTCACCAAGATCCCGTCCTTCATCGCCACGCTCGGCATGGGGTTCTTCTGGACCGGTGCAAGCCTCTTCGTGAACGGCACGTCGCCCGCAATCCTGTCGAGCGCGAAGGACGACACGCTCGTCACGCTCTTCGCCGGTGACTTCGGGCTGTTCCGGTCACAGCTGGTCTGGTTGCTCGTCATCGGCGTGATCGGCTGGCTCTTCCTCCACCGGCACAAGCGCGGCAACCACGTCTACGCCGTCGGCGGTAACGCAGCCGCGGCGAAGGCGATCTCCATCAACCCGGCCGTCGTCCGGCTCATGGCGTTCGGCATCTTCGGCGGACTCGTCGGGTTCGCCTCGATCCTCATCGCGGTCCGCACCTCGTCGATGCAGCCGGGGAGCACCGACGACTACACGCTCATGGCCATCGCCGCCGCCGTCGTCGGCGGAACCTCGCTCCTCGGTGGTCGAGGCAGCATCGTCGGCATGATCATCGGCGCCGCCCTCATCCGCATCATCGAGAACGGACTCATCCTCGCGAAGGCGCCCGGCTTCTACATCCAACTCTTCGTCGGCCTCATCATCGTCATCGCCGCCATCTTCAACAAGCTCATGGAAGGAAAGGCCTCGTGACCATCGACGCCACCATCGAGACCGCGACGCCACTCCTCAGGATCGAGGGGGTCACCAAGCGATACGGAGCCAACACCGTCCTGAACGACGTCTCCTTCGACATCGGCCACAGTGAGGTCGTCGGCCTCCTCGGCGACAATGGTGCCGGCAAGTCGACGCTCGTGAAGATCATGTCGGGCGTCGTCCAGATGTCGTCGGGTTCGTACACCTGGGAAGGTCAGCATCACGACACCGTCAACCGGGCACTGACGGAACAGCTCGGCGTCGAGACGATCTTCCAGGACTCGGCGCTCGTGCCACAGATGTCCATCACCCGAAACCTGTTCATGGGTCGGGAGATCACCAACCGTCTCGGTCTCATGAAGATGAAGCAGATGGACGCGATCACCTCGGAGATCCTGGACACCGTCGTGACGATCGAGGGCATCAAGTCCTCGAAGCAGCTCGTCGCCTCGCTGTCAGGCGGCCAAGCCCAGGCGGTCGCCATCGCCCGCGCTGTCCACTTCAAGCGGAGCCTCCTCATCCTCGACGAACCCACCTCGGCCCTCGCGGTGCGGGCGACCGAGGCGCTGCTGAACTATCTCCGACAGTTGAAGTCGGAGGGCGTGAGTTCGGTGCTCGTCACCCACAACCTGCACCACGCCTACCAGGTCTGCGATCGCCACATCGTGATGAACCACGGGCGGAAGATCCTCGACGTCCGCCGCGAGGACACGACCGTCGAAGAACTCACTGCTGCGGTCGTCGAGGGCGCGGTCGGCGTTGAGCGGTTCCGCACCGGCGCGTTCTGAATCGGAGCCACCTCCTGCGAGCCCTGCCCCCACCGTTGCGTGGCGGCAGGGCTCGCTTCGTGAAGACGCTCATGTCGGCACTAGCGCTTGTTGGCAGAATGTCCTAACATAAGGACACATTCTCACCCGGTTCAGCGTCGACAACCGGCCCATCGGGGCTGGAGGCGGGAACACGCAAAGGAGCGAACAACGTGTCTCATGGTGGAACGATCACCAATGCCGTGAAGGTGGCCTTGCCACCCCTCGGCAACGGCCCCTACAACAAGCGCCTCGGCCTCGTCGCCGTCATCGCGACCTTCGGCGGGCTCCTCTTCGGCTACGACACCGGGGTGCTCAACGGCGCCCTGTCGTTCATGATGGAGTACTTCGGGCTCAACCCCTTCCAAGAGGGCCTCATCACCTTCACCCTGCTGATCGGTGCTGCTGTCGGCGCCTTCTTCGGCGGGCGACTGTCGGACCGACTCGGTCGGAAGCGCAACATCCTCATCATCGCCGTCCTGTTCTTCATCGGCGCCGGCGGCTGTGTCATCGCTCCGAGCTACGAGATCCTCCTCGTCTTCCGCTTCATCCTCGGTCTCGCCGTGGGTGGCGCCTCGGTCACCGTGCCGGTCTACCTCGCCGAGGTCGCCCCGTTCGAGAAGCGCGGAAGCCTCGTCTCCCGCAATGAACTGATGATCGTCGGCGGGCAGTTCCTCGCCTTCGCCATCAACGCCATCATCGGCAATGTCTGGGGGTCCAACGACCACGTCTGGCGCTACATGCTCGCCATCGCCGTGATCCCGGCGTTCGTCCTGTTCTTCGGCATGCTCCGGATGCCCGAGAGTCCGCGCTGGCTCCTCGCTCGCGGTCGCGACGACGAGGCCCTCGAAGTGCTCCGGCAGGTGCGCTCCGAGGAGCGGGCCGTCGCCGAGATGGAAGAGGTCCGGCAGCTCTCCGTGATCGAGAAGGACGAGCAGTCCGGCACCTTCATGGACATCGTGCGGACCCCGTGGATCCGACGCCTCCTCTTCATCGGCATCGGCATCGCCGCCTACCAGCAGCTCACCGGCATCAACTCGATGATGTACTACGGCACCCAGGTGCTCGAGGCGGCGGGCTTCACCCGGAACGCCGCGCTGAGCTTCAACGTGCTGAACGGTGTGATGTCCGTCACGGCGATGCTCGTGGCGCTCTCCATCATCAACCGCTTCAACCGTCGCTCGCTGATGCTGTTCGGCTTCATCGGGACCACGACGATGCACCTGCTCGTCGGTGCCATCGGCCTGGGGCTCCCCGAGGACAACCCCGTCCGCCCGTGGCTGCTCCTCGTCGCGATCCTGCTCTTCATCGGGATCATGCAGGGCACCATCGGTCCCCTCGCGTGGCTCATGATCGCCGAGATCTTCCCACTCAAGATGCGCGGCGTCATGATCGGCATCACCGTCCTGGTGCTCTGGTCCACGAACGCGATCATCTCGCTGGCGTTCCCCTCGCTCGTCGAGTCCCTCGGCTTCGGAACGTTCCTGCTCTTCGCAGCGGTCGGTCTCCTCGCCATCCTCTTCGTCGCGACGAGCGTCCCGGAGACGAAGGGCAAGAGCCTGGAGTCCCTCGAGGACCACTTCAAGGAGCAGTACAAGACGTTCTGATCGGCAGCCGCTGTACCGCCGAACGGCCCGCCCTCATCGAGAGGGCGGGCCGTTCGGTCGTGGGGGCTTCATCCGCGGGCTCCGTGTGCCGGAGGCGTCAGACGGACGAGACGTCGACCCACGCGCCGAGCCGGTCGCTCTGGCGCGCCGCTTCGAGGATCGCGAACGTCGCCAGCGAACCCTCGACAGCGACGGGGAACCCGCCCGACCCGGAGTCGACGGCGTCGCGGACACCCGCGTAGAAGTCCTGCCACCGGCCGTCGGCCCGCGGGTAGGGTCGACGCTCACCACCGACCGTCGTCAGCCTGCCCCACCGCTCGCGCGGCTCGACGCCCCACCCCCGGTCGCCAGGTCGCAGACCGGCGAGCACCTGCTCGGTCTGGATGTCGAGTCCGTCGAGGGTGATGGTCCCGGAGCTTCCGGTGACCCGAAGGCGCGGCCGGCCGTCCGGTTGGAGGACGTCGGACGCGACGATCGACCGGACACCGTTCCGGTGCTCGATGACCAGATCGAACGCGTACTCGTAGGCGTCAGCGGGTCGACGGTCGATCGTCGCGAACACCCGGTCCGCCGGTCCGAGGGCTTCGCGCACCTGGTCCACGACATGACTCCCGAGGTCGAGGAGCTGGCCGCCCCCTGACCCGTCGGCAGTCGCCTCGGGCTCCCAGCGGTCGAGCACGTTCTCGACCGTCCGGAGGTCACCGACCGCTCCGGAACGGACGATCGCCCGCAGCGTCCTGGACTCCGAGTCCCACCGCCGGTTCTGGAACACGCTGAGCGGCACGCCCCGCTCGGCGGCGTAGGAGACGAGCTCGCGGGCCTCGGCGAGACTGACGGCCATCGGTTTGTCGACGATCACGGGTATGGCCGCGTCGATCACCTGTTTCGCGAGATCGATGCGTCCTGACGGCGGCGTCGAAATCGTGACGACGTCGACGCCGGATGCCAGCAATTCGGCCAGGGTGTCGAAGGCTGGGACACCAGGATGATCCGATGCCAACGCCGCGCGCCTCGCCGGCGAACGGGTCACCACACCGGCGAGGACGCCCTCGCCGAGTGCGGTGACGAACGGGGCGTGGAAGGTGCGCCCGCCGAAACCGTATCCGACGAGGCCGAGTCTCACGCGTCGGCTCCCGCTCCCTCACCCGAAGCGGCCGCGCGGCCGGCGTCGATAAGGGCGCGGAGGCGCTCGAGCTGGAACCGCGAGACCTCGTCGGCGCGCTCGTCCTCCGCGAAGACGTTGGACACGACGATGGCGTCCTCGCGATCGAGGAAGCCCGTGCGGCCCAGCGTCGCGAAGAGTCCCGACCAGTCGACGTCGCCGTCACCGATCGCGAGGTGCTGGTGCACCCGTGCCGCGTTGCCCGGCGGGTTGCTGATGTACCGGAGGCCGTGCGACCGGTGGTGGTCGAAGGTGTCGGCCGCGTAGACCGCGCCGAGACGTGCGCCGATCTCGGGCAGCAGGGTGGCTGCGCGGTCGCCGTAGTGGAAGGTGTGCGAGGCGACGTAGACGAAACCGACGGATGACGAGTTCAAGCCGCGGATGATCCGCCAGGCCTCGAGCCCATCCTCGACGAAGTCGTCGGGGTGCGGGTCGAAGTTGATCCGGACACCCTCCCGCTCGGCGAGCGGCAACAGGGTCTCCATCGAACGGTAGAACGCCGCCTCCGAGTCCTCGCTGCGCTCCGGCCGGCCGCTGAACTCGGTGTTGAGGGTGTCGACACCGAGCTCGACCGCCAGCCGGATGATGCGCGAGAAGTTCCGGACGGCAGCCTCCCGCTGCGGCTCCTCGGGTGAGGAGATGCGCTGCACCGGAAGGAGTGCCGGGATCGTGATCCCGGCGTCGGCGACGCGCTTGCGCAGGGTGGCGACGAGGGCGTCGTCGGCCTTGGGGTAGCGGAAGAACGGCCCGAAGTCGGCGTGCGGCGTCAGCTGCAGGTGGTCGTACCCGAGCCGTGCGGCGATGTCGGGGAAGTCGAGCAGCCCGTGGTCGTGGTGGTACGGGGTCGGGTCGAGAGCGATGCGGACCATCGGGGAACTCCTTCGTCAGTGCGTCCGGCCGGCGTCGCGAGGGACCCCGACCGGACGCGGATCAAGCGTAGAACGCGGGGCGCTCGGGAACAGCGACGGGCACCGGGCCGTCGGTGGTGAGAGCTGCGACTCCCGCCTCGCAGGCGAGCGCTACCTTGTAGCCGTCCCACGCGTTCGGGCCGTCGACGAGGGTGCCGGCACGGACGGCGTCCACCCAGCGCTGCACCTGCTCGTCGTAGGCCGCGGCGAACCGGGTCACGAAGCTCGTGTGGTCGGCGACGCTGAAGCGGCCGTCCTTCCACTGCTGCAGTCCCGCTGGCTGGCCGATGCGCGCGATGCTCTCGGCGAAGACGGCTTCGGTCGCGACCTGGTAGCCGAACTGGACGCTCACGTTCATCTCGACGTCGACGAGGACGCCGTTCGCGAGCTCGATGATGACGAGGATCGGCTCGCGCAGGTGGTCGGGGCTCAGCCGGTTGCGACGCGGGTACTTCACCTCGACGCTCGCGACGGTGGAGCCGGCCACCCATGGGAGCACGTCGAACTCGTGCACGACGGAGTCGGTGATGAGCATCGTCTGCGTGTAGGTGTCGGGGACGACCGCGTTGCGGTGGACACCGCGGAGCATGAGGAGCTCGCCGGCCTCGCCGGACTCGATGAGGGCGCGGAGCTGCTGGTACTCGGCGTCGAACCGGCGCATGAAGCCGACCTGGATGTGCGGGCGGTCGAGCTGCTGCTCGGCCTCGAGCACCCGCCACGACGACGTGGAGTCGGGCGTCAGCGGCTTCTCGCAGAGGATCGGCAGTCCGGCGGCGAGTGCCGGCAGGAGCACCGGCTCGTGGAACTGGCCGGGGGTCGCGATGAGGACCGCGTCCACGGCGCCGGCCGCGATCGCGTCCTCGATCCGGGTGAACGCCTGGGCACCGGGCGCGTTGGCGGCCGCAGCTGCGGCACGGCCGGCATCGGGTTCGATGATCGCCGCGACGACCGCACCGCTCACGCGTTCGGTGATCCGTTTGACGTGGTCGGCTCCCATCAGGCCGGCACCGACGATGCCGACCCGGAGGTCGCCCGTCCGTGCGTCGGTCCCCGTAGGGCGGTCGGTGGTCTGGGTGGTCGTGCTCATGGCGTCGGTGCCTTCCGTGGGTTCTGGCTGGTCGGGATTCGTCAGCTGACGCGGGCCGCGGCGGTCTCGCCGAAGATGTGCTCGCGTGTGCGCTTGGCGATGGGGAACGGGCGGTCGATCGAGCAGCCGTACATGTCCTGCTCGACGATGCCGAAGATCTGCGGGTCGAGTGCCGCGACGCGCTCGATGATGGGGCCGAGCTCCGGGACGCCGAACGGCGGCTCGACCATGATGTCCTGGGTGACGGCCTCGGCGAACGGCACGTCGTTCTTCAGGACGTCGAACAGCAGGCTCGTGTCGACCTGCTTCAGGTGCAGGTAGCCGATCCGCGAGGGGTGGTCGTCGATGAGCTTGAGGTTGTCGCCGCCGTAGTAGGAGAAGTGGCCCGTGTCGAGGCAGAGGTTCGTGTACCGCTCGTCGGTCTCCGCGAGGAAGCGCTCGACCTCTCTCGTCGTCCCGACGTGGCTGTCGGCGTGGGAGTGGAACTGCTGCTTGATTCCGAACTCCTCGAGGAGGGCCTTGCCGAGGCGGTCGTGACCCGCGGCGAGCTTCGCCCACTGCCCGTCGTCGAGGGTGCGCGCCTCGAGGACCTCACTCGTCGCGTCACTGCGCCACAGGTCCGGGATCACGACGAGGTGCTCGGCCCCGAGCTTCGAGACGAGCCCGGCGATGTCGAGCGCCTGGTCCCAGGCGCGCTTCCACTGGTCGTCGCCCTTGTGGAAGCCGGTGAAGACGGTTCCCGCCGAGAGCTTGAGCCCACGGGTGCCGAGTTCGTCGGCGAGCTGGTTCGGATCGGTGGGGAGGTACCCGTACGGGCCGAGCTCGATCCACTCGTAGCCGGAAGCGACGACCTCGTCGAGGAAGCGCTCCCACGGGACCTGCTTGGGGTCGTCGGGGAACCAGACACCCCAAGAGTCGGGAGCGGTGCCGATACGGATCGACGGGGTGGTGGTGGATGCTGACATCGGGTTCCTTCGGTACTCGTTCGTGGGGTTCTGGTCGGTCACTCAGCCGAGCAGCGGCTTCTGGGTGGCCTTGATCTCGGCGTATTCCTCGTACGCACGCTGCGTGCTCGGCAGCTCGGAGACCGCGGGGACGGGGACGTCCCACCAGCCTTCGCCGTCAGGCGCATACAGCAGCGGGTCGCTGTTGATGTGGATGAGCGTCGTCCGGTCGGAGGCCTTCGCCGTTGCCATGGCCGCCCTGAGGTCGTCGATCGACGAGGCGCCGGGCTCGACCTCGATCACGTCGACGCCGTAGCTGCGCGCATTGGCGGCGAGGTCGATGGGCAGGATCTGCTCGCCCTGGAAGTTGCGGGCCTCAGGGTCGAGGCTGCGGTACCAGGTGCCGAACCGCTCGGATCCGACCGTCTCCGAGAGGTGTCCGATCGAGGCGTACCCGTGGTTCTGGATGAGGACGACGATGAGCTTGATGCCCTCGGCGACCGCGGTCACGAGCTCCGTGTGCAGCATGAGGTACGACCCGTCGCCCACCATCACGACCACGTCGCGGTCGGATCCGCTCGCCTCGGCACCGCGCTTCACGCCGAGCCCGCCGGCGATCTCGTATCCCATGCAGGAGAAGGCGTACTCGACGTGGTAGCCGAGGGCGTCCCGCACGCGCCACAGCTTGTGGAGGTCGCCGGGGAGCGAGCCGGCCGCCTGCACGATCACGTCCTCAGGGTCGGTGCTCGACTGCACGGCACCGATGATCTCGGCCTGGCCGGGGAGCGCGAGTCCGGACGGCACGAAGGCCTCGTCGACGACCGCATCCCATGCCGCCTTCTCGCGGCGGACGGTCTCGGCGTGGTCGGCGTCGACGCGGAACCCGGCGAGCTCGGCCTGCAACGCTTCGAGCGTCTCCCGCGCATCCGCGACGACGGCGATCTGCGTGCCGTGCTTGTACGCGTCGAAGCTCGCGACGTTGACGTTGACGAAGGTCACACCCTCGGCCTGGAACGCCGTGCGGCTCGCCGTGGTGAAGTCGCTGTAGCGCGTCCCCACACCGATCACGACGTCGGCTTCCGCCGCGAGACGGTTGGCCGCCGTGGTCCCGGTGGCGCCGATCGCGCCGACGTTCTGGGGGTGGTCCCACACGAGCGAACCGCCACCGGCCTGGGACGTGCCGACGGGGATGCCGGTCGTCTCGACGAGCAGCCGCAGCGCCTCCTCCGCGTTCGAGTAGATCACTCCCCCGCCGGCGACGATGATGGGACGCTTCGCCCCGCGGATCGCCGTGACGGCGCGAGCCAGTGCCGCACGTTCCGGCAGTGGACGGCGGAGGTGCCACTCGCGGTCCTGGAGGAACTCGATCGGCACCTCGACGGTCTCCGCCTGCACGTCCTCCGGCAGGGCGATCGTGACCGCGCCGGTCTCGGCCGGGTCGGTGAGGACGCGCATGGCGGCAAGGGCGATCGAGAACAGCTGCTCGGGCCGCTGCACCCGGTCGAAGAAACGGGACAGCGGACGGAACGCGTCGTTGACGGTGATGCCGATGTCGTGCGGCAGTTCGAGTTGCTGGAGGACCGGGTCGGCGACGCGTGTCGCGAAGGTGTCACTGGGCAGCAGGAGCGCGGGGAGCCGGTTGGTGGTGGCGAGGGCGGCACCGGTGAGCATGTTCGCGGCACCCGGGCCGACCGAGGCCGCACTCGCGAAGGTGCCGAGGCGTCGGTGCATGCGGGCGTAGCCGACGGATTGGTGCACCATCGCCTGCTCGTTGCGCGCCTGGAAGTAGGGCATGAGGTCGGGCTCGAGCGCGTTCGCCTGTTTGAGCGCCTGCCCGAGACCTGCGACGTTGCCGTGCCCGAAGATGCCGAACATGCCGGGGATGGTCCGCTCCCGGTGGTCACCGTCCACGGTCCACTGGTGACCGAGGAACTCGACGAGCGCCTGGCTCACCGTCATCCGCTTCGTCCTGGGGTTCGTCGCCATCACTGCTGTCCTTCGTCGTCGGTGCTGTCGTTCGAGTGGTGCGGTGCCGCATCGGCCGTGTACGGCAGGCGCGGGTCGACCTCCTGGCCGGCCCAGGTCTGGCGGATCCACGCGTGGGCGGGGTCGTCGCTGATGCGCCAGACCCGTTCGTCGTCGGGACCCGCCATCACGTTCAGGTAGTAGAGGTCGTATCCCGGAGCCGCGACCGCCGGCCCGTGGTAGCCGAACGGCACGAGCGCGATGTCACCCGTGCGGACGATCGCGGTGATGTCGATCTCCCCGGCGGGCGAGGAGTAGGTGGCGAACATACCGAACGGGTCGGCGGACGCCGGTGCCGTCAGCCCCTTCGACACGGCGGACTCGAAGTAATAGATCTCCTCGAGTCGCGACTCCTCGCCGGGCACCGACTCGTCGTGCTTGTGCGCGGGGTACGACGACCAGTTCTCCGCGGGGGTGACGACCTCGCAGACGATGAGCTTCGCCGCATCGAGCGCGTCCGGCGTGCCGAAGTTGTGCACCTGTCGGCTGGACCGCCCAGCACCGCGCAACTCGACGGGCACCTCGTCGGCGCGCACGTGGCGGGTCGGGAGCGCGGTGCTCGCGGGTGCCTCGGCGACGGCGACCCGGCCGGAACCGCGCAGCGTCCCGGCCGCCCCGACGCCGAGGTACAGGACATCGGTGGGGCCGTCGAAGACGGACGCTCGACCGCCGAGTACCGCGGTGTCGGCGTTCCCCTCGCCGTCCGACCACTGCACGGAGAACGAGCCGGCGAGCGGGACGACGATGCGCTCCACCGCACCGGCCGGGAGCCCGAGCTCGTCGTCACCGGAGAGTTCGGCGACACGGAGGCCGGTGTGCTGCCAACCCTCGGTCGCCCCGTCGACGACGCTCTCCCAGCCGTCGCGGGAGAGGTCGCCCTGCTCGTACATCCACTGCATGGTGTTCACTCCGTCGTGTGTGGTTCGATCTTGCCGCTCGGCCCTGCCCTTCGACAGGCTCAGGGACCGCTGGTGAAAGGGCTGCCGAGGGGCCCGGTGCCTCAGTTCTGGGGGAAGCCGAGGTTGATGCCGCCGTGGGAGGGGTCGAGCCAGCGGGCGGTGATGGCCTTCTGCTGGGTGAAGAACCGGACGCCTTCGGCGCCGTGGGCCTTGGTGTCGCCGAAGAGGGAGTCCTTCCAGCCGCCGAAGGAGAACGTGGCGACCGGGACGGGGATGGGCACGTTGATGCCGATCATGCCGACCTGGATCTCGTTCTGGAACCGTCGGGCGGCGCCGCCGTCGTTGGTGAAGATCGCGGTCCCGTTGCCGAACGCGCCGCCGTTGATGAGGGCGACGCCTTCTTCGTAGGACTGCACGCGGACGATGGCGAGGACGGGTCCGAAGATCTCCTCCGTGTAGACCTTCGACGTCGTGGGGACGTTGTCGATGAGGGTGGGGCCGAGCCAGAACCCGTTCGGGTCGCCGTCGATGGGGGTGTTGCGGCCGTCGACGACGATCGTCGCGCCGTCGGCTTCGGCGATGTCGAGGTAGGAAGCGACCTTGTCGCGGTGCACCTTCGTCACCAGCGGTCCCATGTCGCAGTTCCGACGACCGTCACCGATCCGCAGCGTCGCCGCCCGCTCGGCGATCTTCGCGATGAGTTCGTCCGCGACCGGCTCGACGGCCACGACGACGGAGATCGCCATGCACCGCTCGCCTGCTGAGCCGAAGCCGGCGTTGATGGCGGAGTCGGCGACGAGGTCGAGGTCGGCGTCCGGGAGGACGAGCATGTGGTTCTTCGCCCCGCCGAGCGCCTGGACCCGCTTGCCGTGCGCGGTGCCGGTCTCGTAGACGTACTTCGCGATCGGGGTGGAGCCGACGAAGGAGATCGCGCGGACCTCGGGGTGGGTGAGGAGCCCGTCGACGGCCTCCTTGTCGCCGTTCAGCACCGTGAACACGCCGTCCGGGAGCCCGGCCTCTTTCCAGAGCTTCGCGAGCCAGATCGCCGCGGACGGGTCCTTCTCGCTCGGCTTCAGCACGACCGTGTTGCCGGCCGCGATCGCGATGGGGAAGAACCACATCGGCACCATCGCGGGGAAGTTGAACGGCGAGATGATGCCCACGACCCCGAGCGGCTGCTTCGTGGAGTACACGTCCACGCCGGTGGAGACCTGCTCCGAGAACTCGCCCTTCAAGTGGTGCGCGAGGCCGGTCGCGAACTCCACGACCTCCTGCCCGCGCGTGATCTCACCCAGCGCGTCCGAGACGACCTTGCCGTGCTCGGCCGTGATGATCTCCGCCAGGTCGCCCTTCTTCGCCTCGAGCAGCTCGCGGAATTTGAAGACGATCTGCTGACGCTTCGCCAGCGACAAGTCACGCCAAGCCGGGAACGCCTTCGCAGCCGATGCGACAGCTGCTGCGATCTCGTCCTGATCGGCGAGCGCGACGTGCTTCGTCGCGACACCGAGCGCCGGGTCGTAGACCGGGGCGGTGCGACCGGAGGTGGAGGGGGCTTCAGCGCCATCGATCCAGTGCGGGACGACGGGGAGGGAGTCAGTGCTCATGATGCGGGTGGTTCCAATCTATGAAGGATCAGCGATCGCGGCGGATCGGGAGACTCAGGAGGGGAGGTCGGCGTGGACGAGCCCCGCCGCGGTGTCGACCGCAGCGGAGACGTCGCCGTCGGCGGGGTAGATCAAGGTGCGTCCGACGACCAGACCGCGGACACCGGGCAGTTCGAGGGCACGCTCCCAGGACGAGTAGACGTCGTCCTGGTGACCGTTCGGCTCGCCACCGAGGAGGAGTGTCGGCATGGTGGTCGCCGCCATGACGCGCTCCATCTCCTCGACCACCGGGAGTTTCATCCAGGTGTACGCGGAACTCGAACCAAGGCCGGCGGCGATGGCGATCGAGGTGATGACGGCCTCCGGCGAGAGATCGTTCACGATCCGACCCTCGCGCCACTCGCTCATGAACGGTTCGAGCATGATCGGCACCCGGGCCGCGGCGGCCTGGTTGACGGCGCGTGCGTTCGCCTCGATGGTTGCGACCGATCCGGCGTCGCCGAGGTTCACCCGGAGGAGGGTTTTGGCGAAGTCGAGACCGTCTCGGACGATGCCGGGAATGTCGTAGCCGGTGAAACGGTCGTCCATCTCGAACGCGGCGCCGCGCAGCCCGCCCCGGTTCATCGATCCGACCACGACCTTGTCGTCGAGCAGACCGAGGAGGGCGAGGTCATCGATGATGTCGGGGGTACCGAGCACGCCGTCGACGCCAGGACGCGAGAGCGCGAGCGCGAGGCGGTCGAGGAGCTCGTACCGGTCGGCCATCGCCATCGCCTCGTCGCGCACCCCGAGGGCTCCGCGAGCCGGGTGGTCGGCGGCAACGATGAAGAGTCGGCCGTCACCGCGGATGAGCTCGCGGCGGCGGCGGTCGGTGTGGGCTCGGGTGATCGCTGCCGGGTCCGATGCACGGACCTCGCGCAGGCGCTCGAACTCGGTTTCACGGAGGAAGCGCGATGTCCTGGTGTTGTTCACGATGGTCATCGGGCACCTCCGAGTTCTGCAGCACCGACGGTGCTGATGCTGTCGAGGATCTCGAGGACCTCGGCGGAGTTCGGCATGGCGGTCGAACACTCACGCCGCGAGGCGACAATCGCTCCGGCGATGTTCGCGAACCGCAGGATCTTCTCGAGACCCCAGCCTTCGATGAGGCCGTGACAGAGGGCGCCACCGAAGCTGTCCCCCGCGCCCAGTCCGTTCACCACGTCCACGAAGTACGGCGGAACCTCGACGGTCTCGTCGCGCGTCTTCGCGAGGACGCCCTTCGGGCCTTGTTTGACGATGGCGAGTTCAACGCCGCGTTCCAGCAAGGCGTCGGCAGCGCGGTGCGGATCGGTCTCGCCGACGGCCACTTCGCACTCCTCACGGTTGCCCACCGCGACCGTGACGTGCTCGAGTGCGCGCCCGACCTGGGCGGTGGCCTGCGCGGCCGAGTTCCAGAACATCGGGCGGTAGTCGAGGTCGAGGATCGTCAGGGGCCGACGGGCTCGGGCTTCCCACGCGGTGAAGTGCGCCGAGCGGCTTGGCTCCTCACTGAGTCCCGTCACCGTCGCCCAGAACACCTTCGCGCGGTAGATCGCGTCGAGGTCGAGCGACTTCGAGGTGATCGTCAGGTCGGGCGCTTTCGGCTTGCGGTAGAAGTACAGCGGGAAGTCGTCCGGCGGGAAGATCTCGCAGAAGGTGACCGGCGTCTGCAGCTCGGCCTCCCATCCGACGAACTCGTCGGCGACGCCGAGGCGTCCGAGTTCGCGGTGGACGTATCGACCGAAGGGGTCATTGCCTGTCCGGCTGATGAGCGCCGTCGGGTGCCCGTGCTGGGCGGCCGCGACGGCGACGTTGGCGGCGCTTCCTCCGAGGTACTTGCCGAAGGTGTCGACGTCCTCGAGCCCGATGCCGTCCTGCAACGGGTAGATGTCGACGCCGACGCGTCCCATGGTGACGACGTCGTAGGTGGTGGCTGATGGAGCGGTCATACGTCTCTGTACAACTTTCTGTGAGCTGTTCGATGAGGCCACGACCAGCATACACAGAATGTCTTAACAAATGAACATACCGACGCTCGAAAGCTCAAGAGAGACCGGAAGGTGGCAGGGAGCAGCGCACAATGGTCGCCCAGAGGCAGAGTCCGTGTCCGGAGAAATACTTCGCGCCGCGGACCCGGTCCTGGCGACCGAGTCCGTCGATGTAGGCGTGCACAGCTTCGAGCCGGTCGCGGTTCATCTGCGTGTCGTAGTCGACGGAACAGTCGGCACAGGACCAGATCGACAGGAGGTTCCCCGGAACGGTGATGCCGAGCTGTTCCCCCGGAGGCCGCAGCGATCGAGGCGCGTTCGACGAGCCTTCGCGACAGATGCGACCCTCAGACGGTCTGAACGCGCACCCGAGGTTCCGACGGATGGACTATGTTCCGCTTCGTGCTGCATCACCTGCAGGTACTGCGGTGTTCTCCGCGAACTGTGTGCGGTGCAACTCCTCGTATCGGCCGCTCAGAGCCAGGAGCTCCTCGTGGGTACCCCGCTCCACGATCGAACCGTCCTCGACCACGAGGATCAGGTCTGCGCTGCGGATGGTCGAGAGGCGGTGGGCGATCACCATCGCCGTTCGGCCCTCGAGTGCCTCGCTGAGCGCCGCCTGCACAGCGGCCTCCGATGTCGAGTCCAGCGCCGCCGTCGCCTCGTCGAGGATGACGACACGTGGCTGGGCGAGGAGGAGCCTCGCGATGGTCATCCGCTGGCGTTCGCCACCCGACAGCCGGTAGCCGCGCTCGCCGACCATGGTCTCGAGCTGGTCCGGCAGCGACCGGATGAGCGGCTCGAGTCGCGCACGGCGAACGGCGTCCCACACCTCGTCGTCGGACGCCTCCGGCCTGGCAAGGCGCAGGTTGGAGAGGATGGTCTCGTGGAACAGGTGGCCGTCTTGGGTCACCATGCCCAGGGTGTGCCGCATCGAGGCGAAGCTGACGTCGCGAACGTCGGTCCCCCCGAGGCGCACGGCGCCGCTGTCGACGTCGTACAAGCGTGAGAGGAGTTGGGCGATCGTCGACTTACCGGCGCCGGACGTCCCGACGAGGGCGACGGTCTGACCCGGCTCGATCCTGAAGGAGATGCCGTGCAGCACCTCGTCGCCGCCGCGGGTGTCAAGCGTCGAAACCTCTTCGAGCGAGGCGAGCGACACCCTGTCGGCGGACGGGTAGGCGAAACTCACATCGTCGAACTCGACGGACACGGGGCCCTCGGGGACGGTGACGGCGTCGGCCTTCTCCTGGATGAGCGGCTTGAGATCCAGCACCTCGAAGACGCGCTCGAAGCTGACCACAGCGCTCATGATCTCGACCCGGGCGTTCGCGAGGCCGGTCAGGGGCACGTAGAGCCGGGTGAGCAGGAGCGCCAGGGTGACCACCTCCCCGGTGTCGAGCTGGCCGGCGAGTGCGAGGGTGCCGCCGAGCCCGTACACGAGCGCGAGGGCGAGAGCGGAGACGAGCATCAGCGCGGTGACGAAGACGAACTGCAGCATCGCCGTGCGTACCCCGATGTCTCTCACCCGGGCGGCGCGCACGCGGAACTCCTCGGCCTCCTCGTCAGGCCGGCCGAACAGTTTCACGAGGGTGGCACCGGGTGCCGAGAACCGCTCGGTCATCTGCGTGCTCATGGCCGAATTGTGGTCGGCGGCCTCGCGGCGCAGCGCAGCGAGGCGACGGCCCATGCGCCGCGCAGGGATCAGGAAGATCGGGAGCATGATCACGGCGAGGACCGTCACGAGCCAGGACGTGCTGAGCATGACGATCAAGGTGAGGATCAGGGCCACGGTGTTCGTGACCACGCCGGACAGCGTTCCGCTGAAGGCCTGCTGAGCGCCGATCACGTCATTGTTGAGGCGGCTCACCAGGGCGCCGGTCCGCGTTCGGGTGAAGAATGCGATCGGCATCTTCTGCACGTGGTTGAAGACGGCGGTGCGCAGATCCAAGATCACGCCCTCGCCGATCCGTGCCGAGAACCATCGCGTCACGAGCGACACGGCGGCATCCGCGAGAGCGACGAGGGCGATGACGACGGCGAGCCACACGATGGTCGTGACCGCTCCGCGGGCGACGATGACGTCGACCACCTTGCCGGCGAGCACTGGCGTCGCGACCGCGAGGAAGGCTCCCCCGATGGACAGCGTGATGAAGATCACCAGCTTCGCCCGGTAGGGCACTGCGAACGTCAGGATCCGCCGCACGGACTCACGGGAGAAACCGTGCTTGCCTTCCCTGGCGGACGAGATCTTGTAGAGCGAGCTCCAGGCCGCGCTTTCCATGCTCATTGCGGTTCCTTCCGTGGGCGCCAGCCCCAACGTAGATGCCTGGCACCCAAACCCGAAATCCTCCTCACCTGTGTCGCCGTGGCGGTGACGCTCGGCCTCGCAGGACTGGGAGCACCATGTTCTCCACCCGTTCCGGTCTCGACGACGCAGCGCCCGCGATCGGCTTCTCGCTCGGAGCCCAGCTCGCCATCCGACTCGCCTCCGGACATCCTGAGCTCGTCAGCCAAGTGATCGTCGTCAGCGCTCAGGCGAAGGCCATGCCGTCCACGAACGTCACCTTGCGAGCGCTCGGAGTCGCTGCTCCCCTGGCTCGCAGAACTTCCCGACACCATGCCGTCGCGCGGCTCAGCCTCGTAGCGCGACGAGCTCGGCGGCACACACCTACAGGCATATAACCGGGGCCGCCGTGGACCGTTCCGACGGAGGCGCGAGGCGCGGAACACGGAACACACACGTCCCCTCCGCGTTGCTGGACTGATGCGGCCGACGGTCGAACGGCCGTAGCGGGGTCGTCCGCAGTGGCATACGCTCCGGAACACACGATGAGGGCGGGACCATGGCGCAACGGTGGGTGCTGGTGCATGAGGGCTCGGTCTATGACCTGCCGTCGCAGGCGGTGGCTCGGTTCATGCAGCGACGGATCAGCAGGGCTCGATCCTCAGGCGAGGCGCTCGCTGTTGCGCATTCCGGTGCCCGGGTCCGTCGACGTCGTGACGGTGGTCATCGACGCGAGCACACGCGTGTCCGTGCGGCCTCGTCGCTACTCATGACGAGCGCACGGGCTCCTGGATGCGCCGAGCGCTTGCTCCTGCAGAGCCTGACGATGCCGACCTGGAGTCTCGGGAACGCTCGTCGCAGGCGGATGGTGCTCGGCCGACAGTTTCCAGGTCATCGACGACTTCTGGATGCGACGAACTCCGGGAAATCGACCGGCTCTATCCCACCTGGGGCGAAGAAGTGGCGGACACAAGCGGCGACACTCGCCTCCAGCTCTTCCGTCGAGAATCCACTGGATGAAGACGTCGACCCGATGGTGAAACCGTCAGCAGGTCCGGTTGGTCCGTTGATCCATGAGAAGTCATAGGCTCGACGTCCGTCTGGCTCTCGGCGCACCTCGACAGAGAAGCGTTCGCCCTCAACGTCGATCAACATTGATGACCAGGGTACGTCCTCATGAGATAGCTAGCGCTTTGAGCATGTACTGCCAGCGACGCTGAGTGATGACAGAAACCCTCCATTCAGCGATACAGTCCACCGGCACGGACCGCGCAACCGAGGACAGAGCGGAAGATCTCATGACTCACAGCGATTCCCACGTGCTGGCGTTTGAACACGTCGGCATCACGGTCGCCGACCTCGACCGAACAGCGTCGTTCTTCTGCGACGTCCTCGGCTTCGAACTGAAGCGCCGGTCGCGCACACACGGTGACGCAGCGCATCACGTCACTGGCGTGGCGGATGCAGACATCCAGCACGTTTTCCTCACCGCTGGCGACCTGGAAGTCGAGCTGCTCGCGTACCAGTCACCCGACCGCCGTGCCGCTGGCGCGCCTGGATCTGAGACGCCGGGGTTGATGCATCTCGCTCTGCGCGTCGACGATCTCCCTGGCATCGTCCAACGAGCTGGAGCGTACGGCTGGGTTCCTCCCGGGCGGCCCCGCCGGATGACAACCGGGCCCCGAACCGGGTTCCTGATGAGTTACCTCCGCGATCAACAGGGCGCGACGCTGGAACTGATCCAGGGCACGACCGATCCCTTCGAAGGTCGCAGCACCAACAGAGATCGTTTTCGAGCTGGTCTGGTCGACTGACGATCGTGCACAGTAAATACGTGAACGAAATCCATGCCGAGCTGAGCCGAGAGGCGACCGAGGCCCTGAACGCCTCGATGCCCGATGCGGTCATCACCGCCAGTCGCGCACGAATCGCGATGTATATGCTCTTCACCGCGTGGCTCCTCGTCCCCGCCTTGGGTTTTTTGGTCGCGATCTTCGGCCCGGCGCTTGTCAACGGCTTCCCTGGCTTCGTCACGGTGGTCGGCCTGATCGTCTTGGTGTTGATAGCGGTGATGGTGACGGCCTTAGTGATCGCCCTCCGCGCCAAGCGAGCATTCAACCAGATCGCTCAGATCATCCAACGTGAACGCCACGCAACCCTCGTCCGCGTCGTGAATCGCCAGATATTCGTGCGCCGCTAGGTCGCCCCGCCGGATCCGCTTCCACGACATGCGGTACACCTGCGCGTCGCTCCTGCTAGCCCAAGGCGTGCAGATGCGCGGGGTCATGGAGATCCTCGGGCACGCCAACATGGCGATCACTTCCGACATCTAATCCCACGTCGCACCGACGACCCTTCGGAACGCCTCAGACGCGATGAATGCCGCGCTCGACTCCCCCGCCGCAGGACCGGAATGACCATGCACGTTCACCGTTGTTCGCTACCGTTCGCGGGGTCGTCGCTACATGCGTTGCTACACGCGTTGCTACACGCGTTGCTACACGCGTTGCTACATTTTCGCGCCTAGCCGGCAGCTGTCGCGCAGTTCGGCCGGTCGGACGGGCCTTTGAGTGGGCAAGAAAATAGCCGCTGACCTGGGTTTTCCAGGGCAACGGCCGGGTGATGCTGGTGGAGCCGCCCAAGGGAATCGAACCCTTGACCTTCTCATTACGAGTGAGATGCTCTGCCGACTGAGCTAGGGCGGCGCGTGCGCTGGTCGCCCGGCGCACGAGTATCCATGTTAGCGCAGCTTTTGCACGGTCGTGTACAGCTCGGCGAAAGAACGACGGATCCGCTCCGCGAGCGACCCGGGGGTCGGCGCATCGGCCCAGCAACGCCACGCGTGGCGGAGACCCGCGAACCCCACCATCGTCATCATCCAACACCGGTCGAACAGGGCTTCCGAGTCCCCCGCGAGCGCGGGCTCGTCGTTCAGCACTCGCCGCTCGACGACCTTGTACAGGCCTTCTTCGAAACCGCGCATGCTCGCGATCCGCGCCCCGAGGAGGTGCGGGTGATCACGCAGTACGTCCTTGCGGAGGTGGTGGATCTCCACGTCCTCGTCGGCATCGCCCACCGTCCGGGCCAACAACTCACCGAGATCGGTGAGGACGTCGGTCGCCGGGCCCGCGGTCAGGAAGGCTTCGAGGGCGTCGCCGTCGGGGATCAACGGGATGTCGCCGATCAGCGCCTCCTCCTTCGTCCCGAAGTAGTTGAAGAAGGTCCGCGGTGAGATCTCCGCCCGCCGGCTCACCTCCTCGACCGTCACGTTCTCGAGGCCGTGCTCCCCCGCGAGCGTCAACACCGCGTGCTGGATCGCCCGACGCGTCGCGAGACGCTTCCGCTCGCGGAGCCCGAGTTCGGCCGGCACCGTCATGGTCATCGAGGTCCCGCGATCAACTGCACATCGGGTCCTTCGACGGGACGGTGCCGTCGATGAGGTACTGGTCGACCGCCTGGTTCACGCAGTCACTGCCCTTGTTGTAGCCGGTGTGCCCCTCGCCCTTGTAGGTGATGAGCTGGCCCTGGTCGAGCTGCTCCGCGAGGTTCTGCGCCCAGACGTACGGGGTGGCCGGGTCGTTGGTCGTTCCGACGACGAGGATCGGAGCGGCACCCTTCGCGTGGATCTCGCCACGCTCGGTCCGCGTCTGGTACGGCCAGTTCGCGCAGAACGTGTCACCGTAGGCCATGTACTCCCCGATCACCGGAGCGGCCTGCTCGAGCTCCTTCGCCTCATCGGCCATCTTCGTCTTGTCGTCGTCGTAGCTGTAGTCGAGGCAGTTGATCGCGTTGAAGGCCTCGGTCTGGTTGTCGGTGTACTTGCCGGAGTCGCCACGGCCGTTGTACCCGTCGGCGAACTGGAACGCGATGTCCGTGCCTCCCTGCGTGACCTCGTCGAACATCCGACTCAGGTACGGCCAGGCGTCTGCCTGGTACAGCGGGTAGATGATCGCGGTGAGCAGCGTGTTGCCGCCGAGCTCGCGACCGTCGTCAGCGGGGATCGGCTTCGCGTCCACCTCGTCGAGGAGGGTCTTGATCTCCGTCATCGCGTCGTCGACCGAACCGGAGAACGGGCAGTCCGTCCCCGACATGCAGTCCTCGAGGTAGGCGCGCAACGCGCTCTCGAAGCCCTTGGCCTGTTCCTTCACCACCTCGAAGTTCGACGTCGACGGATCGATCGCGCCGTCGAGGACGAGACGCCCGACGTTCTTCGGGAAGAGCTCGGCGTAGGTCGCACCGAGGAAGGTGCCGTACGAGTAACCGAGGTAGTAGAGCTGCTTGTCGCCGACGGTAGCGCGGAGCATGTCGAGGTCCTTGGCGGCACTCTGCGTGTCGACGAACTCGAGCATCTTGCCGGTCTCCTCCGCACAGGCGTCACCGAAGTCCTTCGCGGCCTTCTCGTTCGCGGCGATCCACTCGTCGGAGCCTCGCTCACCCGGCGTGACGTCGTACAGGTACGCGTCCATCTCCGAATCACTCAGGCAGGTGACGGGCGTCGACTTGCCGACACCACGAGGGTCGAAGCCGACGACGTCGAAGTTCTCCTGGAGGTCCTTGTCGACCGCGAAGTCGAGGCTGTCGGCGACGAGGCTGTAGCCGGAACCACCCGGGCCGCCGGGGTTCATGAAGAGCGAACCGATCGGCTTGCCGTTCGTCGCCTGGTGACGCACGAGTGCGAGGGACAGCTCGCCGTCGGACGGGTTGTCCCAGTCGATGGGCGCCTTCGCCGTGGCGCACTCGAAGCCGTCGACGCACCCGCTGGTCTTCCAGTCGAGCTTCTGCTCGTAGAAGGGCTTCAGCGCCGCATCGACGTCACTGGTCGACGCCGAGGACGACGGCGTCGGTTCGGCGGCCTTCGGGGGCAGGAACGCCGTGACGCATCCACTCAGCGTGAGGGCCGCCACTGCGAGACCGGCGACGAGCGCGATCCGTGCCGTCCGCCGCGCACCGGGACCCCTGCGGCGGGATCCACCTGCCGGTCCCATCGAGGCCGACGGCTGCTGCCTGGGCGAAGTCACAGAGGCTCCCTACCGGACCGCCGACACGAGCATGGCCTCCAAGGCCAGCGCCGGGGCGACGTTCCCTTCGATTCGTGTTCGGGCGACGGAGATCGCCTCCAAGGTATCGATCGTAACCGCCGGAGTCGTCCGCCGAGCGGCATCCTCCAGTTCCGGACGCAATTCCCGGTTGATGATCGTCGCGTCGTGCCCCAGCTGGAGGAGCACGATGTCGCGATAGAGCGACAGCAGGTCGACCATGATGCGGTCGAGCCCGTCACGGAGACTCCGTGTCGCGCGCCGCTTCTGGTCCTCCTCCATCGCCCGCACCTGCGAGCGGAGAGCGGGAGGAACCGACTGGCCAGGCTCGACCCCGAGCGACCGCAGCGTGCTCTCGCGTTCGGCCTCATCCCGCAACGAGGTGTACGCCTTCGCATCGTCGCCGGCGAGTTCCAGGAGCCGCCCGGCCGTGACGACGGCCTGACCGGCACTGCGGATGTCGAGGACAGCCCGCAGGGTGGACTCACGACGTTGCCGGGCTCCGGGATCGGTCGCCAGACGGTGGGCCATCCCGACGTGACTCTGGGCCTCGCGGGCTGCTCGCTCCGCGATGTCGTGGGCCACACCGTCGCGTCGTTCCAGCAGCTCCGCGACGTCGTCGATGGTCGGCACGCCGAGCCGGACGGAGCGCACGCGGGACCGGATCGTCGGCAGCAGGTCCGCCTCGCTCGGCGCGCACAGGACCCAGATCGTGCTGCTCGGCGGCTCCTCGAGGGACTTGAGCAGCAGGTTGGAGGTGCGCTCCGTCATGCGGTCGGCGTCTTCCACGACCATGACCCGGAAGCGCGCCACCGACGGTGCACGGTACGCGTTGCGGACGAGATCACGGACCTCGTCGATCGTGATGATGACGCGGTCGGTGCTCAGCGCAGAGAGGTCGGGGTGGGTGCGCGCCTCCACCTGCCGGCGAGTGACGTCGTCTCCCCCGGGCTCCCGGCTGAGGAGCGCGGCGGCGAACGCATAGGCAAGGGTCGACCGGCCGGAACCGGGCGGACCGGTGATGAGCCAGGCGTGGGTCAGGCCTTTGGGTTCGACCGGGTCCGACGCGGCCTGCAACAACTCGATCGCGTCGCGTTGACCCGTCAAGTCGGTCCAGGAAGCCATGCCTCAACGATACCGGGCGCCACCGACGGCGGCTGGCGGCGGTGCAGGTATCCGACCCGACGGGCGACGAGCTCGGGGCGCGGCGGGCTGCGCGATCAGAGGAGTGGTGCGATCCGATCGCGGATGTCGGCCGCGAGCTCCTCGGGCGGCAGCGCGGCGTCTACGACGAGGAACCGCTCCGGTTCCGCCGCCGCGAGGGCCAGGAACGATTCGCGCACGCGGGTGTGGAAGTCCTGCGCCTCGGCCTCCAGCCGGTCGAACCGCTTGTTGGCGTTGTCGAGCCGACCTCGGGCGACCGCGACGTCCAGGTCGAGGAGCACGGTGACGTCGGGGAGCAGGTCCTCCGCGGCCCACAGCGAGATGCCCCGGATCTGCGCGGCGTCGAGGACCCGTCCGCTGCCCTGGTAGGCGACGGAGGAGTCGAGGTAGCGGTCCTGCAGCACGATCTCGCCGCGGGCGAGTGCCGGACGCACGACGGTGGCGATGTGGTGGGCACGGTCCGCGGCGTACAGCAGCGCCTCGGCGCGCGGGGAGATGTCGCCGCGATGGTGCAGCACGATCTCGCGGATCTCGACCCCGAGATCGCTCCCACCCGGTTCGCGGGTGCGGACCACGGTGCGACCCTGCTGCTCGAACCAGTCGCTCAGCATGCTCGCCTGCGTCGACTTGCCGACACCGTCTCCGCCCTCGAGGGTGATGAACAACCCTCGGGGCCGCGCTCCCTCGCTCACGTGACGGCGTCGGCCTTCGCCGCAGCCGCCTTGTTGGCGGCACGGGTCGCGGCCGCCTTCTTCGCCGCGGCAGACCGCGCCGTCGACGTCGCCGTCGTGGCCTTCGCCGTGGTCGCCTTGGCCGTCGTGGCCTTCTTGGCGGGCGCCTTCTTCGCGGGGGCCTTCTTGGCCGGAGCCTTCTTGGCCGTCTTCGGCTTCGCAGGGCCCTTCGCGCGCTTGTCCGCCAGCAGCTGGACCGCTCGCTCGAAGTCGACGTCTTCGACCTGTTCGCCGCGAGGGATCGTCGCGTTGGTCACCCCGTCGGTGACGTAGGCGCCGAAACGACCGTCCTTGATCTTGATCGGCTTGCCGCTTTCCGGGTCCGCTTCGAACTCCTTGAGCGCGCTCGACGCCTTCCGGGCGCCGTACTTCGGCTGAGCGAACAGCTCGACCGCGCCGGGGAGGTCGACGGTGAAGATGTCGTCCTCGGAGGTGAGCGACCGGGTGTCGGTGCCCTTCTTCAAGTAGGGACCGTATCGGCCGTTCTGCGCCAGGATCTCTTCACCGGACTCGGGGTCCGCTCCGACGACACGTGGCAGGTCGAGGAGCTTGAGCGCGGTCTCGAGGTCGATCGTCGCGAGGTCCATCGACTTGAAGAGCGAAGCCGTGCGGGGCTTCTCCGCCGCCGCCTTCTTCTTGGCGGGAGCCTTCTTCTTCGCGCCGGCTGCCGGCTCGGTGACCTCGCCGGTCGCCGTGTCGACGGAGAGTTCCGCCTCGGGCTCCGGGTCGAGTTCCGTGATGTACGGGCCGAACCGGCCGTCCTTCGCGACGATCTCCTTGCCGGTGGCCGGGTTCAGGCCGATGACGCGGTCGCCCACGACGGGCGCGTCGATGAGTTCGTGCGCCTTCTCCGGCGTCAGCTCGTCCGGTGCGAGATCCTCGGGCAGGTTGACGCGACGCGGCGTCGGGCCTTCCTCACCCTCAGCGGGCGGCGGGCCGTCCGGCGTGACCTCGAGGTACGGGCCATACTTGCCGATCCGCAGCGTGACCCCGTCGTCGATGACGATCGAGTTGATGCGGCGAGCGTCGATGTCGCCGAGGTTGTCGATCACCTGGCGGAGGCCACGGCCGGCGGTGTCGCCGAAGTAGAAGCCCTTGAGCCAGTCGACGCGATCGACCGTTCCCCCAGCGATGCGGTCGAGGTCGTTCTCCATCTCCGCGGTGAAGTCGTACTCGACGAGTTCCTCGAAGTACTCCTCCAGCAGCCGGACGACGCTGAACGCCACCCAGCTCGGGATGAGCGCCTGGCCGCGCTGCGTCACATAACCGCGGTCGATGATCGTGGAGATGATCGACGCGAACGTCGAGGGTCGGCCGATGCCGAGCTCCTCGAGGCGCTTCACGAGGCTGGCCTCGGTGTAGCGCGGCGGTGGCGAGGTCTCGTGGCCCTTCGCCTCCGGGTCGGCGACACCGAGCTGCTGCCCCTCGGTCAGCGGTGGCAGCTTCGCCTCGGCGGCGTCCTCCTGGGAGTTGCGGTCCTCGTCCTGACCCTCCTCGTACGCGGCGAGGAAGCCACGGAAGGTGATGACGGTACCCGACGCGGTGAACTCGGCTCGGCCGACCTCGGTCGCGGCCTCGAGCGTGATCGTCGCCGTCGAGCCCTTGGCGTCGGCCATCTGGCTGGCGACGGTGCGCTTCCAGATGAGGTCGTAGAGCTTGAAGTCGTTGCCGCGGAGCGTCGAGGAGAGCGACGACGGGGTGCGGAAGGTGTCGCCGGAAGGCCGGATCGCCTCGTGCGCCTCCTGCGCGTTCTTGCTCTTGCCGCTGTACAGGCGCGGCTTGTCCGGAACCGTCTCGGCTCCGTAGAGCGACGCCGCCTGCTTGCGCGCCGCATCGATCGCCTGCTTGCTCAGCGACGGCGAGTCGGTACGCATATAGGTGATGTAGCCGTTCTCGTAGAGCGACTGCGCGACGCTCATCGTCTGGCGGGCGGAGAACCGGAGCTTCCGGCCCGCCTCCTGCTGCAACGTCGAGGTGGTGAACGGCGCTGCCGGTCGACGGGAGTACGGCTTCGACTCGACCGAGAGGACGGTCGCCTTCGACTGCTCGAGTGCTGCGGCGAGCGCCGTGGCGCGCTGTTCGTCGAGCGGGACGGCGCTGCCCTTGAGCTGGCCGAGGTCGTCGAAGTCGCGGCCGGTGGCGACGCGGTCGCCGTCGAGGCGGACGAGGCGGGCGGTGAAGGGTACACCGGTGGCGTCTTCGCCCGGGAGGAAGCGGGCGATGACGTCCCAGTAGGAGGCGGCGCGGAACGCGAGGCGCTCACGCTCGCGGTCGACGACGAGTCGGGTCGCGGCGGACTGCACGCGTCCCGCGCTCAGTCCGGGACCGACCTTGCGCCAGAGCACCGGGGAGATCTCGTACCCGTAGAGGCGGTCGAGGATGCGGCGGGTCTCCTGGGCGTCGACGAGGTCGGTGTCCAGGGGGCGCGTCTTGTCCTTGGCGGCGAGGATGGCGTCCTTGGTGATCTCGTGGAACACCATGCGGCTGACCGGGACCTTGGGCTGCAGGACCTGCAGGAGATGCCAGGCGATCGCCTCGCCTTCGCGGTCCTCATCAGTCGCGAGGAGGAGTTCGTCGGCGTTCTTGAGGGCGCGTTTGAGGTCCGCGACGGTCTTCTTCTTCGCGTCCGAGACGACGTAGTACGGCTCGAAGCCGTTGTCGACGTCGACCGAGAACTTGCCGAGGGAGCCCTTCTTGAGCTCGGCGGGAAGGTTCTTCGGCTCGATGAGATCGCGGATGTGCCCGACCGAGGACAACACCTCGTAATCGTCACCGAGGTATCCGGCGATCGACTTCATCTTGGTCGGTGACTCTACGATCACGAGTTTCTTGCCTGCCACGAGGCTCCTTCCATCAGCGACACCATACACACGTGCACGGCAGGCTTGTCCAATCGGGAGGCGGGCCACTCGGGTGTCCATCCCCTTGCGTTCTGCGGCGTTGGGAGCAGAATGTGTCCCATGAGTACCCAGACGAACTACACCGTGAAGTTGACCGACGGTCCGCTGGAGGGCAAGACGATCAGCGCCCCGCTCACCGATCAGGGGTCGCCGAAGCCCACCGTCGACGTGCCGAGTGGCACGGCCGGCAAGGTCTACCGGTACGCCCGCACGACCGGCGAGGAGTACGACGACTCGGGAGCACCGAGTGCCGTCGACTACCGCTTCCTGGAGGCGGTCTTCACGACCGGATCCGACCAGCCCTGACCTGTTGCGCCGGTACCTCTTAATACGGTGCGTTTCCGGGTGTGCCGTTCGGTCACCCTGGGGCGTCCGGAGGCGGGCCTGCCCTCGCCGCGACCGTGATGGTACCGAGCGGGGTCTCGACGATGGCGTCGAGGACGACCGTCGCCCCCTCGATGGTGCATGCCCCGAGCGTGGCCTGATTGCGGGACGCGACGATGCGTGCGGTGTCGCACGGGAAGCCCGGGACGCGTCCGGACAGGGTGTCCGCGGCGGCCAACGCGGCGGCGTCCGCCGCGTTGGCCGCTCGCTGATGCCCGGTGAGCAGGGTCGCCACCGGGAGGGTGGCGAGGAGGAGGGCGACGAGGGCGCCCATGATGCCCACCGCCAGCACAGAGCCTGCGCCGGTCTCCTCGCGGAACCCGGCTGCCCCGAGCCTGCCGCGGCAGCGGCGCTTCATCGTCCGCCGGCCAGGGCACAGGAGGACACCGAGATCGGGATCAGCGCTGCGAGGCCCGAACCACCTGCGGCGTCGACCTGCACGCAGACGAGGTCGCCCTCCGTGCTGCTGGCGGTGGTCGCCCCCGGCAGCGCCTGCGAGACCCGGCCCGCCGCCGTTCCGCCGTCCTCGCCGCGTCCCAGGCTGCGGGCGGCGTCGGCGGCGGCATCGGTCGCGCGGAGCTGGGTCAGGCCCACCTGGATGGCGGACAGCCCCATCGCCAGCACGAGGACGACGGCTGGGACCACAACGGCGAATTCCGCTGTGACGGAGCCGGCCTCGGAGTGGAGCGCTCGGTGCCACCGCTGCACCGTTCAACCGTTCGCCGTGAGCGCGCGACGGATGAGGTCGGTGAGGATGCCTCGCACCTCGTCGCCTCGGAGGATGGCGACGAGGAGCCCTGCGAAGCCGACGGCCGCCATCGTCGCCACGGCGTATTCCGCCGTCGCCGACCCTCGCTCGTCCCGGAGGAGGCGTCGCGCCTCGCACACGATGTCCTGCTCGATCCGGCTTCCGATCCTGATCATGATGTTCCTTCCCTGCACCGGAGTGCTGTGTCCGTGGCACGAACACCTCCATGGTCCCTGGCGGTGGGAGTCGTCGGACCGACGAGCGGCTCGAGACGGACACGAGCCCTCGACGGGCGGCTTGTGGAGCGACTTCCGTTGCACCCGGACGCTATTCATGGTTGAGTAATAGTCGTGGATGAACAGCTGGCGGGACACGACTCGCAACTCCTCCGAGGGGTGTTGCCGATGCTGATCCTGTCGACCGTGCAGCGCGGCGAGACGTACGGGTACGAGCTCGTGGAGCAGTTGCGCGCGCTCGGCCTGACGGACCTCGCCACGGGGGTCGTGTACCCGGTCCTCAGCCGGTTCGAGCGCGACGGCCTGGTGACCGGACGCCGGGTCGCGTCCCCTGGCGGACCGGCACGGAAGTACTACGCGATCACCGAACGAGGAGCAGCGGCGAGGCTCGATGCCATCGCACGCTGGCGGGCGATGACCGACATCGCCGAGCGAGGACTGGACCCAGAGGGAGCCCGACCATGACCGATCGCAAGACCACTCCGACGGGGGAGCTCTCCGCCGAAGCCACCCCGCACCGCCCGGGTGCTGCGGACCGATGGCGTCGCGACGCCTACCTGCAGCGCGTGGACTGGCACCTCGAGGCCGTCGTGTCCGGGCGCGAACGCCGGTCGATCGTTCAATCGCTCCGCGAGGACCTCACGGCCGAGCAGAGGCCGATGGTCGCAGCCCTCGCCGACCTCGGCGCTCCCCGAGCACTCGCCGCCCGATACGCGGAAGACCCGACACGGCTTCGGCCTGTGTGGTCGATCGGGGTCATCTGGGGTGGCGTCGCGATCCTCGCCTACTGGTGCGCCTTCGCGCTGTTCACGCTCGGGATGCTCTCGGTCGTCGAGCAGTCGACACTCACCGAGGCACACGCGCGGTTCTTCTTCGTCGACGTCCTCGCGTTCGCCGGTCCGGACGGTATCGGCGTGGGATGGAGCGGCGACCTGGCCTGGCTCCTCGTGCCGACGGTGATCCTCGCGGTCGGCGTCCTCCTCGGCGCCAGGTCCTGGCGCGCACTGCGACGTCGGTGACGGCGAGGCGTCCACACCAGCCACGACCCGGGCTCAGAACCCCAGCGCGGTCGAGGTGAGGACGCTCAGGAGGAGCGGGGCCACACCAACGAGCAGGAAGGCGGGCAGGACGCAGACGCCGAGTGGGATCATCAGGCGCGTCGCGAGGACCGCGGCGGCGCGCTCACCGTCGGAACGGGCCTGATCGCGCTGCTGCTGCGCCTCGCTCCGGAGCAGTTCGCCTGCCGGGACACCCGCCCTGGCCGACAGCGCCAGCACCCCGGCGATCGCCCGCTCGTCGTAGGGGACGCGGAATCGCTCGCAAGCCTCCTCGACGATCGCCCGTGCGGCCGGAGCAGCACCGCCGCCCGCCATCGCGACTGCGACGAGGTCGAGCGACAGCCCGGGGGCCGGATCCCGCCTGGCTGCCCGAGCACTCAGCGACGCGCTCCACCGTGCGCCGAGCACGAGGAACCCCACGCCGACGACGAGGCAGCCGAGCCCGGGTCCTGTCGCGAAGAGCGTCCGGAGGGTGTCGAAGCCGAGTGCCATCCCGAGGAGGACGGCCACGACCGGCAACCAGAGCACGAGCCGCGCGGTGGCCGCCGGACCAGCGAGCGCCGTGCCCACGTCTCGAGCGATCCGATCCAGCTCCCGCAACGACCCGGCCAGGTCCCGGAGGCAGACCCCGAGCGGCGCGCCACTGATGGAGGCGACCTGCCACGCGGCAGCCAAGCCCGCCCATGCCGTGCGGGCACCGGCGCTCGACTCCTGCTCGGCGATGGCGGCGATGGCCTCCGGCATGTCCCCGCCGCGGACCGCCGCGTCGGCCACGGCGGCAAGCGCGTCCGCATCCGAGCCCACCTGTGGCCCCGGGTCCACCAGGCCGACATTCGACGCGTCGTCATGGACAGGCTCGAGGGCATCGGCCGTCGTGACGCCGCTCTGCTGGCCGGCAGCTGCGGCGAGATGCGTCCAGGCACTGCCGGGCGCGACACCCGCGCCGAGCAGCACGGCCAGACGGCGCGTGGTGCGGGCGACCCGCGCGGGACCGTCGTCCTCCGGCGGGGTCGCGCCGGGGATCGCCGCGAGCACGGGGCGAAGCCACCGAGGGGTGATCACGGCAACTCCTCGACCGCGAGACGATCCCGTTCGTCGAGCACGAGCCGTCCGACGGCGACCACCTGCCTCCCGGCCGGAAGCCGAGCGAGATGAACGATGAGCCCGATGGCGCTCGTCGCCTGACGCGCGACGGCCTCCTGGCTCATACCGGCGAGCGCACCGAGTGCTTCGAGTCTGGCTGGGACGTCCGTCAACGAGTTCGCGTGCAGGGTGCCCGCGCCGCCGTCGTGGCCGGTGTTGAGCGCCGAGAGCAGTTCCCGTACCTCGGGGCCGCGACATTCGCCGAGGACGAGGCGGTCGGGCCGCATGCGGAGCGCCTCGCGCAGGAGGCGCTCGAGGTCGATACCGCCCGCACCCTCGAGGTTCGCCTGGCGGGACTGCAGCGCGACGACGTGCGGGTGGAGGATCCGGAGCTCGGCGACGTCCTCGATCACGACGAGCCGTTCAGCCGGCGGCGCGAGCCCGAGCAGGGCGCCGAGCAGGGTCGTCTTCCCGGAACCTCCGGCACCGGTGACGAGGATGTTCACGCGCGTGGTCACCGCCTCACGCAGGAGGTCGGCGACGGTGGACGGGAACATGCCGGCAGCCTGCAGGGCTTCGAATCCCAGGGCCTCGTCGCGGGGAACCCGGATGGACAACAGGGTGCCTCTGGTGGAGACCGGTGGCAGCACCACGTGGACGCGGATGCCGTCCTGCAGCCGCACGTCGACGCAGGGTGTCGCTTCGTCGACATGGCGTCCGCCACGCGCCACGAGACGGATGGCCAGCGCACGGATGGTCGCCTCGTCCGACCTCCATCCGGCCTCGCGGACGAGACCGGCACCGTGGTCGAGCCAAAGGCCGGACGTCCCGTTCACGAAGAGGTCGGTGACCCCCGGGTCGGCGAGGTAGGGCGCGAGGGTGCCGAAATCGGCGAGCGCCGTCACCCCGCGCGACTCCTCTGCGCGGGTGGCTCCGGCATCGTCCACCGCTTGCGGCGGATCGGGTGGGGTGGTGTCGGGCGGCACGGAGACGACGAAACGTTCGGACATGCGGCGAGCGTAGGCGTGGCAGGGACGGCGGCCCCGGTTGGACGAGGCGACCGGCGATGGTGGCGCGGGTGAGGACGACTGTGGAGCGGTGTCCTACCGGGACGAGTTCAGCGGCGCAGACTCCGCGCGAGCGGCCGGTCGATCGGCCAGCTCCTCGACGCGTCGGCCCGGCTCAGCGCCCGATCGTCGACGCGCGCACGATGAGATCCGCGGCGATCACGGGCGCCGGTGCCGCCGTCCGACCCTCGATCTGGGCGAGGAGTTGCTCGGCCCCCACACGGCCGAGTGCCTCACCGGGCAGGCGCACGCTGGTGAGCGGCGGATCGCTGACGACGGACGACGCGAGGTCGTCGAACCCGACCACGGCGAGCTCGCCCGGTACCGGCATGCCCATCGCCCGAGCCGATTGCAGCACCCCGTAGGCGTGGGTGTCGGTCGCGCACACGAGCGCCGTCACCCCGGCGTCGCGCCACCGCGGCCAGCTGTCGACGAACGCTTCCGCCGCCGCAGCCAGGTCGATGAGGCTCTCTGCCCGGTCGTCCGCGTGCACCCGCATCCCGCGGAGCGCAGCCTCGCGTTCGAGGAGCAGCCGGCGGAGGCGGAAGGTGTCCGTTGCCGTCCGCCCACCGAGGTAGCCGAGCTGGCGGTGCCCGAGCACGTGCAGGTGGTCGAGGAGTGCCCGGACCCCGCCGAGGAGGTCGAAGTCGACCGAGACGGCGCGGCGTTCCGTCGACGGGGCACCCGATGCCGCCTCGGCCGTCGATGCGGGAAGCCGAGGCGCGTCGAGGAGCACGAGCGGGGTGTCGAGCCGCAACTCGTCGAGGAAGGCCTCACTCGGGGCGTCGACCACCACCCCGGCCGGCCGGAGCGCCGCCAGCCGTCCGAGGGCTGCGGCGGTGGGGACGTCGCCCTCCCCCGTCACCGACACGAGGAGCTGGTAGGTGTCGCCGAGCCCCTCACGGAGCCCGCGGATGACGGCGCCGAAGTACGGGTTCGAGGCGTCCGGGGTGACGAAGACGACGAGGTTGCTCGATCCACTCGCGAGCGCTCGAGCGGCGTGGTCGGCGACGTACCCGAGCTCCGCGATCGCCTGACGGACCCGCTCGGCGTTCTGGGCCGACACGTGACCGGCGTCCTTCCCGTTGGCGACGAGCGACACGGTCGCGACCGACGTCCCCGCACGCTGCGCGACCATCGCGGCGGTCACCCGACGGGCACCACGCGGGCTGGGATCGTTCGACGCGTCAGTCACCCGTCGATCGTATCGGGCACCGGAGCCTCGGTTCCGATGACCCGGTTTGGCGAACCTAAAGCGCTTGACGTAAGCTGCTCGCGGCGCACCTGAAGCGCTTTACGTCCGTCGCGGCTCGCACCGCGCCGGCACCCCAACGATGTGGAGAACCATGCCCCGCAAGATCATCCTCGACTGCGACCCCGGCCACGACGACGCGATCGCCATCCTCCTGGCGCACGGCAACCCGGAGATCGAGCTCCTCGCCGTCACCACCGTCGTCGGCAACCAGACGCTTCCGAAGGTCACCCGGAACGCCCTCGCCGTCGCCCGCATCGCCGGGATCACCGACGTGCCCTTCGCAGCCGGAGCCGACCGCCCCCTCGTGCGTCCGCTCGAGAACGCCCCGGACATCCACGGCGAGTCGGGCATGGACGGCCCCGTCCTCCCCGACCCCGCGATCGAGCTCGACCAGCGGCACGCCGTCGACCTCATCATCGACCTCGTGATGTCGCACGAGCCGGGTGAGATCACCCTCGTACCGACCGGCGGCCTGACGAACATCGCCCTCGCCGCCCGCAAGGAGCCGCAGATCGTGGACCGCGTGAAGGAGGTCGTCCTCATGGGCGGCGGGTATCACGTCGGCAACTGGTCGGCGGTCGCCGAGTTCAACATCAAGATCGACCCGGAAGCCGCGCACATCGTCTTCAACGAGTCCTGGCCCGTCGTGATGGTCGGCCTCGACCTGACGCACCAGGCACTCGCGACGCCCGAGGTCGTCGAGCGCATCGCCGCCGTCGGCACCGCCCCGGCGCGGTTCGTCGTGGAGCTGCTCGAGTTCTTCGGCACCACCTACAAGGACGCGCAGGGCTTCGACAGTCCACCCGTGCACGACCCGTGCGCCGTCGCCTACGTGATCGACCCGACGATCGTGCGCACCGTCAAGGTCCCGATCGACATCGAGCTCACCGGCACGCTCACGCTCGGCATGACGGTCGCCGACTTCCGCCACCCCGCGCCGGACGACTGCAGCACGTGGGCTGCGACGGACCTCGATCACGCCCGCTTCTGGGGGCTCGTCACCGACGCGCTCGAGAACATCGGGCAGGTCGAGCTGTGAGCGCCGCGCCCGGCACCACCGGTGCGACGCCCGCGGTCCGCGTCGGCGCGCTCATGGCGGCGCTACTCGCAGCGTGCGTGGCCTTCCAGCTGAACGCCAGCATGCTGAGCCCGGCGCTCGTGAGCATGGCGCGTGAGCTCAACACCGACGACGCCACCATCGGCCTCTCGCAGACGATGTTCTTCACCACCGCCGCACTGTTCTCCGTCTTCCTCCCCCGCCTCAGCGACATCGTCGGCCGCAAGCGCGTCCTCACCGGGATGCTCGTCGTCATGCTCGTCGGCACCGTCGTCGCAGCCTTGGCCGTCAACGTCGAGATGCTGTTCGTCGGCCGCATCATCCAGGGCGTCTCCGGTCCGGTCGTGCCCATCACCCTGCTCATGCTGCGGGCCGAGGTCACCGACCCCAAGCGCTACGGCGCCATGATGGGGCTCATCACCGCGGTCAACGGTGGCATCGCCGGGATCGACGCCCTCGCCGGCGGCTGGCTGGTCACGAACCACGGCTTCCGGTCCGTCTTCTGGACCATGGCCGTCGTCGCAGCCGTCGCGATCGTCTTCGTCATCCTGTGGGCGGCGAACTCGCAGCCCTCGAAGGGCACGCGGATGGACTGGTGGGGCGTGCTCCCGCTCGTCGTGTCGATCGCCGCACTCCTCACCGCGTTCAACGAGGCCGGCAAGCTCGCAGCGGCGAACTGGTTGCTCGTCGGCGGGTTCATCGTGGTCGCCCTCGTCGCGTTCGCGATCTTCTGGACCGTCGAGAACCGCGTCGCGGAACCGCTCGTGGCCACCAGGTACCTTCGTCAGCGCGGCACGTGGGCGCTCCTCCTGACGACCCTGCTCACCATGACGGGCGTGTTCGCCGTGGTCAACGGCCTCGTCACCTCCCTCGCGCAGAACGCCGACGCCGGGTTCAGCATGGAGGCCGACCTCGCGTCCCTCGCGTTCCTCACCCCGTACGCCCTCGTCGGATGGATCGTCGGTCCGTTCGCCGGTCGTCTCGCGCCGACCATCGGCTACCTGAACGTGCTCCGCATCGGGCTCGTCGGCAGCATCGTCTCGATCGTCGTCATGGCCCTCGTCGGCGTCCACTCCCTGCCGGTCCTCATCGCGACGACGGTCCTCATCGGGGCGACGTACGCGGGCATCGGCAACATCATGCTGAACGGGCTCGGCATCGTCCTGTCGCCGAAGGAGAACCCGGGGTTCCTGCCCGGGCTGAACGCGGGTGCCTTCAACCTGGGCGCCGGTCTCAGCTTCGTCGTGCTTCCCGCGGTGCAGATCGCCGTGGCGCCGAATGGTGGGACGTCGACCGCGGGATACACGAGTGCCATGCTGGTCGGCGCGGGGATCACCGCCGTCGCCCTGCTGGTCTCGTTCCTCATCCCGAAGCCGGCGAGCGCCGAGGTCCGTTCCGCCGATGCCGGTTCGGCGAGCTGAGAGAGGGGCATCATGCACAGTCCGCGCATCGTCGTCGTCGGGTCGTTGAACGCCGACCTCGTCGTCCGTACCGCCCGCTTCCCCCAACCCGGCGAGACGCTCACCGGTTCCGAACTCGCCGTCATCCCCGGCGGCAAGGGCGCCAACCAGGCCGTCGCCGCCGGACGACTCGGCGGCGACGTCACGATGGTCGGCGCGGTCGGTGACGATGCGAACGGCTCGATGCTGCTCGAGTCGCTCTCGGACGCCGGCGTCGACGTGACCCGGATCGCGCGCCGGGACGACACGGCGACGGGCACTGCGGTGATCACCGTCGACGATGCCGGCGAGAACACGATCATCGTCTCGCCAGGAGCCAACGGGACGCTCGCGCCGGAGCGGATCGGCGAGGCGTGGTCGGCACTGGACGGTGCCGGGGTCGTCTGCCTCTGCCTCGAGGTCCCACTGGAGACCGTGCTCGAGGCCGCGCAGCGCGGTGCAGCGGCAGGCGCGGTCGTCCTCCTCAACCTCTCCCCCTTCGGCCCCGTGCCCGAGGAACTGCTGCAGGCGACGGGCGTGCTCCTCGTGAACGAGCACGAGGCGGCCGAGCTCTCCGGCGTCGATCCCGAGGAGTCCGGTTGGGCGGCGATGGCCTCCGCACTGCGCGACCAAGGTGTCCGACGAGCCGTCGTCACGACCGGGGCGGCCGGGAGCGTCGTCATCGACGAGGGGACCGATGCGGTCGTCGTCCGTTCGCCGAAGGTCACGGCGGTCGACACGACCGGCTGTGGCGACGCGTTCATGGGCGCCCTCGCCCGCAGGCTCGCCGCCGGGGACACGCTCGTCGACGCGGCACGGTTCGCCTCGGCGGTCGGGAGCTATGCGGCGACTGGAGACGGCGCGCAGGCCTCCTACCCCAGCGAGGAACAACTCACGGCGTTCCGCGAGCAGCATCCCGTCGCTACCGACTGAGCTGCGGTCTGCCAGGACGCCCGTGACCCCGGAACCTCGGGGGCGCGGGCGTTCTCGCATGACCCGGGCGTCGGAGTCCGATTCCGAGCGACATGGAGTGCGATCGACCACTCGACAGGGTGACCGCCGGAGACAGAAGAAGGCGGCACCCATTGGGGGGAATGGGTGCCGCCTCTGCAGCGCCGGATTGGGGGGAATCGCTGGCACTGCATGCACGAATAAGTATTCGGCCGGGTTCAAGTGTACGCCAGTCGACCCGGAACACAAGCATTCCGGTGCCCCCAGATCGAGTGGTTTCCCTACCATGCCCAGATCATTCACAGACTGGTCGCCGGAGTTTGTTCGGATGAGTGACAAATCCGCGAGCGAGAACGCGCTACGCTCGTGCATGGCACGGACCCGACCGCCGACGCGCGGACAGGTCAGGAACGCGGATTCGCAAGGGAGCGAGAGACACACGATGAGCACTCACATCGACAGCCTGCTGCACGAGGATCGACGGTTCCCGCCGTCGGAGGCGTTCGCCGCGCAGGCGATCGCCGACGCCGGACTGTACGAACAGGCCTCGGACGACCGACTCGCGTTCTGGGCGGACCAGTCCCGCGAACTGCTCACCTGGATCAAGCCGTTCACCAAGACCCTCGACTGGACGAACCCGCCGTTCGCGACCTGGTTCGAGGACGGCGAGCTGAACGTCGCCTACAACTGCCTCGACCGACACGTGGAGGCCGGCAACGGCGACCGCGTCGCGCTGCACTGGGAGGGCGAGCCGGGCGACAGCCGCTCGATCACGTACGCCGAGCTCACCGCAGAGGTCAAGCGCGCGGCGAACCTCTTCACGAGCCTCGGTGTCTCAGCCGGGGACCGTGTCGCCATCTACCTGCCGATGATCCCCGAGGCCATCGTCTCCATGTTGGCCGTCGCGCGCATCGGCGCGGTGCACTCCGTCGTCTTCGGCGGGTTCAGCGCCGACAGCCTCCGTTCCCGCATCGACGACGCCGAGGCGAAACTCGTCATCACGGCCGACGGCGGCTACCGCAAGGGCAAGGTGTCCGCGTTGAAGCCGGCCGTCGACGCCGCGCTCGCCAGCCGTGGAGAGCTCCCGGAGCAGGCGACCGTCGACCACGTGCTCGTCGTCCGTCGCGGCGAGAACGACGTCGAATGGACCGCCGGACGCGACCTGTGGTGGCACGAGGCGATCGCCGACGCGGAGCCCGAGCACGACGCGCAGCCGTTCCCCGCCGAGCAGCCGCTGTTCATCCTGTACACCTCGGGCACCACGGGCAAGCCGAAGGGCATCCTCCACACCTCGGGCGGGTACCTCACGCAGACGGCGTTCACCCACAAGAACGTCTTCGACCTGCACCCCGAGACCGACGTCTACTGGTGCACGGCCGACATCGGTTGGATCACCGGGCACAGCTACGTCACCTACGGCCCCCTCGCCAACGGTGCGACCCAGGTGCTCTACGAGGGCACGCCGGACGCCCCGCACCCGGGCCGCTGGTGGGAGATCATCGAGAAGTACGGCGTCAGCATCTTCTACACGGCGCCGACCGCGATCCGCTCGTTCATGAAGCTCGGCCGGACCATTCCCAAGCAGTTCGACCTCTCGTCGATCCGCCTCCTCGGCTCGGTGGGCGAGCCCATCAACCCCGAGGCGTGGATGTGGTACCGGAAGATCATCGGGAACAAGCTCGCCCCGATCGTCGACACCTGGTGGCAGACCGAGACGGGCGCGATCATGGTCTCGGCCCTCCCCGGTGTCACCTCCACGAAGCCGGGCAGCGCGCAGGTGCCGATCCCCGGCATCTCGATCGACGTCGTCGACGAGGCGGGCGAAGCCGTCGGTGCCGGTGGCGGCGGGCTGCTCGTCGTGACCGAACCCTGGCCGTCGATGCTCCGCGGGATCTGGGGAGACCCGGAACGGTTCAAGGAGACCTACTGGGAGAAGTTCTGGGACGTCGAGGGCGGACCGTTCTACTTCGCCGGCGACGGCGCCCGGCTCGACTCGGACCGCGACGTCTGGCTGCTCGGCCGCGTCGACGACGTCATGAACGTGTCCGGGCATCGGCTGTCGACCGCGGAGATCGAGTCCGCGCTGGTCGCCAACGAGATGGTGGCCGAGTCCGCCGTCGTCGGTGCGGCAGACGAGACGACGGGCCAAGCGGTGGTCGCGTTCGTCATCATCAAGGAGTCGCACCTCGAGCAAGCCTCCGGGCTCGCGGACATCACGGGCGCCCTGCGCAGCTGGGTCGGCGAGCAGATCGGGCCGATCGCCCGACCGCGCGAGGTCTACCTGGTGAACGAGCTGCCGAAGACCCGCTCGGGCAAGATCATGCGTCGCCTCCTGCGCGACGTCGCCGAAGGCCGGGAGGTGGGCGACACCACGACGCTCGCCGACACCACCGTCATGCAGATCATCACCGACAAGATGGTGAAGAACAGCTAGGTCGATGCTCGAAGCACGAGAGCCGGACGGAATCTGGGATTCCATCCGGCTCTCGTGCGTCTGACGCAGGGACTCGCTACGCGAATTCGACGATGAGCTCCACCTCGACGGGCGAGTCGAGCGGGAGCACCGCGACACCGACAGCCGAACGGGCGTGCACGCCGAGGTCGCCGAAGATCTCGCCGAGGACCTCGGAAGCGCCGTTGATGACGCCGGGCTGGCCGGTGAACGCGGGGTCGGAGGCGACGAAGCCGACGACCTTCACGATGCGGGTGACGCGGTCGAGCGAACCGATCTGGCTCTCCACCGCGGCGAGCGCGTTGAGGGCACAGGTGCGGGCGTAGGCCTTCGCGTCGGCGGGCGAGATGAGGCCGTCGCCCTCACCGACCTTGCCGGTGGCCGGGAGCTTGCCGTCGGTCATCGGCAGTTGACCGGAGGTGAAGACGTGGTCGCCGGACACGACCGCGGGGATGTACGCGGCCACGGGCGGGACGACGGTGGGCAGGGTGATGTCGAGCTCGGCGAGTCGATCGGCGATCTGGGACATGGGGCTCCTCCGGGGCGTGCGGTCAGTCGGCGATGGGTCGTTTGAGGTAGGCGACGAGGCCACCCTCGGGACCGGTGACGACCTGGACGAGTTCCCAGCCGTCTCCGCCCCAGTTGTTCAGGATGGCTGCCGTGTTGTGGATCATCAACGGCGTGGTGAGGTACTCCCAGCGGGTCATGTCTCTCCTCGATCGGGCGCTCCACACAGTGAGGCGGATGCGCAGGGGACGGACGTGGCGAACACCGGGTGAAGCTCGCTCACAGTTTCCCCGCTTACCTTCGATCCTATGCCTGAACCACGTACCCCCGCGAAGACGGTCGTGCAGAGCGTCCTCGGCTTCGTCGGCCTGAGCGTCGCCGCCGGTGTCCTCGCGACCGCTGCGGTCACCCCCGCCATCGCGATGACGGGCCTCGCCACGTCCACGGGCATCACCGTCTTCGACGGTCTCCCCGACTACCTCCAGCTCGACTCGCTCGCCCAGAAGTCGAGCATCTACGCGAAGGACTCCGCCGGCAACCCGGTACTCCTCGCCTCCTTCTACGACCAGAACCGCATCGAGGACAGCTGGGACCAGATCTCCCAGTTCGCGAAGGACGCGGCCGTCTCGGCCGAGGACCCGCGCTTCTTCGATCACGGTGGTATCGACCTCGCGGGCACGGTCCGCGCCGTCGTCAACAACGCCGCCGGCGGGTCGACGCAGGGTGGCTCCTCGATCACGCAGCAGTACGTGAAGAACGTGCTCGTGCAGAAGGCCGAGGCGATCCCCGATGCGGCCGAGAGCAAGAAGGCCTACGAGGAGGCGACGGCGACGACCCCGGAGCGCAAGCTCAAGGAGATGCGGCTCGCGATCGGTCTGGAGAAGACGTACGGCAAGGAGGACATCCTCCGCGGGTACCTCAACATCTCCGGGTTCGGTGGTCGGGTCTACGGGATCGAGGCCGCCGCGAACTACTACTTCAACACCACCGCCGCAAACCTCACCCTGGAACAGGCGGCGACGCTCCTCGCGATCGTCAACAACCCCGAGAACCTCCGCATCGACAAACCGGACAACGCCGACAACGGGGCCGCGAACGGATACGCCCTGACGAAGACCCGCCGGGACTACGTCCTCGACCAGATGCTCAAGGAGGCGAAGATCTCCCAGGAGCAGCATGACGCCGCCATCGCGGTGCCGGTGACACCGACGATCGTGCCGCCGGTCACCGGCTGCTCGGCTGCCGCGTCGGCGGCCTACTTCTGCGACTACGTCACCAATGTGCTGCAGAACAACGAGATCTTCGGTGCCACCCAGGAGGAGCGCTGGACGAACTTCAAGCGCGGCGGGTACAGCGTCTTCACGACCCTCGACCTCGATCTGCAGGGCGCCTCACAGGCCGCGATCGACGAGTACGTGCCGAAGACCACCACCGAGGCCGACCTCGGCGCCGTCTCGGTGAGCGTGCAGCCCGGTTCGGGACGCATCCTCGCGATGGCGCAGAACAAGGACTACTCACAGGACCCCGACGTGCTCGCGACGGGCGCCAACTACAGCGCCATCAACTACAACACCGATCAGGCCTACGGCGGTTCGGCCGGGTTCCAGCCCGGGTCGACGTACAAGATCTTCACCCTCACCGACTGGCTGAAGGCGGGCAAGGGTGTGAACGAGTCGATCAACGCGAACCGCCGATCCGACTGGGGCACCTTCAAGAACAGTTGCGTCCCCGGCGGGACGGAGCAGGCCGACGCCGGATGGAGCCCACGGAACGACGAGGGTGAATCCGGTTCGTACACGGTCCGTCGGGCCACGCAGCAGTCGATCAACACGGCCTTCATCGCGATGGCGCAGGAGCTCGACCTCTGCGACATCAGCAAGACGGCCGAGTCGATGGGTGTGCACCGCGCCGACGGGGCACCGCTGAACAACTCCCCGGCCACGGTGCTCGGCACGAACGAGGTCGCTCCGCTGAGTATGGCGACGGCGTTCGCGACCCTCGCCGCCGGCGGCAAGACCTGCGACCCGATCGCCATCGACTCGATCACGAAGCCCGACGGCTCCTCCGCCGAGGTCCCCTCGGCGAACTGCCGCCAGTCCGTCGACGCGAAGGTGGCGGCCGCCGCCGACGACGTCCTCCAAGGGGTGGTCTCGAACGGCACCGCCTCGGCCTCCGGCAGCCGCACCGACGGGGTCGGCGAACTGATCGGCAAGACCGGGACGACCGACAACGCCGAGGCGACCTGGATGAGCGGCGCGAGCACGACCGTCGCGACGGTCGTCGGCACGTTCAACGTCTCCGGGCACGTCAACCTCCGCGACACCTACATCGACGGCACGCAGGTCGCGTCGATGCGCCACCTCATCTGGCCGGAGATCATGACGGCCGCCCTGGCGAAGTATCCGGGCGGCGACTTCCCTGAGGCCGACCGCGCCACGCTGCAGGGCGACGGATCCGGTGGCAGCGGAGAGGATGCGACCCCTTCGCCAGCACCGACCGCCGACCCGACGCAGGCACCCACCCAGGCGCCGACACCGGCACCGGGCGACGAGGGCGGCACCGGGGGGACGGGTGAACCCGGCGAGCCGGCCGCACCCGGGAACGGCAACAACGGCAACGGCACCGGCACCGGCAACGGCCCTCCGGATTGATCGGACGGACGGCGGGCGGGACGGTCGGTCTCCCGACCTCCCGCCGCCGGCCCGACAACGATCGGGTTTCGACACCGCCCTGAGCGGGCCTTTTTCAGGAATGTCGCTTAGCATCGATCCATGCCTCAACAACATCGCACGGCCACCGGTGTGCTCGGCGGCCTCCTGGGCTTCCTCGGGCTGAGCGTCGCGGCGGGTGTCCTCGTCACCGCGACGGTCACGCCGGCCCTCGCCGTCACCGGGATCGCGACCAACAGCACGATCAACGTGTTCGACGGTCTCCCCGACTACCTGGCCCTCGACGAGCTGGCGCAGAAGTCCAACATCTACGCGACGGACAGCGCGGGCAACCCGCAGCTGCTCGCGTCCTTCTACCAGCAGAACCGCATCGAGGTGGGCTGGGACCAGATCAACCAGTTCGTCAAGGACGCGGCGATCGCCGCTGAAGACCCGCGCTTCTACGAGCACGGCGGCGTCGACCTGACCGGAACGATCCGAGCCGTCGCGATCAGCGCCACGGGGCGCGATCTGCAGGGTGGATCGTCGATCACGCAGCAGTACGTGAAGAACGTGCTCGTGCAGAAGGCAGAGGCCATCACCGACGAGGCCAAGATGAAGGCCGCGTACGAAGAGGCGACGAAGACGACTCCGGAGCGCAAGCTCAAGGAGATGCGCATGGCCATCGGCCTGGAGAAGCGCTACGGCAAGCAGGACATCCTGCGCGGCTACCTGAACATCACCGGCTTCGGCGGGCGCGTGTACGGGATCGAGGCCGCCGCCAACTACTACTTCAACACGACCGCCGCGAACCTCACGCTCGAGCAGGCGGCGACGCTGCTCGCCGTGGTGAACAACCCGTCGAACCTCCGCTTCGACCAGCCCGAGAACGAGGTGAACGGCGCGGCCGACGGCTACAGCAAGACGAAGGACCGCCGCGACTACATCCTCGGCAAGATGCTCGCCGAGAAGAAGATCACCCAGGAGCAGTACGACGCGGCGATCGTCACCGTCATCACCCCGACGATCACGCCGTCGAGCACCGGCTGCATCACGGCCGTGAACGTGAGCCCTGGAGCGGGCTACTTCTGCGACTACGTGACGCGGGTCTTCCAGAACAACCCGATCTTCGGCGCGACCGAAGACGAGCGCTGGGCCGCGTTCAACCGCGGCGGCTACGACGTGTTCACGACCCTCGACCTCGACGTGCAGTACTCGGCACAGACCGCGCTCGACGCCTACATCCCGCACGCGAGCGACCAGCTCGACATCGGTGCGGTGGCGGTGACCGTCCAGCCTGGAACCGGGCGCATCCTCGCCATGGCCCAGAACAAGGACTACGCGAGCGACGAGGACACCCTCGCCCTCGGGTCGAACTACTCGGCCGTCAACTACAACACCGACGTCGACTACGGCGGATCAACCGGCTTCCAGCCCGGATCGACGTACAAGACCTTCACGCTGGCCGAATGGCTGAAGGAAGGCCACGGCCTGAACGAGGGCGTCGACGGCCGCAAGCGATCGCCGTGGGGCACCTTCAAGGACTCCTGCGCCGACGGCGGCACCGTCTACGCCGGCTCCGACTGGAACCCCGGCAACGACGAGGGTGGCAACGGTGGCCAGTACACCGCACTCCAGTCGACGAAGCAGTCCATCAACACCGGCTTCATCGCGATGGCGAAGCAGCTCGACCTCTGCGGCATCCGCAAGACGGCCGAGTCGATGGGTGTGCACCGTGCAGACGGCGGACCGCTGCTCCAGTCCCCCGCGACCGTCCTCGGCACCAACGAGGTCGCACCGCTCAGCATGGCGACCGCCTTCGCGACCTTCGCGTCCGGCGGCACCACCTGCGACCCGATCGCGATCGACCGCGTCGTGAAGCCCGACGGCACCGAGATCCCGGTACCGGCGGCCAACTGCCGGGTCGGCCTCGAGGCGAACGTCGCGGCCACCGCCAACGTCGCCCTCCAGGCCACCTTCAACGGCGGCACCACGAGCTCTTCGCGCGTCGGCGACGGCATCCCGCTCATCGGCAAGACGGGTACCACCGACAACAACGAGGCGACCTGGATGAGCGGTGCCAGCACCCAGGCCGCGACGATCGTCGGTGTCTTCAACGCGACCGGCCACGTCAACCTCCGCCGCACCTACTTCGACGCGGGCCAGGTGGCCACGATCCGACACAAGATCTGGCCGCGGATCATGGCGACCGCCAACGCCAAGTTCGGTGGCTCGGCGTTCGGCGACCCGGATCCCTCGCTGATCAACGGTCAGTCGGTCCAGGTGCCCGACGTCGCCGGCAAGACGATCGAAGAAGCGCAGAAGCTGCTCGAGGACGCCGGCTTCGGCTTCGCGAACGGCGGCGCAGGTGACTCTGCGCTGCCGGCCGGGCAGGCTGCCAGCACGAACCCCTCGGGCACGGTGCCGAAGGGCTCCATCGTGACCGTCTACACCAGCAACGGCCTCCTGGCGACCGTCCCCGACGTGAGCGGCGCCGCGAGTTACGACGAGGCCAAGGCGGCTCTCCAGAGCGCCGGGTTCGCGAACGTGGGCCAGAAGTGCGCGGTCGATCCGGCAGCCACGACCCCGAAGGTGACGGGGGTCGATCCCCCGGCGGGGACGGCGGCGCGCAAGGACGGCAAGGTCACGGTGACGGTCTCCAAGACCAGCTGTTAGCGGTTCGCGTCAACCAGAAGGGCCCGGTCGGACATCCCGACCGGGCCCTTCGGCGACCTCCACGAGAGGCGCTCCGAGGGTCCTCGGAGGGCGCACCCGGTACGCTCGGGGGACGGTCGGAACCACCCGACGACCGAGAAGGAGACGATCGATGGCGGCACCCATGAGCACCGGCGGCAGACTCGGCACCGCGGCGGCCGTCGTGGCCGGCCTCGGCGCCCTCACCTTCGGGTACGCGTCCCTGATCGAACGCAACGCCTTCACGCTCCGCAGGGTGACCGCTCCGGTCCTGGCACCGGACGCCGAGCCGATCACCGTGCTCCACCTCTCCGACCTCCACATGGCTCCGTGGCAGCGTCGCAAGCAGGCGTGGTTGCGCGAGCTCGCCGAGCTCCGCCCGGACGTCGTCATCAACACCGGCGACAACCTCGGCCACGAGCACGGCATCGACGGCATCCGTGCCGCCCTGTCCGTGTTCGCCGGCGTCCCCGGCGCGTTCGTGCACGGCTCGAACGACTACTACGGTCCGAGCGCGAAGAACCCGTTCAAGTACTTCACGCAGACCTCCTCCAAGCACGTCTCCCCGACGACGCTCGACACCGGCGCCCTCGAGCGGTTCTTCATGGAGGACCTCGGCTGGCTGGACCTCAACAACGCGGTCGGCGAGATCACCGTCCGCGGCACACGACTCGACCTCTTCGGCGTCGACGACCCGCACAAGCACTTCGACCGCTTGGACACACTGACGGCCCTCATCGACGAGCGGCTCGACGCGGAGACCCTCGCGACCGATGACCCTGCCTTGGCGCACACCGTGACGGTCGGGGTGATGCACGCCCCGTACCGCCGCGTGCTCGACGCGTTCGTGACGCAGGGGGCCCAGTTCATCTTCGCCGGACACACCCACGGCGGCCAGGTCTGCGTGCCCGGCTACGGCGCACTGGTGACGAACTGCGACATCCCTCGCAAGCAGGTGAAGGGGCTGAGCGTGTGGCGCCATGCGCTCCGCTCCGCGTACCTCAACGTGTCGGCGGGTCTCGGGACGTCCATCTACGCACCGGTGCGCTTCGCGTGCCGCCCGGAGGCGTCGCTCGTGACGCTGCTCCCCCGCCGTACCGTGGTCTGAGGCGGCTCGGGGCGTACGCCGCCCTTCGACAGGCTCAGGGACCGTGGGGGCGAGCGGAGCGCCCTTCGACAGGCTCAGGGACCGGAGGGGGTGGAGGGAGTGCCCTTCGACAAGCTCAGGGACCGAGGGGTGAGAAACAGAGAAGCCCGGTCGGATGATTACTCATCTGACCGGGCTAATACTGTCGGGGTAGCGGGATTTGAACCCACGACCTCTTCGTCCCGAACGAAGCGCGCTACCAAACTGCGCCACACCCCGATGGCCCGAAGGCCTTGTCTAGGATAGCCGATTTTTCAGCGGCTGTTCGCCACTTCCGAGAATCGGCCGATCCTGGACCGGATCGATCGGGCGGCGCCGTCGACGCCCGACCGGTCCGCGATCTCAGGCCTGCTGGCGGCGGCGCACGAGGACAGTACCGAGCGCTGCGGCACCGACGGCGAGGAGTCCACCGGCAGCCCACGGGAGGGCCGTTCCGGCGAAGCCGGTGTCAGCGAGGGCGTCGCCGCCGGCCGACGGGTCGGACGCGGAAGCGGCAGCAGCGGCCTCGGCCGGGTCGAGGACCGTGAAGTCGGACGAGTCGCTCACGGCACCCTGGGTGGCCGTCAGCGTGTAGGTGCCGGCGGGGTCGGCTGCGGTGTCGATCGAGACGTCGATGTCACCGGCCGCGTCGGCGACGGTCGACAGCGTGCGGGTCGATCCGCCGGCGGCGGACGAGTCGATGGTGATCGACACGGTCTGGTTCGCCGCCCAGAAGTCCGAGCAGGAGTAGGTGACGGCTGCACCCCGGGCGACGCTCGCGGGCGTGATCGAGTTGCAGCTGCCGGGTCCGTAGCTCTCACCCTCGACGGCGTTGGCTGCGGTGGGCAGCGCGACGACGGCGAGGAGGACGAGTGCGGCGGCGGAGAGAGTTCGGTTCATGTGCGTGCCCCTAGGTGTGCGGATGGCGCATGCGGTGCGGTGACGCGTCATGCGGACAGTGGGCCTGGAGCCGAGCACTGGTCACTCGTGGCCTCCATGGCCGTCATCATGCTAGGGCAGCGGTTGCCGGCGGGGCCGCCGAAAACCGCGGAATTCCGCGGATGTGACCACCTTTGGGGGTAGGGGCGCCCCGACCGTCCCGGGCCCGCGAGACGTACTCGCGGACCCGGGGCCGGGTGACCCGATCAGGCGGTCTTGCGGCGACGGACGGCGAGCGCGGAGACGACGCCGGCGCCGACGACGAGCAGGCCGCCACCGATCCACGGCAGGGCTCCACCGTCGAAGCCGGTCGAGGCGAACTCGCGCTCGGAGACCTGGAAGGAGGCGCTCTCGGTGGTCGCACCCTGGGTGGCGGTCACCATGCAGGTGCCCGACTTCGTCGCGTCGGTCGAGATCGTGACGGCGAACGCGCGAGCGGTGTCGGCGCTGAACGTCCCGGAGGTGGGGACGGCGCTCTGGCCGGCGGCCTGCTCGGTCGTGCCGGCGGTGTTCGGCTTGGCGGGGGCGGGCACGCTGCAGCCCGGTCCGTCGACCGTGACCGTCACCGGGGTGCCGGGGTCGAAGGTTCCGTCGCAACGGAACACGGTGGACTCCCCCTGGGTCACCGAGACCGGGGTGAGCGTGGCACAGCCGGCAGGGCCGTACGTGGACGAGTCGGTCGCTGCGTTCGCCGCGGTCGGGACCGCGAAGACGGCGAGCAGGCAGAGCGATGCTAGGGCAAGGGTGCGCTTCATGTGTGTATCCCCAAGGAACGTCGAGTACCCCTGCGTCCGCCGATTTCGGGTGGGCGTCCGCGCGAGGTTCCCCAGGGTCACGAATTCGGGTGCGTGGCTTCCTGAGGTGTTGTCATGCTATGTCAGGAGCCACAGCGAGGGAAGGTCGAAATCGTCGTTTTGCCCGTGATTCCGGGGGTTGTGACCAGGTTTGGGGGTACGTCGGAGGCCTTCGGAGCGACCACCGTGAAGACGAGTTCGGTGGATGCCCCCGGAGTGAGGGTCACGTCGGTCTGCGCGTAGAGGCGACCGTTCGGGTCGGTCACCGCCTTGACGGGGAGGTCGGTTCCGTCGCTGGCACCGAGGAGGGCTGCGCCGAGTGGTCCATGGATCACGACGCGCGTCGCGATGTCGCCGGGAGGGGTGCCGAAGCGTCCGCCCGCGGTCACGTAGTCGGGCAGGGACGTCGCGGCGTCCGCCGGCGCCGTGGAGGTCAGCGTGACCGCGACGACGTATTCGGCGCCCTGGCTCGTGCAGCGGGCGTCGCGGAGGTCGACCTTCGTCTCCAGGTAGTAGTCCATCTTCGCCCGGGTGAGGTCCTCGAGGTACACCCCGGTGTACACGGCGTCGTCGTCGGTCGCGGGCGGGATCCCGGCGAGCGTCGTCTGGGCGATGAGCGTCTGCTCGGCGGGGACGGCACTCCAGAGGTGGAGCCGGTTCTCCTCAGCGGATGCGGACAGCGCCTCGACGAGCGCGGCGGGGTCCGGTGACCGGGAGATCATGGTCTCGAACACCGAACCCGAGACGGCGGCGAAGAAGGCGTCCTGGACGAGCCGGTCCGGGAACCGCGCGTAGACGTCGCTCAGGAGTGTCTTCGGGGCGTTGTCCGCGGTGAGTTCGGAGCCGTCCGGCAGGGCGACCGGGCCGGTCGCCTGCAGCAGGTGCGCGAGGACGTAGGGGTCGATGGCGACCACGGTGTCGATGGGCACACCGAACACCCGGGTGCCCATCGCGGCGGCGAGTTCGCCCGTCCGGCTGAAGTCGACCGTGAGGTTGGTGTCCTGGATGTAGGTGCCAAGGTTGTCGGTGTACACGTTCTGCTCGAACGGCGTGAGCGGCAGGACCGGGGCCGGGAACTTGGAGAAGTCGTCGCTGCCGCGGGTGCCGGCGAAGGAGATGACACCGTTCTCCGCGTGGATGAGCGCCACGGCACCGGCGATACCGCCGCTCGAGCGGACCTCCGCGTTGTTCTGGATCATCACCATGATGTTCCGCGGTCCCGCGCCACCCGCCATGTCGGGCAGGAGGGCTGTGGCGCGCGCGGCGGTGTCGAGCATCGTGCTCGCTCCGTCGAGCGTCCGCGTGAGCTTCTCGACGGCGTCGGCGACGACCGGGAGGGCGCCGTCCGTGCTGATCGTGTCGACGCGACCCGCGATGGCGTCCGCGGCGGCCGCGGCTTCGGCGACCGTCGGAGCGACGTCGCGCAACGGCTCGGTGGCGATCGACCCGTCGCCGGGCAGGAGCGAGGAGAGGTTGACACGACCGGCGATCTCCACGACCGACGGGATCACGTGGACCGCCACGTCGTCGGTCGCGGCTGCGGCCTCACGGACCGCGGAGAAGTTCACCCCGAAGAACGGGAGGATCTCGGCGGTCCGCCAGACCGGATCGCTCGTCAGGGAGACGGCCTCACCCGTGTGTGCGGACAGCGACTGCCGGGTGGCGTCCGTGCCGCTGGCGTCGCCGGCGAGCACGGCCGTCTGGAGGGTCTTGGCATCCGCCTGAGCCGCCTCGAGGGCGGACTTCGCGAGGGACGCCCGGACACCCAGCCACGCTCCGAGGGCGAGGACGACGAGCAGCACGGCCAGTGCGATCCACCAGAGGCGGGACCGTCGGCGACCACTCGTGGGGATGCCGGCCGTCGCCGGGCGTGGGTCAGCCAAGAGTGCTCCTTGTTCGGGTAGGCACAGCCTAGCCGCCAGTCGACGGGCGGAACGGGGCCCTGCACGCCCCCGTTTTGGGGCAAGCAGCCGCCCGTCGCCCGGGCTGGGAGCGCCCCATGGCCTACGATTACGAGGTGCCGACGGCACGCCCGCCGACCGATCTGGAGCCGCACCGCAGATGACCCGCACACCTCGAATCGTCATCGGGGTCCTGCTGCTGGTCTGCCTGTGCGTCATGCTCGGGATCGCGTTCTGGCCGACGCCCGTCGACGCCGGCGGTCGCGACACCCTGCTGGCGCTCATCGATCGGCTCCAGGCCGCCGGAGCGCCGTCCTGGTTCGACTACCGCTTCGTCGAGTCCGCGGCGAACGTCGTCCTGTTCATCCCACTCGGCGCGCTCCTCGCGCTGGAGCTGCCACTGAAGCTGTGGTGGATCGCTCCGTTGACGACGACGACGTTCTCCGTCGCCATCGAGCTCGGCCAGACGCTGCTCCCCGCTCGGGTCGCGACGATCGCCGACGTCTACGCGAACGCCGCCGGAGGGCTCCTCGGCGCGACGATCGTGCTCGTCGTCCGACTCCTCGTCAGCGCTCAGGGGCGACCGAGACCGACGTAGCGCCAGCCGGCACCACGCCACGCGTCGACGTCGAGGCAGTTGCGGCCGTCAACGACGATCTTGCCGGCGGTCAGCGCTGCCACCGCCTCCGGGTCGAGGGCGCGGAACGCCTTCCACTCGGTCACGACCACGACGATGTCGGCGTCGGTCACGGCCTCCTCGGCGGACTCCGCGAACATGAGCTGCGGGTGGAGACGACGCGCGTTGGGCACGGCCTCCGGGTCGAAGGCGAGGACCTTCGCACCGAGACCGTTCAGGCCGACGGCCACGTCGAGGGCCGGCGAGTCACGGACGTCGTCACTGTCGGGCTTGAAGGCGAGCCCGAGCACCGCGACACGCTTCTGGTAGGCGCTCCCGCCGAGCTCCTCGACGACGAGGTCGACGACCCGCTGACGGCGACGGAGGTTGATGGCGTCGACCTCCTTCAGGAACGCCACCGACTCGCCGCGGCCCAGCTCCTCGGCGCGCGCGGTGAACGCGCGGATGTCCTTCGGCAGGCAACCGCCGCCGAAGCCGACGCCGGCGTTCAGGAAGCGACGGCCGATCCGCGCGTCGTACCCGATCGCGTCGGCGAGTTCGGTGACGTCCGCGTCCGTGACCTCGGCGATCTCCGCCATGGCGTTGATGAACGAGATCTTCGTGGCGAGGAACGCGTTGGCGGCGACCTTGACGAGCTCGGCGGTCGAGTAGCCGGTGGCGACGAGCGGCGTCCCGGTGGCGAGCGCCTGCGCGTACACCTCGTCGAACGCGGCACGGGCGACGGCGGCGTCCTCGGGGGCCGGCGGCAGGCCGTAGACGAGCCGGTCGGGCGCGATGGTGTCCTGGACGGCGAAGCCCTCGCGGAGGAACTCGGGGTTCCAGGCGAGCACGGCACCCGTGGGGGCGACGAGTTCGGCGAGGCGCGCCGCGGTGCCGACGGGAACGGTCGACTTGCCGACGACGACGTCACCGGCCGACAGGTGCGGGAGGAGCGCCGTCACCGCGGCGTCGACGTAGCGCAGATCGGCCGCGTTGGACCCCGCCTTCTGCGGCGTTCCGACCGCGACGAAGTGCATGGTCGCCCCGGCCGCGTCGGCCATGTCGGTGCTGAACCGCAGGCGACCGGACTCGACACCGGCCAGGAGGAGTTCCGGTAGTCCGGGCTCGAAGATCGGCGAACGACCGGCAGCGAGCGCCTCGATCTTCGCGGGGTCGACGTCGATGCCGACGACCTCGTGACCGATCGATGCCATGGCGGCCGCGTGCACGGCCCCCAGGTAGCCGCAGCCGATGACGGAGAGCTTCATGCGTGTGATCCTTCGCTGATGGGTCGGACGGTGGGAGAGGAGGAGGAGAGTCGGCCGCCGGACTCCTGCAGGTAGCAGACGCCGCAGAGCGATTCGTAGGTGACCGTGGTGCCGTCGATGGCGACCTGGTCGCCGTCGAAGACGAAGGTGTCGCCGAAGCGGCGCCCGTTGAAGATCGCCTTGCGTCCACAGCGGCAGATCGTCTTCAGCTCCTCGAGGCTGTGCGACACCTCGAGCAGGCGGCGACTCCCCGGGAAAGCGACGGTCTGGAAGTCGGTGCGGATGCCGTAGGCGAGGACGGGGATACCCTCCAGGAGGGCGATCCGCAGCAGGCCGTCGACCTGCCCGGCGTGCAGGAACTGCGCCTCGTCGACGAGCAGGCAGCTGACGTCCGCGCCGGTCTCCGCGACGACCCGTCGGCGGTGCTCGGCGAACACCTGGACCGCGTCGTCGTCCGGACCGAGCAGGAAATCGGCGTCGCGGGTGACGCCCAGGCGACTCACGATGGCGGCGTCGCCCTTGGTGTCGAGCGACGGCTTGGCGAGGAGCACACGGTGACCGCGTTCCTCGTAGTTGAAGGCAGCCTGGAGCAAGGCGGTGCTCTTGCCGGAGTTCATCGCCCCGTAACGGAAGTACAGTTTCGCCACCAGGCAAGCTTAGGGTTCCGAGACGGCACCTGTTGCATCGCTGACGACGACCGTCGACGCCTGTTCACACACCTTGGGGCGGATGAGGCCGGGCTAGAGCGAGATGTCGAGCGCCTCGGCGGTGCTCTCGAGCACCTCGGCGGCCCTGGCGGGGACGTCGTTCAGCGTCGAGCCGTACGTCGGGATCATCTCGCGCAGCCGTGGCTCCCACGCCGTCATGCGGTCGGGGAAGCACTTGCGCAGCACGTCGAGCATGATCGGGACCGCCGTCGAAGCACCGGGCGACGCACCGAGGAGACCGGCGATCGTGCCGTCGGCACCGGTGATGACCTCGGTCCCGAACTGCAGGACGCCGCCCTTGTCCTTGTCCTTCTTCATGACCTGAGCACGCTGGCCGGCCTCGATGAGGTACCAGTCCTCGTCCTTCGCCGTCGGCAGGAACTCCCGCAGGCTCTCCATCTTCTGCGACCGGGACTGCAGGAGCTGCCCGACGAGGTAGGTGATCAGGCTCGGGTTGTCCTTCGCGACCGCCAGCATCGGGAAGAGGTTGTGCGGGCGGACCTGGGTGACGAGGTCGAGGATCGAACCGCGCTTGAGGAACTTCGGGCTGAACGTCGCGTACGGGCCGAAGAGGAGGCTCGCCTGCCCGTCGACGACGCGGGTGTCGAGGTGCGGGACCGACATGGGCGGCGCGCCGACCGAGGCCTGGCTGTAGACCTTGGCCTGGTGCTTCGAAACGACTGCGGGGTTGTCGGTGCGGAGGAACTGGCCACCGATCGGGAAGACGCCGTAGCCCTTGATCTCGGGGATGCCGGACTTCTGCAGCAGCTTGAGCGCCCATCCGCCGGCTCCGACGAACACGAAGCGCGCGTTGATCTCCATCGGCGAGCGACCGAGCGTCTGCCTGCCCCGGATCCGCCACCTGCCGTCTTTCAGGCGCTTGAGCGAACGGACCTCGTGGTTCAACCGCACATGGGCGGACGGTGCCGCGTCGAAGAGCTTGTGGGTGAGCGAACCGAAGTCGACGTCGGTGCCGGCCGTGATCCGTGTGGCGGCGATGCGCTCGCCGACGGCACGACGATTGATGAGCAGCGGTGCCCACTCGGCGATGACCGCGGGGTCTTCGGAGAACTCGATGCCGGCGAACAGCGGCTGGTCCTTGAGCGCCTCGTACCGCTTCCGCAGGTACTCGACGTCCTTCTCGCCGCGGACGAAGGTCATGTGCGGCGTGGGGTTGATGAACGTGTCGGGCTCGCCCAGCAGGCCCTCTTCGACGAGGTGCGCCCAGAACTGGCGGCTGAGCTGGAACTGCTCGTTGATGCCGATGGCCTTGGCCGGGTCGACCTGGCCGTGGGCATCCTGCGGCATGTAGTTCAGCTCGCACAGCGCCGCGTGGCCCGTTCCAGCGTTGTTCCACGGGTTGGAGCTCTCGAGCGCGACGTCGCTCAGCCGCTCGTAGACCTCCACCTTCCAATCAGGCTGCACCTGGTGGATGAGGGCGGCGAGCGTGGCGCTCATGATGCCACCACCAATGAGGGCTACGTCGATGGTTTCGGTCACCAGAGCAGTCTAGTCGCGGCGAGGCACGAGCTCTCCACCCGCGCGAGGTCAGTGATCGTCACTCGGCGGATAGCTCGATGTCGAGACAGTTGCGCACGGCGTGCGCAGCGTCCGCTCGACTACCGCGTGGGGCCTCAGCGTCCGGGGAGTGCGGGCGACAGGGCGTCGAGTTCCTCGAGCATCCGTTGCGCGATGTGCGCGTACCCGGCGTCGCTCGGGTGCAGACCGTCGGCGGAGATCCAGGCCGCGGGATCCTCGTCGAGCCAGTGCGACGCCCCCGAGATGTAGTCGGCGTCGATCGTGTCGGCGGCATCGTGGACCCACCCGATGATCTGCTCAAGCGAGTCGGGACGCTCCGCCGTGAACCACCAGGGTTCTACGACGACGATCCGCGTTCCGGGCAGACCGTCGCGCAGGCGCTGGAACTCCGGCAGGATCGCCTTCCGGATCGCCTCCTCGTTGCCCGTCCATTCGAAGTTGTCGTTGATGCCGAGCGCGACGATGAGGACCTCGGGGTGCTGCGCGATGACGTCGCCCGCGACGTCGCCGACCTGGTCGCGCTTGCGGACGAAGCCGAGCCCCGGGTACCCGGCGTTGTACTCCGTCCACCCCTCGGCCTGGGCGACGAGCGAGGACCAGCGGGCCGCGGGTGCAGACGCTGCGGACCCCTTCGTGTACGAGTCGCCGTAGAACGCGACCAGCGGACCGACCGCCACCTCCGAGCCGGACCCGGCACGCGCGACAGTGGTCTGCTGCACGTCGGCACGCAGACCACTCACGGTGACGACCGCAGCGACCGCGACGGCGGCGGCGATGAACGCGACGAACCAGCGTCGGCGCAGGCGTGGGCGCGACATGTCTCCCCTGTCGGGTTCCAGGGAGCCCGTCAGACCGACGCGGGCTGCGCGAGCAGCTCGGCGGCGACGAGTTCGGCGATCTGGACCGCGTTGAGTGCTGCACCCTTGCGGAGGTTGTCGTTCGAGATGAAGAGCACGAGGCCCTTGCCGGCCGGTGCACTCTGGTCGGGCCGGATGCGCCCGACGAACGACGGGTCGGCACCGGCGGCCTCGAGGGGCGTCGGGACCTCGGAGAGCTGGACACCCGGGGCGTCGCGCAGCAGCTCGGTCGCGCGCTCCGCCGACAGGTCGTTCGTGAACTCGGCGTTGATCGAGAGCGAGTGGCCGGTGAAGACCGGCACGCGCACACAGGTGCCGGAGACGAGCAGCTCCGGGAGCTCGAGGATCTTGCGGCTCTCGTTGCGGAGCTTCTTCTCCTCGTCGGTCTCCCCGAGGCCATCGTCCACGATGGAACCGGCGAGCGGGATGACGTCGAAGGCGATCGGTGCGACGTACTTCTCGGGTGCCGGGAAGTCGATGGCGGAACCGTCGTGCACGAGGCGCGTGAGGTCGCCCTGGGCGACGGCGGCCTCGATCTGGCCGGCGAGCTCGGCGGCACCGGCGAGACCGGAACCGGACACGGCCTGGTACGTGTTCACGATGAGGCGCGACAGCCCGGCCTCGGCATCCAGCACCTTGAGCACCGGCATGGCGGCCATGGTGGTGCAGTTCGGGTTCGCGACGATGCCCTTCACCGCGTCCTTGATGGCGTGCGGGTTCACCTCGCTGACGACGAGCGGGACCTCGGGGTCCATGCGCCAGGCGCTGGAGTTGTCGATGACGAGCGCACCGGCGGCGGCGAAGCGCGGGGCCTGCGTCCGCGAACCGGTCGCGCCGGCGGAGAACAGGGCGATGTCGATGCCACTGGGATCAGCCGTCTCGACGTCCTCGACGACGATGTCCTGGCCGCGGAACGGCAGGGTCGTGCCCGCGGACCGCGCGGTCGCGAAGAAGCGGATCTCGCTGATCGGGAACTCGCGCTCCTCCAGCAGGCGGCGCATGACCTTGCCGACCTGACCGGTCGCTCCGACCACACCGACACGTACACCGTTGCTCATGGGGATTCCTCTGGGATCAGGGGTTGTTGTGAACCATCTTGCATCAGGATCGGCCGTGCCGACCCCCTGGGTGGACCATCCGGTCCTTCAGGCGACCGTCAGGCCCCTCAAGCGACCGTCCGGTCCCTCAGGCGACCATCCGGTCCCTGAGCTTGTCGAAGGGCGGAGCCCTAGCGGCCCGTACCGCCGTGGACGACGGCTTCGTCCTCGCCGTCGAGACCGAACGCGGAGTGCACCACGTTGGCGGCCTTGTTCAGGGTGTCGGCGCGCGTCACGACCGAGATGCGGATCTCGCTCGTGGAGATCATCTCGATGTTGATCCCCGCAGCGCTGAGCGCCTCGAAGAGCTTCGCGGACACACCCGTGTTCGTGCGCATGCCGGCGCCGACGAGCGCGAGCTTGCCGATCTGGTCGTCGTGCTGGATGGCCGAGAAGCCCACCCGCCCCTGTTCGGCGGCGAGGGCACGCAGCACCTGCTGCGCCTCGGGCTTCGGGAGCGTGAAGGAGATGTCGGTGACACCGGAGACGGCGGTCGACACGTTCTGCACGATCATGTCGACGTTGCCGCCGGACTTCGCGACGATCGTGAAGATCTCCGCCGCCTTGCCGGGCAGGTCGGGGACGCCGACGACGGTGATCTTCGCTTCGCTGAGGTCGGTCGCGACTCCGGCGACGATGGGCTGCTCCATGGGTGCCTCACCTGCTCCTGGGTTGTTGCGGCCCGCATCGTTCAGGACGAGCGTGCCTTCGTTGTTGTTGAAGGACGAGCGGACGTGGAGCGTCACGCCGTGACGGCGTGCGTACTCGACGGCGCGGATGTAGAGGACCTTCGCGCCCGAGGCCGCGAGCTCCAGCATCTCCTCGCTGGAGATGCGGTCGATCTTGCGCGCCTTCGGCACGACCCGTGGGTCTGAGGTGAAGATGCCGTCGACGTCGGTGTAGATCTCGCAGACGTCGGCGTCGAGGGCGGCCGCGAGGGCGACGGCCGTGGTGTCCGAGCCGCCTCGTCCGAGCGTCGTGATGTCGCGGGTGTCGCGGTTGAAGCCCTGGAACCCGGCGACGATGACGATCGCGCCGTCGTCGAGGGCCTCGCGCAAGCGGACCGGGGTGACGTCGACGATGCGGGCCGCGCCGTGCTGGGCGTCCGTGATCATGCCGGCCTGGCTGCCGGTGAAGGAGCGCGCGACGTAGCCCATGCTGCTGATCGCCATCGCGAGGAGCGCCATCGAGATGCGCTCACCACTCGAGAGGAGCATGTCGAGCTCACGGGGTGCCGGGATCGGCGTGACCTCGTGGGCGAGGTCGAGCAGTTCGTCGGTCGTGTCGCCCATCGCCGAGACGGCGACGACGACCTCGTTGCCCGCCTTGCGGGTCTCGACGATGCGCTTCGCCACGCGCTTGATGCTCTCGGCGTCAGCGACGGAGGACCCGCCGAACTTCTGCACGATCAATGCCATCGGATCTCCTGGGGAAGTCGGTGCGGGCACGAGCGGCCCCGCGATCATCCTACCCATCCGTGCATTCCGCGCCGTTCATGTGACGAAGGGCACCCTCACCCGGTTCGCGACCGCCGTGACCGGCCCCGGACGGTGGCACCCGCTGGGTAGGGTTGGCGCATGCAACAGGACGACGCTCGGGTGCTCGCGACGGTGCGGCGCCTCTGGCAGGGGCTCGCCTCGCCGACCGCACGGTTCACCCCGGGTCGCGTCGCGGTCGTCGTGAACGCCGGGTCGATGGCCTGCCCGCCCGGCTGGATCGGCGTCGTCGAGATCGCCGGCAGCGCCCTCGCGATCGTGCCCGACGAGGACACGGCGAAACGGCTGGCCATCGAGGACGAGTCGCCGAAAAACGTCGGCACCGTCGACTTCCTGCGATCCCGGATGCAGATCGCCGAGGTCCTCGGGCCGGCGACCCTCGACTACCTGCTGCCCGGCCGGTTCACGCCCGCCGAGGAGATCGACGTTGTGGCGAGCAAGGCGAGCGACCCCGCCATCGAGTCGATGCTGTCGAAGGTGGGCGACGATGAGGCCTCGGAGAGCGGGATCTTCGGGATCACCTCTCCCCTGTTCTCGGTGCGCGACCACGGGCGCGTGCTCGCGGTCGCCGGGTACCGGTCGTGGCCGCTCGGCGTCGCGCACGTGACGGCGCTGACGGCACCGGAAGCTCGCGGGACCGGTCTCGCGACCCGACTCGCCTCGACCGCCGTCGAGCACGCGCTCGAGCACAAGCTGCTCCCCCAGTGGCGGGCGGCCGACACGAACCCCGGATCGCGAGCGGTCGCGAGGAAGCTCGGCTTCTCCGCCGTCGGGCGGCAGCTCTCGGTGCGGCCGGTGGTCGCCGAGTGGCCGTCGCCGTCCGCCGACGCCTGACCCCCACCCGACCGGCCCTGACTCAGGAGTTCCCCGGCGCGGCGACGCCGGCCGAGCCCGACACGCCGGCCGACTCCTGAGAAAGGGTCGTCCGCAGAGCGCGCTGGGTGAATGAGTGGGTTGGCGGGCGGGGCTCAGCCGCTGACGACGGTGCGGCCCTCGAAGGCGCGTCCGAGGGTGACCTCGTCGGCGTACTCGAGGTCACCGCCGACGGGCAGGCCGGAGGCGAGTCGGGTGATGCGGATCCCCATCGGGAGCAGCAACCGACTGAGGTAGGTGGCCGTCGCTTCGCCCTCGAGGTTCGGGTCGGTCGCGATGATGACCTCGGTGACCGTGCCGTCGGCCAGACGCTGCATGAGTCGACGGATGTTGAGGTCGTCGGGCCCGACGCCGTCGATGGGGCTGATGGCGCCACCGAGCACGTGGTAGAACCCACGGAACTCACGGGTGCGCTCGATCGCGACGACGTCCTTCGGCTCTTCGACCACGCAGATGAGTGCCGGGTTGCGTCGCGGATCGCGGCACACACTGCAGAGGTTCTGCTCGGAGATGTTGCCGCAGATCTCGCAGAACTTCACCTTCTCGCGCACGACGGTGAGGAGCTCGGCGAGCTTCGACACGTCGAACGACTCCGTCTGGAGGATGTGGAACGCGATGCGCTGCGCCGACTTCGGACCGATGCCCGGCAGTCGCCCGAACTCGTCGATCAGATCTTGGACGATTCCCTCGTACATGGCCTACCGCCCTCCGGAGCGCGGCTCGTGCGGCTGCTCCTCGATGAATGTGGCGCCGAGGAGCTCGCGGACGACGCTCTCGCCGTACCGGTTGTCGCCCGCCGGATGGGATCCCGCCGACGCCGGAGGCGCCTGACGCATCTTGACGAGCGGCTGCCGGCGCTCCGCCACGGGCGGGGCGGCCGAGGCGGCCGGAGCCGGAGCGGCGGGAGCAGCGGCAGGCGCCGCCGGGGCGTCGTAGGGGTCGGGGTACGGCGGCTCGTCGTCCGGCGGGGGTGCGTCGGCGTCGGACGGGATCGAGACCACGTCCCAGGTGACGGTCCGCGAGCCGAGTGCGTCGCCGTTGGAGGGACCTCGGGCGGGCGCCTGCTGGCGCGGCGGTGCGGCCTGCTGGCGCGGCGCGGGCGGAGGGGTCGTCGGGGCGGGAGCTGCGGATCCGGTGGGCTGGGCGAGCTGCCCTTCGACAGGCTCAGGGACCGAGGATGGGGGCGTCGCAGAGGCGGGGATCGGAGACGAGGTGGGCCCCTCGACAGGCTCAGGGACCGAAGACGACTGCGTCGCGGAGGCGGGGACCGGAGACGAGGTGGGCCCCTCGACAGGCTCAGGGACCGAAGACGACTGCGTCGCGGAGGTGGGGACCGGGGACGGCTCGGGCTCGTCGGCCGGCGGGACGACCGTCGCCCAGGAGGAGGACGACACCGATGCACGCTCTTCGACCGGCGCCGATGGCGACGGAGCAGGAGCCGATGACTCGCCGGCGGGCGTTCCCGAGCCAGAGGACGCGGGCTCGGCCGAGGACGCGGCGTCCGCTCCTCCGGCAGGCGCGACCGTCGGCCACGAGGGACGCGACCCTGCCGAGGCGGAGCCGGCTGACGACGCCAACGCTGCGGGCGCCGGGACGTTCTGCGGCAGGCTCGGCGTCGACCAAGCGGACGGCTCCGAGGAGACGGCGCCCGAGGTCGGCGCAGCGGCGCGAACCGCCGGCGGCTCCTCGGCACCCGCGACCTTGGCGAGGTACTTGACCCGCACGCCGAGGACGTCGAGCACCGCGGTGCGCAGGACCTCGGCCACCCCGGTGCCCGGGGCGTGGCGGGCCTTGAAGTCGTTGAGGTCGCTGTTGTTCGCGAAGACGAGCGTGAGGACCTCGTCGTCGGAGTAGCCACCGACCTGGGCGTTGACGACGATCATCCACGCCTTGCGGTCGGCCTTCTCGACCCGGGCGACGATCTCGGGCCAGGCGTCGCGGACGAGCTGCAGGGTGACCGGGCCGACGCGGGGCGCGGCCGGGGCAGGAGCAGTGACCGGCGCGGGAGCGGCAGCTGTGCGCGCCTCGACCGGCTCCGGGACCGGGGACGAAGATGGGGACGGTGCGGACGACGGCCCCGAGGCCGGGACGGCGGCGACCGAGGCGGGCGCCGGAACCGAGGCCGACGGCGCCACAGCGGCCGGGTCGGCGGCGACACCGTCGACACCGATGCGGCGCTCGAGGCGCTCGACGCGGACGAGCGCGCCACGGGCGGAGTCGTCGGCCGCGGGGACGAGGATGCGGGCCATCATGAGTTCGAGGTGGAGCCGCGGCGAGGTCGCGCCGGTCATCTGGGTGAGCGCCTCGTTGACGACGTCCGCCGTGCGGGACAGCTCCGCGATACCGAAGGCACGCGCCTGGCCGAGCATCTTGTCGAGTTCGTCCTGGGGCAGACCACGCAGCACGGCGGCCGCGTTCTCGCCGGTGGCGGCCACGACGATGAGGTCGCGGAGTCGTTCGAGCAGGTCGTCGACGAAGCGTCGGGGGTCCTGTCCCGTCTGGATGACGCGGTCGACCGTGCTGAACGCGGCCCCGGAATCACGCGCGGCGAGGGCGTCGACGACCTCGTCGAGCAGCGCGGTGTGCGTGTAGCCGAGCAGCGCGACGGCACGTTCGTAGTCGACCGAGTCGCCCTCCGAGCCGGCCATCAGCTGGTCGAGCAGCGACAGGGTGTCGCGGGCCGAACCGCCACCGGCGCGGACCACGAGCGGCAGGACGCCCGGCTCGACGCCGACGTGCTCGCTGTCGCAGAGCTGCTGCACGTAGTCGAGCATCTGGGCCGGCGGGATGAGCCGGAACGGGTAGTGGTGGGTACGCGAACGGATGGTGCCGATCACCTTGTCGGGCTCGGTCGTCGCGAAGATGAACTTCACATGCTCCGGCGGCTCCTCCACGATCTTCAGCAGCGCGTTGAAGCCCTGCGGGGTGACCATGTGCGCCTCGTCGAGGATGAAGATCTTGTAGCGGTCGCGGGCCGGCGCGAAGATCGCGCGCTCGCGGAGGTCGCGGGCGTCGTCGACACCGTTGTGGCTGGCGGCGTCGATCTCGACGACGTCGAGCGAGCCCGAGCCGTCGCGCGAGAGGTCGACGCAGCTCGCGCAGACACCGCACGGGGTGTCGGTCGGGCCCTCGGCGCAGTTGAGGCAGCGCGCCAGGATCCGGGCCGAGGTCGTCTTGCCACAGCCTCGCGGACCGCTGAACAGATAGGCGTGATTGACCCGGTTGGTGCGCAGGGCCGTCATGAGGGGATCGGTGACCTGCGCCTGACCGATCATCTCGGCGAACGTCTCGGGCCGATACCGGCGATACAGAGCAGTGACCACCCACCAATGGTAGCCGTCGCCCCCGACATCGGGGCCGCTGCCGGAAGCGGACGGCCGCCGCTCGGACGGGGCCTAGAACTCCACGGGACCGAGCGACGGACGGGCCAGGAAGGAGAGCTCCGGCGAGGTCAACGCATGGAACTCGAACACGGTGAACCGGTTCGCCCCCGCACGCAACTGACCGCCCGGGACGTAGAGCGTGTGCTGCGGCCCTCTCGACCAGTAGCGGCCGAGCAGGAAGCCGTTCACCCAGACGAGTCCCTTGCCCCAGTCGGCGGTGTCGAGGAACAGGTCGGTGGGCGCATCGAGCGTCACGGTCGCGGTGAGCAGCACTGGGCCGGCACCGCTGATCCGTGCGCCGGCCGCCGGTGACGCCGCGGCGTCGACGACCTCGTCGAGTCGGTCGAGGGCGACCGGGGCGATCCCCCAGGCCGTCAGTTCGACGCCGTCGAGCGACACCGGCCCGATGATCCCCTTGGGCTCGCCCAGACGTTTGCCGTAGTTGACGCGTCCCTGGTTCTCGAGGAGGAGTTCGAGCGTCTCGCCCGCCGGGATCACGAGGGAGCGCTCCTGGAACTCGCGGGTCAGCGTCCCGACCGGCACGCCGTCGACGGACACGACGACGCGGTCGCGCACCTCGCCGAACCGCAGCACGCCGCCACGTCCGCCGAGCCGCGCCTGATAGCGGGCGAGACCGCTGAAGGCCCCGAGTTCGTCCATCGTCGGGATCCGGTCGAACGCTGCGAGTGGGGCGAGCTCGTCGGCGACCTCCGCGAAGGGCACCTCGGCCTCGAAGGCGGCGGTGAACGCCGGTGCGTCCGTCGCGGCAGGCGGGACGTCCGTCGGCACCTCGGCGTACTTCGCGATGACGTCGCGGAAGGCGAAGAACTTCTCCGTCGGGTGGCCGGCCTCGTCGAGCGGGGCGTCGTAGTCGTAGGAGGTCACATGGGAGCGGTACTGCCCCTTGTCGTTCGCGCCGCCGGTGAACCCGAAGTTCGTGCCGCCGTGGAACATGTAGATGTTGACCGACGCGCCCGTCGCGAGCAGCGCGTCGAGGTCGGCCGCCGTCTCCGCCACCGGGGTCGTGTGGTGGTGCTCACCCCAGTGGTCGAACCACCCGTCCCAGAACTCCGAGCACATGAGCGGCCCGGTGGGCTGGTGCTCCCGCAGCGTCGCGAGGCGTTCGAGCGAGCGGCTGCCGAAGGAACCGGTCTTGTGGAGTTCGGGGATGCTGCCGTCCTCGAGCATCTGCGCGGTCGGCTGGTCGACCGTCGTCAGCGGCACGGTGATCCCGAGCTCGCGGGTCCAGGCGGTCAGCGTGCGGAGGTAGTCGTGGTCGTCGCCGTAGGCACCGTACTCGTTCTCGACCTGCACGAGGATGACGGGACCTCCGCGGTCGATCTGCCGCGCGGTGACGATCGGGAGGAGCGCTTCGAAGTACTCGCGGACGGCCGCGAGGTACCGGGGCTCGCTGCGACGCAGTCCGAGCTCCGGGTCGTGCAACAGCCAGCCCGGCAGGCCGCCGTTGTCCCACTCCGCGCAGATGTAGGGGCCGGGGCGCACGATCGCGTACATGCCGGCCTCGGCGATGAGGTCGAGGAAGCGCTCGAGGTCGTTGGTGCCGGTGGTGTCGAACACGCCGCGCTCGGGGCTGTGCTGGTTCCAGGCCACGTACGTCTCGATCGTGTTGAGCCCCATGAGCTTCGCCTTCGCGATGCGGTCCGCCCACTGCTCGGGGTGCACCCGGAAGTAGTGGAGGGCTCCGGAGAGGATCCGGAACGGCTGGCCGTCGAGCAGGAAGTCGTCGGCGCCGATGGAGAACGTGGGCATGCTGGGGCTCCGTGATGAAGAGGTCGGGATGGAGCGACCGTGGCCGGCCCGACGAGACCCTGAAGGTACGCCGACCGGCCACGGTCGATGGTGCTGATGCTGCAGGTGCCCGCGGTGAGACCGCGGGCCGCGCCACCGGCTCCGGGAGGGACCGGAGCCGGCGGACGACTACTTCTCGGTGACCGTGAAGCCCTGCGTGTTGCCGTACTCGACGAGCTGCTTCTGCCAGTCGGCCAGACCGTCGTTCAGGTCGGCACGGTTGGCGTAGGACTGCCCGACGGTGTCGGCGAAGATGCTGTTCGCGTAGACCTGGTAGGGCAGGTACTGCCAACCCGTCGACACGTCCTTGGCACCCTGGACGAGCACCTCGTTGATCTTCTGTCCACCGAAGTACTCGGGCGCGGCGGAGAGGAACTCGTCGGAGTTCAGGTCGGCGGTGGTCGCCGGGAAGCCGCCGTTGTCGAGGAAGACCTTGACGCTCTCCTCGTCGTTGTTCAGCCACTTGAGGAAGCCCGCGGCGAGCGCCGGGTTCTTGCTCTGCTTGAGCACGACCTGGCCACCGCCGCCGTTCTCGGCGTTGGCCGGCTTGCCGTCGTAGGTCGGGATCGGGGCGACGCGCCACTGGCCGGAGGCCTCGGCGACGGACGACTCGAGCACGCCGGGCATCCAGGCGCCCGTGATGAGCGTCGCGATGCTGCCGTTGCCGAGCGACTTGTACCAGTCGTCGCTCCACCCGGGGACGTCGGAGAGCAGGTCGCCCTCGACGAGCTGGTTCCAGGTGTCGGCCCACTTCTTGGAGCCCTCGTCGGCGAGGTTGACGCTCACCTTGGTGCCGTCGGCGGTGAACGGACGGCCGCCGGCCTGCCAGATCATGCTGGTCGCGAAGCCGGAGTCACCGGAGTCGTTGGTGATGTACTTCGACGGGTCGGCGGTGTGCAGCTGGGCTGCGGCTGCGATGTACTCGTCCCAGGTGGTCGGGACGGCGATGCCGTACTGGTCGAACACCGTCTTGTTGTAGAACATGGCCATGGGGCCCGAGTCCTGCGGGAGGGCGTACAGGCCGTCGCCGATGTTGACGGAGCTCCACGGGCCGGGGCTGTAGTCGTCCTTGAGGTCGCCGAAGCCGTAGGCGTTGAGGTCCACGAGGGAGTCGCTCAGCGCGAACTGCGGGATGGCGTAGTACTCGACCTGCGCGACGTCGGGGGCACCCTTGCCGGCCTTGATCGCGTTCTGCAGCTTCGTGTACTCGGTGGTGTTGGTGCCCGCGTTGACGAGGTTGACCTTGACCTTGGGGTAGGCCTTCTCGAACGCGGCGACCTGGGCCTCGGCGGACGGGGTCCACGACCAGTAGGTGAGCTCGCCACCGGCCTCGAGGGCCGATTCGATGTCCTTCGCGTCGCCAGAGGCGGTGGTGCCGCCGCCGGACGAGCAGGCGACGAGCGAGGCTCCGATCATCGCGGACGCGACGGCCGCCGTGGCCGCGCGGCGCAGGACCGTGCGGGACGGTGAGATGCGCTTCATGGGTGTTTCCTTTCACTGCGTTGGGAGGAGGAGTGGTGCTGGTGGCCCTTCGACAAGCTCAGGGACCGGGGAGGGAGTTCAGGGAGTGGATCAGCCCTTGACGCTGCCGGCGCTGAGGCCCGACTGCCAGAAGCGCTGCAGGAAGAGGAACGCGATGACGATTGGGACGATGGTCAGGAGCGATCCGGTGATCACGAGGTTGAAGATCGGCTGGGCCGCGACGCCTGTGGCCTGCGCGCTCCACTGACTGAGGCCGACCGTGAGCGGGTACCAGGTGGGTTCGGAGAGCATGATCAGCGGCAGGAAGTAGTTGTTCCAGGTCGCGACGATCGCGAAGAGCAGGACCGTGACGATGCCCGGTCCGAGCAGCCGGAGCGAGATCGTGAAGAAGGTGCGGAACTCCCCGGCACCGTCCATCCGTGCCGCTTCGAGCAGTTCGGTGGGCACCGCGTCGACCGCGTACGTCCAGATCAGGTAGAGACCGAACGGGCTGACGAGCGAGGGCAGGATGACGGCCCACGGCGTGTTCGTCAGGCCGAGCTGGCTGAACATGAGGAACGTCGGCACGGCGAGCGCAGTGCCCGGCACGGCGATGGAGCCGAGGATGATCGCGAAGACCGCACGCTTGCCCGGGAACCGGAACTTCGCGAGTCCGTAGCCGCCGATCGTCGCGAGGAGGGTCGCCCCACCGGCTCCGACGACGACGTAGAGGAGCGTGTTGCCGAACCAGCCGACGAACTGGCCGTCGCGGTAGGTCACGGTGTCGACGATGTTCTGCCACAAGTTGAACCCGCCGTCGCCGAACCAGAGGCCGAAGGAGGAGAACAGGTCGGGCTGGGACTTCGTCGCGTTGATGACGAGCCAGAGGATCGGGACGACGGAGTAGATGAGGAACACGGCCATGACGATCGTCAGGACGAGCGAGCGCTTGCGTCGCGGGTCGTGGCGCTTGCGGGTGGGGCGGTCGAAGGCGCGGGCGTTGCGGGCGGTGCTCGTCGAGACGGTCTGCGGACGCACGGTGGGGTTCGAGACGGTGGCCATCAGCTGTTCTCCTGTCGGGAGCCGCGCACCTGCACGACGTAGGCGATGACGGCGGTGATGACGCCCATGATGATCGCGACCGTCGCCGCGAGGTTGAACTGCTGACCCGCGAAGGACAGGTTGTAGGCGTACATGTTCGGCGTGAAGTTGCTCGTGATCACGTTGGGGGCGAGGTTCTTCAGCAGGTTCGGCTCGTTGAACAGCTGGAAGGAGCCGATGACGGAGAAGATCGTCGCGATGACGAGCGCGCCGCGGAGGGCGGGGATCTTGATGCTGAAGACCGTGCGGAACTGCCCGGCGCCGTCGATCTCGGCCGCCTCGTAGATCTCACCGGGAACCACCCGGAGGGCGGCGTAGAAGATGAGCATGTTGTAGCCCATGAACTCCCACGTGACGATGTTGCCGATGGAGGCGAGGACGGCCTGCGAGCTGAACGGTTCGAGGATCTGCGCGCCGACGAGGTCGTTGAAGCTGCCCGCGAGTCCGAACTGGTCGCCGTAGATGAAGCCCCAGATGAGTGCGGCGACGACGCCGGGCACCGCGTAGGGCAGGAAGAGGGCGATGCGGAAGAACGCGGCCCCGTGCAGCCGGGCACTGTCGAGCGCGAGTGCAGCGGTGAGCGACAGAGCGAGCATGATCGGCACCTGCACGACGAAGAACAGTGCGACGCGGCCGAACGGCTCCCAGAACTTCGGGTCCTGGAAGACCTGGAGGTAGTTGTCGAACCCGACGAAGGCGTTGCCACCGATGAGCTTCTCCTGGAAGAAGCTGAGGTAGAGCGCGTAGACGAGGGGCGCGATGATCATCAGCGCGAAGACGATCATGAAGGGGGCGATGAACGCCCACCCCTTCCAATCCCGGCGGTCGCGGCGGTGGACGCGGACCGCTGGTGGCCGGCCGGTGCGAGCGGTCGTGGTGGTCATGGGCAGCTTCCTTGCTGGATTCGGGTGGAACCGTCGTGCGGTGTGGCGTCTCGGGGGTGTCGCCGATGATGTTTACGTCAACATCTGTTCGGTACCATAGCATGTTCACGTCAACATGCAAGGATGGATGCGACGAGAGGCAGACCATGACGGACACCACCCAGCGAGCGCCTGGCCGAGCCAGACGTGCGCCCTCCATGGCGGACGTCGCAGCCCACGCCGGGGTCTCCTCGCAGACGGTGTCGCGCGTCGCGAACGGGCTGACGAACGTCGATGACAACACCCGCGACCGCGTCCTCGAAGCCATGACCGAGCTCGGCTACCGCCCGAACCGGGCCGCGCGGGCCCTCCGGTCCGGTCGCACCCGCAGCATCGGCATCACCATGTTCACCCTCTCCTCCTACGGCAACATGCGCACGCTCGACGCGATCACCGTGCAGGCGGCGCGGGCCGGGTACTCCGTCACCGTCGTCCCGGTCGAGTACCCCACGCAGCGTGATGTCGCCGTCGCCCTCGACAGCCTCCGCGAGCAGGACGTCGACGGGCTCATCATCGTGATCGAGTCGCACATCGTCGACGGCGCCGACGTCGAGCTGCCGGCCGGCCTGCCCGTCGTCGTCATCGACTCGGCCGCGCGCACCGACTACCCGGTCGTCGACAACGACCAGGCGCAGGGTGCGGCGTTGGCGACCCAGCACCTCCTCGACCTCGGGCACCAGGGCGTATGGCACATCGCCGGTCCCCGCACCTCCTACTCGGCGGCCCGTCGGGAGCAGAGCTGGGGCGACACCCTGCGCGCGGCCGGCATCACGCCGCCGCCCGCATTCCGTGGCGACTGGTCGACGACCTCCGGCTACGAGATCGGCCTCGAGATCGCGGAGCGCCCGGAGATCACCGCCGTCTTCGCCTCGAACGACCAGATGGCACTCGGCCTCCTGCGCGCCCTCCACGAGCGCGGGCGAGCCGTGCCGGGATCGATCAGTGTGGTCGGCTTCGACGACACCCCGGAGTCGGACTCGTTCTGGCCGCCGCTCACGACGGTGCACCAGGACTTCGACGAGATCGGCCGCCGCGCGATCACGACGCTCCTCCGCGAGATCGAAGAGGGCCCGTCGGCGTCCTCCGAGCCGCTCACTCCGACGCGTCTCGTCGTGCGAGCGAGCACCGCTCCCCCGCCCGCCCGCTGACCGGAACCCGTCCGGTCATCGAGCTGAACACGTCCGGTCATGGAGCTTGTCGAAATGCCCACCTCCGCACTTCGACAGGCTCAGTGACCGGAATGGGGAGCTGCGTGACCGGAAGAGGGACCTCGGTGACGGGGCAGTCCTTGACACCCGAGTGAGGGGTCGCCCATACTCGTCGGAAATGTTGACGTGAACACGGTGGCTCGACGCCCCGAAATGTTCACGTGAACATCGATCTGCTCCACGGCCTCCAACGAAGGAACCACCGATGACACTGCCGTCACCAGTCCGCCGCCGAACGATGGGAGCGACCGTCGCCGTCGCCCTCGGCATCGCCGCGATCGCACCAGCACTCGCCACCGTGGAGGCGCCGCCGGCCGCCGCCGCGGAGGGCACCGCCCTGACCATCACGCCGAACCCCGCCTACCAGAACGAAGCCTTCGAGGGCTGGGGCACGAGCCTCGTCTGGTTCGCCAACGCGACCGGCGACTACCCGGCCGACGTCCGCCAGGACCTGTTCGACAAGGTGTTCGGCGAGGACGGCCTCAACCTCAACATCGCGCGGTACAACATCGGTGGCGGCAACGCCAGCGACGTCCCGCCCTACCTCCGCGCCGGCGGCGCCGTCGACGGCTGGTGGAACCCCGAGCTCGGCGCGAGCGACGCCGACGGACCGATCACCTCCGACTACGCCGACCGCGACCGCTACGCCGCGGCCTGGGACGCCGACGACCCGGCCTCCTACGACTTCACCGCCGACGAGACCCAGCGCTGGTGGCTCACGGCCCTCAAGGACAAGATCACCAAGTGGGAGGCGTTCAGCAACTCCCCGCCGTACTTCATGACGGAGAGCGGCTACGTCTCCGGGAACTACAACGCCGCCGACGAGCAGCTGAAGCCCGAGAGCGTCGACGACTTCGTCGCGTATCTCGCCACCGTCGTCGACCACCTCGAGGCCGACACCGGCATCGACTTCGACACGATCGACCCGTTCAACGAGCCGAACACGAACTACTGGGGCACGCAGATCGACGAGGCCACGGGATGGCCGAAGGGCGGCCGGCAGGAGGGTGCGCACATCGGGCCCGCCATGCAGGACACCGTGATCAAGGCCCTCGCGGAGCGCCTGGCGGCTGAGGGCACGTCCACCGAGGCGGTCATCGCCGCGATGGACGAGACCAACCCGGGCATCTTCGCCACGAACTGGAACGGCTGGTCACAGGCCGCCAAGGACCTCGTGACGCAGCTCAACGTCCACAGTTACGGACAGGGCGGCAGCGTCGTCGCACGCGACATCGCGAAGACCGCCGGCAAGCCGCTGTGGATGAGCGAGGTCGAGGGCGACTGGGACTCCAGCGGCCAGCACAACCTCACGAACATCGACAACGGCATCGGGATGGCGACGCACCTCATCGACGACCTCCGGAACCTCGAGCCGACGGCCTGGGTCCTCTGGCAGCCGGTCGAGGACCTCTACAACATGGAGAAGGTCGAGAAGCTCAACTGGGGCAGCGTCCTCATCGACTTCGACTGCAACGCCGAGGGCGACTCCGAGCGACGCATCGCCGACGGTGACGCGGACCCGAGCTGCTCCGTGCAGACGAACGCGAAGTACAACACGCTCCGCAACTTCACCCACTACGTGCAGCCCGGCGACCACCTCATCCCGTCCACCGATGCGGAGACCACCACGGCCCTCCGCGCCGACGGCACCGGCGTGAACCTCGTCCACGCGAACCCGTCGACCTCGGCTCGGACGATCACCATCGACCTGTCGAAGTTCGCGAGCATCGCCCAGGGCGCGACGGTCACCCCGGTCGTCACCACCGAGTCCCCCGCGGACGACGTTACGGCGAATGCCCTCGTGCAGGGCGCGGCGGTCGCGATCGACCCCGTCACCAAGCAGGCGACGCTCACCGTCCCGGCGAAGTCGGTCACCACCTTCCTCGTGGACGGCGCCACCGGTGTCGCTGCGGATGCCGCACCGTTCCAGGACGGACACGGCTACCAGCTCGTCGGCAAGCAGAGCGCGAAGGCGTTCACCGCGTCCAGCACCACGGGCACGGTCCCGGCCGGCACGATCACGCCTCGCGCCTCCGACGCCACCACCGGTGCAGCGCAGGTCTGGACCGCCGAACTCCTGTCCGGCGGGGGCACCAGCACCGCCCGGTACGCGATGCGCAGCGGTTCGGGCGCACTCCTCGCCGCGACGTCGGCCGGCACCTCTCTCGTGACCGCGACCCGGGAACAGGCCGCGACCGACCCGTCCCTGCAGTGGATCCCCACGACGACGAACGGCGCCGAGTGGAGCCTCGTGAACGCGGGCACCAGTCAGGCCCTCGAGGTCGGCGGTCAGTCGACCACGACGGGCGCCGCGGTCGGCGTCTATCAGTCGAACAACGGCGCGAACCAGACCTGGGCCTTCGTCGACATCGCCCTCACCGGCGTCCAGCCGGTCGTCGCACAGACGATCGCCGGCGTCCCTGCCGCACTGCCGAACACCGTCGTCCCGCTCTACGGCACCGTGCAGGGCTCGCCCGTCCCGGTCACCTGGGACACCTCGGCCGTGGACTGGAACACCCCTGGCACGATCGTCGTGAACGGGTCGGGGACGGATGGGTGGGGAACGGCCTTCACCGCCCAGGCGACCGTCGACATCGGCGGCTTCACCACCACGGAGCCCGTCTCGCTGACCGTCGCGGCCGGCACTCCGGCGAGCGCGGTCGTCGACGCCGTCCCGGCCACCGTCCCCGCGCAGATCGGGGCGAGCGCCAACCGGTTCGACGCCGCGGTGACTTGGGACGTCGATTCGCTGACTGACGAGGACTTCGCCGAACCCGGCGTCGTCCGGGTGACGGGCACCGCGGTGTCCAACGACCCGGCAGCCGCGCCGATCGACGCCCTCTTGTCGGTCATCGTGACGGCTCCGGGCGAGCGCAACATCGCTCCGGACCCGACGACCGTCGCGAGTGCGACGTCGACCGAGTCCGGCTACCCGGCGAGCAACACGAAGAACGGCGTGCGCACGGACAAGGGTTGGTCGAACTGGCGGTCGTCGGACAAGCCGGCCGGCGACACCCTGACCTACGAGCTGGGTTCCGCGCAGGCGATCCAGCACGTGACCTTCTACGCCTACAAGGACGGTGGGACGAACAGTTGGCCGAGTGCGCTGACGGTGCAGTACCGCGACGCTGACGGGACGTGGATCGACGCACCGGGCGGAGCGGTCACCGTGCCGGTTCCTACCGGCGGGACGGCACCGGTCGTCGACGTCGACCTCGGTGGTGTGTCGACCTCAGCCGTGCGCGTCGTGATGACGGCCTACCCGAACACGCACCTGGTCGTCTCCGAGGTGGAGATCTACGCGCTCGCGCCGTCGGTCGCCACCGAGGCCGGCCTTGCGGCCCTGCGGGTGGACGGCACACCGGTCGAGGGCTTCGACCCAAGCGTGCTCGAGTACGAGGTGCCGCTGGCCGGTTCCGCGGATCCCGTGATCGACGCGATCCCGACCGACCGCGACGCGACGGTCACGATCGAACCGCTCGCCGCTGCTCCGACTGCTGCGGCCCGTGCTGCGGCCGACGCGAGCGACGGCGTCGTCATCACGGTGACGGCGGCCGACGGCACGACCACGCAGGCGACGACGATCACCTTCGCCCGGACGGCGGTCGCGACCGCGACGCTCTCCAGCGTGGCGCGCGAGGGGGTGGCGACGACTGCAGCGGTCGTCCTCGACCCGGAGGACGCCGCCGTGGTCTACGCGTGGCTGCTCGACGGCGAGGTGGTCGAGGACGCCGACACGGCGAGCTTCACCCCGCCCGTGGGCAGTGCCGGTGCCGCGCTCTCGGTGCGAGTGACGGCCTCGGCAGACGGCTTCGCGCCGGTGGAGACGACGTCCACACCGGTGACCGTCCTGGCCGCCGTGGTGGACCCGGGAACCGATCCCGGCACCGACCCGGGGACGAACCCCGGAACGGGGCCCGGCACGGGCGCCGGCGGTGGCACGGTCGGGAGCGGTGACGGAACGAGCTCACCCTCGGGTGGTTCGGCCACGGGCGCCGACTCGCTGTCCCGCACGGGCGTCGACGTGTCGACCGTCGGGCTGGTCGCACTGCTGCTCGGCCTCGTCGGCTTCGGCTCCGTGCTCGTCGCGCGACGCCGACGCTCGGCCTAGCCGACCGCGCCTCGACAGGCTCGGAGACCGGATCCCCGGTCCCTGAGCCTGTCGAAGGGCAACCAACGAACACTGCACTTCGACAAGCTCAGTGACCAGAACGGTCCCCGCGGAGAACCCCGGTCCCTGAGCCCGTCGAAAGGCAACCAACGAACACCGCACTTCGACAAGCTCAGTGACCAGACCCTTTCCGGTCCCTGAGCCCGTCGAAGGGCACTCGACCAACACCGCACTTCGACAAGCTCAGTGACCAGAACGGTCCCTGCGGAGAGCCCCGGTCCCTGAGCCTGTCGACGGACACCCGACCAACACCGCACTTCGACAAGCTCAGTGACCAGACCCTTTCCGGTCCCTGAGCCTGTCGAAGGGCACTCGACCAACACCGCACTTCGACAAGCTCAGTGACCGGACCCCTCCGGCCCCTGAGCCTGTCGAAGAGCAGCAACGACGGAACCCCGCCACCCGAGCTGACTCGGGTGGCGGGGTTCCGTCGTTGCAGGTGACTACTCGGCGTCGAGGTCCGTCTCGAGGAGGCCGGCGAGCTCGGCGAGCGCCTCGTCGGCACCCTCGCCCTCGGCACGGAGGGTGACGACGTCGCCGTTCGTGGCGCCGAGGCTCATGATCGTGAGGATGCTGGAGGCGTCGAGCGGCCCGGAGTCGCCGAGCTCGATCGTGACGGGCACCGGCTGGCGCTTGACCGTCTCGATGAAGAGCTTGGCGGGGCGGGCGTGCAGCCCGACGCGGCTGGCGATGGTGGCTTGGCGTTCGGCCATGGTGATGCTCCTTCTCAGGTTCGGTGTCGAGTGGATGGGCCTGACCAGTGGATCAGGTCCGGCTGTGGATCAGTCCCGGGTGATCAGACGGTGGCCGGGCGGACGGTCGCCTGCTCGGTGCCGACGGCGGCGGTTGCGGCGTCCGCGCCCTCCACCGGGCGGCGGCGGGCGAACCGCTTGAGCAGGACGACGGCGACCGCGGTGATGACGGTGCCGACGAGGACCGACACGACGAACATCGCGAAGTTGCCGATCGCGAAGAACACGAACACGCCACCGTGCGGGGCCTGCGAGGTGACACCCGTCGCCATGATGAGCGCACCGGTGGCGGCACCACCGAGGATCGACGCCGGGATGACACGGAACAGGTCGGCCGCGGCGAACGGGATCGCACCCTCACTGATGAACGCGGCGCCGAGCAGCCACGCGGCCTTGCCGTTCTCCCGCTCGACGGCGGTGAACGAACGACGGCTGAGGACGGTCGAGGCGAGGGCCATCGCGAGCGGCGGCACCATGCCGGCTGCCATGACCGCGGCCATGATCTGCCACGGCGCCTGGTTGGCGAGCGTGCCCGCACCGAGGCCGGCGACGGCGAACGAGTACGCGACCTTGTTGACCGGGCCACCGAGGTCGAACGCCATCATCGTGCCGAGGATGACGCCGAGGAGGATCGCGGAGACACCGGTGAGGCTGGACAGCCACGTGTTGAGGCCGCCCATGAGCGCGGCGATCGGGCCACCGAGGACGAGGATCATCAGGCCGGAGGCGACGATCGATCCGAGCAGCGGGATGATCACGACCGGCATGAGCCCCCGCAGCCAGCGCGGCACGTTCAGACGACCGAGGCCGTAGGCGACACCACCGGCGAGCAGGCCGCCGACGAGACCGCCGAGGAAGCCGGCGCTCATGAGGAGGGCGACGGCACCGGCGACGAACCCGGGTGCGATGCCCGGTCGGTCGGCGATCGCGTAGGCGATGTACCCGGCGAGAGCTGGGACGAGGAACGCCATCGAGGCGTTGCCGATGGAGAACGCGACCGCACCGAGGTAGGTGCCGAGGCCGCCCGCCGGGAGGTTCACGAGGCTGTTCTCGACGATGATCTTGCCGGCGTTCTCGGTGATGTTGTAGCCACCGAGGAGGAAGCCGAGGGCGATGAGCAGGCCGCCACCGGCGACGAACGGGATCATGTAGCTGACACCGGTGAGCAGCCAACGCTTGATCGACTGACCGACGTTCGCGTCCTTCTTGTCGGACGTCGAGGCGGACGCCTCACCCGCCGCAGCGGCGACGCGCGGTGCGTTGGGGTTGGAGATGGCGGCGACCGCGTCATTGATGAGCTGCTCGGGTGCGTCGATACCGCGCTTGACCGGAGCCTTGATGACGGGCTTGCCGGCGAAGCGGGTGACGTCGCGGACGTCGACGTCGACGGCGAAGATGACCGCCTGTGCCTTCGCGACGACGTCGGCGGGCAGCGGGGTCGCGCCGGACGCGCCCTGTGTCTCGACGTGGAGTTCGACACCGAGGCGCTTGGCGGTGGCGGCGAGCGAATCGGCCGCCATGTACGTGTGGGCGATGCCGGTGGCGCAGGACGTGACCGCGATGAGGACGGGGCGGTTCGCCCCGCCGGCGGACTCGACCGGAGCCGAGGCGGCGCGCTCCGCAGCGGGTGCCGTGGCGGCCTTCGGGGCGTCGCCGAGCGCACCCTCGACGAGGGAGACGACGGCTGCTGCGTCGGGGGCCTCACGGAGCGAGGTCACGAACTCGGGCTTGATGAGCGAGCGGGCGAGCTTCGACAGCAGCGCCAGGTGCGCCTGATCGGCACCATCCGGAGCGGCGATGAAGAAGAGGAGGTCCGCGGGGCCGTCGTCGGAACCGAAGTCGACGAGCGGCGAGACGCGGGCCATCGCGAGCGTCGGCTCGGTGACGGCGGCGGAACGGCAGTGCGGGATCGCGATGCCGCCGGGGATGCCGGTGTCGGTCTTGCTCTCGCGGGCCCACGCGTCGGCGAACAACGCGTCGGTGTCGGTGGCGCGGCCGGCCCGGACGACGAGCTCAGCGAGCGCGCGGATGACGCCCGCGCGATCGGTGCCGAGGTCGGCGTCGAGGGCGACGAGGCCGGTGGTGATCAATGGGGTGGACATCTGGGTTCTCCTTCGAAACGGATGCTGCTGCTGCTTCGGGTGGTTCGTGGTCGGTGGATCAGGGACGCGAGAGGTGCAACGCCCGGTCACCGAGGTGGTCGAGGTGCGGAAGCGGGCCGACGTCGATGGCTCCGGCGTCGGTCGCGCTGAGCGCCGGGACGTCGCTGCCGGGGAGTGCCGCGGCTGCGGCTCCGTGGGCGACGGCCTGCGCGAGGCGGGCTGCAGGTGGGAGGCCTGCGGTGTGCGCGATCAGGTAGCCGGCGAGGGAGGAGTCCCCCGCGCCGACGGTGCTGCGCGCCACGATCTTCGGGGCCCGGGCGAACCAGGCCTGGTCGGCTTCGACGAGGACGGCGCCTCGCGAGCCGAGGGTGACGAGGACGGCGACGACAGGGCCGGGGGCGTCGGCGGAGCCGACGAGGGTCGAGGCGACGGCTGCGGCGAGCGCCGGGTCCGCCTCGATCTCCTCGCCGGTCGCGGTGCCGGTGAGTTCGGCCAGTTCGGCACCGTTGGGCTTGATGAGGTCGACGCGCTCACCGGTGTCGGCGAAGGCGGCGAGGAGGGCCGCGAGCGGAGCGCCGGAGCTGTCGACGGCGACGAGCGGTCGACCGTCGGCGGCGAGCGCCCGCGCGGCCCGCACGACCCTGGCGTAGAAGTCGGGGGCGAGGCCGGGCGGCAGCGAACCGGCGACGACGAGCCACTCGGCGCCTGCGGCGGCACGGGCGGTCGCGTCGACGAGGCGGGTGGCGTCGTCCTCGGTGAGGAGCGGTCCCGGCTCGTTGATCTTCGTCGTCGTGCCGTCGGGCTCGGTCAGCGTGATGTTCCGGCGCACGGGCTGTCCGGTCGGAACCGCGAGGACGTCGATGCCCTGGTCGCGGAGCGATTCGACCATGGGGTCGCTCGACTCACCGGGGAGCACGGCGACGGTCGACAGCTCCGCGGCGGCGACGGCGCGGGAGACGTTGACACCCTTGCCGCCCGGCTGCTCACGACTCGCGAGTGCGCGGAGGACCTCGCCGCGCTCGACGACGCCCGGCAGTTCGACGGTGTGGTCGAGTGAGGGGTTGGCGGTCAGGGTGATGATCATGCGACGACCACCTCGACGCCGGCGCCCTCGAAGGCGGTGGCGAGCTCCGCTGCGACGGGTTCGTCGGTGATGACGGTGTCGATCTCGTCGAGGGCGGCGAAGCGGATGAGTGCCTCCTCGCCGAGCTTGGCGGCGTCGGCGAGGACGACGGCCCGGCGGGAACCGCGGACGATCGCGGACTTGACGGCCCCTTCGAGCTCGTCCGGCGTGCTCAGACCGAAGTCGGCGCTCACGCCGTTGGCGCCGACGAAGGCGATGTCGGGACGGAAGCGGCCGAGCTCGTCGACGGTGGTGCTGCCGACCGCGGCGCTCGTGATGCCGCGGACCCGGCCACCGAGCAGGTGGAGCTCGACGTGGTCGCAGTGGTGGAGCGTCGCCGCGATCGGCACGGAGTTCGTGATGACGGTGAGCGTCTGGCCGGCGACGGCCGGTCGCCAGGTGACGAGGAGGTCGGCGAGGTGCGCCGTGGTCGTCCCGGCGTCGATGACGATCGAACCGCTGAAGGTGTCGGGGATGAGGCGGAGGGCGGCCCGGGCGATCGTCGCCTTCGCGTCGCGGCGCTGGTCCTGGCGTTCGGCGAGGCTGGCCTCGGCCACGGACGCACGGGCTGCGGAGACGGCGCCGCCGTGCACCCGGCGCAGGATGCCCGAGGACTCGAGCTGGTCGAGGTCGCGACGGATGGTCTCGGCGGTGACGCCCAGCTCCCGGGACACGTCGGCGACGGAGACCCGTCCGCTCGTCTTCACCCGGCTGGTGATGTGCTCGTGCCGCTCCGTCGCGTACATGCGTCGTCCTTGACCTTCGTTTCCGGTGTTGCAGGCTTGCAGTGCGAAGAAAGTATCACACAAACACAGAGAAACACAGATCCGCTTCGACAAGCTCAGCGACCGATCAGGTGGCCCCGGTCCGGGAGCGCGCCGAAGGGCAACGACCAGCCCCGGTCCCTGAGCCTGTCGAAGGGCGCGTCAGGAAGCGAGGATCAGGACGGCGAAGAAGGCGGCGGTCGGCGCAACCGTAGCGCCGACCGCCTGATCGTCTCGCACCCGAACGCGCGAGACGGCTGGTGTCACGACGGCGAACCGGCCGTCGTCGTGACAGGTTGTTCCGCTGCCTCGCGCCCCTGCGAGGCCGGGCGATCGGGCAGCAACTGACGGAGCACTCCCCCGGCGTGGGTCGCCCATCGGCCGGTGGCCACCCAGGTGCGGTCGCGGACGAACAGCAGGTCGAGGGCGATCATCGCGAGCGAGAACGGCCACAGTCCGAGGAAGAGTCCAATGCCGAGGTGCATGAGGATCGTGAACCCGAGGGCGACGATGCGGGTCGGCCGCCAGAGGACGAGGACGGGGAACAGCAGCTGCACCCACACCGACAGGAACGTCGCGACCCACACGAACGGCGCGATCTGCCAGGCCAGGTCGCTGAGCGCCGGGAACGGTCGGAACACGTCGAGCACGAGCGAGTAGTAGAACGCCGTGCCCTCGCGCCACTCCGCACCCATGAGCTTGTAGATGCCCGAGTTCACGTACACGAGCATGATCTGGTACCCGCAGAGCAGCACCGCGGTGTTGTTCGCCGCGTTCCCCAGCCACTCGGGGATCGCGAGACGCCCCCGCAGGATGGGGCGTGGCTCCCGACCTCGCCGACGTGCGAGCCAGGCATCGACCGACCAGTGACGCGAGAGGTTCGCGAACACGAGGAAGAGGAGTGTGATGCGGAGGATCGTGTCGCCACCGTTGGTGAGCACCGTGCTGTTCGTCGCGAGCCCCACCCAGAACACGAGGAGGACGGGCGTGACGAAGCGGGTCTGCCACCCGATGAGGAACAGGACCCCGAGCACGATCAGCGCCCCGTAGGCGAGGTCGAAGAGGAACGCGCTGTCCTTCGTGAAGACCACCTCGAACAGCGGGAACCAGGCGCGACGTCTGGCCTCCGGATCCACCCACCGGGACGCGACGCCCCACAGGTAGTGCCGGTCGGCGAGGCTCGTGAGGAGGAAGCTGACGATCGCGATCCCGTAGAGGATGCGGAGCGCGGAGAGGCTGTAGCCGGCGTGCTTGGCACCCGTGACCCACCCGGTGAAGCGGTCGAACCCTGTGCGGACGGCGTTCATCGTGCACCTCCGTAGCGGCTGATCACGTCGCGGTACACCGCGAGCGTCTCGGCGTCGATCACGTCGTCCACATGCCGCCAACCGAAGGTGACGGCGGTGGCGTCGAACTGCCGCTCCTCGGAGAACCGGTTCTCGAAGTCGTTCGGGCGCGTGCGGTCGATCCGCCATCTGACCCGCTCGACGTCCTCGCCGAAGTACGCCGTGGAGAACGCGGTCGCGTACTCCTTCAGCATGTAGTCGTAGCGGAGGAACCGGACGATGTCGCCGCGCCCGGTGCTCGGCGTCCCGCCCACGGCCTCGAGGTCGGCGATGAGCGACTCGGCAGACTGGGCGCGGTAGCCGCCACCGTCGGCGCGCTGGATGAAGGTGTCGCGCACGAGCTCCCGCTGCTCGGCGTCGAGCGCGAGATACCGGGCGTTGTAGGCGAGCATCGCGTTCCAGGACGACTTCTGGATGCGCGACGGCTCGGCGTGACCGGGGACCGCCTGCTGCTCGAGCTTCGTGACGTTGACCCAGTCGGACTTGACCAGAGCACCGTCGGCGTCGCGCCACTGCGCCTGCACCGAGAACGTGATGTTCGTCTTCATGATGCTCGGCGCGAACACGTTCCACTTCTGCGTGAAGTAGGGGCCGGCCGCAGCGACCACGGCGCCGCGGACGGGCGTCGTGGGCGAGACGATGACGAGGGTGCCGGCGACGTACACGCCGACGAGGACGAGCGAGACGGCCGCGGCGATGCGGGCGGCGCGCTTCGGGGGTGCCGGTGGTGCGCCCTCGGGGCGTCGGCGGGTGGGCCTGTCCTGCCCGTCGACCGGCTCAGCCGGCGGCCGCTCGGGGCGGGGTTCCTCGAGCAAGCCCGGGCCCTCATGGTGTGCCGGCCCCTGAGCTTGTCGGAGGGCGGCGGATGGTCGTGTGATCGGAGTCACGGTTCCTCCTGGGTGATGGGTGGTGATGAACCACGGCGGCTCCGGTTCGGCGAAACCATCCGTGGGAGAAGGAGCAGGCCGTGCCGACCCGAATGCGGCACGGCCTGCTCAGTGGGGTCACTCCATACGCGCCCGCCGCGTAGCCACGAAGACGCCTCCGAGGAGGAGCATCATGGTGCCGAGTCCACCGAGCCACAGGCCGTCGAAGCCGGTGCTCGGCAGACCGGGGCGTGACCCCGGTGCTGCGGCGACTGGCGCGGTGACCGTGAAGGCCGTGGCCTCGCGGTCGAGCGGCAGCTCACCGGTCTCGGATCCGGAGACCTCCACCCGGTGGGCACCCACCTCGAGCGACGAGGAGTCGACCGAGAAGGTGAGGGTGGCGTTTCCGAAGGCATCTGCGACGACGGGCGTCAGCGCGAACGGGGTCGAGAAGACCGTGGCCGAGATGGTCTCGCCGGGCTCGAAGCCGGTGACGTAGACCTCCTGGACCACACCCGTGTCGACGACGATCGTCGGGTACTTGACGGTCGCCTGACGCTCGTCGCCGGCGTCGGTGTCGCCGTCGGCGTCAGCGGCGGTGTCGGCGTCGGCTGCGGTGTCCGCGTCGGTGTCGGCGTCGGCTGCCGTGTCCGCGTCAGTCGCAGTGTCTGCGTCAGCTGCGGAGTCGGTCGCAGCATCGGTGTCGGCGGCGGCGTCGGTGTCAGCATCCGCGTCGACCGCGGTGTCCGCGTCGACGTCCGCGTTCAAGTCGACATCGGTGCCGTCGGCGTCAGCGGCGGTGTCGGCCGCGGCATCGGTGTCAGCAGCAGCATCGACATCAGCAGCAGCATCGACATCAGCAGCAGCGTCCGCGTCAGTCGCGGTGTCCGCGTCGACGTCCGCGTTCAAGTCGAGATCAGTACCGTCCGCGTCAGCGGCGGTGTCAGCAGCAGCATCGACATCCGCGGCAGCATCCACGTCGGCAGCGGCATCCACATCGGCAGCAGCGTCCGTGTCAGCAGCAGCATCGACATCAGCGGCAGCATCCACGTCGGCAGCAGCGTCCGTGTCAGCAGCAGCGTCGACATCGGCGGCAGCATCCACATCAGCCGCAGCATCCACATCAGCAGCAGCATCCACATCGGCAGCAGCATCGACATCAGCGGCAGCATCGACATCAGCGGCAGCATCCACGTCGGCAGCAGCGTCCGTGTCAGCAGCAGCGTCGACATCGGCGGCAGCATCCACATCGGCAGCAGCATCCACATCGGCAGCAGCATCGACATCAGCGGCAGCATCCACATCAGCGGCAGCGTCGGAGTCCGCAGCAGCATCGACGGCGTCAACGGCAGCGTCCACATCGGCAGCAGCATCGGCATCAGCGGCAGCATCCACATCAGCGGCGGCGTCGGTGTCAGCCGCAGCATCGGTGTCAGCGGCGGCATCCACATCAGCAGCAGCGTCCACGTCCGCAGCAGCATCCGTGTCAGCGTCAGCATCCACATCGGCAGCAGCATCGGTGTCAGCCGCAGCATCGGTGTCGGTGTCGGCAGCAGCGTCCACGTCAGCAGCAGCATCCGTGTCAGCAGCAGCATCCGTGTCAGCGTCAGCATCCACATCGGCAGCAGCATCGGTGTCAGCGGCCGCATCCACATCAGCAGCAGCGTCGAGGTCCGCAGCAGCGTCCGCGTCGGCAGCAGCATCCACATCGGCCGCGGCGTCTACGTCAGCGGCAGCATCCGTGTCAGCAGCAGCATCCACATCAGCGGCAGCGTCGGTGTCAGCCGCAGCATCGGTGTCGGTGTCGGTGTCGGTGTCGGTGTCGGCAGCAGCGTCCACATCAGCAGCAGCATCCGTGTCAGCGTCAGCATCCACATCGGCAGCAGCATCCGTGTCAGCGGCAGCATCCACATCGGCCGCAGCGTCGGTGTCGGCGGCAGCGTCCACATCGGCCGCGGCGTCTACGTCAGCGGCAGCATCCGTGTCAGCAGCAGCATCCACATCAGCGGCAGCGTCGGTGTCAGCCGCAGCATCGGTGTCGGTGTCGGTGTCGGTGTCGGTGTCGGCAGCAGCGTCCACATCAGCAGCATCGGTGTCGGCAGCAGCGTCCACATCAGCAGCAGCATCCGTGTCAGCGTCAGCAT
>NZ_JARVRZ010000007.1:0-230123 GCF_030209505.1 Plantibacter sp. LMC-P-059a | reverse complement strand
TAGCGCGCTTCCCTGACACGGAAGAGGTCACTGGTTCGATCCCAGTATCGCCCACAGGAAGACGAAGGGCCCGAGCGATCAGCTCGGGCCCTTCGTCGTTGAACCCCCGACGCGCGGGTCGGGTGTCCGCTCAGACGGAGACGACCGACCGTTCGCGGCGGCGCAGGATCTCCGCGACACCCCACACGATGAGGCCCTGGCCCGCAGCGTAGGTGGCCATGATGATCTCGTCCGCCGCCCAGACCGTCACCGCGGGGACGAAGCGGTCGAGCCCGATCAGCGAGTCGGAGACCAGGAACAGCGCACCGCCGACGGCGATCGTCGGCGTCGTCATCGTCGACGCCGCCGCCATGGCCCCGATCACGACGGCGTAGAGGACGACCGCCGGATACAGCGCCCCCATGTCCTGCTGGCTGAGCAGTGCGATGCCGGCGACGAGCCACACCAGGTACACGAGCGCCCAGGCGGGCGGACGCTTCCTGGTCCGCAGATGCCGCACGAAGAGGACGACGTAGCCGGCCTGCGCGAGCATGAAGAACAGGATCCCCACACCGAACGCGAGTTGCCCCGGAACCATGAGCGCGATGTCGCCCGCCCAGCTGCAGAGGATCGCGACGAGCGCGGTGACCGCAGCGGCCGTCAGTCGTCGGATCGACCAGACGAGCGCCAATGCGAGGACGAGCATGATGAACGGCTTGGTGAGGAGCGACAGCCACTCCTGGCCGGCGGCGAGGGCGACGATGTGCACGAGTGCGACCGCGGGGAGCGCGGCGAAGAGCGCGGTCGCGGCCCCGGTCCTGTGCCCAGCCGTCATCAGCGCCACCCCCGTCACGTCGTAGGCCTTCACTCTAGCGATGCGGCCGAGCGTGAACCATGGCCGCAGCGTCCCGTCGTCGCGGACGACGATAGGCTTGCACGGCCAAGGTTTCACCTGAGAAAGAGAGATCATCCGTGAGTGACGGGTTCGCACTGTTCACCGACCGATCCGTGGTCGCCATGCGCGTCAACGGCGAACTGAAGGACCTCGCGGCCACCGTGACGGAGACGGACACCGTCGAGCCGGTCCACCTCGATTCGCCGGACGGTCTTAGCATCCTGCGCCACTCGGCCGCCCACGTGCTCGCACAGGCCGTGCAGCAGATCGACCCACATGCCAACCTCGGCATCGGACCGCCCGTCACCGACGGCTTCTACTACGACTTCGACGTCGCCGCGCCCTTCACGCCTGAGGCGCTCAAGGTGCTGCAGAAGACGATGGAGCGCATCATCCGTCAGGGCCAGCGGTTCGTGCGCCGCGTCGTGACCGAGGACGAGGCGCGGACGGAACTCGCCGGGGAGCCCTACAAGCTCGAGCTGATCGGCCTCAAGGGCGGATCGGCGGCCGACGACGAGAACGTCGAGGTCGGCGGCGCCGAGCTCACCATCTACGACAACGTCGACCCGAAAACGGGGGAGACGGTCTGGAAGGACCTCTGCCGCGGGCCGCACCTCCCGAACACCCGCATGATCGGCAACGGCTGGGCCCTGACCCGCCTCGCCGCCGCCTACTGGCGGGGGAGCGAGAAGAACCCGCAGCTGCAGCGCATCTACGGCACGGCCTGGGCGACGAAGGACGAGCTCCGCGCCTACCAGACCCGGATCGAGGAGGCGGCCAAGCGCGACCACCGCAAGCTCGGTGCCGAACTCGACCTCTTCAGCTTCCCGGAGGAGATCGGCTCCGGTCTCGCGGTGTTCCACCCCAAGGGCGGCATCATCCGCAACGAGATCGAGAACTACATGCGCGAGCGTCTGCTCGCATCCGGCTACGAGCTGGTCAACACCCCGCACATCACCAAGGGGCACCTCTTCGAGGTCAGCCAGCACCTCGCCTGGTACAAGGACGGCATGTTCCCGGCGATGCACCTCGACCAGGAGGTCGACGCCGACGGTCACGTCACCCGCCAGGGACAGGACTACTACCTGAAGCCCATGAACTGCCCGATGCACAACCTGATCTACCGTGCACGCGGCCGCAGTTACCGTGAGCTCCCGCTCCGGCTCGCCGAGTTCGGCACGGTCTACCGGTACGAGAAGAGCGGGACGCTCTCCGGCCTGACCCGCGTCCGTGGGCTCACGCAGGACGACGCCCACATCTACGTGACCGACGACCAGGTCAAGGACGAGGTCGGGCGTCAGCTGCAGTTCGTCCTGGAGACCCTCCGCGGGTACGGCCTCGACGACTTCTACCTTGAGCTCTCGACGAAGGACCCCGACAAGTACGTCGGCACCGACGAGGTCTGGGACGAAGCGACGGAGACCCTCCGGGAGGTCGCGATCGAATCCGGTCTCGAACTCGTGCTCGATCCGGCCGGCGCCGCGTTCTACGGCCCGAAGATCTCCGTGCAGGCCCGCGACGCGATCGGCCGGACCTGGCAGCTGTCCACCGTGCAGCTCGACTTCAACCTGCCCGAGCTCTTCGAACTCGAATACACGGCGGCAGACGGCACGCGGAAGCGCCCGGCGATGATCCACCGGGCACTGCTCGGCTCGATCGAGCGCTTCTTCGCGATCCTCCTCGAGCACTACGCCGGAGCGTTCCCCGTGTGGCTCGCCCCCGTCCAGGTCGTCGGCATCCCCGTGTCCGAGCAGTACGAGGAATTCCTCGGCGGGGTCGTCGCCGAGTTGCGCTCGTCCGGCGTCCGCGCCGAACTCGACGCCTCCGACGACCGGATGCAGAAGAAGATCCGCAACCACACCAAGGCCAAGACCCCGGTGCAGCTGATCGTGGGCGAGGAGGACCAGGCCAACGGCGCGGTGAGCTTCCGCTTCCGCGACGGCACCCAGGAGAACGGTGTGCCCGTCGCCGACGCGGTACGTCGGATCCGAGCCGCCATCGCCGCGAAGCTGCAGGTGAACACCGCATCGGATCTGCCCGCATGACCTCGGGCACGGATCCGGAGTCGTTCGAGTCGATCGACACCTCCCACCTGGTGGGCGTCCCGGACGCGTTCCAGCGTCTGTGGACGCCCCACCGGATGGTGTACATCAAGCAGGGTCAACCGTCCGACGACGGCTGCCCGTTCTGCATCGCACCGACCCTCGACGACGAGTCCGCGCTCATCGTGCACCGCGGAGAACACGCCTTCGTGCTCCTCAACCTGTTCCCGTACAACTCCGGGCACCTGCTCGTCTGCCCGTACCGCCACGTCGCGATGTACGACGATGCGACGCCTGCCGAGGTCGCCGAGATCGGCAGTCTGACGCAGACGGCGATGCGGGTCCTCCGATCGGTGTCGAACAACGACGGCTTCAACCTGGGCATGAACCAGGGTGCGGTCGCCGGCGCCGGGATCGCCGCCCACCTCCACCAGCACATCGTCCCGCGCTGGGCGACGGACGCGAACTTCTTCCCGATCATCGCCCAGACCAAGGCGCTCCCGCAGCTCCTCGGCGACGTGCGCCGATCCATCGCGGAGGCCTGGCCGACGTCCGACTGATCCGCCGGGGCCGACCCGGTCAAGACCGCTCGAGCCCAAGTCCAATTTCCGGCCGTTGGACGGAGCATCGCCAGGCCACTCGGGGCTACGCTCGCCACCATGACCGACAGCAGCACGACCACTGGACAGCACGGCTCGAACCGCGTGAAGCGAGGCCTCGCCGAGATGCTCAAGGGCGGCGTCATCATGGACGTCGTCACCGCCGAGCAGGCCCGCATCGCCGAGGACGCCGGGGCCGTCGCCGTGATGGCCCTCGAGCGCGTTCCCGCCGACATCCGCTCGCAGGGTGGCGTCGCGCGGATGAGCGACCCCGACCTCATCGAGTCCATCATCGCCGAGGTGTCCATCCCGGTGATGGCCAAGGCCCGCATCGGCCACTTCGTCGAGGCGCAGGTACTGCAGGCGCTCGACGTCGACTACATCGACGAGTCCGAGGTGCTGAGTCCGGCCGACTACGTCAACCACATCGACAAGTGGAACTTCGACGTCCCGTTCGTCTGCGGTGCGACCAACCTGGGCGAGGCGCTGCGACGGATCACCGAGGGCGCTGCGATGATCCGTTCGAAGGGGGAAGCGGGTACGGGCGACGTCTCCGAGGCGACGAAGCACATCCGGAAGATCCGCTCGGAGATCGCGAGCCTGTCGTCGATGTCGAAGGACGAGCTCTACGTCGCGGCCAAGGAGCTGCAGGCGCCCTACGACCTCGTCGTCGAGATCGCCGAGACCGGCAAGCTCCCCGTCGTGCTGTTCACCGCCGGCGGCGTCGCGACGCCTGCCGACGCCGCGATGATGATGCAGCTCGGAGCAGACGGCGTCTTCGTCGGCTCGGGTATCTTCAAGTCCGGCAACCCCGCACAGCGCGCGGCGGCGGTCGTCAAGGCGACGACGTTCTTCGACGATCCCGCCGTCATCGCCGAGGTCTCGCGCGGACTCGGCGAGGCGATGGTCGGTATCAACGTCGCCGACCTCGCGGCCCCGCACCGGCTCTCCGAGCGTGGCTGGTAGCGGCCTCCCGGCGCTGCGCGACGCCTCGGCCCAGGTCGGGCGATGACGACGCGACCGCGGGTCGGCGTCCTCGCGCTCCAAGGGGACTTCCGCGAGCACGCGGCGGTGCTCGAACACCTCGGAGCGGACGTCAGGCTGGTCAGGCGTCCGTCCGAGCTGTCGGGTGTCGACGGACTCGTCCTCCCCGGTGGCGAATCGAGCGTCATGGAGAAGCTCGCGCGTGCCTTCGACCTCGTCGACCCGTTGCGCCAGGCGATCGCCGAGGGACTGCCGGTGTACGGCACCTGCGCCGGCCTGATCCTGCTGGCGGATCGCATCCTCGACGGCATCGCCGGACAGCACGGTCTCGGCGGACTCGACGTGTCCGTCCGCCGCAACGCCTTCGGCTCGCAGCTCGACTCCTTCGAGACGGAGCTGCGCATCCCGGTCCTCGGCGAACCCCCGGTGCACGCGGTCTTCATCCGCGCGCCGGTCGTGGAGGCGGCGGGTCCCGACGTGACGCCACTCGCCTCGTTGCCGGACGGCCGGATGGTCGCCGTCCAGCAGGGGCGACTGCTCGGCACCTCCTTCCACCCGGAGGTGACCGGGGACACCCGCTTCCACGCCTACTTCCTCGACACGGTCCGTTCGGCCGTCTGAGGCTCGGGTGCGGCACCGCCGCGACGCGCACCGTGATCGCGAGTTCCGGGCCGCTGGCCTAGACTGGTCAGGTTCTTTTCACGCAGTTAGGGAGCACATGTCCGGACACTCCAAGTGGGCCACGACCAAGCACAAGAAGGCGGTCATCGACGGCCGTCGCGCGAAGTCCTTCGCCAAGCTCATCAAGAACATCGAGGTCGCCGCCAAGATGGGCGGTGCAGACCTCGCGGGCAACCCGACGCTGCAGGACGCCATCCAGAAGGCGAAGAAGACCTCGGTCCCGAACGACAACATCGACCGCGCCGTCAAGCGTGGCGCCGGCCTCACCGGCGAGGTCATCGACTACACCACGATCATGTACGAGGGGTACGGTCCGAACGGCGTCGCCCTCCTCGTCGAGTGCCTCACCGACAACAAGAACCGAGCCGCAGCCGACGTCCGGACACTGATGTCCCGCAACGGCGGCACCATGGCCGACCCGGGCTCCGTCGCCTACAACTTCCAGCGCAAGGGACTCATCGTCGTCCAGGCCGAGGGCACCACCGAGGACGACGTCCTCGCCGCGGTGCTCGACGCCGGTGCCGAGGAGGTCAACGCCGAGGCCGAGACCTTCGAGGTCGTCACCGAGCCGAGCGACATGGTCGCGACCCGCACGGCGTTGCAGGAGGCGGGCATCGACTACGACTCGGCCGATGTCGCCTTCGTCCCGAGCCTCAAGGTCGAGATCGACGCCGACACCGCCCGGAAGGTCTTCAAGCTGATCGATGCGCTCGAGGACAACGACGACGTCCAGAACATCTACAGCAACTTCGACCTGACCCCCGAGGTGCAGGCCGAGTTGGAGTCCGACGACGAGTAGCACCTGTCCCGACCGGGCGCCCGCGTTCGAACGGATGTACGACACTCCGTCTCGAGGAGCCGATACCCGCCCGAGGCTCGCTTAGGGTCGGAGCATGACTCTGCGTGTCCTCGGCATCGATCCCGGCCTGACCCGATGCGGGGTGGGCGTCGTGGACGTCATGCCGGGACGGAAGGCCACGATGGTGGAGTACGGCGTCATCCGCACCGACGCGCACGCGCCTCTCGAACAACGGCTGCTGCTGATCGCTCAGGGCATCGCCGAGGCGATCGAACGCACGTCGCCGACCGCCATGGCCGTCGAACGGGTGTTCGCGCAGCACAACGTCCGGACCGTCATGGGCACGGCCCAGGCGAGCGGCCTGGCGCTGCACGCCGCGGCCGCGAACGGGATTCCCGTCGGACTGCACACCCCGAGCGAGGTCAAAGCCGCCGTGACCGGGTACGGACGCGCCGACAAACTCCAGGTGCAGACGATGGTCGCGCGGATCCTGGGTCTCGACGAGCTGCCCAAACCGGCCGACGCCGCCGACGCCCTGGCACTCGCCATCTGCCACGCCTGGAGACCGGTCGTATCGACCGCCGCGGCGCCGGCCGGTGCATCACCGCGGGGGAGCGCCGCGCTCACCCCGGCGCAGCTCGCCTGGGCTGCTGCGGAGCGGGGCGGGGGTCCACGCGAGGCGGCGGTCCGAGCCCGCGCCGCCCAGAGCCCTAGGCTGGAAGCATGATCTCCTCCCTCCGTGGCACCGTTCTGAGCGCGGTCGGCAACCTCGTGGTGGTCGAGGTCGGCGGGGTCGGCTTCGCGGTCCAGGTGACCCCGGCGCACGCGCTGTCGTTGCGCGTCGGCTCCGAGGCCCTGCTCTCCACCACCCTCATCGTCCGCGAGGACTCGCTGTCCCTGTTCGGCTTCCGGTCCGCCGAGGAGTTGTCGGTCTTCGAACTCCTCGTCAGCGTCACCGGCGTCGGCCCGAAGTCTGCGCTCGGTGTGCTCGAGGCCCTCACTCCGGAGCAGATCGCGACCGCCATCGCCGCCGATGACGACGCGCCGTTCCGGAAGGTCTCCGGCATCGGCCCGAAGACCGCCAAACTCATCACCCTCTCGCTCGCCGGCAAGCTGCGCGTCACCCGCACGGCCCCGGAGGCTCCGGCCACCACGGTCAACGCCGCCGCGGTCGCCGATCAGGTCGTGACGGCCCTCATCGGCCTGGGGTGGCCTGAGAAGACCGCGACCCAGGCGGTCGTCGAGGCCTCTGCCGAGGCGAGCGCCGCCGATCTCTCCGCGGTCCCGTCCCTCATCCGTCTGGCCCTCGGGAGACTCGGTCCGGCGCATGCCGGAGGCCGCACCTCGTGACGGACACCCCCGAAGACCTCACCAACCCGGCATCCGAGTCCGACGCGGAACTGGCGTTCGAAGGCGCACTGCGTCCGCGATCGCTCTCCGAGTTCGTCGGGCAGTCCAAGGCCCGCGGGCAACTGCAGCTGCTCATCACCGCCGCCGGGATGCAGAACCGCACGCCGGACCACATCCTCCTCGCGGGTCCGCCCGGTCTCGGCAAGACGACGCTCGCCATGATCGTCGCGCACGAGACGGGCAAGCCGCTCCGACTGACGAGCGGCCCGGCGATCCAGCACGCCGGAGACCTTGCCGCCGTCCTGTCCTCCCTGACGCCGGGCGAGGTCCTGTTCATCGACGAGATCCACCGCATGGCCCGGCCGGCGGAGGAGATGCTCTACCTCGCGATGGAGGACTTCCGCATCGACATCATGGTCGGCAAGGGTGCCGGTGCGACGAGCATCCCGCTGGAGCTCGCTCCGTTCACGCTCGTCGGCGCCACCACGAGGTCCGGACTCCTGCCGAACCCGCTGCGTGACCGCTTCGGGTTCACCGCGCACCTCGAGTTCTACGACGAGCCGGAACTCCAGCAGGTGCTCCACCGGACGGCGGACATGCTCGGTCTCGACATCGATGCCCGCGCGGTCGAAGAGATCGCCGGTCGGTGTCGGGGAACCCCTCGGATAGCGAACCGGCTGTTGCGTCGGGTCCGCGACTACGCGCTCGTGCATGGCGGCCGTGCCGACCTCGACACGGTCCGGGCAGCCCTCGAGCTCTACGACGTCGACGCCCTCGGCCTCGACCGTCTCGACCGCTCGGTGATGGAGGGCATGTTGGATCGTTTCGCCGGGGGCCCGGTCGGCCTCAGCACCCTGGCGGTCTCCGTGGGTGAGGAACCCGAGACGATCGAGTCCGTCGTGGAGCCGTTCCTCGTCCGGATCGGCCTCATCACGCGGACACCGCGGGGCCGTGTGGCGACGCCGTCGGCCTGGCGCCACTTCGGCAGAACACCTTCCCAGCCCGGCGCCACCCTCGATGGCCTATAATTTCCCTTTGGCGGTGCGTTCCCAACGTCTCCCGCCCTCAATCTCCTCTGGAAGGTTCCCATCGTGGATGCAATGACCCTCGTCCTGTTCGGCCTCGCCGGCGTCATGATCGTGTTCATGATGGTGAGCAACAACAAGCGGAAGAAGCAGGCCGCGGAGACGGAGCAGAAGCTCCTCCCGGGTGCAGAGGTGCTCACCGGCTTCGGCGTGTACGGCACGCTCATCTCCATGGACCGCGACGCCCGGAAGGCCGACGTCGAGATCGCTCCCGGGGTCATCGTCACGATCGACCCGCGCTACGCCGGTGCCGTCGTTCCCTCGGCCGTCTCCGAGACCGTCGAGGACGCTCCCGTCGTCGAGTCGATCCCGGACGACGCCGCAGGCATCGAGACCAAGGCCGAGTACGGTCAGCGCGTCGAGGACTCCTCGAAGCCCCAGAAGAGCGACGACTAGTCCCAATCCCTTCCCGGGCAGGCGCCGTCGTGCGTCTGCTCGCAGAGAAAGCTGAGTTCCGAGTTTGGCAAAGTCGACTCCGGTCAAGAAGGCGTGGCGTTCGCTCACGTGGCTTGGCGTAATCCTCATCGGTTTGTTCGCGATCAACGCGGCCGGAGTCCTCTGGGGGAACAGTTCCTGGGCGCCCAAGCTGGCCCTGGACCTCGAGGGTGGCACGCAGATCATCCTGGCGCCGAAGCTCGAGTCCGGCCAGACGGTCTCGAACGAGCAGCTCAACCAGGCGGTGGCCATCATCCGGCAGCGTGTGGACGCGTCCGGTGTCTCCGAAGCCGAGATCACCACGCAGGGCCAGAACGTCGTCGTCGCCATCCCCGGCACGCCCGACGAGGCGACGCTGCAGCGCATCCAGTCCTCGGCGAAGCTCGAGTTCCGGCCGGTCCTGACGTCGCAGCAGTTGACGCCCGGCCAGCCGTCGAACACCTTCATCGGAGAGGACGGCGCTTCGACGCCGTACCCGACACCCGACCCCGGTCTCGAGAGCACCCCGACGGCCGCCCCCACCGACGCGAGCGACCTCTCCCAGGTCACGCCGGCGCTGTACGCCCAGTTCCAGGCGTATGACTGCGCCGCCGAGGCCGATTCGCTCGACGCCACGGCAGCACCTGCAGCGGAACCGCTCGTCACCTGCGACGTCGACGGCACGTTCAAGTACGTCCTCGGTCCCGTCGAGGTGTCCGGTCAGGACCTCTCGGACGCGAGCGCCGGCATCAAGACCACGCAGAACGGCGCCAGCACCGGCGAGTGGGCCGTCTACCCCGTCTTCAACGAGCAGGGCACGAAGCTCTTCGCCGACGTCACCGGTCGACTCACCGCGCTGCAGAGCCCACAGAACCAGTTCGCGATCGTGCTCGACGGCAACGTCATCTCCGCACCGCAGTCCCTCGCGGTCATCTCCGACGGCAAGCCGGAGATCAGCGGGTCGTTCACCGAGGAGTCCGCGAAGACCCTCGCCGACCAGCTCAAGTTCGGCGCGTTGCCCATCAGCTTCGTGGTCCAGAGCCAGGACACCATCTCGGCGACCCTCGGGTCCACGCAGCTCGAGAGCGGATTGATCGCCGGGCTCATCGGACTCATCCTCGTCGTGATCTACACCCTGTTCCAATACCGGTTGCTGGGTACCGTCACGATCGCCTCGCTCGTCGCCGCCGCGGTCCTGACGTACATCGTGATCCTGCTGATGTCCTGGCGACAGGGCTTCCGACTGTCGCTCGCCGGCATAGCGGGGTTGATCGTGGCCATCGGGTTCACGGCCGACTCGTTCATCGTCTACTTCGAGCGCATCAAGGACGAGCTCCGCGACGGACGCGGGCTGGAGTCCGCCGTCGAGGCCGGATGGAAGCGTGCGAAGCGCACCATCTATGCGGCGAAGGGCGTCAACCTCCTGTCGGCGGTCGTGCTCTACGTCCTCGCCATCGGCAACGTCCGTGGGTTCGCATTGACCCTCGGCGTGACGACCATCATCGACGTCATCGTCGTGCTGCTCTTCACGCACCCGATGATGCAGCTCCTCGGGCAGACGAAGCTGTTCAACAGCGGCAAGCCGTTCACGGGCCTCGACCCGTCCGCGCTCGGGGCGATCTACCGCGGCCGTGCCGAGTTCCGCAAGCCCGCTGGCGTCCCCGGCGCCAAGTCGGCATCCAGCAGCCGTGAGGCGGCGAAGCGGCAGACGATCGCCGAGCGGAAGCAGGCCGCGCTCGTCGGCGGCGGTTCAGAGACCAGATCAGACGATCTGCCGACCGATGGGAAGGACTCCTGATGGGTGCGTTCGCACGGTTCGGAAACGAGCTCTACACCGGCAAGCGCTCCTACGACTTCGTCGGTAAGCGCAAGATCTGGTACACGATCGCCATCATCGCGGTCGTCGCCTCCATCCTGATCCCCGTCGTCAAGGGCGGCTTCAACTTCGGCATCGAGTTCCGCGGTGGGTCGCAGTTCCAGATCGCGGACGTCAAGAGCACCGATCAGACCCTCGCGGAAGACGCGGTCTCCTCCGTCGTCGCCGGCGCGACGACCCACGTGACCGTCGTGGGTGGAGACGCCGTCCGCGTCCAGACCGACCAGCTCGAGAACGACAAGGTGACCCAGCAGGTGGCTGCGGCACTGGCCGACGCCTACGGGGTCGAGCAGTCCGACATCACCAGCTCGTTCATCGGTCCTTCCTGGGGCCAAGACGTCTCCAAGCAGGCGATCGTCGGACTGATCGTCTTCCTGGTGCTCGCGGCGATCCTCATGGCGCTGTACTTCCGCACCTGGAAGATGTCGGCGGCTGCACTGCTGTCCCTCATGCACGACCTCGTGATCACCGCGGGTGTGTATGCCGCGACCGGGTGGGAGATCACCCCGGCGGCGATGATCGGGTTCCTCACCATCCTCGGCTTCTCGCTCTACGACACCGTGGTGGTGTTCGACAAGATCCGTGAGAACACGACGCTCGACGCCGATGGCGCTGCGCGCACGTTCGGGGAGTCGGTGAACCTCGCGGTGAACCAGACCCTCGTCCGCTCGATCAACACGGGTGTCGTGGCTGCCCTTCCGGTCGCCGCAATCCTCTTCTTCGGTGCCTTCGTGCTCGGAGCGGACACCCTGCGCGACATCTCCCTCGCCCTGCTCGTCGGTATCCTGGTGGGCACGTACTCGACGATCTTCGTCGCCGCGCCGCTCTACGCGAACTTCCGGCACAACGAGCCTCGCATCGCCAAGCACGACAAGCGCGTGCTGCAGGCGCGCGAGCGGGCCCAGGGATCGGATGCCGCCGACGGCGAACGCACGGAAGCCGACGCGCCGCTGGCGCGTTGACCTGAGAGCGACGAACAACCGCGTGCACGGACGCAGGGAGGCCTGAGATGGCGGACACCACGACTTCCTCGACGGCCTCCCTGCGCCGTCTCGTCCCTCGGATCTTCTCGAAGGCGCAGCCTGCGGGAGCCGTCGACACGCTGATGCGGACGGTGCGTCAGCACCACCCGAAGGCGGACCTCGCGCTCATCGAGCGCGCGTACACGGTCGCTGAGCGGGCCCACTCGGGGCAGAAGCGACAGAGTGGCGAGCCGTACATCACCCACCCGGTCGCCGTCTCCCAGATCCTGGCCGATCTCGGTATCGGCCCGAAGACCATCGTCGCCGCACTCCTGCACGACACGGTCGAAGACACCGAGTACTCGCTCGACCAGTTGCACGCGGACTTCGGCGACGAGGTCGCGATGCTCGTCGACGGGGTGACGAAGCTCGACAAGGTCAAGTACGGCGACAGCGCGCAGGCCGAGACGGTCCGGAAGATGATCGTCGCGATGTCGAAGGACATCCGGGTCCTGATCATCAAGCTCGCGGACCGTCTGCACAATGCGCGCACCTGGGGCTTCGTCCCGGCCGAGAAGGCTGCGAAGAAGGCCACCGAGACGCTCGAGATCTACGCGCCGCTCGCCCACCGGCTCGGTATCCAGGCGATCAAGTGGGAGCTCGAGGACCTCTCGTTCGCCGTGCTGTACCCCAAGCTGTACGCCGAGATCGAGTCCCTCGTGAAGCAGCGGACGCCGCAGCGCGAGGAGTACGTGCAGCACGTCATCGACGCGGTGAACGAAGACCTCAAGGCACAGAAGATCCGCGGCAAGGTGGCCGGTCGACCCAAGCAGTACTACTCGATCTACCAGAAGATGGTGGTCCGGGGCCGCGAGTTCGACGACATCTACGACCTCGTCGGCATCCGGGTGCTCGTCAACTCGCTGCGCGACTGTTACGCGGTCCTCGGCTCGATCCACGCGCGCTGGACGCCCGTCCCCGGTCGCTTCAAGGACTACATCGCGACGCCGAAGTTCAACCTGTACCAGTCGCTGCACACCACCGTCGTCGGCCCCGGTGGCAAGCCGGTGGAGATCCAGATCCGGACGAACGAGATGCACCAGCGTGCCGAGTTCGGTGTCGCGGCGCACTGGAAGTACAAGGAGCGGATGAACAGCGGGAAGACCGCCACCTCCGCTGAACCGGACAACTCGATGGCCTGGCTCGCGCACATCTCGGACTGGCAGGCCGAGACCGCCGACCCGGGGGAGTTCCTCGACTCGTTGCGCTTCGAGATCGGCGCGAAAGAGGTCTACGTCTTCACCCCGAAGGGCCGCGTCGTCGGGCTGCCCGCCGGCGCCACCCCGGTCGACTTCGCGTACGCGGTCCATACGGAAGTCGGCCACCGCACGATGGGTGCCCGGGTCAACGGTCGCCTCGTGCCGCTCGAGAGCTCGTTGAACACGGGTGACGTCGTCGAGGTGTTCACCTCCAAGAACCCCGACTCCGGTCCGAGCCAGGACTGGTTGAACTTCGTCAAGAGCCCCAGGGCGCGCAACAAGATCCGTCAGTGGTTCACGAAGGAACGCCGGGACGAGGCGATCGAACAGGGTCGTGACGCCATCGCGCGCGCCATGCGGAAGCAGAACCTGCCCCTGCAGAAGCTCATGAACCAGGACTCCTTCGCGGAGGTCGCGGCGCAGTTGCGCTACGAGGACGTCACCGCGCTCTACGCCGCCGTCGGCGAGGGCCACGTGTCGACACAGTCGGTGCTCGAGAAGGTCGTCGCGCTGCTGCAGAAGGACGCGGACAGCGAGCACGCGGAGTACACCGTGCCGGTCCGCGGCAGCCGACGAGAGCGGCTGCAGAACAGCGACTCCGGCGTCCTGGTGCTCGGTGCCCCCGACATCCTCGTCAAGCTCGCCAAGTGCTGCACTCCGGTGCCGGGGGACGAAATCGTCGGGTTCGTCACCCGGGGGTCCGGCGTCTCCGTCCATCGGGGCGACTGTCACAACGTGCAGAGCCTCCTGCAAGAGCCGGAGCGCATGATCGACGTCGAGTGGGCGCCGTCGTCGAAGAGCGTGTTCCTCGTGCAGATCCAGGTCGAGGCCTTGGACCGCGCCGGCCTGCTGTCGGACGTCACCCGGGTGCTGTCCGAGTACCACGTGAACATCCTCTCCGCGACGGTCAACACCTCGAGCGACCGTCTGGCGATCAGTCGTTTCGTGTTCGAGATGGGTGACACCACCCACCTCGACCGCGTCCTCAACGCCGTCCGGCGCATCGACACCGTCTACGACGTCTACCGCGTCAACGGCGGCTGAGCGGGAGCGACCACGAGGCGAGTTCTCCGGCGCTCGGTTCGAGACCGGGGAGCATCACCTCGGTCGCGCCCGACACGACGCGGAGGATCCGCGAGCCACCGAGGACCCGCGGGACCGAGCGGACCCAGGCGACGACCTCCTCAGGGCTGGTCAGACCCAGCAGGAAGTAGTTGCGGATCGTGGCCAATGCCGGTTCGGCGTCCGCGCCGGTCCGCCGAGCCAGGTCGGCCACCGTGCGGGTGGGAGTCGTGACCCGCAGCGGGCCGCACGGCTCGCTGTCGTCCGGTCGCAAGGACACCTGGCGGAGCTGTACCCGGGCCACCCGTCGACTCCGGCGATCCGGCGTCACGAACCCGGTGTGGACGCGGGGTGCGACCAGGGCCGCACCATGGAGCCAGGCAGCACTCGTCTCGGCGATGGTCGCACCGTCCAGACCCGACAACCGTGTCAGGACCGCGGCACGCAGCCGGACCGTGTCCGGTTCGTCGACACTGCAGTAGCCGTCTTCGAAGGCGAAGACCTCGCCGTCCAAGCGGGCGGCGGCGAACTCGGCGACCGAGAGCTCCGGCGGCTGCAGGTAGACCGCCAGGCGACCGGAGCGCACCCCCTTCGTCGAACTGGTGGGGGTTCGGCCGGGGGAGCGCGTGGGAAGTGCCGTGGACATACGACGATCCTCCTGCAGGAGTGCTCCTGCAGGAGGATCGTGGGATGCATCTGTGGAGAACGCGGCCGGCGGGCGGCGCGTGGAGCGTGTTCGCTCAGCGGATCGCGCCGAGCCATGCCTTCCGTGCGTCGAGGGCTTCGATGGCCGCCGTGAGCCGGTCCGCGTCGCCGGAGGCACGAGCAGCCTCCACCTCGTCCTCGAGCTTGGCGATGGCATCGGCGAGCTGGCTCGCGAGCCCCTCGGTGCGCGCCTTCGTCTCCGGGTTGTTCCGCTTCCAGTGCTCGTCCTCGAGCTGCTTCACGTGCGACTCGACCTTGCGGAGTCGGTCTTCGACGACCCGCACCTGCTCGCGAGGGACCTTGCCGATCTCGTCCCAACGACGCTGGATGTCGGTGAGCGCCTTACGGGCGGAATCGCGGTTCGTGTTCGACAGGATCGGTTCGGCTTCGGCGAGCAGCGCGAGCTTCAGATCGAGGTTGCCCTGGAACTCCTCGTTGTCGCGTGCGTCGATCTCGGCCTTGGCACCGTAGATCGCGTCGCCGGCGGCCTTGAACTTGGCCCAGAGCGCGTCGTCCTGACGCTTCCCGGCACGGGGGGACTGCTTCCACTCGTCGAGCAGACTGCGGTAGGCCGGGATGCCGTCAGCACCCTTCGCGATGAGTTCCTCGGCGCGCTCGACCAGCTTCTGCTTGATCGCGCGGGCCTCCTTGTGCACCGAGTCGAGCTCGGTGTAGAACGCACGTCGGTGCTGCTCGATCGCCGCGCGGGCGGTCCTGAACCGCTTCCACAGGTCGTTCGCGTCGTTCTTCGGGAGCCGTGGGCCGTCGTGCTGCTGGCGCTGCCACTCCGCGAACAGTTCGTCGAGTCGGCTGGAGGTCTGCTTCCACTGCACCCGCGCGGGATCCTGCTGCGCGAGCTGTTCGGCCTCCTCGACGATGGCGAGGCGAGCTCGGACCGCCTCGTCGAGCGCCGCCTTGCTCTCCTGGCTCTGGGCCTCGGTGAGCTCGGTCACCGTGCCGTCGAGGGCAGCGAGGCGGGTCAGGAGGGCCTGCAGGTTGCCGACCGCGTTGGCCGATTCCACCTGCTTGGTGATCGACTTGACCGCCTTCGCGACGTCGGCTGCCGGGGCACCGCGCTTGGCGCGCTGTTCGAGCAGCGTCACCTGCCCGGCGAGATCGGTGAACTTCCGTTCGAAGTAGGCGAGCGCCTCCTCCTTGGAACCGTCAGGATACTGGCCGACCACTCGCTCGCCGTCCGCCTCACGGACGTAGACGGTACCGTCGTCGTCGACACGGCCCCACGGTTCGATCTCTGGACTGGTCACGCGCATCACCCTTGCTGTGTGTTGACCGCCGTTGATGGCGATCGTGATCGATCCACAAGCCTATTACCCCGAGCCGAGCTCGGGGAGACCGCTTGCGCCGGTCGGTTCCGTCTGGTGCAGGTTACTGCACCGGCTACTGCACCGTCACCGAGGTGATCGTGGCCGGCACCGCGGGCTTGCCGTCGCCGCTGCCGTCAGCGACACCACCGGACACGACGCCGGAGACGAGCTGGTCCAGACCGCTCGTGATCTGCCCGAGGACGGTGTACCCGCCTGCGGCGTCCGACGGAATGGTCGAGTCCTGGTAGACGAGGAAGAACTGCGAGCCGTTGCTGTACCCGTTCCCGCCCTGCCGGGCCATCGCGATGGTGCCGGCCGGGTAGACGTCGTCCGTCGGGGCGTTCTCGACCGGGCCGTAGCTGTACCCGGGTCCACCGGTGCCGGTGCCGTCCGGGTCGCCGCACTGGAGGACGAAGATCCCGCTCGTCGTGAGGCGGTGGCAGGTCACCCCGTCGTAGAAGCCGGACTGCGCGAGGGAGATGAAGGACGACACGCCCTGCGGTGCGCAGGCACCGTCGAGGGTGAGGTTCATGACGACGTCGTTGATCGTCATCTCGCCGGTCCAGTCCCGATCCTCGGCGACCGTAGTCGCGGGCACCGTTCCGGTGTTCGCTCCGTCGGTCGCGCCGGTCACGCCGCACGCTCCCGCCTCGGCGGACGCGGTCGGCGTAGCCACCGGAGCCCCCGGGCCACCGGCGAAGAAGAAGACCTGTGCGGCGGTGGCGCCGGCCAGCACGAGGACGAGCGCCGCAGCCGCGATGACGTTGTCCCGCACGCGCCGCTTCGAGCGGTGCTCGTGCACGGTGCGACGGGCGTTGTAGGCACGCAGCCGTGCGCGTGCTGCGCGTGCCTCTTTGTCCGGACCCTTGCTCGTTGCCACGTCGTTCCCTCCAGGTGCCGTCGCGGTGAGCGGCGGCATCGCGCTGTCGTCTGGCGTCCCGCCTGCGGCGGGCTGCCCAGGAGAACCTTACGGGGACCGCTCCGCGCGGACCAAACGACGCTTCGTGGAACCGTGTCCGAGGCTGCGGCTAGCCTGGAGGAATGTTCAGTCGAGGACCCGGCATCGCCGGCGCACCGGTCCCACTCGCCGTGCGCATGCGCCCTCGCAGCCTCGAGGAGGTCGCCGGTCAACAGCATCTGCTGCGCCCCGGTTCACCGCTCGTCCGTCTGGCGAGCGACCGCGAGGGGACGCAGGCGGCCGTGTCGGTCATCCTCTGGGGCCCGCCGGGCACCGGCAAGACGACCCTGGCGCAGGCGATCGCCCACAGCTCCGGCCGACGCTTCGTCGAGCTCTCAGCGGTGACCGCCGGCGTGAAGGACGTCCGTCAGGTCATGGAGGAGGCGATGTCGAGCCGCGACCTCTACGGCAGTTCGACCGTCCTCTTCCTCGACGAGATCCACCGCTTCACCAAGGCGCAACAGGACGCCCTGCTCCCGGGAGTGGAGAACGGCTGGGTCATCCTCGTGGCCGCCACGACCGAGAACCCGTCGTTCTCGGTCATCTCCCCACTGCTGTCCCGTTCGCTCCTACTCACGCTCGAGCAGCTCAGCGACGACGACCTGGGCATCCTCATCGATCGCGCCGTCACCGATCCACGTGGCCTCGCCGGTCGCTTCACGGTCACCCCTGAAGCACGGGCCGCGATCATCCAGCTCTCCTCCGGCGACGCCCGCCGAGCGCTCACCGCGTTGGAGGCGGCGGCCATCGCCGCCGACTCCGACCTCGGTGCCGCGATCGACCCCGACGAGCTCGACCTCGACGACGTGGGTCTCCTGGACGTCGGCGACGATGAAGACGAAGACGACGACGAGAAGGCTTCGGATGCAGGTGACGCAGCACCACGCGGTCCCGTCATCACCGACGAACTCGTGTCCCAGGCGGTCGACCGCGCCCTGCTGCGATACGACCGGAACGGCGACGAGCACTACGACGTCATCAGCGCGTTCATCAAGAGCATCAGGGGTTCGGACGTCGACGCCGCGCTGCATTACCTGGCTCGCATGATCGAGGCCGGGGAGGACCCGCGCTTCATCGCCCGCCGGATCATCATCTCGGCGGCCGAGGACATCGGCATCGCCGACCCGCAGGCGCTGCCGATCGCGGTCGCGGCGGCCGACGCCGTCCAGTTCATCGGCATGCCGGAAGGCAGGATCCCGCTCGCCGAAGCCGTGGTGTACCTGGCCACGGCGGCGAAGTCGAACGCGGCGTACGTCGCGATCGACCGGGCCATCGCCGACGTCCGCGCCGGAGCGTTCGGTCGCGTGCCCAAGCCCATGCGTGACGCCCACTACGCGGGCGCCAAGCGTCTCGGACACGGCAAGGGCTACCGCTACCCGCACGACCACCCGATCGGTGTCGTCGCCCAGCAGTACCTCCCCGACGAGCTCACCGAGGTGCGCTACTACGAGCCCACCGACCACGGTCACGAGCGCGACATCTCGGCGCGGTTGGACAAGCTCCGCAAGATCGTCCGAGGCGAGTGAGCCACCCGCGTCGCCGTCCGTGTCCAGAGGGCACCTCGTGCTAGTATTGATCCGCCTAGAACCGGTGTGACTGCGCGGCTGCTCGATCACCGTGTTCGACGGGCGTGTTCTGTAGCCGAACAGCCCCGGCGGACCCCTCTGACTTTGTCCGGTGTGATTCCGGATCACCGGCGCGTTCTCGCGTCGGTCATTCATCGTTCGAGACTTCATTGAAAGGAAACCGTGTCTACCAAGTCACGTACCCGCAGCAAGACCCGCCTCTCGCGGGCCCTCGGCATCGCCCTCACCCCGAAGGCTGCCAAGTACCTCGAGAAGCGTCCCTACGCTCCCGGTGAGCACGGCCGCACCAAGCGCAAGGCCGACAGCGACTACGCGGTCCGTCTGCGCGAGAAGCAGCGTCTGCGCGCCCAGTACGGCATCCGCGAGGCCCAGCTCAAGATCGCCTTCCAGGAGGCGCGTCGCACGCAGGGCCTGACCGGTGAGAACCTCGTCGAGATCCTCGAGACGCGTCTCGACGCGCTCGTCCTCCGCGCCGGTTTCGCCCGCACCACGGCCCAGGCCCGCCAGATGGTCGTGCACCGTCACATCATGGTCGACGGCCAGCTCGTCGACCGCCCGTCGTTCCGTGTGAAGCCGGGTCAGCTCATCCACGTCAAGCCGCGCTCCGAGGGCACCGAGCCCTTCCAGGTCGCTGCAGCCGGCGGCCACGTCGACGTCCTTCCGAAGGTGCCGTCGTACCTCTCGGTCGAGCTCGACAAGCTCCAGGCACGGCTCGAGCGTCGCCCCAAGCGCGCCGAGATCCCCGTGACCTGCGAGGTCCAGCTCGTCGTCGAGTACTACGCAGCCCGCTAGGACTGCTGCCCGGTCCCGGGCGAACCACGAAGAGGCATCGGCTCCGGCCGGTGCCTCTTCGTCGTTCACCGACGCCATCCGGTTCCAGGGCTCGACTACGATGGTTGCTTGGCACGCCCGAGCACACCCGGGCGATCGCACCGCAGATGAGGAGTCCCCATGAAGAACGTGTTCTGGCTGATCGTCGGTATCGGCGCCGGCTTCGTCGTCGCCCATGAGATCAACAAGACACAGTCCGGCAAGCGGTTCTTCTCCGAGCTCGACTCCCGCATCAGGGAGTTCACCGACACCGTCGGCGACGCCTACAAGGAGCGCGAGGCGCAGTTGCGCGACTCGGCGGAGACCGTCGTCTCCCGCGTCGAGGACGCCGCCGAAGGCCTCACCAAGCCGTGACGGGCCGCCCACCCGGGCGCCGCCGCTACACGAACATCGACACGCACACCCCCTGACGTACGGACACCATGGACACCGCTGACATCCGCTCCCGCTGGCTCACTTTCTTCGGCGATCGGGGGCACACCGTCGTCCCCTCCGCCTCCCTCGTCAGCGACGACCCGTCGTTGCTCTTCACGGTCGCTGGCATGGTGCCCTTCGTGCCGTACCTCACCGGGGTCGTCCCCGCCCCGTTCGATCGTGCGACGAGCGTCCAGAAGTGCATCAGGACCAATGACATCGAAGAGGTCGGCAAGACCCCGCGTCACGGCACCTTCTTCCAGATGAACGGGAACTTCTCCTTCGGCGACTATTTCAAGGAGGGGGCGATCACCTACGCCTGGGAACTCCTGACCGGCAGTGAGTCGAGCGGCGGCCTCGCCTTCGACGAGAAGGACCTCTGGGTCACCGTCTACAAGGACGACGACGAGGCGATCGACCTGTGGAAGCGGGTCGCCGGCCTGCCGGAGCACCGGATCCAGCGTCTCGACAAGGACACCAACTACTGGTCGACCGGCCAGCCCGGTCCCGCCGGGCCCTGCTCGGAGATCTTCTTCGACCGAGGCCCGAAGTACGGCATCGACGGCGGTCCCGCGACGGACGACGACCGCTACGTCGAGATCTGGAACCTCGTCTTCATGCAGTACCTGATCGAGAACGTGCGCGGCAAGGTCGACTTCGACATCGTCGGTGAGCTCCCGAAGAAGAACATCGACACCGGGATGGGTCTCGAGCGCGTCGCCTTCCTCAAGCAGGGCGTCGAGAACATGTACGAGATCGACCAGGTTCGGCCCGTGCTCGACCGCGCGGCGGAGTTGAGCGGCCGTCGGTACGGCGCGGATCACGACGACGACGTCCGCATGCGCGTCATCGCCGACCACGTGCGGTCCTCACTCATGCTCATGAGCGACGGGATCACCCCGTCGAACGAGGGCCGTGGGTACATCCTGCGTCGTCTGATGCGCCGGACCGTCCGTGCCATGCGCCTCCTCGGTGTCGACACGGCCACCTTCCCCGAGCTCTTCTCCGCCTCTCGCGACGCCATGAAGGCGGCCTACCCCGAGGTGGAGACCGACTTCGGCCGGATCTCGCAGAGCGCCTACGCCGAAGAGGAGACCTTCCTCCGCACGCTGGCCAGCGGTACGACCATCCTCGACCTCGCCCTCGAGAAGACCAAGGAATCCGGTCGGCAGGCACTCGCCGGGGATTCGGCCTTCCTCCTGCACGACACCTACGGGTTCCCCATCGACCTGACGCTCGAGATCGCGGAGGAGGCGGGCCTCTCCGTCGACCGCGGCGCGTTCGACTCCCTCATGACGGCACAGCGCCAGCGGGCGAAGGCCGATGCGAAGGCGAAGAAGAGCGTCCTCGCCGACCTCTCCGTGTACAGCGACATCCGCGCCAAGGGCGAGACGGTGTTCACCGGGTACACCGAGCTCGAGACGGAGAGCCGCATCCTCGGGATCATCGTCGACGGACACCCCGTCCAGCGTGCGGTCGCCGGAGACATCGCCGAGGTGATCCTCGCGGAGACCTCCCTCTACGCCGAGTCCGGCGGTCAGGAGGCCGACCAGGGCGTGATCGTCGGTCCCGGGTTCGAGCTCGAGGTCCTCGACGTCCAGAAGCCGGTCAAGGGCCTCATCGCGCACAAGGTGCAGGTGAGCCAGGGCGAGGTCGGTCTCGACGCCCCGGCGACCACGGTCGTCGACGCGAGCTACCGGCGGGGGGCCCAGCAGGCGCACTCGGGGACGCACATCATCCACGCCGCACTCCGGCAGGTCCTCGGTTCCAGCGCACACCAGTCCGGCTCGTCGAACAAGGCAGGCTACCTGCGGCTCGACTTCACCTGGAACCAGCCGCTCTCTCCGGCGACGAAGACGGAGATCGAGGAGATCTCGAACAACGCGATCCGCGACAACCTCCAGGTGTCCACTCGCGAGATGGCGTTGGACGACGCCAAGGCGCTCGGTGCCATGGCGCTCTTCGGTGAGAAGTACGGCGAGACGGTCCGGGTCGTCGACATCGGTGGCCCCTGGTCTCGCGAACTGTGCGCGGGGACGCACGTCGACTCCAGCGCCGAGATCGGGCTCATCAGCTTGATCAGCGAGTCCTCGGTCGGTTCGACGAACCGCCGTGTCGAGTCCCTCGTCGGGCTGGAGGCCTTCCGCGACCTCACGGCTGAGCGGGCGCTCGTCTCCCAGCTCTCCGGCAGCTTGAAGACCCCGAAGGAGCAGCTGCCCGAGCGCATCTCCGAGCTCGTGGCGAGCCTCAAGGCCGCCGAGAAGAAGATCGCGGCCTTCGAAGCCCGCGGCTTGAGCGAACGCCTCCCGGCGCTCGTGCAGACCGCGCACCAGGTCGGATCGGTGTCGCTCGTGGCCGAGCACCTCGGCGAGCTCGGTTCGCCGAACGACGTCCGCACGCTGGTCACGCAGCTGCGGGAACGCCTCGGTGCCGCGCCGGCGGTCGTCGCGCTCGGCGCCGTCGTCGCCGGGAAGCCGGCCATCGTCGTGGCGACCAACCAGGGCGCTCGCGATGCGGGCCTCAAGGCGGGCGCGCTCGTGCGGGTCGCCGCCGGCGTGCTCGGTGGCAACGGTGGCGGCAAGGACGATATGGCGCAGGGTGGCGGCGTCGACGCCTCCGCGCTGGGCGACGCGCTCGCGGCCGTCGCCCGTGAGATCGGCTGACGTGGAGACGTTCCGCCGGGGCGTACGCCTCGGCGTCGACGTCGGGAAGGCGCGGGTCGGGGTCGCGCGGAGCGACCCCGACGGCCTGCTCGCCACGCCGGTGGAGACGGTGCAGCGCGACCTCGGAGGCGACGCCGACATCAGGGCGATCGCGGCGATCGCGACGGACCTCGGCGTCGTCGAGCTGGTCGTCGGACTCCCCATCGCGTTGTCCGGCAAGGACACCGCGTCGACGCAGGACGCCAGGGAGTTCGCGGCGAGGCTGGTGGCGCTGACGGGTGTCCCAGGCCGACTGGTCGACGAGCGGTTGACGACGGTGACCGCGCACAGCGCCTTGCGCTCGGCTGGGAAACGACAGAAGCAGACGCGTTCGATTGTCGATCAAGTGGCGGCCGTCATACTCTTGCAGTACGCCCTCGACGCCGAACGCGGTTCGGGGCGTCCCCCCGGAACCCCCGTCGACCCGTGAACAGGACGTGCCTGTGTCGAATCTGACACCTCAGAACAGCCCAGAAGACGACCCGCTGGCGGACCTCTTCACGTCCGAGCGGAACGCCGCGGGCTCCGAGCAGCCGGTACCGATGTCCCGTCGGGAGGCCCGCCAGCGACGCGAAGCAGCAGCCGCCGCATCGACGCCGGCCGACCAGGGCGACCCCGCGGATGCTGCGGACCGTGAGACCGCGCAGGCATCCGGCGAAGCGACCCCGAGCGCCACCGCGTCGGAAGCAGCCCCCTCGGACCCGTCCGCACCGGTTCCGACCACCCCGCTCGGCCCGCTACCGTCCAAGCCGTCCGACGCCTCGCCGGCCATCCCTGAATCGCCCGAGCCGAGCGCACCCACCACGGTGCCGGTCCATCCCGAGTCGTCCGAGGCCAGTTCGCTCGCCGAAGAGCCGTCGCCGAAGCCGGCCAGGACGACGACCATCCCGGCGTTCGAGGACCTGCTCCTCGAGGACGACTCCGCCGACGACGCCGGCGCGCAGCCGATCCACCGCGGCCGACGCCGCGCTTTGGCGGGCGGCGAGCCACCGAAGCGGCGCCGCGGTCGTCGTGGACTCATCGCCCTCATCGTGTCGATCGTCGTCGTCGGCGGTCTCGTGGCCTGTGCCGCGGTCGTCTGGACGAGCTACGAGCCGCAGATCCGGAAGGTGCTCGGTTGGGAGGAGCCCAACGACTTCGAGGGCGCCGGGAGCGGCGAGGTCGTCGTGATGATCAACGAGGGCGACATCGGCGAGGACATCGCGACGAACCTGCACGACGCCGGCGTCACGAAGTCGTTCGACGCGTTCTACGACCTCCTCCTCGCGCAGCCGACCCAGCCGGAGTTCTTCCCCGGCGCGTACAAGCTGAAGCTCAAGATGAGTGCCGATTCCGCCCTCGCGGCGTTGACGGACGAGGCGAACCGCATGGAGGACACCTTCGTGATCCCCGAGGGCACGGCCGAGCAGGACGCCCTGCCGTCGATCGCCGAGGGTACCGGCATCCCGCTGGAGGAGCTGCAGGCCGCGGCCGCGGACGTCGCGTCGTTCGGTCTGCCCGCCGAGGCGACCTCCCTCGAGGGCTTCCTCTTCCCGGCCACGTACAGTCTCCCGGACGGCGGCGACGCGCACGCGGTCCTGCAGACGCTCGTGAACCGCTCGTTCCAGGCGCTCGACGATGCCGGCGTGAAGCCGGAGGACCGCTGGAAGACCATCGTCCTCGCTTCGCTCATCCAGAAGGAGGCCGGCCTTCGCGACGACTACTACAAGGTCTCGCGCGTCTTCCTCAACCGTCTCGACCCGTCCCAGTGGGAAAGCGGCCTCTTGCAGTCCGACGCGACGGTGGCCTACGGCACGGGGAACACGCACCGCGTCTCGACCACGGACGCCGAGCGCGAGGACGCCTCGAACCCGTACAACACCTACGTCCACCCGGGGATGGTCGTGCGTCCGATCTCCAACCCGGGGGACCTGGCGATCGACGCGGCGTTGCACCCGGCGGACGGGCCCTGGCTCTACTTCGTCACCTGGAACCTCGATTCCGGCGAGACCATCTTCTCCACCACCCAGGAGGAGCACGAGGCGGCGGTCGCCAAGTGGTTGTCTTGGATGGACGAACACCCCGAGTACCAGTAGCGGCCGTGCAGGACACCATGCGTGGGACGGAAGCGGTTGACGGGCGCGACGACCGATCGCACCTCGCCGTGCTCGGGTCTCCCATCGAGCACTCCAAGTCACCGGCGCTGCATGCAGCCGCCTACCGGGTGCTGGACCTCGACTGGAGCTACGGTCGGCACGAACTCGACGCCGCGCGACTCGAAGGCTTCCTCGCGGACCTCGGGCCGGCCTGGCGCGGCCTCTCCCTGACCATGCCGTTGAAGCATCGAGCGCTCGAACTCGTCGACCACGCCGACCGTGCGGCTCACGAGACCGGAGCCGTCAACACCCTTCGCATCGGGTACACCGAGAACGGCTCACGTCGGGTGGAGGGATTCAACACCGACGTCGGCGGGATCGTGCGTGCGATCGGTGCGGCGGGTGTCGACACCGTCACCGCCGCGGTCGTGCTCGGCGGGGGAGCGACGGCGTCCTCCGCGGTCATGGCGGTGGCAGAGCTCGGCGCCCAGGAGGTGCACGTGGCACTTCGCACGCCGGCGCAGGCGCAGCCGCTCCAGACGCTGGCCGAGCACCTGGGGCTGCGATTCGGTTCGGGACCGATCGACGGTCGGATGCCTGACGCACCACTCGTCATCAGCACGCTCCCTGGCGGTGCGCTCACCGAGCCGGGTCCGGTCCTGACGCTCGCGCCCGGCGGGCTCCTGCTCGACGTCGCGTACGATCCCTGGCCGAGCGCCCTCGCGACGGCCTGGTCGGCGGCCGGAGGTTCCGTGCTCAGCGGGTTGTCGATGCTCGTCCATCAGGCGCTGCTGCAGGTGCGGATCTTCGTGGACGGCGACCCCTCGGTCCCGCTCGACGACGAACCGGCGGTCCTCAGCGCGATGCTCGCAGCCGTCGACCTGGACGCGGCGGGGACACCGGTCGACGGATCTCATCCTCCGAGATGACCGAACGGGCCACCATCGGCCGGCGTCCAGTCCGCCGCGCACTGGTGGGTCCCAGCACTGTGGAAGGATAGGACCCATGCTTCGTTGGCTCACTGCCGGAGAGTCTCACGGCCCGGAACTCATCGCCGTCCTCGAGGGACTCCCGTCCGGCGTCCCCGTGTCCATGGACGGCATCCGTGCCGACCTCGCCCGCCGCAAGCTCGGGTACGGCCGCGGCTCCCGCATGAAGTTCGAGGCGGACGAGCTGCACCTCTCGGGTGGCGTCCGTCACGGCTTCTCGATGGGCAGCCCGGTCGCGATCCGCGTCGGCAACACCGAGTGGCCGAAGTGGGAAGAGGTGATGAGCCCCGAGCCGACCGAGGTCTCCGAGAAGTCCCGCGGTCGCAGCGCGGCGCTCACCCGTCCCCGCCCCGGCCACGCCGATCTCACCGGCATGCAGAAGTACGGTTTCGACGAGGCCCGCCCCGTCCTCGAGCGCGCGAGCGCACGGGAGACCGCCGCCCGTGTCGCCCTCGGTGCCGTCGCACGATCCTTCCTCGCCGAGCTCGGGATCACGCTCGTCAGCCACACCCTGTCGATCGGCCCCGTCCGCGTTCCGGAAGACGCCCGGCTGCCGCTCCCGTCCGACGTCGACGCACTCGACGCCGATCCGCTGCGCTGCTTCGACGCCGCCACGTCCGAGCGGATGGTCGCCGAGGTCGACGCGGCCAAGAAGGACGGCGACACCCTCGGTGGCATCGTCGAGGTCCTGGCCTACGGCCTCCCACCGGGGCTCGGCTCGTACGTCCACTGGGATCGACGACTCGACGCCCGGCTCGCCGCCGCGCTCATGGGCATCCAGGCCATCAAGGGCGTCGAGGTCGGCGACGGCTTCCTCACCACGACACGCCGTGGCTCGGCAGCGCACGACGAACTGGTCCAGGAGGCCGACGGCATCGCCCGTCAGAGCGATCGCGCCGGTGGCACCGAGGGCGGCATGACGACGGGCACGGTCCTCCGCGTCCGCGCCGGCATGAAGCCCATCGCGACGGTCCCGCGGTCGCTCCGGACGGTCGACGTCGCGACGAGCGAGGCCGCGACCGCCCACCACCAGCGGTCCGACGTCTGTGCGGTGCCCGCCTCGGGCGTCGTGGCCGAGGCCATGGTCGCCCTCGTACTCGCCGAGGCGGTGCTGGAGAAGTTCGGCGGCGACTCGGTCACCGAGACGAAGCGCAACCTCGACGGATACCTCGCGGCGATCCCGTCGAACCTGCGCACGCGAGGCGACCACGCCTCCGGCGCCGATGCCTGACCAGGCCGACGGGCTGCGGCTCCCGGTCGTCCTCATCGGGCCGATGGGCTCGGGGAAGAGCCGAGTCGGCAAACAGCTCGCGAAACGCCTCGGGCTCCCGTTCATCGACACCGACCACGTCGTCTCCGGCGAACACGGTCCGATCGCGCGGATCTTCGAGCAGCATGGTGAAGCCCGCTTCCGCGCCCTCGAGCGCGAGGCGGTCGCGGCGGCACTCGGACAGCCGGCGATCGTGTCACTCGGCGGCGGAGCAGTGCTCGACGAGCACACGCAGCACGAACTCACCGATGCGCGGGTCGTGCTGCTGACCGTGACCGAGCAGGCCGTGCTGGCTCGGGCCAACCTCGACAAGCGTCCGCTCCTGCGCGACGATCCCGGTGCCTGGTCCCGTATCGCCGAAGCCCGACGCCCCCTCTACGAACGACTCGCGGATGTCACCTTCGACACCTCGCACCGACCCATCTCAGGCATCGTCGACGAGCTCGTCGCCTGGGTGAAGGAGCCTGCATGAGCACCGAACCGACCACCTCGTCCGAGCGGACCGTCATCGACGTCACGGGCTCCGCACCGTACTCGATCACGATCGGCCGCGGGCTCGAGGACACGATCGTCGACGCGCTCGGCACGGGCGTGCAGCGCGTCCTCGTCGTGCACCCGTCGACACTGGGGGAGAAGGCCTCGAAGCTGCGCGAGTCGCTCAGCGACCGGTACCAGGTGCTCCTCGCCGAGGTGCCCGACGCCGAAGCCGGCAAGCGGGTCGAGGTCGCGGCGTTCTGTTGGGGCGTGCTCGGCCAGGCCGATTTCACGAGGTCTGACGCGGTCATCGGCTTCGGAGGCGGCGCCGTCACCGACCTCGCCGGCTTCGTGGCGGCCACCTGGCTGCGCGGCGTGCGACTCGTGCAGCTCCCGACGACGGTCCTCGGCATGGTCGATGCGGCCGTCGGCGGGAAGACCGGCATCAACACGGCCGAGGGCAAGAACCTCGTCGGCGCGTTCTACGCACCCGCAGCCGTGGTCGCGGACCTCGACACCCTCGACACGCTGCCGAAGAACGAGATCCTCGCCGGCTTCGCGGAGGTCGCGAAGGCCGGGTTCATCCGTTATCCCGAGATCCTCGACCTCATCGAGGCGGACGTCGACGCGGCCACGGATCCGACGACCCCGGCCTTCCGCCGGTGCATCGAGCTGGCCATCCGGATGAAGGCCGATGTCGTCAGCGAGGACTTCACCGAGCAGGGACTCCGCGAGATCCTGAACTACGGCCACACGCTGGGTCATGCGATCGAGCACGCCGAGCGCTACCAGTGGCGGCACGGCGCCGCCGTCGCGATCGGCATGATGTACGTCGCGGAGCTGTCCCGCCTCGCGGGTCGGTTGTCGGACGAGGTCGTCGACCGCCACCGCCGCGTCCTGGAGCTGCTGAGCCTGCCGATCTCCTATCCCGTCGGTCGCTGGAACACCCTCCTCGCCACCATGCAGCGCGACAAGAAGACCCGTGGATCGATGTTGCGGTTCATCGTGCTCGACGACCTGGCCAAGCCGACGGTCCTGCAGGGTCCCGAGACCTCGCTGCTGTTCGCCGCCTACCAGGAGATCGGCTCCTGATCGACGCCCACGCGCGCCCCGAGCGCTCGTCCGGAACGGATACCCTCGACAACATGACCACCGTGCTCGTCCTCAACGGACCGAACCTCGGACGCCTCGGCAGCCGCGAACCCGACGTCTACGGCTCGGCCGACCTCGACGCGCTGCGCACCCTGCTCGAGGGGGAGGCGCACTCCGGCACGCGGATCGACCTGCGCCAGACGGACGACGAGGGCGAACTCATCGGCTGGCTCCACGAGGCCGTTGATGCACGGACACCCGTGATCCTGAATCCGGCGGCGTTCACGCATTACAGCTACGGCCTCCGGGATGCCGCGGCCATGGTCACCAAAGCGGGTCTCATCCTCGTCGAGGTGCACCTGTCGAATCCGCACGCCCGGGAGGCCTTCCGGCACACGAGTGTCATCTCGGCGGTCGCGACCGGGGTGATCGCCGGATTCGGTTTCGACTCCTACCGTCTGGCCCTCGACCTCGTGGCGCGGCGCAGCGCCGCCTGACGACCGACACGACCCGGAACGCCACGGCCGCGTTGGTCAGCGGTCCTCCCAGCGGTTACACTCGTTCGTTGGGTCGTATCCGGCCGCACACTTTCCACGAACGGACATTCTCGCGCATGGCTTCTACCGCTGACATCAAGAACGGCATCGTCCTGAACATCGACGGGCAGCTCTGGACGGTGATCGAGTTCCAGCACGTCAAGCCGGGCAAGGGTGGCGCGTTCGTCCGCACCAAGATGAAGAACATCATGACCGGCAAGGTCGTCGACAAGACGTACAACGCGGGCACGAAGATCGACGTCGAGAACGTCGACCGCCGTGACTTCACGTACCTGTACGCGGACGGCGACTCCTTCGTGTTCATGGACAAGAGCGACTACGACCAGATCACGATCCCCGCCGTCGTCGTCGGCGACACCAAGAACTTCCTCCTGGAGAACCAGGACGTCACGGTCGCCCTCAACAACGGTAACCCGCTGTACGTCGAGCTCCCCGCGTCGGTCATCCTCGAGGTCACCTACACGGAGCCCGGTCTCCAGGGCGACCGCTCGACCGGTGGCACGAAGCCGGCGACCGTCGAGACCGGCTACGAGATCCAGGTCCCGCTGTTCCTCGAGACCGGCACCAAGGTCAAGGTCGACACCCGCACGGGTGACTACCTCGGTCGCGTAAACGAGTGAGCGCTCGGACCAAGGCGCGGAAGCGCGCCCTCGATCTCCTGTACCAGGCCGACGTCCGTCAGCAGACCCTCGCCGAGGTCCTCTCGGCTGAGGCGGCACGTGCGGTCAGCGAACCCGACCGCCAGGCCTCCTGGCTGTACGCCCGTGAGATCGTCGACGGCGTCGGCGACCACGCCGAGGAGATCGACGAGCAGATCGAGACCTACGCCCAGGGCTGGACCCTCGCGCGGATGCCGACGGTCGACCGCGCCATCCTCCGGATCGCCATCTGGGAGATCCTGTTCAACGACGAGGTGCCGCACGGCGTCGCCATCGACGAGGCGGTCGAGGCGGCCAAGACGCTGTCGACCGACGACTCGGCGGGGTTCATCAACGGGCTCCTCGGCAAGATCTCGCAGATCAACCCGCGATGACCATGGGCGATGAGAGCGGCACGGCTCTCCCGCTGAAGCGCGTGCACCACATCGCGATCATCGCGAGCGACTACGAGCGGTCGAAGCGCTTCTACACCTCGGTGCTCGGCTGCGAGCTGATCACCGAGGTGTACCGCGCGGAGCGTGACTCCTGGATGGGCGATCTCGCCCTGAACGGCGAATACCTCATCGAGCTGTTCTCCTTCCCGGATCCGCCGGCGCGCGCGTCAGGGCCGGAAGCGCTCGGTCTGCGGCACCTCGCGTTCGCGGTCGACGACGTCGACGCCGGCCACGCCCGTCTGGTCGAGCTGGGTGTCCGCGTCGAAGACGTCCGGATCGATCCGCACACCTCCCGGAAGATGCTGTTCTTCTTCGATCCCGACGGTCTCCCCTTGGAGCTCTACGAGGCCTGATCCGGCTGCTAGGCTCGGGTGTTGACCAAGACAACCTTTAAGACCGTCCAGAGAGGCGGAGAAGGGAGTCGGCGATGAGCGCACGTACCGTGCTGCACGAAGCTGACATCACGCGGGCGTTGACTCGGATCTCCCACGAGATCCTCGAGTCCAACCGCGGAGCGGACGACCTCGTCATCCTCGGCATCCCCACCCGCGGGGTCATCCTCGCGAAGCGGATCGCCGCCTCGATCTCCGCCATCTCCGGTGCCACCATCCGCTCTGGTGCCCTCGACGTCACGATGTACCGCGACGATCTGGCGAAGCACCCGACCCGTGCACCGCAGCCGACGACGCTCCCACCGGAGGGTATCGACGGCCGCACGGTCGTCCTCGTCGACGACGTCCTGTACTCGGGACGCACGATCCGCGCCGCCCTCGACGCCCTCACGGACCTCGGCCGCCCGCGCGTCGTGCGGCTCGCCGCCCTCGTCGACCGCGGCCACCGCGAACTCCCGATCCGACCCGACTTCGTGGGCAAGAACCTGCCGTCCTCGCAGGCGGAGCGCATCTACGTCAGGCTCACCGAGTTCGACGGGGTCGACGCGGTCACGATCGAGGGGAGCGGCGAGTGAGGCACCTGCTGTCGACGAAGACGCTGACGCGCGACGAGGCGATCGAGATCCTCGACGTCGCCGAGGACATGGCCGACACGCAGTCGCGCGAGGTCAAGAAGCTTCCGACGCTCCGCGGCAAGACGGTCGTGAACCTGTTCTTCGAGGATTCGACCCGCACCAGGATCTCCTTCGAGGCTGCGGCGAAGCGGTTGTCGGCCGACGTGATCACCTTCAGCGCCAAGGGGTCGAGCGTCTCGAAGGGCGAGAGCCTCAAGGACACCGCGCAGACGCTCGCCGCCATGCACGCCGACGCCGTCGTGATCCGACACTCCGCCTCCGGGGCTCCGCAGACGCTCGCCGACAGCGGGTGGATCGACGCCGGCATCCTCAACGCGGGGGACGGCACGCACGAGCACCCGACACAGGCCCTGCTCGACGCGTTCACGATGCGCAAGCGCATCCACGGTGGCCGGTCACGCGGCCGGGCGCTCGACGGCGTCGCGGTGACGATCGTCGGCGACATCCTCCACTCACGGGTCGCCCGCTCGAACGTCTGGTTGCTGGACACCCTCGGCGCCGAGGTCACCCTCGTCGCGCCGCCGACGCTGCTCCCGGTAGACCTCGGCCCCTGGCCGGCGACCGTCCGCTACGACCTGGACGACGCCATCGCCCAGCGTCCCGACGTCCTGATGATGCTCCGGATCCAGTCCGAACGCATGCAGGCCGCGTTTTTCCCGAACAGCCGGGAGTATTCCAGGCGCTGGGGGCTCGACGACGAACGGCTCGCGCGCCTCGACCCGGCTAGCATTGTCATGCACCCCGGACCGATGAACCGCGGACTGGAGATCTCGTCCGGGGCAGCCGACTCGCCCCGCTCCACGGTCCTCGAACAGGTCGCCAACGGGGTGTCGGTCCGGATGGCCGCGCTGTACCTGCTGCTGTCCGGCGATCGAGAGGAATCCACCCGTGTCTGAGCCCGTATCGAACCCTGACGTCACGCTGATCACCGGAGCGACGCTCGCCGACGGGTCGCGCACCGACCTCGTCCTGCGCGAGGGACGGATCGCCGAGCTCGGCTCCGGCCTGAGCGCCGCAGGTGCCACCGTGGTCGATGCGGACGGCCTGCTCGCCCTGCCCGGGCTCGTCGACCTCCACACGCATCTCCGCGAGCCCGGCTTCGAGCAGAGCGAGACGGTGCTCACCGGGACGCGTGCCGCGGCGGCCGGTGGGTTCACCGCGGTGTTCGCGATGGCCAACACCTCGCCGGTCGCCGACACGGCCGGGGTCGTCGAGCAGGAGCAATCGCTCGGTGAACGCGCCGGCTACGCCACGGTGCAGCCGATCGGCGCTGTGACGGTCGGACTCGCGGGGGAGCGGCTCGCCGAACTCGGTGCGATGGCATCCTCTCGCGCCAAGGTCCGCGTCTTCTCGGACGACGGCCTCTGCGTCTCCGATCCGCTGCTCATGCGCCGCGCGCTGGAGTACGTGAAGGCCTTCGACGGCGTCATCGCGCAGCACGCGCAGGAGCCGCGGCTCACGGTGGGCGCACAGATGAACGAGGGTGCCCTCTCCGGCGAGCTCGGTCTCACGGGCTGGCCCGCGGTCGCCGAGGAGTCGATCATCGCGCGGGACGTGCTCCTCGCCGAGCACGTCGGTTCCCGCCTGCACATCTGTCACGTCTCGACGGCCGGGTCCGTCGACGTCATCCGGTGGGCCAAGGCCCGCGGCATCCCCGTCACCGCTGAGGTCACGCCGCACCACCTGCTGCTCACCGAGCAGTCCGTGGCGAGCTACGACGCCCGCTACAAGGTGAACCCGCCGCTGCGCCGGGCCGAGGACGTCCAGGCACTGCGCGAGGCGCTCGCGGACGGCACGATCGACATCGTCGCGACGGACCACGCGCCCCACCCGGTCGAGGCGAAGGACTGCGAGTGGGACGCCGCGGCGAACGGCATGGTGGGCCTCGAATCCGCCCTGTCCGTCGTGCACGCGTCGATGGTGGCGACCGGGCTGCTCGACTGGAACGACGTCGCCAGGGTGCTGTCGGCGACGCCCGCGAGGATCGGACGGATCACCGGTCAGGGCTCCCCGATCGAGGTGGGTGCTCCCGCGGAACTCGTGCTGTACGACACCGCCGCCACCCGGCCGTTCGGCACCGTCGACCTGGCCGGCAAGGGTGTGAACTCGCCCTACCTCGGTTTAGAGCTGCCCGGCCGGGTCATCGCCACGTTCCACCGGGGCTACGCGACCGTGCTGGACGGCGCCGTACTGCCGTCGGATCAGGTCGCGGCCGCCGCACGACGCGCCGCGCGCTCCGCCGAGGTCGAGCACTGATGGACGGACGCATCCTCGCCGCCATCCTCGTCGCCGTCTTCCTCCTCGGCGTCCTCGCGCTCATGGCGCTCGCCTGGCGACGCCGGGTCTCGCGCGACGCCAGGGTCGGACCGCTCCCCGAGCTCCCCGAGCCCCGTCCGGTCCCGTCGCTGACCGTCGAGGTGCTCTACGTCGCGACCTCGAAGCACGACCAGCCGCTCGAGCGTCTGGCCCTCGAAGGCCTGCGCTACCGCTCGCGGGTGACGCTCGAGCTCGGAGCCGCCGGTGTCGTCGTCGACGTCCCGGGGGAGCGGCCGACGTTCATCCCGGCGACGAGCATCGTCGGGATCGACCAGACCAACCTCACGATCGACCGGGTCGTCGAGCCGGGCGGGCTCCTCCGTTTGAGCTGGCACCCCGTCCCGTCGGTGATCGCCGACAGCACCTTCCGCGTCCTCGAGCAGGCCGACCGCGCCCGCATCATCGACGCCGTCACGAGCATCATCCCCGCCGCGGACGCCGGACTCCGGCCGACCGGCACCCCAGACACCGTCGTCGAGGCCTCCTCGACCGACGACCGCACCCCACCGCCTCACGAGAGGGCTCGACCATGACCTCCTTCACCCCACCCAGTCCAGCGGTACTCGTCCTCGAGGACGGCAACCGGTACGTCGGGCACGCCTACGGCGCGACCGGCCGCACCCTCGGCGAGGTCGTCTTCGCGACCGGCATGACCGGCTACCAGGAGACGCTGACCGACCCGTCCTACGCCGGCCAGATCGTCCTCATGACGGCGCCGCACATCGGCAACACCGGCGTCAACCGTGAGGACATGGAGTCCGCCCGCGTCTGGGTCGCCGGGTACGTGGTGCGCGACGCCTCGCGCGTCGTGTCCAACTTCCGTGCCGACCGCTCGCTCGACGACGAACTCGTCCAGGACGGCGTCGTGGGCATCAGCGGCATCGACACGCGCGCGGTGACCCGCCACATCCGTTCCGCCGGCTCCATGCGCGGCGGCGTGTTCTCCGGCGAGGACTTCGAGCTCTCCGGCGCCGAGCAGCTCAGTCTCGTCCGCGCCGGCGCGCAGATGGCCGGTCTCAACCTGTCCGGTCAGGTCTCCACCACCGAGCAGTACACCGTCGAGGCGGTGGGCGAGCGCGTCGGTTCCGTCGCGGTCCTCGACCTCGGCGTCAAGACCTCGACGCTCAACCACCTCGCCGCCCGCGGCTTCGACGTCGTGGTGCTGCCGCAGTCGGTGACCTCGGCCGAGGTCCTCGCGCTCGAGCCCTCCGCCCTGTTCTTCTCGAACGGCCCCGGCGACCCCGCTGCCAGCGACGCGCACGTCGCGCTGCTGCAGGACGTGCTCCGGGCCGGCGTGCCGTACTTCGGGATCTGCTTCGGCAACCAGCTGCTGGGCCGCGCGCTCGGCTTCGACACCTACAAGCTGCCCTTCGGGCACCGCGGAATCAACCAGCCGGTCCTCGACAAGGCGACCGGCCGGGTGGAGATCACCTCGCAGAACCACGGGTTCGCGGTCGACCTGCCCATCGAGGGCCGTCACGAGACGCCTGCCGGGTTCGGGCTCGCCGAGGTCAGCCACTACAGCCTGAACGATGAGGTCGTCGAGGGCATCAACTGCATCGACATCCCCGCCTTCTCGGTCCAGTACCACCCGGAGTCCGCCTCCGGTCCGCACGACGCGGTCTACCTGTTCGACCGGTTCCGCGACCTCGTGACCGGCCACGCCACCACTTCCAGCACCAAGGAGAACAACTAGTGCCCAAGCGCGACGACATCAACAGCGTCCTCGTCATCGGCTCCGGGCCGATCGTCATCGGGCAGGCCGCGGAGTTCGACTACTCGGGTACCCAGGCCTGCCGAGTCCTGCGCGAGGAGGGCGTCCGCGTCATCCTCGTCAACTCGAACCCGGCGACGATCATGACCGACCCCGACTTCGCCGACGCGACCTACGTCGAGCCGATCACGTGGCAGGTCATCGAGAAGATCATCGCGAAGGAGAAGCCCGACGCCATCCTCCCGACGCTCGGTGGCCAGACGGCCCTGAACGCGGCGATCCAGCTCCACGAGCACGGGATCCTCGAGAAGTACGATGTCGAGCTCATCGGCGCGAACTTCGAGGCGATCAACAAGGGCGAGGACCGCCAGATCTTCAAGCAGCTCGTCCTCGACGCCGGCGCCGACGTGGCCCGCTCCTACATCGCCCACACGGTCGAGGAGGCCGTCGGCTACGCCGAGGACCTCGGCTACCCGCTCGTCGTCCGCCCGTCGTTCACCATGGGCGGTCTCGGCTCCGGCTTCGCGTACACCGAGGCTGAGCTCCGGCGGATCGTCGGCGACGGCCTGCACCAGAGCCCGACCACCGAGGTCCTCCTCGAGGAGTCGATCCTCGGTTGGAAGGAGTACGAGCTCGAACTCATGCGCGACACGGCCGACAACACCGTCGTCGTCTGCTCGATCGAGAACGTCGACCCCGTCGGTGTCCACACCGGTGACTCCATCACGGTGGCACCCGCCCTGACGCTCACCGACCGCGAGTACCAGAAGCTCCGCGACATCGGCATCGACATCATCCGCGCCGTCGGTGTCGACACCGGTGGTTGCAACATCCAGTTCGCGGTCGACCCGGCCGACGGCCGCATCATCGTCATCGAGATGAACCCCCGCGTCTCCCGCTCGAGCGCCCTCGCCTCGAAGGCGACCGGCTTCCCGATCGCGAAGATCGCGGCGAAGCTGGCCATCGGCTACCGGCTCGATGAGATCCCGAACGACATCACCAAGGTCACCCCGGCGAGCTTCGAGCCCACGCTCGACTACGTGGTCGTCAAGGTCCCGCGCTTCGCGTTCGAGAAGTTCCCGGCCGCGGACCCGACGCTGACCACGACCATGAAGTCGGTGGGCGAGGCGATGGCGATCGGCCGCAACTACGCCACGGCCCTCCAGAAGGCGCTCCGCTCGCTCGAGAAGCGCGGCTCCAGCTTCCACTGGGGTGAGGAGTCCCGCAGCGCCGACGAGCTGCTCGAGATCTCGAAGACGCCGACCGACGGCCGCATCGTCGTGGTGCAGCAGGCGCTCCGGAAGGGTGCGACCGCCGAGCAGGTCTTCGAGGCGACCAAGATCGACCCGTGGTTCATCGACCAGATCGTCCTCATCAACGACGTCGCCGACTGGATCGCCGCAGCCGAACGCCTCGACACCGAGGTGCTCCGGACCGCCAAGAACCACGGGTTCTCCGACGCGCAGATCGGCCAGCTGCGCGGGTTCGGCGAGCAGGAGGTCCGGGAGGTCCGGCACATCCTCGGCGTGCGTCCCGTGTACAAGACGGTCGACACCTGCGCCGGGGAGTTCCCCGCCCTCACGCCGTACCACTACTCCAGCTACGACACGGAGACCGAGGTGGTCGCGAGCGACCGCCGCAAGGTGGTCATCCTCGGCTCCGGCCCCAACCGGATCGGTCAGGGCATCGAGTTCGACTACTCCTGCGTGCACGCCTCGTTCGCGCTGCAGGCCGCCGGCTTCGAGACCATCATGATCAACTGCAACCCCGAGACGGTCTCGACGGACTACGACACGAGCGACCGCCTGTACTTCGAGCCGCTCACGCTCGAAGACGTGCTCGAGGTCATCCACGCGGAGAGCGAGTCCGGAGAGCTCGTCGGGGTGGTCGTCCAGCTGGGCGGTCAGACGGCCCTCGGCCTCGCGAAGGGGCTTGAAGCCGCTGGCGTCCCGATCCTCGGCACCACGCCGACCGCCATCGACCTCGCCGAGGAGCGCGGACAGTTCCAGCAGATCCTCGACGCCGCCGGGCTCGTCGCACCGAAGAACGGCACCGCCGTCGAGATCGAGGGCGCCCTTCGGGTCGCTGAGGAGATCGGCTACCCGGTCCTCGTGCGTCCGAGCTTCGTCCTCGGCGGTCGCGGCATGGAGATCATCTACGACAGCGCTTCGCTGACGGACTACTTCGTGCGCATCGAGGACCAGGGCATCGTGGGCCCGGTGCAGCCACTGCTCGTCGACCACTTCCTCGACGACGCGATCGAGATCGACGTGGACGCCCTGTTCGACGGTGAGGAACTCTACATCGGCGGTGTCATGGAGCACATCGAGGAGGCCGGGATCCACTCGGGCGACTCCAGCTGCACCCTGCCGCCGGTCTCCCTCGGCCGGGCCGAGATCGACCGGGTCCGTACCGCCACGCTCGCGATCGCCCAGGGGATCGGTGTCCGCGGCCTGCTCAACGTGCAGTTCGCCATCGGCGCCGGCATCCTCTACGTGATCGAGGCCAACCCGCGGGCGTCCCGCACCGTGCCGTTCGTCTCGAAGGCGCTCGGCATCCCGCTGGCGAAGGCCGCATCCCTCATCATGACCGGAGCGACGGTCGCCGAACTCAAGGACTCGGGGCTCCTGCCCCCGGTCGACGGTTCGCGCGTGCCGATCGACTCCCCGGTGTCGGTGAAGGAGGCCGTGCTGCCCTTCAAGCGGTTCCGCACGAAGGACGGCCAGATCGTCGACAGCGTGCTCGGGCCGGAGATGCGCTCCACCGGCGAGGTGATGGGCATCGACAAGGACTTCCCGCGCGCCTTCGCGAAGAGCCAGGAGGCGGCCTACGGCGGTCTGCCCTCGAGTGGCACGGTGTTCGTCTCGGTCTCCGACCGCGACAAGCGCTCGATCATCCTCCCGGTGCTCCGTCTGCAGCAGCTCGGCTTCGACATCCTCGCGACCGACGGCACGGCGGAGGTCCTGAACCGGAACGGCATCAGCGCGCGCACGGTGCGCAAGTACAGCGAGACGACTGCGGCGGGGGAGGACGACTCGATCGTCGACCTCATCAACCGCGACGAGGTCGACATGGTCATCAACACGCCGAGTGGCCGGTCCGCCCGGGCGGACGGCTATGAGATCCGCGCGGCCGCGGTCGCTGCGGACAAGCCGCTCTTCACGACGATCGCGCAGTTGACGGCCGCGGTCGGCTCGTTCGAGGCACTCGGCGGGGGCTTCGAGGTCCGTTCCCTCCAGGAGTACGCGCTCGATCGGGCTGCACGCTCGTGACGGCTTCCTTCGGAACCCGGCTGGACGAGGTCTTCGTCCGGTCGGGTCGGCTCTGCGTCGGCATCGATCCGCACCGCTTCCTGCTCGAGGCGTGGGGTCTGCCCGACACCGCAGCCGGCGCCGGGGCCTTCGGGCTGGCCGTCGTCGAGGCGACCGCGGGCCGGGCCGGCATCGTCAAGCCGCAGGTGGCGTTCTTCGAACGGTTCGGGTCGGCGGGCTACGTCGCGCTGGAAGGTGTCCTCGCCGCAGCACGCGACGCCGGACTCCTCGTGATCGGCGATGCCAAGCGTGGCGAGATCGGGACGAGCATGGAGGGGTACGCCGAGGCCTGGCTGACGCCGGGTTCCCCGCTCGAAGTCGACGCGCTCACGGTGAACCCGTACCTGGGTTTCGGCTCGCTCCAGCCGGCGCTCGAGCTCGCCGAACACGAGGGCAAAGGATTGTTCGTGCTGACGGCGACCTCGAATCCCGAGGGACGCGACGTCCAGCTCGCCGAGGACCGTACCGGTACGACCGTCGCAACGTTGATCCTCGAGGAGATCGACCACTGGAACCGGCGGCACCACCCCGGTTCGACCGGGTCGATCGGTGCCGTCATCGGTGCGACGCTCCGCCCCGAGGAGTTCGGCCTGACCGAGGTGCCGCTCTCATCGGTCGTCCCGATCCTCGCACCCGGCTTCGGCCATCAGGGTGCAGCGGTCGCCGACCTCGAGTCCATCTACGGCGACCTCGCCCCAGGGGTCATCGTCTCCGAGTCCCGCAGCATCCTCGCTGCCGGGCCCTCGGGGATCGTGGACGCCGTCGAGCGCTCCGCCGCAGCCGTGAGGAGCGCCCGTGGTTGACCAGGAACCGGACCAGCGCGCGAGGAGCATGCCGGAGGTCGACCGCGCAGCCGCCTCCCGAGAGGCCGTGCGCAAGCGCCGCGCACGCGCCACCGTGAAGGCCTCCATCGCCTCGGGCGCACGCACGCCGCTCGAGGTCCTCGACGCCGCGACGGCCGAGCCCGACGGCATCGAAGGCGGCGTCCGCGTCACCGAGTACCTCCTGAGCATCCCGAGTATCGGGGTCACGAAGCTCGGGCGCATCCTCGAATCGCTCGGCATCTCCTCCGTCAAACGCCTCGGCGGACTCGGCCGACTGCAGCGGGAACGCCTCCGCGCGTTCATCGCGGAACGGTACCCGGGCACGGCGCGCAGCCGACTCGTGGTGCTCGCCGGCCCGACGGCCGTCGGCAAGGGCACAGTCGCGGCCTACATCCGCGACCACTATCCGGAGGTGCACCTCTCCGTCTCCGCCACGACGCGGAAGCCGCGCCCGGGTGAACAGCACGAGGTCAACTACTACTTCGTGGACGACGACGAGTTCGACGGGCTCATCGCCGGCGACCGGCTGCTCGAGTACGCGACGGTGCACAACGCGTATCGGTACGGCACGCCGCGCGAGCCGATCGAGCGTGCCCTCGCCGCCGGAGACAGCGCGCTTCTGGAGATCGACATCCAGGGCGCCAGGCAGGTCAGGGCGGCGATGCCGGAGGCGACCCTGGTCTTCCTCCTCCCACCGAGCTGGGACGAACTCGTCCGTCGGCTCGTGGGTCGGGGCACCGAGGACGAGGAGGAACGGGAGCGGAGACTGCGCACAGCGAAGGTCGAATTGGCCGCGGCCGACGAGTTCGACCACCGTGTCGTGAACGACGACGTGGCCCGTGCGGCCCAAGAGGTCGTAGACTTGATGAAGATTCACGGGGATTGACGTCCGACGCGCACCCCGCATCGATCAGATCTTCCCCGAACACAACCACACGAGGAGTGTGAACCTGCATGGCTGACAAGCTCAAGGGCATCATCGATCCGCCCATCGACTCCCTGCTCACCAAGGTCGAGTCCAAGTACGCGCTCGTGATCTTCGCGTCCAAGCGCGCGCGCCAGATCAACGACTACTACGCCGACCTCCACGAGGGCAGCCTGTTCGACAACGTCGGGCCGCTGGTCGACTCGTCCGTCGAGGACAAGCCGCTCTCCATTGCGATGCACGAGATCAACGAGGACAAGCTCCAGATCAAGCCGATCGCCGAGTAGCACCCTCACCACGACGAATCCGCCGGGCGCGAGACGACCGGCGGATTCGTCGTGTCCGGGCACGGCGTGCCGCCGATGACGTCCCACGTCACGGACGGATGCCACGTCGGAGGCCTGGGCTAGAGTGATGAAGGCTCTGGCCTCGACGTCTGCGACGGCCGCCCCTCCACCTCCGCTCCACCACTTCCGACGGGAGACCGCATGACCGAGCTGCGCCTGTTCACCTCCGAATCCGTGACCGAGGGCCACCCCGACAAGATCTGCGACCAGATCTCGGACAGCATCCTCGACGCACTCCTCGAGGTGGATCCGCGCAGCCGAGTCGCCGTCGAGACGCTCGTCACCACCGGTCTCGTCCATGTCGCCGGTGAGGTCTCCACGAGCGGCTACGTCGACATCCCGACGATCGTCCGCGACCGCATCCGCGCGATCGGATACACCTCGTCGGACATCGGCTTCGACGGGGACTCCTGCGGGGTCAGCGTGTCGATCGGTTCCCAGTCCGCCGACATCGCCGCCGGGGTCGATCACGCCTTCGAGTCCCGCGAGCAGTCCAGCGTGGACGCCTACGACCTCCAGGGCGCCGGCGACCAGGGCATCATGTTCGGGTTCGCGACGACCGAGACTCCGCAGTACATGCCGCTTCCGAGCTGGATCGCGCACCGCCTGGCCGAGCGACTCGCCGAGGTCCGCAAGTCGGGCCAGCTCGACTACCTGCGTCCGGACGGCAAGACCCAGGTCACGATCGGCTACGAGGGGTTCATCCCGAAGACGGTCGAGACCGTCGTCGTGTCGACTCAGCACCGACCGGGTGTCTCGACCGAGCAGCTGCGCCGCGACGTCCAGCGCCACGTCATCGAGCCAGTCCTCGCGACGGTCGAACTCGACAGCTCGAACGTCACCCACCTGATCAACCCGACCGGCATCTTCGTCGTCGGCGGCCCCATGGGCGACGCCGGTCTCACCGGACGCAAGATCATCATCGACACCTACGGCGGCGCGGCGCGTCATGGCGGCGGAGCGTTCAGCGGCAAGGACCCGTCGAAGGTCGACCGCTCGGCCGCGTACGCGATGCGATGGGTCGCGAAGAACGCCGTGGCCGCCGGCTTCGCGGAGCGCCTCGAGGTGCAGGTCGCCTATGCCATCGGCAAGGCCGCGCCGGTCGGGCTCTACGTCGAGACGTTCGGAACGGCGCACGTGCCCGAAGCCGACATCACCCGCGCGATCCGGGACGTCTTCGATCTCCGGCCCGCCGCGATCATCGCCGACCTCGACCTCATCCGGCCCATCTACGCCGCCACCGCCGCCTACGGGCACTTCGGCCGCGAGCTCCCCGACTTCACCTGGGAGCGTCTCGACCGGGTGGAGGCGTTGCGGTCAGCAGCCGGGCTCTAATCGTGGCAGGCGCGAGGGTCGCCAGGGTGGTGCTCGACTCGCCGTTGCCGCAGCTCGACCACCTGTTCGACTACGCCGTCCCCGCCGAGCTCGCCGACGACGCGGTGCTCGGTGCCAGGGTGACGGTGCCGTTCCGGTCGGCGGGGAGGTCGGCGAACGGGTTCATCGTCGATCTCACGGACTCGAGCGAGTTCGGCGGGACGCTCAGTCCGGTGCAATCCATCGTGTCGTCGGTACCCGTGCTGACCCCGGACCTCTGGACGCTCGCCCGCCGCGTCGCCGATCGCAGCGCGGGCAGCGCGATGGACGTCCTGCGCCTCGCTATCCCGCCACGGCAGGTCCGGGTGGAGAAGACGTGGGCAGCGACCCCGCCGCCGGAACCGGTCGTCATCGAGCGGCGCACCGTCCCAGGCTTCGCCCCCGGCACGCTCGACCGTGTCGAGCCTGGCGAGCGGTACGCGGTCACGGCGATCCCGGCACTGACGGCCACCTCGGGCGGCACGTCGCTGCCCGACTGGTCCTTCACCTTCGCGGCCCTCGCGGTGAACCAGCTCGCGGCGGGACGCAGCACGATCCTCGCCGTGCCCGACTATCGCGACGTCGAGCACCTCCTCGCCGCTCTGGAGGACCTCGGGGCCGGGTCCGCCGTCGCTCGAGCCGACGCGAAGCAGACCCCCGCAGCGCGGTACCGCTCGTACTTGGACGGACTGCACCCCGTTCCCAGGATCGTGGTGGGCAATCGTTCGGCCGTGTACGCACCCGCCCACGACCTCGGCCTCATCGCCCTGTGGGACGACGGGGATCCACTCCATCAGGAACAGCTGGCCCCGTACGTCCACGCCCGCGACGTCGCTCTGACGAGGCAGGAGATGAGCGGGGCCGCCCTCGTCTTCGCGGCCCACTCGCGGAGCACCGAGACGCAGCGGCTGGTCGAGCTCGGATGGTTGCGCGAGGTGTCGCCGACGCCCCCCGTCCGTCCGAGGGTGGTGGTGTCACGCGCGAGCGGTGACGACGCCATGACGAGCCAGGCCCGCATCCCGTCGAGCGCGTGGCGGGCCGTCGACGAGGCGCTGCACCACGGTCCGGTGCTCGTGCAGGTGGCACGTCCCGGGTACGCGCCGCATCTCGCCTGCCGCCGTTGCGGGACGAGGGCGCACTGCTCGGTGTGTCACGGTCCACTCCACCTGGCGACGGCACGGTCGCAGCCCTCCTGCCGTTGGTGCGGTCACCTCGCCACCGGGTGGTCGTGCGAGACGTGCCACGACACCGCGTTCCGCGTCACGGCGGCCGGGACGGGCCGGACCGCGGAGGAACTCGGTCGTGCCTTCCCCCGATACCGGGTCGTGGTCTCCGACGGCGACGCTCCGAAGCTCGAGGTGGGGCCGGAACCGGCCCTCGTGATCGCGACGCGGGGTGCCGAACCGATCGCGGACGGCGGGTACGCCGCCGTCCTCCTGGTCGACGCCGACCGCATGCTCGCGCGCGAGTCGCTCCGCGTGGCCGAGGACTGCCTCCGATGGTGGTCGAACGCCGCAGCGCTGGCGGCGCCACGAGCCCCGGTGCTGCTCATCGGCGTCGAAGCGCCGGTCGCGAACGCCCTCGCCCTCTGGCAACAGCCACGGTTCGCGAGTGAAGAACTCGCCGAACGCCGCGAGCTCGGCTTCCCACCGGCGGTCAGGAGCGCGACGCTCACCGGCACCCGCGAGGCGGTCGACGCTGCCCTCGCCGGCCTGCCGCCGGAGTACCGGAGCCGAGTCCTCGGCCCGACGGTCGACGACGCGGGGGAGACCGTCGCGATCCTCCGCGTCGACTACGGACACGCCCGTGCGGTCGCGGAGCAGTTGCGAGCGACCGTCGTCGCCCAAGCGGCGAAGCGCCGACGACCGACCCCCGGCAGGCGAGCGCCGAAGGCCCCGCCTACACTCAGAGTACGATTCGACGATCCGGAGATGCTGTCATGATCCACCCCGACCACGAATGCCGAACCGCGTGAGGCTCGTCTTCGCCGGAACCCCGGCCGTCGCCGTTCCGACCCTCGAGGCACTCGTCGAAGCCGGGCACGAGATCGCTGCCGTGGTGACCCGTCCCGACGCGCCGATCGGTCGCAAACGCGTCCTCACGCCGTCACCCGTCGCCACAGCCGCCGAGCGCCTCGGGCTCGACGTCATCCGCGCGGCGAGGCTCGACGACGAGGCGACCGCGCACATCTCGGCCCTGCGTCCTGATCTCGGTGTCATCGTCGCGTACGGCGGGCTGGTGCGTGAGCCGCTCCTGTCGGCGCCCGAGCACGGGTGGATCAACCTCCACTTCTCCCTGCTCCCGGCCTGGCGCGGAGCCGCTCCCGTCCAGCGCTCCGTGATGGCCGGGGACCAGGTCACCGGGGCGTCGGTCTTCCAGCTCGTGCCGGCGCTCGACGCCGGCGACGTCTTCGCAACGATCGAGACGCCCATCGGCACGGGGGAGACCGCAGGGGAACTCCTCGACCGCCTCGCGGAACTCGGGGCACCGCTGACCGTGGACGTCGTCGCCAGGATCGCCGCGGGGACCGCCGTCGCCGTGCCCCAGGAAGGACAGCCCACGCTCGCACCGAAGCTCGACGGCCTCGCCGGCCGCATCCAGTGGGATCGCTCCGGCATCGACGTGTGGTCGCAGATCCGGGGTGTCACGCCGGAGCCCGGCGCGTACACCGTCATCGACGACGCACGGCTGAAGGTGCACGCCGCCGCTCTGGCGCCCGAACACACGTTGGATCCTCCGGCACCGGGCACGGTCGTCCAGGTCGACGGCCTGGTGCTCGTGGGGACCGGCGACACACCGCTGCAGCTGCTCCAGGTACAGCCGGCCGGGCGGACCACCATGTCGGCCGCCGACTGGTGGCGGGGCGCCGCCAACGGTGCAGAACGGCTGGTGACCGCATGAGCGCGCAGCAACCCGACAACAGACCGCGCCGCGACCGACGTCCCCGGGTCGAGGAGCCACGACGAGGGCGGCAGCGTCCCACCAGGCCGCGCGACTCGTCGACCGTGCAACCCGCCCGTCGGGTCGCCTTCGACGTCATCCACGCGGTCAGCACCTCAGACGCGTACGCGAACCTCCTGCTCCCGCACCGTCTCGCGGAGGCGAAGCTGAATCCGGCGGACGCCGGACTCGCCACCGAGTTGACCTACGGCACACTCCGTCGTCGCGGCTACTACGACCGGGTGATCGCGCTCGTCGCGAAGCGCCCCGTCACGGAGATCGACGACGCGATCCTCGACGTCCTCCGGCTCGGCGCGCATCAGCTCCTCTCCATGCGTGTCGCCGGCCACGCTGCGGTGAACGAGTCGGTCGAACTCGCCCGCTCGGCCGGGTCGCGCTCGGCCGCCGGGTTCACCAACGGTGTGCTCCGCACCATCTCGCGGACCGAACCCGCCGAGTGGGAGCGTCTCCTCCTCGACGAGGCCACGAACGACACCGATCGCCTCGCCATCGCGACCGCCCACCCCTCGTGGGTCGTCCGGGCGATCCGCCAGTCCCTGGACCTCCAAGGGCACGGCGACGAGCTCGAAGCCGCCCTCGCCGCCGACAACCTCGCGCCGCAGGTCAACCTCGTCGCGCTGCCAGGCCTCGCCGAACGGCCGACCGACGCCGAGCCCAACCGGTTCTCGCCCTACGGGTTCCGGAGCTCCGGCGGAGACCCCGTCCAGCTCGTCGGCACCGGCGGCGGTCGCCTCCGGGTGCAGGACGAAGGCTCGCAGCTCGCGGCACTCGCCCTCACCCGGGCTGAGCCGGTCACGGCCGGCGAACGCTGGCTCGACCTCTGCGCAGGACCCGGCGGGAAAGCGGCGCTCCTGGCAGCCGAGGCCCTGGCCGGGGGAGCACACCTCGATGCGAACGAACTCGTCCCCGCTCGGGCACGCCTCGTCGAGCGCGCACTCGCCGGTGTCCCGCTCGAGGTGGAGGTGTCGACCGCCGACGGTGCGACGCTCGCGGCCTCACGTCCGGAGGGGTACGACCGCATCCTCCTCGACGCCCCCTGCACGGGCCTCGGAGCGCTGCGTCGACGACCGGAGGCGCGCTGGCGGAAGACCCCGAAGGACGTCGCCGACCTGACCCGTCTGCAGTCGTCGCTCCTCGACGCCGCGATCCTGGCGCTCGCGCCCGGTGGCATCGTCGCGTACGTGACGTGCTCACCGCACGTCGCCGAGACCGCCCTCATCGTGGAGAGCGCCCTCCGCGCCCACCCGACGATGCAGCGGATCGACACGGCTGAAGTCCTCGACCGGGTCACGGTGGAACCGCTCGATGCGGCCGCCCCCGGTGGCGCCGTGCAGCTCTGGCCGCACCGGCAGGGGACCGACGCCATGTTCATCGCGCTGCTGCGGAAGCCGTCGGCGTCGGTCGAACCAGTTGTCGATCGCTAGGCTCGATCACATGTCCGTGCGTATCAACCCGAGCATCCTGTCCGCCGACTTCGTGAACCTCCAGGCCGACCTGGAGCGGATCGCCACCGCCGACCTCGTCCATGTCGACGTCATGGACAACCACTTCGTCCCGAACCTCACCTTCGGCACGCAGATGGTCGGACGGATCCAGGACGTCTCGCCGATCCCGCTCGACGTCCACCTCATGATCTCCGACGCCGACCGCTGGGCTCCCGGCTACGCCGAGCTCGGCGCGTACTCGGTGACGTTCCACGCCGAGGCGGCCACCGACCCCGTGGCGCTGGCCAGGCGCCTGCGCTCCATCGGGGCGCGCGCCGGGATCGCCGTGAAGCCGGGCACGTCCATCGAGCCGTACCTCGAGCTGCTGCCGGAGTTCGACCAGGTGCTCGTCATGACGGTCGAACCGGGCTTCGGCGGGCAGTCGTTCATGCCGGAGACCATGCCGAAACTGCGCGCGCTCGCCGCCGAGGTCGCGCGTACGGGTCTCGACGTCTGGCTGCAGGTCGACGGAGGGATCTCCGCGGACACGATCGGGATCGCCGCGGAAGCCGGCGCGAACACCTTCGTCGCCGGGTCAGCGGTCTACGGCGGGTCCGACCCGGCGGCCAACATCGCGCTCCTGCGGGCCGCCGCCGAGGCGTCGACGCACGGCCACTGAGCCCCTGACCCGCTCCGTCCACCCCGGCGGCGCGCACCTCCGCTCGGAACCGGTACCCTGGAGCACGTGAAAACCTTCGACGAGCTGTTCGACGAGCTGCGCCAGAAGGCCGAGACCCGGCCGGAGGGGTCCGGCACGGTCCGCGAACTCGACACCGGCGTGCACGGCATCGGGAAGAAGATCGTCGAAGAGGCGGCCGAGGTCTGGATGGCGGCCGAGTACCAGAGCGACATCGAGACGGCCGAGGAGATCTCCCAGCTGATCTACCACGTGCAGGTGATGATGGTGGCGAAGGGGCTCACCCCCGCCGACGTCTACCGACATCTGTAGGCCAGACGCGTCCGGAGCACCGCTGCTTCCGGGAACCGTCACGGACGGACCCCGACGCCACGGGTCCGCGCACCCCGCTCGCCACCACGTCACGAGATGAGATCCACATGCTGAGAGTCGCCGTGCCCAACAAGGGCTCGTTGTCCGAGACCGCCGTCGAGATGCTCCAGGAGGCCGGGTACGCCACCCGTCGCGACACCAAAGAGCTGCACGTCGTCGACGCACGGAACGACGTCGAGTTCTTCTACCTGCGCCCGCGGGACATCGCCACGTACGTCGGGTCGGGCGCACTCGACATCGGCATCACTGGCCGCGACCTCCTGCTCGACTCGCACTCCGCGGCGACCGAACTCGCCGAGCTCGGCTTCGGGGGTTCCACCTTCCGCTTCGCCGGTCCGGCGGGGGAGTTCGCAGAACTGTCCGACCTCGCCGGGAAGACCGTCGCCACGAGCTACCCCGGCCTGGTGGGCAACTTCCTGCGCGACGCCGGTGTCGACGCGACGCTCGTCCACCTCGACGGCGCGGTCGAATCCGCCGTCCAGCTCGGGGTCGCCGACGCGGTCGCCGACGTGGTCTCCACCGGCACGACCCTCCGGAAGGCCGGCCTCGGCATCTTCGGCCCCGTGATCCTCGACTCCACGGCCGTCCTCATCGCCTCTCCCGAGACGAAGCCCAGCACGGCCACCCTCATCCGTCGTCTGCAGGGCGTCCTCGTCGCGCGGCAGTACGTGCTCGTCGACTACGACCTCCCCGTCCGGCTCCTGGAGCAGGCCACCGCGGTCGCCGGTGGCATCGAGTCGCCGACGATCTCGCCGCTGCGCGACCCCGAGTGGGTGGCCGTCCGGGTCATGATCCCGCGCGGCGAGGCGAACGACGTCATGGACCGCCTCTACGAGCTCGGCGCGCGCGCGATCCTCGTCACGGCGATCCACGCGGCTCGACTCTGAGCACCCACCCCATCCCAGACCGCTCCAGTCGCCCCGCGGAGGCCATCGTGTCACTCGCCACCAGAGTCATCCCATGCCTCGACGTCGCCGACGGCCGCGTCGTGAAGGGGGTCAACTTCCTCGATCTCCGCGACGCCGGCGATCCCGTCGAGCTCGCCAAGCGGTACGCCGAGCAGGGCGCGGACGAACTCACCTTCCTCGACGTCACCGCGACCGTCTCCGAACGCGAGACCACCTACGACCTCGTCAGCCGCACGGCGGAACAGGTCTTCATCCCGCTGACCGTGGGCGGCGGCGTGCGGACCACGCACGACGTGTCGCGGCTCCTCGCGAGCGGAGCCGACAAGGTCGGGGTGAACAGCGCGGCGATCGCGCGGCCCGAGCTCCTCGGAGAGATCGCCGACCGGTTCGGTGCGCAGGTGCTGGTGCTCTCACTGGACGTCAAGCGGCACGCAGGCAGCGCGTCGGGATGGATCGTCACGACGCACGGTGGTCGTCGTGAGACCGAACTCGACGCGCTCGTCTGGGCGGCCGAGGCGATCGAACGCGGCGCGGGGGAGTTGCTGGTGAACTCGATCGACGCCGACGGCACCAAGGCCGGCTTCGACACCGAGCTCATCCGCGCCATGCGCGAGGTGAGCCGGGTGCCGGTGATCGCGTCGGGTGGGGCGGGCAAGCTCGCCGACTTCCCGCCCGCGATCGCAGCGGGTGCGGACGCCGTCCTCGCGGCCAGCGTCTTCCACAATGGGGAACTCACGATCGGCCAGGTCAAACAGGAGCTCGCCGATGCGGGTTGGACGGTCCGAGCATGAGCGCCGACATCACCATCCCCGTCGGTGCCGACCCGGAGACCGCGATCCGGCAACTCACCTTCGACGCGCAGGGGCTGATCCCCGCCGTGGTCCAGCAGTGGGACTCCCGGGAGGTCCTCATGCTCGGCTGGATGGACGCCGAGGCCGTGCGACGCACGATGACCGAGGGGCGCGTCACCTACTGGTCGCGATCCCGCCAGGAGTACTGGCGCAAGGGCGACACCTCCGGGCACGCGCAGTTCGTGCGCGGGGTCTCCTACGACTGCGACGGCGATACCCTGTTGGTGGAGGTCGACCAGCTCGGTGCAGCGTGCCACACGGGTACCCGCAGCTGCTTCGACGCCCGGAGCCTCGACGCCGTCGCCGCGCCATCGTCGACACCATGAATCGAGTTCGAGCATGACCGAGACCAACGCAGAACCGTCCGTGCCGGAGGAGTCCCCGGCCGACGACCTCGAGGCACGTGCCCTCCGCAGCCGACAGCGCCGTCTGAAGACACTGCTCCTCGTCACCGCGGTCCTGGCGAACGCCCTCATCCTCGCCGCGTGGACGCAGTCCTGGCTCTCGATCAGCCTCGTCGGCGTCGGACCGCACTCCGGCGCCCTCGACGTGGTGGGGTCCGTCGCGGCCCCAGCCCTCTCGGCGCTCGCGCTGGCCGGTCTGGCGCTCGTCGCCGCCCTGGCGATCGCCGGGCCGGTCTTCCGGATCATCCTCGGCGTGCTCGAGGCGGTGATCGGCGTGTGCGTCGCGATCTCGGCGATCACCGTCCTCACCGCTCCCGCGACCGCCGGCGCAGCGGCGGTGACGGAGGCGACGGGCGTCGCCGGCAACCAGTCGACCATCGACCTCGTCGCCGCGACGTCGCTCACCGCGTGGCCGGCCGTCGCACTGGTCCTCGGCATCGTCCTCGGTCTCGCCGGCCTCGCCACCGCGGTCACGCACCGGATGTGGCCCGGCCCGTCGCGCAAGTACCAGGCCGTGCGCTTCACGCAGGTCGAGTCGGCCCCGAGCGCCGATCCCGTCGGCGCCTGGGACGACCTCAGTCGCGGCGACGACCCGACCCGCTGAGTCGAAACACGTCCTGAGGCCACCTGGGAACTCGTGGCCCGCGCACGGAACCGTCCGTGACTTGCCGGTACACTGGAACCCGCACCCGCACAGAAGGAGAACCATGAGCACCGACCCCTCGGACCCCGGCCACGGACACTCGCCCGCCGCCTGGACCGCCGTGATCATCATGTTGGTCGCGTTCGCCGCCGGTACGGTCTTCTTCTGGCTCGACATGCCGCTGCTCGTCTGGGTCTCGGCCGGTGTGCTGCTCCTCGGTTGGATCACCGGTGGCATCCTCGCCAAGGCCGGGTACGGCGTCGGCGGCTCCAAAACCCTGGCGAAAGAGCACTGAACATGCTCGCCGACCTGATGGCCGGCGCGAAGGAGGACGCCCTCGGGCGCCTCGCGGGCCGTCCGGCTGCAGCCGTCGAGGCTCTGGCGGTCGATGCCCCTCCGGCGATCGATGCGCTTGCCGCACTCGCTCCTGCCGAGCGTGTGAAGATCATCGCCGAGGTCAAGCGGTCGAGCCCCTCTCGAGGCGCCTTGGCCGACATCCCCGACCCGGCGCTCCTCGCCTCGCTGTACGAGCAGGGTGGTGCCAGCGCGGTCAGCGTCCTCACGGAGGGACGGAAGTTCGGCGGTTCGCTGGACGACCTCGAAGCCGTCCGTGCGTCGATCCGGATCCCCGTGCTGCGCAAGGACTTCATCTCGCTGCCCTACCAGGTCTTCGAGGCTCGCGCCGCAGGCGCGGACCTCGTCCTGCTCATCGTCGCCGGGCTCGACCAGCCCACCCTGCTGTCGCTGCACGAGCTCGTCGTCCAGCTCGGCATGACGCCACTGGTCGAGACCCATTCCGCCGACGAGCTCGCTCGGGCGAGCGACATCGGCGCCCGACTCATCGGCGTCAACGCGCGGAACCTCAGCACCTTCGAACTCGACCGCAACCTCTTCGGCTCGCTGACGGACCGGTTCCCCGCCGACGCGATCAAGATCGCGGAGTCCGCCGTGCTCGGCGCGTCGGACGTCGCCGCCTACCGACGTGACGGCGCGGACGTCGTCCTGGTCGGCGAAGCACTCGTCACTGGCGACCCCGTCGCCACCCTCGAACAGTTCCTGGGAGCATCCGAATGACCCTGTCACCCCCCACGCCCGCGAACGCCGAGCCCACGCACCTGCGAGACGAAGCCGGCCCGTTCTTCGGCGACTTCGGCGGACGCTACATGCCGGAGGCGCTCATCGCCGCGGTCGACGAGCTCGCCGCGGCATACGAGGCGGCGAAGGTCGATGAGACCTTCCAGGCCGAGCTCACCACGCTGCTGCGCGACTACGCCGGCCGACCGTCGATCATCACCGAGGTCCCGCGGTTCGCAGCCTCCGCCGGCGGCGCGCGCATCTTCCTCAAGCGCGAGGACCTCAACCACACGGGATCCCACAAGATCAACAACGTCCTCGGCCAGGCGCTGCTGACGAAGCGCATCGGCAAGACCCGCGTGATCGCCGAGACCGGGGCAGGTCAGCACGGGGTCGCCACGGCGACCGCCGCCGCCCTGTTCGGTCTCGACTGCACGATCTACATGGGCGAGGTCGACACCGAACGACAGGCACTCAACGTCGCACGCATGCGACTCCTCGGCGCCACCGTCATCCCGGTCACCTCCGGCTCCCGCACGCTCAAGGACGCGATCAACGAGGCCTACCGCGACTGGGTGGCCTCGGTCGAGACGACGAACTACCTCTTCGGCACCGCTGCAGGACCACACCCTTTCCCGGTCATGGTGCGCGACTTCCAGAAGATCATCGGTGAGGAGGCTCGCGCGCAGCTCCTCGAGTTGAACGGGTCCCTCCCCGACGCGGTCGTGGCCTGCGTCGGCGGCGGTTCGAACGCCATCGGCATCTTCCACGCCTTCCTCGACGACGCGGACGTCGCGCTCTACGGCGTCGAGGCGGCCGGCGACGGCGTCGACACCCCTCGGCACGCCGCGTCCATCGGACGTGGTCGTCCAGGGGTTCTCCACGGTGCCCGGACGTTCGTCCTCCAGGACGAGGACGGCCAGACCGTCGAGTCGCACTCCATCTCCGCCGGGCTCGACTACCCGGGCGTCGGCCCTGAGCACGCCTGGCTCGCCGACACCGGACGCGCCACGTACGTCCCCGCGACCGACGCGGAGGCGATGGAGGCGTTCCGGCTCCTGAGCCGTACCGAGGGGATCATCCCGGCCATCGAGTCGGCGCACGCCCTCGCGGGTGCCATCGTCCTCGGCAAGGAGCTGGGTCCAGACGCCACCATCCTGGTGAACCTGTCGGGACGCGGCGACAAGGACGTCGAGACCGCGGGCGCCTACTTCGGGCTCCTCGACGAAGCCGGGCACAACGCATGACCGCTCAGCAGGCGGGCGCCGCCGTGACCTCGGCCGTCTCGACGGCCATCGACGCCGCCGCGACCGAACGTGCCGGCGCGCTCATCGGATACCTGCCGGTCGGGTTCCCCGACCTCCAGACGAGCATCGACGCCGCCATCGCGCTGGCGCAGAACGGCGTCGACGTCCTCGAGCTGGGTGTCCCGTACTCCGATCCGGTCATGGACGGTGCCGTCATCCAGGCCGCCACCATGACGGCGTTGGCGGGCGGCTTCAGACTGCGCGACGTCTTCACGGCGGTCAGTGCGATCCGCGCCGCGGTCGACGTCCCGGTGCTCGTCATGACCTACTGGAACCCGGTGACGCAGTACGGCGTCGAACGCTTCGCCTCAGACCTCGCTGCGGCCGGGGGAGCCGGCCTGATCACGCCGGACATCACCCCGGACGCCGCCGCAGAGTGGCTGGACGTCAGCGAGCGGCTGGGGCTCGACCGCGTCTTCCTCGCGGCCCCGACGTCGAGTGACGAGCGTCTCTCGCTCGTGACCGAGCACTCCAAGGGCTTCGTCTACACCGTCTCGACGATGGGTATCACGGGAGCGCGGCAGGATCTCGACGCCGCCGCCAAGACGCTCGTCGGACGCCTCCGTGCAGCCGGCGCCGAGCACGCCTGCGTGGGCATCGGCATCTCGACGGCCGAGCAGGTGCGATCCGTCCTCGAATACGCCGACGGCGCGATCGTCGGGTCCGTCTTCGTCAAGGCCCTCGCCGACGGCGGCGTCCCCGCTGTCACCGAGGTCGTCCGGTCGCTCGCAGCCGGCACCAACCGCTGAGCCGCACGCCCGGACCCGTCGCGGCGTTCCGTCGACGGGCGCGCTGAGGGTAGCCTCAGCACGTCCGCGATGCCGGAGGCCGTACACTCGATCAGAGTTCGTAACGAAAGGCGACCACTGCAGTGATTGCACCCCTCAGCATCCCGAGCCCGAACCCGGACATCGCGTCGTTCAGCGTCGGTCCGTTCACGGTGCACATGTACGCGCTGTGCATCATCGCCGGGATCGTCGTCGCGACCATCCTGACCTCCCGTCGCCTCACGAAGCGCGGCGCCGAGCCGGGCATCGTGCTCGACATCATCCTGTGGGCCATTCCGCTCGGCATCATCGGAGCGCGGATCTTCCACGTCCTGACGCACCCCGGCGACTACTTCTACCCGGGCGCCGACCTCCTGCGCACGCTCTACATCTGGGAGGGCGGCATCGCGATCTTCGGGTCGCTCCTCGGTGGAGCCGTCGGCGCGTACATCGGCTGCCGGATGACGGGCATCCGCTTCTGGACCTTCGCCGACGCGCTGGCACCAGGACTGCTGCTCGCACAGGCGTTCGGCCGCCTGGGCAACTACTTCAACCACGAGCTGTACGGTCTGCCGACCGACCTGCCGTGGGGCCTCGAGATCGAGGCGAGCAACCCGGCGTTCCCGATCGGCCTGCCGGCCGGCACACTGTTCCACCCGACGTTCCTGTACGAGATCGTCTGGAACCTCCTCGGCGTCGCGGTCATCCTGTGGATCGGCCGCCGCTTCAACCCGCAGTGGGGTCGGCTCTTCGGCGTCTACCTCATCTGGTACGGCGCCGGCCGCACCGTCTGGGAGACCATCCGGATCGACCCGAGCGAGTACCTCTTCGGCATCCGCGCCAACGTGTGGGCCGCCATCCTCGCGATCGTCGTGGGTATCGCCATCATCGTCATCCAGTCGCGTCGTCACACCGGCACGGAGCCGTCGGCCTATGTCGCCGGTCGCGCCTGGAACGATCCGAAGGCTGCGGTAGACTACTACGACACCGACGCGGAGAACCTGGGGCTGCGCAGTGCCGCGACCGGCGATGATGCCGGTGGATCACGGAGCACTGCATCGTCCACTCCGACGTCCAAGGACACGGTCGCCACAAGCAAGACCGGCTCACCCTCCTAGGCCAGGCGTACCCTCTCTCCGGCCGGGTGGATCCCGACGACGCACGGGGTTCACCAACCGTTTCGTTCCAGGGCCAGTGACGTCCCGCTTCTGATCCCCCATTCGTGAGGACGGTAATCCCATGGCGCATGCACCGTACGCTTCGTTCAGCGCAGTCCCGCCCAAGCAGGGCATGTACGACCCGGCGAACGAGAAGGACGCCTGCGGTCTGGCGATGGTGGCGACCCTGACGGGCGACGCCTCGCACAGCATCATCGACGCGGCGCTCGGCTCGCTCCGCAACCTGGAGCACCGAGGTGCGATCGGTTCTGACGCGGGCACCGGCGACGGCGCCGGCATCCTCACCCAGATGCCCGATGAGTTCCTGCGCGGCGTCGCCGGGTTCGAACTCCCGCCGCTCGGCGAGTACGCCGTCGGGATCGCCTTCCTGCCCACCGACGAGTCGGCACGAGCGCTCCTCCAGTCCCAGATCGCCGCGATCGCCGCCGACGAACAGCTCACGGTGCTCGGTTGGCGTGAGGTCCCGGTCGACCCCGACGAACTGGGCAAGCTCGCGCGCGCCGCCATGCCCGCCTTCAAGCAGCTGTTCGTCACCGGTTCGGACCCCTCGAAGCCGTCCGGGATCGCACTCGACCGCCTCGCCTTCCGTCTGCGGAAGCGCGCGGAGCGCGAACTCGGCGCGTACTTCATCTCCCTGTCGAGCCGGACCCTCGTCTACAAGGGCATGGTCACGACCCTGCAACTCGAACCCTTCTACCCGGATCTCTCCGACGAACGGTTCGCGACCAAGCTCGCCATCGTGCACTCGCGGTACTCCACCAACACCTTCCCGTCGTGGCCGCTCGCCCAGCCCCTGCGGATGATGGCGCACAACGGCGAGATCAACACGGTGGAGGGCAACCGCAACTGGATGCGCGCCCGGCAGTCCCAGCTCGAGTCCGAGCTCATCGGCGACGTCCGGCCGCTGCTCCCCATCATCACGCCTGGCGCGAGCGACTCCGCGTCCTTCGACGAGGTGCTCGAGCTGCTGACGCTGACGGGTCGGTCGCTGCCGCACGCGATGATGATGATGGTGCCCGAGGCCTGGGAGAAGCAGACCGGTCTCTCGCAGCAGCGGCGCGACTTCTACGAGTTCAACTCCATGCAGATGGAACCGTGGGACGGCCCGGCCGCCCTCACCTTCACCGACGGCTCGCTCGTCGGTGCCACCCTCGACCGCAACGGGCTGCGCCCGGGCCGCTGGTTGGAGACGACCGACGGTCTCGTCGTCCTCGGCAGTGAGATCGGCGTGCTCGACATCGAACCGAGCCGGGTGAAGCGCAAGGGCCGCCTGCGTCCGGGCAAGATGTTCCTCGTCGACACCGTCGCGGGACGCATCATCGAGGATGACGAGATCAAGGACGAACTGTCGGCCTCCGCCCCGTGGGGCGAGTGGCTCGAGCAGGGCCGGATCAACCTCAGCGACCTCCCCGAGCGCGAGCACATCGTGCACACGCCGGCCTCGGTGACCCGCCGCCAGCGGACGTTCGGGTACACGGAGGAGGAGGTGCGCATCCTCCTCCAGCCGATGGGCCAGAACGGCGCGGAGCCGCTCGGGGCGATGGGCTCCGACACGCCGATCGCCGTGCTCTCGGATCGTCCGCGGCTCCTGTTCGACTACTTCGTGCAGCAGTTCGCGCAGGTGACGAACCCGCCGCTCGACTCCATCCGCGAGGAGGTCGTCACCTCACTGAAGCTCGGCCTCGGACCGGAGCGCAACCTCCTCTCCTGGGGTCCGGAGCACGCCAAGCAGGTCGTGCTCGACTTCCCCGTCATCGACAACGACGAGCTCGCGAAGATCCAGCACATCGACCCGACCCCCGGGAGCCCGCTGACGGCCACGGTGCGGGCGCTGTACCGGGTCGAGGACGGAGCCGCAGGCCTCGAGTCGAGGCTCCGCGAGATGTGCGCCGAGGTCGACGAGGCGATCCTCGCAGGCTCGGAGTTCATCGTCCTCAGCGATCGCGACTCGAACTCCGATCTCGCCCCGATCCCGTCGCTGCTGTCCCTCGCCGCGGTCCACCACCACCTCATCCGCGCCGAGAACCGGATGAAGGTCGGGCTCGTCGTCGAAGCCGGCGACGTCCGCGAGGTCCACCATGTCGCGCTCCTGATCGGGTACGGCGCCTCAGCGATCAACCCCTACCTGGCGATGGAGAGCTGCGAGGACCTCGTCCGAAGCGGTCTCATCCAGGGCGTCACGCGCGAGCAGGCCGTGAAGAACGTCATCAAGGCGCTCGGCAAGGGTGTTCTGAAGATCATGTCCAAGATGGGCATCTCGACCGTCTCCTCGTACGCGGGCGCGCAGGCGTTCGAAGCGGTCGGCCTGAGCGAGCAGCTCGTCGAGACCTACTTCACGGGTACCGAGACAAAGCTCGGTGGCGTCGGCATCGACGTGATCGCCGAGGAGAACGCGAAGCGTCACCGCTACGCCTACCCGGAGGACGCCGCGTCGACCGCGCACGAGCGCCTGCAGTCCGGCGGCGAATACCAGTGGCGCCGCGACGGCTCACCGCACCTCTTCAACCCGGAGACCGTCTTCAAGCTCCAGCACGCCACGAAGACCCGCCGGTACGACATCTTCCGTGAGTACACGCACATGGTCGACTCGCAGGCCGCGCAGCTCATGACGCTCCGAGGGATGTTCACCCTCCGCACCGGCGCACGCCCGCCGGTCCCGCTCGACGAGGTGGAGTCGGTCTCCTCGATCGTCAAGCGGTTCTCGACCGGGGCGATGAGCTACGGCTCGATCTCGAGAGAGGCCCACGAGACGCTGGCGATCGCCATGAACAGCATCGGCGCGAAGTCGAACACCGGCGAGGGCGGCGAAGACGTCGATCGTCTGCTGGACCCGACACGACGCAGTGCGATCAAGCAGGTGGCGTCGGGCCGGTTCGGCGTGACGAGCATGTACCTGACGCACGCCGACGACATCCAGATCAAGCTCGCCCAGGGCGCCAAGCCCGGCGAGGGTGGGCAGCTGCCGCCGACGAAGGTCTACCCGTGGGTGGCCAGGACCCGGCACGCGACGGCCGGTGTCGGCTTGATCTCGCCGCCTCCGCACCACGACATCTATTCCATCGAGGACCTCAAGCAGCTCATCTTCGACCTGAAGCGCGCCAACCCGAAGGCCCGGATCCACACGAAGCTCGTGAGCCAGTCGGGCATCGGTGCGGTCGCGGCGGGTGTCGCGAAGGCGCTCTCCGACGTGATCCTCGTCTCCGGCCACGATGGCGGGACGGGCGCGAGCCCGCTGAACTCGCTGAAGCACGCCGGCACACCCTGGGAGCTCGGTCTCGCCGAGACCCAGCAGACCCTGATGCTCAACAACATGCGCGACCGCGTCGTCGTACAGGTGGACGGTCAGATGAAGACCGGTCGTGACGTCGTCATCGGTGCGCTGCTCGGTGCGGAGGAGTTCGGGTTCGCGACCGCACCGCTCGTCGTCTCCGGCTGTGTCATGATGCGCGTCTGCCATCTCGACACCTGCCCGGTCGGCGTCGCGACCCAGAACCCCGTGCTCCGGCAGCGGTTCACCGGCAAGCCGGAGTTCGTCGTCAACTTCTTCGAGTTCATCGCTCAGGAGGTTCGCGAGTACCTCGCCGAGCTCGGGTTCCGCACGCTCGAGGAGGCCATCGGCCACAACGAGCTGATCGACGCGGATCGCGCGATCAGCCATTGGAAGGCGTCCGGTCTCGATCTGTCGCCCGTCCTCGTCGGCCCCGTCTTCGCCGATGACGAACCGCGGATCAACCGTCGGGCGCAGGAGCACGAACTCGACAAGCACTTCGACCAGCAGCTCATCGCCGCAGCAGCGGAGGTGTTGGAGCACGGCGGTCACTTCTCGGTCGACCTGCCCATCCGCAACACTGAGCGCGCCGTCGGCACCATGCTGGGCCACGAGGTCACCCGCCGTCATGGCGAGAACGGCCTTCCGGCCGGCAGCATCGACGTCACCCTGCGCGGCTCGGCCGGGCAGTCGTTCGGCGCGTTCCTCCCCGGCGGCATCTCGCTGCGCCTGGTCGGCGACTCGAACGACTACGTCGGCAAGGGCCTGTCCGGTGGGCAGATCGTCGTCAGGCCTCCCGAGAGCGCCGCGTTCCTCCCTGAGGACAACGTCATCGCCGGCAACGTCATCGGTTACGGTGCGACCCAGGGCACGATGTTCCTCGGCGGTATCGTCGGCGAGCGCTTCCTGGTGCGCAACTCCGGTGCCACGGCGGTCGTCGAGGGCGTCGGCGACCACGCCCTGGAGTACATGACCGGTGGGCTCGCGCTCATCCTCGGGCAGACGGGCAGGAACCTGGGTGCCGGCATGTCGGGCGGGACCGCCTACGTGTTCGACCTGCAGCGCGACCAGGTGAACCGCGACTCGCTCGCTTCCGGTGAGCTGACCCTGTCGGAGCTCGACAGCGCCGACGTCGAGATCGTCCACGACCTCCTCGAGCGACACGTCCTCGAGACGGGCTCGCCGCTCGCCGGCCGCCTGCTTGCGGACTTCGACGACACGGTCGCCCGATTCGTCAAGGTCCTGCCGCGCGACTACGCAGCGGTCCTGGCGACCCGACAGACCGCGCTCGACGAGGGGCTCGACCCCGACGGCGACATCGTTTGGAACCGAATCTTGGAGGTGACCGGTGGCTGATCCCAAGGGATTCCTGAAGGTACCGGAGCGGGAGCTCCCGAAGCGTCGACCCGTTCCGGTCCGCATCATGGACTGGAAAGAGGTCTACGAACAGAGCGACCCGGCGACCGTGCGGAAGCAGGCCGGGCGCTGCATGGACTGCGGCATCCCGTTCTGTCACCAGGGCTGCCCGCTCGGCAACCTCATCCCCGAGTGGAACGACCTGATGTGGCGTGGCGAGGGGCGCTCGGCCATCGAGCGCCTGCACGCCACCAACAACTTCCCCGAGTTCACGGGACGTCTGTGCCCGGCCCCCTGCGAGAGCTCGTGCGTCCTCGGGATCAACCAGCCCGCGGTCACCATCAAGCAGGTCGAGGTGTCGATCATCGACCAGGCCTTCGCCAACGGTTGGGTCGAGTCGCACCCGCCGGAGCGGTTGACGGGGAAGACGGTCGCCGTCGTCGGATCGGGACCTGCCGGTCTCGCGGCAGCCCAGCAGCTCACCCGGGCGGGCCACACCGTAGCCGTCTACGAGCGCGACGACCGCATCGGTGGTCTGCTGCGGTACGGCATCCCGGACTTCAAGATGGAGAAGAAGCACCTCGACATCCGGCTGAAGCAGATGCAGGACGAGGGGACCCGCTTCCGGGCCGGCGTGAACATCGGCGTCGACATCACCTGGGACGAGCTCCGCGCCCGGTACGACGCCGTCGTGATCGCCACCGGCGCGATGGTGCCGCGCGACCTCCCGATCCCGGGTCGCGACCTCTCGGGCGTGCACTTCGCGATGGAGTACCTCGTCCAGGCGAACCGGGTCGGCGCGGGAGACACGGTCTCGGACCAGATCACGGCCGAGGACAAGCACGTCGTCGTCCTCGGCGGCGGCGACACCGGCGCCGACTGCATCGGCACGGCCCACCGTCAGGGTGCCGCGTCCGTCACGAACCTCGCGATCGGCACCCAGCCGGCGGGGGAGCGACCCGAGCACCAGCCGTGGCCCATGATGCCGACCCTGTTCGAGGTCGCGAGCGCGCACGAGGAGGGCGGTGACCGCGAGTTCCTGGTGTCCACCGTCGAGTTCCTCGCGAACGATGCCGGAGAGGTCCGAGCCATCCGCGTCGCGGAGACGGAGTTCGTCGACGGCCGCCGTGTCCCGAAGAGCGGGACCGAACGGGAGATCCCGGCGGACCTCGTGCTGCTCGCCCTCGGCTTCACCGGCCCGGAGGAGGCGGCTCTCGAGTCGCAGTTCCAGCTCCCGTTCACGGGCCGCGGCAACGTGGCCAGGGAGCAGGACTACCAGACGAACCAGCCCGGTGTGTTCGTGGCCGGCGACGCCGGTCGCGGTCAGTCGCTCATCGTGTGGGCGATCGCCGAGGGTCGTGCAGCCGCAGCGGCGGTCGACGAGTACCTCGAAGGTGCCACCCAGCTTCCCTCCCCGGTCCGTCCCACGGACCAGCCCATCTCCCTCTAGGCTTTCAGGCGGACGACAAGCGTCGGACGCATCATGCCGAGCAGTGAGTACCGAAGCGCCTTGTGCGCAGAAACCATGGAGAACACACACACATGAGACGAGCCAAGATCGTCGCAACGCTGGGCCCTGCGGTCTCCAGCTATGAGAACATCCGGGCCATCATCGATGCGGGGGTCGATGTCACCCGGATGAACCTGAGCCACGGCAGCTATGACGTGCACGAGGCCATCTACGCCAACGTGCGGAAGGCGACGGAGGACTCCGGCCGCGCGGTCGCCGTCCTCGTCGACCTCCAGGGCCCCAAGATCCGCCTCGGCAAGTTCGAGGGCGGCCCGTACGACCTCGCCGTCGGCGACATCTTCAAGATCACCATCGAGGACATCCTCGGCACGAAGGAGATCTCCTCGACGACCTTCAAGGGCCTGCCCCAGGACGTCAAGCCGGGCGACTTCCTGCTGATCGACGACGGCAAGGTCAAGGTCGAGGTCGTTGAAGCGGACGACACCGTCGTGACCACGCGCGTGATCGTCGCCGGTCCGGTGTCGAACAACAAGGGCATCAACCTCCCGGGTGTCGCCGTCAACGTCCCAGCGCTCAGCGAGAAGGACGAGGCGGACCTCCGTTGGGGACTGCGTCTCGGCGCCGACCTCATCGCCCTGTCGTTCGTCCGTGACGCAGCGGACATCGACCGCGTGCACGAGATCATGGCGGAGGAGGGCCGCAAGGTCCCCGTGATCGCCAAGATCGAGAAGCCGCAGGCCGTCGAGAACCTCGAGAGCATCGTCGAAGCGTTCGACGCCATCATGGTCGCCCGCGGCGACCTGGGTGTCGAGCTCCCGCTCGAGGCCGTCCCGATCGTGCAGAAGCGCGCGGTCGAGCTGGCCCGCCGCATGGCGAAGCCGGTCATCGTCGCGACGCAGATGCTCGAGTCGATGATCTCCAGCCCGATCCCGACGCGCGCTGAGACCTCCGACGTCGCCAACGCGGTGCTCGACGGCGCGGACGCGGTCATGCTGAGTGGCGAGACCAGCGTCGGCGCCTACCCGGTGATCACGGTCCAGACCATGGCCCGCATCGTGGAGTCGACCGAGATCCACGGTCTCGACCGTGTCCCGCCGCTTGGCACGAAGCCACGCACGCAGGCGGGTGCGATCACCCTTGCGGCGGTCGAGGTCGCCGACTTCGTCGAGGCGAAGTTCCTCTGCGTCTTCACGGAGTCTGGGGAGTCGGTGCGCCGGATGGCGCGCCTGCGCAACCGGATCCCGATCCTTGCGTTCACGCCCGACCCGGCGATCCGTCGTCGCATGGCGCTCAACTGGGGTGTCGAGTCCTTCGTGGTGGAGCGCGTCACGCACACCGACCAGATGGTCGCCCAGGTGGACGAGGTCCTCGTCGCCACCGGTAAGGCCGCGGTCGGCGAGCCCGTCATCATCATCTCCGGTTCCCCTCCCGGGATCCCCGGAACGACGAACGACATCCGCGTCCACAAGGTGGGCGACGTCCTCTAGTCGGATGTGGTAGCCGAAGGCCGTGGTCCTCCCGTACGGGGACCACGGCCTTCGTCGTCCAGCGCGACGGTCACACCGACACCGCCCGCTGTGGGTCTAGCCTGATGCCCATGGCCAGCTCCTTCCTCGTCGACGACGCCCTGCGCCATGCCGTGGGGCTGAGCCTGCCAGGTGTCGACCGTGAGGCGATCGGGCCGACGGGGCTCCTGGCCTCACGATTCGCCGTCCTCGAGCTCGCCGCGGTCGCGGTCGGCGCCGTGGAGAACGCCGCGGACCGGCTCCGAGTCGCGCTCGGATACGAGCCGGTGCACGCGGTCCTGGACCTCGAGCGCATCGCCGCGGCCTACCAGAGCGACCGACTGCTCCGGATCGATGGAGCAGCGGTCGATGCGTTCGCGCCGTTGTCCGAATTCTTCCCGGCCGCGGACGGTTGGGTGCGGACGCATGCGAACTACCCCCACCATCGTCGCCGCCTGAGCGCCATGCTCGGGATCGGCGACGACGCCACCCGCGCAGCGCTCGCCTCGGCGATCGCCTCCCGATCGGCCGTCGACCTGGAATCGGAGGCTGCCGGAGTCGGCGCCCTCCTCGTCGCCGTCCGGACTGCCGCCGCATGGTCGTCCACCCCACAGGCCATCGTCGGTGACGGGCCGCTCGTCGCCCGTCACGGCGGCTCCACCGGATCGAGGATCGCCTCTGCCGTGCGGCCAACGAGGCTGCACCCCTTGCGTGGACTCCGCGTCCTCGATCTCACCCGCGTCATCGCCGGTCCGGTGGCGACCAGGACGCTTGCGCTGCTCGGAGCAGAGGTCCTCCGTGTCGACCCGCCGCAGCTTCCCGAGATCCCATGGCAGCATGCCGACACCGGGCAGGGGAAGCGCACGGCCACCCTGGACGCCTCGACCACGTCCGGCCTCGCGACCCTGCAGTCGCTGGCTGACGAGGCGCACATCCTGGTCACGGGGTACCGACCGCACGCCATCGAGCGCCTCGGCCTGGTGCCAGGAGCAGGGCTCGTCACCGGTTCCGTCGACGCGTGGGGGACGACCGGACCGTGGGGCGATCGTCGTGGCTTCGACAGCCTGGTCCAGGCGGCGACCGGCATCGCCCTGATCGAGGGTGCCGACGGGGGTCCTGGCGCGCTTCCGGCGCAGGCGCTCGATCACACGAGCGGGTACCTGTTGGCGGCGTCGCTCATCGACGAGGTGGCGGGCGGGGTCGAGGGGCGCTCTGTCGGCGACGTCCACGTGTCGTTGGCCAGGGTCGGTGCTGCACTCCGGGGACTGCCGCGGGCGACCCACGACGCGGCCGTCGCGATTCCTGGCGAGCGCTGCCTGGTCGATCACGGCGCCGTGCGAACCGCGCGCCCCGCGCTCAGCGGGTTCGAGGATTACCCGTTCCCGGCACGGCGCCTGGGGAGTGCCGAACCGCGATGGCGGACACGCCGCTGATCGTCGTGACCCCGGACGCGCCAGACGCGGCGCCGTCGTCGTTCGCCTACCCTGGAGGTATGCGCCTTATCCTCATCAGACATGGTCAGACCTCGTCCAACGTCGCCGGCCTGCTCGACACCGCGATCCCCGGGGCGGTCCTCACCGAACTCGGCGAGACGCAGGCTGCCGCGCTGCCCAAAGCGCTCGTGGGGGAGCAGATCGACGCCGTCTACGCGTCGACCGCGATCCGGGCGCAGCAGACCGCCGCTCCGATCGCCGAGGTTCGAGGAGTCCCCGTGACCGTCCGCGACGGCCTCCGGGAGATCAGCGCCGGCGACAACGAGATGCACGGGTCGCCCGGGGCCGTCCAGGTCTACATCGACACCATCGTCGCCTGGGCCATGGGTGACCTCGACACCCGGATGCCGGGCGGCGAGAACGGCCACGAGGTGTTCGCGCGCTTCGACGCGGTGATCGAGGAAGTCGAGGGCTCCGGACTGGAGAGCGTCGTGGTCGTGAGCCACGGAGCCATGCTCCGGTCATGGCTCGGGCTGCGCTCGACGAACGTCGACGGACACTTCATCGGCACGCATCCCATCACGAACACGGGCGTCATCATCGTCGACGGAGACACGACGACCGGTTGGCGGGTCGACACGTGGACGGGCGATGCCGTCGGCGGACCGGAGCTGACGACGGAGGCCGACGGTCCGGCCGCCGCCGTCGAGCGCGGCTTCTGATCAGTTGGTGTCGTCGGCCGAGGTCGCGCCGTCCGTGAGGAACGGTCCGGGCTCGTCGCCGGGCTGACCCGGGAGTGAACCGACGAGTCGGTCGAGCTCGGCAGCGTCGGCATCGATGCCCTGGTCGCTGAGACGGTCCGCCAGCGCTGCCCGGACGTCGAGGTCGGGGGTAAGGGACCGGTCGGCTGCGACCTGCACGAGGATGCCCTGGAGCCGGTCGTCGGTGCTGGCGTCGTGGACGTCCTGGCGGGGGTCGTTCTGCTCTGCAGTCATGGAGTCGGGTCCCATCGTGTCGAACGACGTCCTGCACGTCGTGTCTTCGACGTTACGCTACGGCGTCCGCCGACCCCGCCCGAAGGGCTTGACCGCCTCGTCCCTGTTCAGTCAGGAGAGCTTCGTGGTACCGGTGGTGGGACTCGAACCCACACGTCTTTCGACACAGCATGTTGAGTGCTCCCGACGGGGATTCCCCACCTTCGTCGTACCGGTGGTGGGACTCGAACCCACACGTCTTTCGACAAAGCATGTTGAGTGCGCCCGACGGGAATTCCCCACCTTTGTGGTACCGGTGGTGGGACTCGAACCCACACGTCTTTCGACAAAGCATTTTGAGTGCTCCGCGTCTGCCATTCCGCCACACCGGCGCGTCCGCCGCACGGCGAACAGCAACCTGCATCAGAGTACCGTAGGATTTGAGGGTGACCGAGCAAGAGACCCCTCCCGTAGCCCCGCGGCGCGTCGTCGTCGCTGAGGACGAATCCCTCATCCGCCTCGACATCGTCGAGATCCTTCGCGACAACGGTTTCGAGGTCGTCGGCGAGGCCGGCGATGGCGAGACCGCCGTCGCGCTCGCGACCGAGCTCCGCCCGGACCTCGTGATCATGGATGTGAAGATGCCCCAGCTCGACGGCATCTCCGCCGCCGAGCGCATCGGCAAGGCGCACATCGCACCGGTGGTGCTCCTCACCGCGTTCAGCCAGAAGGAACTGGTCGAGCGGGCGAGCGAGGCCGGTGCCCTGGCGTACGTCGTGAAGCCGTTCACCCCGAACGACCTCCTGCCCGCGATCGAGATCGCCCTCTCGCGGTACCAGCAGATCATCACGCTCGAGGCCGAGGTCGCCGACATGGTCGAGCGCTTCGAGACGCGGAAGCTCGTCGACCGCGCGAAGGGCCTCCTCAACGAGAAGATGGGGCTCACCGAGCCCGAGGCCTTCCGTTGGATCCAGAAGGCGTCCATGGACCGCCGCCTCACCATGCACGATGTCGCGCAGGCGATCATCGAGCAGCTGAGCGCCAAGAAGTAGCGCTCTCCCACCTCGTCGCAAGAGCGGCCCGTCCCTGCGGGGGCGGGCCGCTCTGCGTTGTCCGGGAGCAGTTCGGGTCAGCTCCCCGGTGCGTCCTTGATGAGGTTCGTGATGCGGATGGTCGAGCAGCGTCGGCCCTGCTCGTCGCTGACCGCGATCTCGTGGACGGTGAGCGACCGCCCGAGGTGGATCGGCGTGCAGACCCCGGTCACGATCCCCTCGGTTGCCGAACGGGTGTGCGTGGCGTTGATGTCGATGCCGACGGCGAGCTTGCCGGGGCCTGCGAAGAGGTTGGCGGCCATCGACCCGAGGGATTCGCCGAGGACGACGTAGGCGCCGCCGTGCAGCAGCATCGCCGGTTGCGTATTGCCCTCGACCGGCATGGTGGCGACGGACCGTTGGACCGTGAACTCCGTGAACTCGATGCCCATCTTGGCGGCGAGTGCGCCGCTGCCTCTCGTCCGCAGGAACTCGAGGGCTTCGTCGGTCTCGTTCGTCATGTCCACCTTCGGATCGGTCCTGAGCCGTGTCGGCACCGGCTTGTAGGCTGGGCGCGTGTCGGAATCAGAAAAGCCTACCCTCCTCGTCGTCGACGGCCACTCGCTCGCCTTCCGGGCGTTCTACGCCCTGCCGGTCGACAGCTTCCAAACCCGCGACGGCCAGCACACGAACGCCATCCACGGCTTCATCTCGATGCTGATCAGCCTGCTGAAGAACGAGAACCCGAGCCACCTCGCCGTGGCCTTCGACATCTCGCGCCGCTCGTTCCGGACCCGTGAGTACCCCGAGTACAAGGGGACGCGCGGCGAGACCCCGCCCGAGTTCAAGGGTCAGGTGCCGCTCTTGGAAGAGGCGCTCAAGGCGATGAACATCACCACGATCAGCAAAGAGGACTACGAGGCCGACGACATCCTCGCCACCCTCGCCAAGCAGGGCGCCGAGGAGGGCTTCCGCGTCCTCGTCGTCTCGGGCGACCGCGACACCATCCAGTTGGTGACCGACGACGTGACGCTGCTCTATCCGTCCAGTCAGGGCGTCTCGGCACTGACGCGATACGACGGTGCCAAGGTATTCGAGCGCTACGGCATCCGGCCCGAGCAGTACCCGGAGATCGCCGCGCTCGTCGGCGAGACGAGCGACAACCTCCCCGGCATCCCGAAGGTGGGCGAGAAGACCGCCGTCAAGTGGCTCAACCAGTTCGGCTCGCTCGAGCAGATCCTGGAACGCGCAGACGAGATCACCGGCAAGGTGGGGGAGAGCCTCCGCGAACACAAGGAGAACGCCGTCCGCAATCGGCGACTCAACCGCCTCCTCACCGACGTCGAACTGCCGGTCGGCCCGAAGGACCTCGAACGACGTCAGATCGACGCCGACGCCGTGGCCGCCGTGTTCGGCCGACTGGAGTTCCGCACACTCCTCGACCGGGTCTTGAAGCTCGACGGTCTCGAGGCGAACACCGACGTCTCGGCCTCGCACGCGGTCGGTGTGGTGATGCCGCCTCGCAAGGAACTGCTCGACGAAGAGCTCGAGGCCTGGCTTGCGCGCGCGGTCGCGGCCCACCCGGGCGGCATCGGACTCCACCTCGACCTGGACGGCGATCTGCCGGTCGCGGCCGGTCTGGCCACCCCCACGGAGATCGTGTCCCTCGCCTGGCGTCCCGGGGAGGCCGACTACGCGCCGCTCGAAGCCTGGCTCGCGAGCGACGCCCCGAAGATCATGCACGACGCGAAACCGCAGGTGAAGGCGGTCACCCGGGCCGGCCTCGCGCTCGAAGGCCTGGCGTACGACACGGCTGTCGCCGGCTGGCTGCTCCGCCCGAGTGGCGGCGACAAGACCCTCGGCGACCTCGCCACACGGTACCTCGACGAGACGATGCCCGTGGCCGACCCGAACCAGCTGGTTCCGGAGACCGACCCGGTCGGTGTCGGAGGGACCGCCTGGTACGCGCTCCGCGTCGCAGAGGCCACCCGCGCCGCCCTCGACCCGGGGTCGCTCGGCGTCCTCCTCGAGATGGAACTGCCGGTCCTGCAGGTGCTCGCGCACATGGAACTCACGGGGGTGACCGTCGACCACGGCATCCTGAGCGGACTCTCGGAGCAGCTCGGGAACCGGTCCGCGGAGTTGGCGAGCAACGCCTACGCCGAGATCGGACGTGAGGTCAATCTCGGCTCGCCGAAGCAGCTCCAGGAGGTGCTCTTCGACCAGCTGGCCATGCCCAAGACGCGGGCCAACAAGACCGGGTTCTCCACCGACGCCGGTGCCCTCGCCGACCTCCAGGAGAAGAGCCCGCACCCGTTCCTCGGCCTGCTCCTCGAACACCGCGACGCGACGAAGCTCCGTCAGATCGTGGAGACGCTCGACAAGGCGATCACCGACGACGGTCGTATCCACACCACGTACGTCCAGATCGGGACGAGCACGGGCCGGATCTCCTCGACCGACCCGAACCTGCAGAACATCCCCGTGCGCACCGAGGAGGGACGACGCATCCGCGCCGCTTTCCAGGCCGGGACCGGGTACGAGACCCTGTTGACGGCCGACTACTCGCAGATCGAGATGCGGATCATGGCCCACCTCTCGGGCGATGCCGGCCTCATCGAGGCGTTCAAGTCCGGCGAGGACCTCCACCGCTTCGTGGGCGCACGCATCTTCGGCGTGGCCGCGGAAGACGTCACGCCCGCGATGCGCAACAAGGTGAAGGCCATGTCCTACGGTCTCGCCTACGGGCTCAGCGCCTTCGGCCTCTCGAAGCAGCTCCGGATCTCCAGCGCCGAGGCGAAGCAGCTCATGGTCGACTACTTCGAGCGGTTCGGAGCCGTGCGCGACTATCTGCGGAACGTCGTCGAGCAGGCGAAGCTCGACGGGTACACCGAGACCATCTTCGGTCGTCGTCGGCTGTTCCGCGAGCTCGCGAGCCCGAACCGACTCGTCCGCGAGAACGCCGAACGGCAGGCGCTGAACGCTCCGATCCAGGGTTCCGCAGCGGACATCATGAAGCGGGCCATGATCGGCATCGAGTCGGACCTCCGGTCGCAGTCGCTCCGCTCCCAGATGATGCTGCAGGTGCACGATGAATTGATCTTCGAGGTCGCCGAGGGGGAGTGGGACGCCCTCGAAGCGATCGTCCGAACGCAGATGGCGGGTGCCGCCGAGCTGTCGGTGCCCCTCGACGTCCAGATCGGGCACGGCCACGACTGGGACTCCGCCGCGCACTGACGGTTCGGTGCGTCCCCGTCCCACGCACCCGAGGACGGATCCGCCGCGTGCGCGTCCGAGGCGCGGACTAGGCTCGTCGGCATGTCTCACGAAGAACCTCGCCAGAGCACACCGATCGACGCCATCGCCGAAAGCTGGGTGGAGACGCTCGTCCAGCTGCGGCCCGAGGTCGGCACCTACATCGGCCGGACAGACGTCGGCGGACGCTACGGTGACACATCGCCGGCCGGGCACGAAGCGTACATCGAGGCCGTCTCGCGCACGCTGAACACGCTTCGATCGGCCTCACCCGTCGACGCCGTCGATCGCGTCACCCAGACCGACCTCACCGCGGAGCTGGAGCTCGACCTCGCCTCGTCCGAAGCCGGCCTGCAGTACCGGGATCTGAATGTGATCGCGTCGCCGTCGCAGGAGCTCCGCGACGTCTTCGACCTCATGCCGACGGCCACGGTCGACGACTGGAGCACGATCAGCACCCGTCTGGGTGCGTTGCCGGAAGCGGTGGACGGCTACATCGAGACGCTCCGCGAAGGGATCGCGAAGGGCATCACCCCAGCACGACGCCAGGTGAAGGAGGTCTACGACCAGGTGCTCCGCACCGGCGCCGACGACGGCTTCTTCATCGGCTTCGCGGCGGAAGCCGGACCGGAGGACGGCCAGCTCCCGGCCTCGCTCGCCGGAGAGCTGTCGACCGGTGCCGGCGCCGCTGCCGTCGCCTACAACCGCCTCGCCGACTTCCTCGCCCACGAACTCATGCCGGCCGCGACCGAGGAGGACGCGATCGGCCGCGAGCTGTACGCCCTGCAGTCTCGACGGTTCCTCGGCGCGACGGTCGACCTCGACGAGAGCTACGAGTGGGGGATCGAGGAGCTGGCGCGCATGGTCTCCGAGCAGGAGTCGATCGCGAACGAGATCCTGCCCGGAGCCTCGGTGGAGGAGGCGGTCGCCTTCCTCGAACAGGATCCTGCGCGCAAACTGCACGGCACGGAGGCCCTGCAGCGTTGGATGCAGGAGACGAGCGACCGGGCGGTCGAAGAACTCGGCCGCACCCAGTTCGACATCCCGCAGGAGATCCGCGCGCTCGAGTGCATGATCGCCCCCACGCAGGAGGGCGGGATCTACTACACGGGCCCGACCGACGACTTCTCGCGTCCCGGCCGCATGTGGTGGTCGGTCCCCGTCGGCGTCACCGAGTTCGACACCTGGCGCGAGCTGACGACGGTGTACCACGAGGGCGTTCCCGGGCACCACCTGCAGATCGGTCAGGCGGTCGTCAACCGCAAGACCCTCAACCTCTGGCGCCGACAGCTCGCCGGCACCTCCGGACACGCAGAGGGTTGGGCGCTGTATGCGGAGCGCTTGATGGAGCAGCTCGGCTATCTCGACGACCCTGCCGACCGGCTGGGCATGCTCGACGGTCAGCGGATGCGTGCTGCCCGCGTCGTCCTCGACATCGGCGTGCACCTCGGCAAGCGGCTCCCCGACGGGAGCGGCACCTGGACCGCCGAGTACGCCTTCGACTTCATGGGCCGGAATGTGAACATGTCTCCGGAGTTCGTCCGCTTCGAGGTGAACCGGTACCTCGGTTGGCCCGGACAGGCACCGTCCTACAAGATCGGGCAGCGCATCTGGGAGCAGCTCCGCGACGATGCGGCCCGCCGGGCGGGAGACGCCTTCGACATCAAGGACTTCCACCGTCGAGCGCTCGACCTCGGGGGCGTCGGGCTCGACACGCTGCGGTCGGCGATGCTCGAATGACGTCCGATCGGATCGTCGTCGCCGGAGCGTCCGGCTTCATCGGGCGTCGGCTGGTCGAGTCCTTCCGAGCCGACGGCGCAACGGTCTCCGTCATCGGTCGGGGTGCGGCCGACGCCCGGTGGGGTGATCGAGCGGGTATCGCGCGACTGGTCGACGGGGCGGACCTCCTGGTCAACCTGGCGGGCAAGAGCGTGAACTGCCGGTACACCGCAGCGAACCGTGCCGCGATCCTCCGATCGCGCGTCGACACGACGACGGAGCTGTCGCGAGCGGTCCGCGAAGCGGCCTCGCCTCCTCCGCTCTGGATCAACGCGTCGACGGCGACCATCTACCGTGACGCGGACGACCGCGCCATGACGGAAGCCGACGGTGAGATCGGATCGGGGTTCTCCGTGGACGTCGCGACGGCGTGGGAACGGGCGTTGTTCGCCGACGATCTGCCGGACACGCGGAGGGTGGCTCTCCGGATCGCCATCGTGCTCGGCGACGGGGGAGCGCTCACCCCATTGCTGTGGCTGGCGCGCCTCGGCCTCGGAGGACCGCAGCTGGACGGCCGCTGGCCCCGCTCGCGATCACGCCGGGCCGCCGGGACGGGTCACCGGTTCACGACACCCCATGGCCGGCAACGGTTCAGTTGGATCCACCTGGACGACGTCATCGGCATCGTCCGGTTCCTCCGCGACCACCCGGAACTGGACGGCGCCGTCAACGTGACCTCGCCGAGCCCGACGGACAACCGTGGCTTCATGCGGACCTTGCGCCACGTGCTCGGGATGCCGATCGGCCTCCCGGCGCCCCGCTGGCTCCTCGAGATCGGGATGTTCCTCCTCCGCACCGAGAGCGAACTCGTCCTGAAGAGTCGCTGGGCGCTGCCAGAGCGGTTGCTGCAGGCAGGGTACCGGTTCGAGCACCCGACCCTGGACCCGGCGCTGCGCGACATCGTCCAGGCGCGCGGCTTGCCTGCAGGCCCTCGATCTCGCTAGACTGCACTGTCACAATTGTGACGTCCTATCCGCCTGCCCGTCTCGCAGAGCGATCCCGATCCCCGGATCGGTTCACACAACAGCATCGCCCCGATCAACGTCCGTGGTCATCCACGGGTCCGGAGCAGTGCGCGAGCCGCGGCCTGAATCATTGTCCACCTGGAGCAATTACTACATGACAAGCGCAACGACCGCCCCCAAGCAGGTCGCAATCAACGACATCGGATCTGCTGAGGACTTCCTCGCAGCGGTCGAAAAGACTCTGAAGTTCTTCAACGACGGCGACCTCATCGAGGGCACCGTGGTGAAGATCGACCGCGACGAGGTCCTCCTCGACGTCGGCTACAAGACCGAGGGTGTCATCCCCTCGCGTGAACTCTCCATCAAGCACGACGTCGACCCCTCCGAGGTCGTCAATGTCGGCGACACGATCGAGGCTCTCGTTCTCCAGAAGGAGGACAAGGAAGGCCGTCTGATCCTGTCGAAGAAGCGCGCGCAGTACGAGCGCGCTTGGGGCGACGTGGAGAAGATCAAGGAATCCGACGGCGTCGTCACCGGTTCGGTCATCGAGGTCGTCAAGGGCGGCCTCATCGTCGACATCGGCCTCCGTGGCTTCCTCCCGGCTTCGCTCATCGAGCTGCGCCGCGTCCGCGACCTCACGCCGTACCTCGGCCAGGAGATCGAGGCGAAGATCCTCGAGCTCGACAAGAACCGCAACAACGTGGTCCTGTCGCGCCGTGCGCTCCTCGAGCAGACGCAGTCCGAGAGCCGCACCACCTTCCTCAACAACCTCCAGAAGGGACAGGTCCGCAAGGGCGTCGTCTCCTCGATCGTCAACTTCGGCGCGTTCGTCGACCTCGGCGGCGTCGACGGTCTCGTCCACGTCTCCGAGCTCAGCTGGAAGCACATCGAGCACGCCAGCGAGGTCGTCGAGGTCGGTCAGGAAGTCACCGTCGAGATCCTCGAGGTCGACCTGGACCGCGAGCGCGTCTCGCTGTCGCTCAAGGCGACCCAGGAGGACCCGTGGCAGGTCTTCGCCCGCACCCACGCCATCGGCCAGGTTGCACCGGGTAAGGTCACCAAGCTGGTTCCGTTCGGTGCGTTCGTCCGCGTGGCAGACGGCATCGAGGGCCTCGTGCACATCTCGGAGCTCTCCGGCAAGCACGTCGAGCTCGCCGAGCAGGTCGTGTCGGTCGGCGAAGAGGTCTTCGTCAAGGTCATCGACATCGACCTCGAGCGTCGCCGCATCTCGCTGAGCCTCAAGCAGGCCAACGAGGGTGTCGACCCCGAGGGCACCGAGTTCGACCCGGCCCTCTACGGCATGCTCACGGAGTACGACGAGCTCGGGAACTACAAGTACCCCGAGGGCTTCGACGCCGAGACGCAGGAGTGGAAGGAAGGCTTCGACGCCGAGCGCGAGAAGTGGGAGCAGGACTACGCTGCCGCCCAGGCTCGCTGGGAAGCGCACAAGAAGCAGGTCGCGGCTGCAGCCGTCGAAGAGGCAAACCAGGCCTCCTCGTCGACCGCTTCCTCGTCGGCCGGTTCCTCGTTCTCGAGCGACTCCGCCGGTGGCGGAACGCTCGCCGACGACGAGTCCCTCGCGGCACTCCGCGAGAAGCTCTCGAGCAACTAGTCACCATCGCACCGACCTCGGTCGGTGTCCAGCAGGGGGTCGCCTTCGGGCGGCCCCCTGCTGCGTTGTCCGGGGCACACCCGAAAACTCGATGACGCCGCGGGTACGCTGGCAGGCATGTACCTCATCGGCCTCACCGGCGGTATCGCCTCCGGCAAATCGACCATCGCGACCCGGCTCGCCGAGCACGGAGCCGTCGTCATCGACGCGGACGTGCTCTCGCGCGAGGTCGTCGAACCGGGCACTCCTGGGCTGGCGGCCATCGCCGCGCGGTTCGGGCCGGACGTGATCGGTCCCGACGGCGCGCTCGACCGTCCGGCTCTCGGCGCCGTCGTCTTCTCCGACGACCAGGCCAGGGCCGATCTCAACGCGATCGTCCACCCCGAGGTCAAGCGTCGCTCACAGGCCAGGATCGCCGACGCGTCGGCAGACCCGGCGGCGATCGTCGTCTACGACGTCCCGTTGCTCGTGGAGACCGGCCGTGCCGACGAGTTCGACCTGGTGGTCGTCGCTTCGGCACCCGAATCGGTGCGTGCCGATCGTCTCGTCGAGCTGCGCGGACTCGACCGCGGCGAGGCGGAACGTCGGATCGCCGCGCAGGCGACGGAGGCGCAACGCACGTCCGTCGCCGACGTCGTGATCGACACCGCGGGCACCCTCGCGCAGACGCTCGAGCAGGTCGACGCGGTGTGGGGCCGCGCGTTGTCGGACGCCGCACCGGACGCCGCTCGCGACGCCGACGCCTGAGCCGGACGCCTCGCTCCGCTGTGGGCGAAGCGGGGGAGTGCTGTCGGTGGTCCTCCGTAGACTCGGAGTATGGAACCAACACGCGCCGTCCGCCCCTTCGAGGTGATCAGCGACTACGAGCCGAGCGGCGACCAGCCCGCCGCCATCGAGCAGCTGTCCGGGCGTATCAACGCCGGCGAGACCGACGTCGTGCTCCTCGGCGCGACCGGTACCGGCAAGTCGGCGACCACCGCGTGGCTGATCGAGGCGGTCCAACGTCCGACCCTCGTGCTCGCGCACAACAAGACGCTCGCGGCGCAGCTCGCGAACGAGTTCCGCGAGCTCATGCCGAACAACGCGGTCGAGTACTTCGTCTCCTACTACGACTACTACCAGCCTGAGGCCTACGTCCCGCAGACAGACACCTTCATCGAGAAGGACTCGTCCATCAACGCCGAGGTCGAGCGGTTGCGCCACTCGACCACCAACTCGCTGCTGAGCCGCCGTGACGTCATCGTGGTGTCGACCGTCTCGTGCATCTATGGTCTCGGGGCGGCGGAGGAGTACCTGGAGGCGATGGCGGCGCTGCAGGTCGGCCAGAACATCGGGCGCGACCGGCTGATCCGCAAGTTCGTGGGTATGCAGTACAACCGCAACGACGTCGACTTCTCCCGCGGCAACTTCCGCGTGCGCGGCGACACCATCGAGATCATCCCGGTCTACGAGGAGCTGGCGATCCGCATCGAGTTCTTCGGCGATGAGATCGAGGCGCTGTACGCCCTCCACCCGCTCACCGGAGATGTCGTCAAGAAGCTCGACGCGGTCTCGGTCTTCCCGGCCTCGCACTACGCGGCCAGCCCGCAGACGATCCAGCGCGCCATCGGCACCATCCAGGAGGAGCTCGCCGAGCGGCTGCAGTCCCTGGAACGTGAGGGCAAGCTCCTGGAAGCGCAGCGGCTCCGGATGCGGACGACCTTCGACCTCGAGATGATGCAGCAGATCGGGTTCTGCTCGGGAATCGAGAACTACTCCCGCCACATCGACGGCCGCTCGGCCGGCGAAGCACCGAACTGCCTCCTCGACTACTTCCCCGACGACTTCCTCACCGTCATCGACGAGTCACACGTCACCGTCCCGCAGATCGGCGCGATGTTCGAGGGCGACGCGTCGCGGAAGCGGACGCTCGTCGAGCACGGCTTCCGGCTCCCGAGCGCGATGGACAACCGTCCGCTCCGATGGGACGAGTTCAAGAACCGGGTCGGTCAGACGGTCTACCTCTCGGCCACGCCCGGCAAGTACGAGATGGGCATCGCCGACGGCATCGTCGAGCAGATCATCCGCCCGACCGGTCTGGTCGACCCGGCCATCATCGTCAAGCCGTCGAACGGGCAGATCGACGACCTCCTCGAGGAGATCCGCGTCCGGGCCGAGCGCGACGAACGCGTCCTCGTCACCACGCTCACGAAGAAGATGGCCGAGGAGCTCACCGACTTCCTCACCGAGGCGGGCGTCCGCGTCAGGTACCTGCACTCCGACGTCGACACCCTGCGCCGGGTCGAGCTGCTGAGCGAACTCCGGCAGGGCGTCTACGACGTCCTCATCGGCATCAACCTCCTCCGCGAGGGGCTGGACCTCCCCGAGGTCTCGCTCGTGGCCATCCTCGACGCCGACAAGGAGGGCTTCCTGCGGTCCTCGACGTCGCTCATCCAGACCATCGGTCGCGCAGCCCGCAACGTGTCCGGCGAGGTCCACATGTACGCCGACGTCCTGACCGACTCGATGAAGCGCGCGATCGAGGAGACCGATCGCCGCCGCGAGAAGCAGGTGGCCTACAACGAGGAACGCGGGATCGATCCGCAGCCACTGCGCAAGCGGATCGCCGACATCACCGAGGCACTCGCGCGCGAAGGCGCCGACACCGCGGCGCTGCTGGCGGGACGCGACAACGGGAAGAAGAAGAGCCCGACGCCGAACCTCCGACGCGAGGGCATCGCCGCCGAGGGTGCGAACGATCTCGAGTCGATCATCGCCGACCTCAACGCCCAGATGCTCGCGGCCGCAGCGGAACTCAAGTTCGAACTGGCCGGCCGGCTCCGGGACGAGGTCTCCGAGCTCAAGCAGGAGTTGCGGCAGATGGCGAAGGCCGGACACATCTAGCCGAGGGCTTCGCTGAGAGCGCAGTACCACAGACACCGCTCGGGAGTCCGGTGTCGGTGGTGCTGCGTAGACTCGAAGGGTGTCAATTGCCAAGGTAGATCACCACTCAACGCTCAGTGTCCGCGGTGCCCGCGTGCACAACCTCCAGAACGTGGACCTCGAGATCCCGCGCGACTCGCTGGTCGTCTTCACCGGTCTGTCGGGCTCCGGGAAGTCCTCCCTCGCCTTCGACACGATCTTCGCGGAAGGGCAACGACGCTACGTCGAGTCGCTCTCGGCGTACGCGCGGCAGTTCCTCGGTCAGGTCGACCGCCCGGACGTCGACTTCATCGAGGGCCTGAGCCCGGCCGTCTCCATCGACCAGAAGTCGACCAACCGCAACCCGCGGTCGACCGTCGGCACGATCACCGAGGTCTACGACTACATGCGTCTGCTGTGGGCGCGCATCGGTGTCCCGCACTGCCCCGTCTGCGGCGAGGTCATCCAGCGCCAGACGGTGCAGCAGATCGCCGACCAGCTGATGGAGCTCGAGGAGCGCCGCCGGTACCAGATCGTCGCCCCGGTGGTCAGCCAGAAGAAGGGCGAGTTCGTCGACCTCTTCAAGGAGCTCTCGGCCAAGGGCTTCGCCCGCGCGATCGTCGACGGCGAGGCGATCCAGCTCGCCGAGCCCCCGACCCTGAAGAAGCAGGTCAAGCACGACATCGCCGTCGTCGTCGACCGCCTCGTGGCCGGCCCCGAGATCCTCGGTCGTCTCACCGACTCGCTCGAGACCGCCCTCCAGCTCACCGACGGCCTCGTCACGATCAACTTCGTCGACGAAGAGGGCGACGACGCGTGGCGGACGTTCTCCGAGAAACTGTCCTGCCCGAACAACCACCCCCTGCAGCTGACCGAGATCGAGCCACGGACGTTCTCCTTCAACGCACCGTTCGGTGCGTGCCCCGAGTGCTCCGGCCTCGGCACGCGCATGTCCGTCGACGCCGAGCTCCTCCTCGGCGACGAGGAGCTCAGCATCAACGAGGGCGTCATCGTCCCGTGGACGACGCAGGGCAAGGGGCTGTACCAGTACTACGAGAAGCTGCTCGACGGTCTCGCACGCGACCTCGACTTCTCGCTCGACACCCCGTGGCGAGACCTGCCGGCATCCGTCCAGGAGGCGGTGCTCCGCGGCGACAACTTCAAGGTGAAGGTGAAGTGGAAGAACCGCTTCGGGCGCGAGATGAGCTACTCATCGGGCTTCGAGGGTGTCATCCCGTACATCGAGCGCCAGTATCTGCAGGCCGACACGGACAGCCAGCGTGTGCGCTGGTCCGAGTACCTCCGAGAGGTCCCGTGCCAGGTGTGCGGCGGACGCCGCCTGAAGCCCGAGGTCCTGTCGGTCCTCATCCACGAGCACAGCATCGCCGAGGTCGCCGAGCTGAGCCTGTCGGACGCCCGAGCCTTCATGGACCGCCTCGAGCTGAGCGATCGCGAGGCACACATCGCCGCGCAGGTCCTCCGCGAGATCAAGGTGCGGCTCGACTTCCTCATCCAGGTCGGTCTCAACTACCTCGATCTCGCTCGCACCGCGGGCTCGCTGTCCGGTGGTGAGGCACAGCGCATCCGCCTCGCGACGCAGATCGGTTCCGGCCTGACCGGTGTCCTCTACGTCCTCGACGAGCCGAGCATCGGCCTGCATCAGCGCGACAACCGCCGGCTCATCGAGACCCTCGTGGCGCTCCGCGACCTCGGCAACACGCTCATCGTCGTCGAGCACGACGAGGACACCATCCGCACCGCGGACTGGATCGTCGACATCGGCCCCGGCGCCGGGGTCAACGGCGGGAAGGTCGTGCACTCCGGCTCCTACGAAGCACTCGAGGCGAACACCGAGTCGCTCACCGGCGACTACCTGTCCGGTCGGAAGGCCATCGAGATCCCGGCCAAGCGCCGCCCGATCGACACGAAGCGCCAGATCCAGGTGATCGGAGCGCAGGCGAACAACCTGAAGAAGGTCAGCGCGGACTTCCCGCTCGGTGTCCTGACGGCGGTCACCGGCGTGAGCGGATCCGGCAAGTCCTCCCTCGTCAACGACGTCCTGTACCGCGTGCTCGCGAACAAGTTGAACGGTGCGCGCAAGTTGCCCGGCAAGCACACCCGCGTCACGGGACTCGAGCACCTCGACAAGGTCATCCATGTCGACCAGGCCCCCATCGGTCGCACGCCACGGTCGAACCCGGCCACCTACACGGGCGTGTTCGACAAGATCAGGAACCTCTTCGCCGAGACCCAGGAGGCGAAGGTCCGCGGCTACCTGGCCGGGCGGTTCAGCTTCAACGTCAAGGGCGGCCGGTGCGAGGCGTGCTCGGGTGACGGCACGATCAAGATCGAGATGAACTTCCTCCCCGACGTCTACGTCGCTTGTGAGGTGTGCGGGGGAGCGCGGTACAACCGCGACACCCTGACCATCCACTACAAGGGCAAGAACATCGCCGAGGTACTCGACATGCCGATCGCCGAGGCGGCCGACTTCTTCGAGCCGATCTCCTCCATCCACCGCTTCCTCAAGACGCTCGTCGAGGTCGGACTCGGGTACGTCCGGCTCGGACAGAGCGCGACGACGCTCTCGGGTGGCGAGGCTCAGCGGGTCAAGCTGGCGACCGAACTGCAGCGCCGGAGCAACGGCCGGAGCGTCTACGTGCTCGACGAGCCGACCACCGGCCTGCACTTCGAGGACGTCCGCAAGCTGCTCCTCGTCCTCAACGGACTCGTCGACAAGGGCAACACGGTCATCGTGATCGAGCACAACCTCGACGTCATCAAGTCGTCGGACTGGCTCATCGACATGGGTCCCGAGGGCGGCGCCGGCGGCGGGACGGTCCTCGCCACGGGCACCCCCGAGCACCTGGCGACGGTCCCCGGCAGCCACACGGGTTTCTTCCTGAACGAACTGTTCGAGGCAGAGGCCGGCGGCAGCCGCAAGGCGGGCTGACGTGGCTGCTGCCCGCGGGGGGAGCGGCCTGGCGTACCGGCCGAAGGCAGGGGAGATCCCCACCCTGCCCGGCGTCTACCGCTTCAGTGACGACTCGGGGAGGGTCCTCTACGTCGGCAAGGCGATGAACCTCCGCGCGAGGTTGAGCAACTACTTCGCACCGCTGCACACCCTGCACGAGCGCACCCGGCGGATGGTCACGACCGCGACGGGCGTGACCTGGACGACGGTCGGAAGCGACGTCGAGGCGTTGCAGTTGGAATACACCTGGATCAAGGAGTACGACCCGCCCTTCAACGTCAAGTTCCGCGACGACAAGTCCTACCCCTATCTCGCCGTGACCCTCGGCGACGAGGCACCGCGCGTGATGGTGACCCGGAACACCCGGATCCCCGGAGCCAAGTACTTCGGTCCGTATCCGAAGATCTGGGCCGTCCACGACACCGTCGACCTCATGATCAAGGTCTTCCCGATCCGCACCTGCTCGGACTCGGCGTACAAACGCGCCATGACGTCGGGGAAGCCGTGCTTCCCGGGCCAGATCGGGCGCTGCGGCGGACCCTGCTCCGGGAAGGTGTCCATCCAGGAACATCGCGCCATCGTCGACGACTTCGTCTCGTTCATGGTGGGGAACGACCGCCGGTTCACGACGCGGATCACGGCCGACATGAAGGCCGCAGCGGCTCGCCAGGACTACGAGTCCGCCGCGGTGTACCGGGATCAGCTCCAGGCGCTCGACCAGGTGCTCGCGAAGAGCGCCGTGGTACTCCGCGACGCCGTCGACGCCGACCTCTTCGGCATCGACCACGACGAGCTCGCGGCATCCGTCCAGCAGTTCATCGTACGCGGCGGACGCATCCGCGGTGTCCGTTCCTGGACCGTCGACAAGGAACTCGACATGTCGACGGCGGAGCTCGTCGACAGCGTCGTCCAGCGGGTCTACGCCGCTGCGAGCGGGCCCGACGTCCCGCGCGAGGTCCTCGTCCCCGAGTTGCCCGACGACGCTGCGAGCCTCGAGGACTGGCTCGCTGAACGCCGCGGTTCCAAGGTCGCCGTGCGGGTCGCCCAGCGCGGTGAGAAGGCGACGCTCATGGAGACCGCCGTCGTCAACGCCAAACAGGCCCTCATGCTCTACAAGACCCGTCGCAGCTCCGACTTCGTGGCCAGGACCCAGGCACTCGAGGACATCCGGGACGCCCTCGGCATGACCGAGGCACCGCTCCGGATCGAGTGCTTCGACGTCTCGCACCTGAGCGGCACCAACATCGTCGCCTCCATGGTGGTGTTCGAGGACGGGCTCTCCCGGAAGGACGAATACCGTCGCTTCGGTGTCGCCGAGTCCACCGACGACACCGACTCGATCTACCAGGTCGTGTCCCGTCGCCTCGCCCATCTCACGTCGAGCGAACCGGTCGAGACGGTCGACGAGACGACAGGGGAGCGCAAGCGGCGGAAGTTCACCTATCCACCGCAGTTGCTCATCGTCGACGGCGGGCAACCGCAGGTCGCGGCCGCCGCCCGGGCGCTCGAGGAGTCCGGTCTGACCGGGATCACCCTGTGCGGCTTGGCGAAGCGGCTGGAGGAGATCTGGCTCCCGGACGATCCGTACCCGGTGATCCTGCCGCGGGGGAGCGAGTCCCTGTTCCTCCTCCAGCGGGTGCGCGACGAGGCGCACCGGTTCGCGATCAGCTTCCAGCGTCAGAAGCGCAAGCGCGACATCTCGACCGTCCTCGGCGAGATCCCGGGGCTCGGCCCGGCGAAGGTGCGTGAGCTCCTGCGCCACTTCGGCTCCGTCGCACGGCTGAAGACCGCCACACCGGCGGAGATCGAGGAGGTGAAGGGCATCGGCGGCAAACTGGCGGCGACCGTGTACGAGGCCCTGGCCTCGGGTTCCGCGGGGCCCTCGGCCGGCCCCAGGAATGGGTAGGCTGGGACTTCAAACCTTCGAGGAAAGCGTGTCGATGACCCCGGGCCAGCCGCAGCATCAGCAGGAAGTGCTCATCGTCACCGGGATGTCCGGCGCCGGCCGCTCCACGGTCGCGAACGCTCTCGAGGATCTCGGTTGGTACGTCGTCGACAACCTACCGCCGCAGATGCTCAGGCCCCTGGTCGACCTCGCCGAGCGCGCGAGTTCGCGTCTCCCGCGGATCGCGGCCGTCGTCGACGTTCGCGGCCGCGACTTCTTCAGCGACCTGCAGGAGATCGTCCCGGCGCTCCGAGGCGGCACCCACCTCCGCATGATCTTCCTCGAAGCGACGGATGCGGCACTCGTGCGTCGGTTCGAAGCCGTCCGCCGACCACATCCCCTGCAGGGCGAGGGGACCATCCTGGACGGCATCGTCGCCGAGCGTCATCGCCTGAGCGAGATCCGGGAGTCGAGCGACGTCATCATCGACACGAGCGACCTCAACATCCACCAACTCGCCACCACCACCCGTGAGCTCTTCGCCGGCGCAGAGACGCCCGGCGTCCAAGTGACCGTGTTGAGCTTCGGCTTCAAGTACGGGCTCCCGCCCGACGCGGACCTCGTCGCCGACATGCGGTTCCTTCCGAACCCGTTCTGGGTCCCGGAGCTGCGTGCGCTGAGCGGCCAGGACACCGAGGTCAGCGAGTACGTCCTCTCCCAGCCGGGCGCGTCGGAGTTCCTCGAGAGCTACGCGCACGCCCTCGAGCCGGTGCTGGCCGGCTACCAGCGCGAGAACAAGCGGCACGTCACCATCGCCGTCGGATGCACCGGCGGGAAGCACCGTTCGGTCGCCGTCGCGCTCGAACTCGCCGACCGGCTGCGGAGCCAGTCCGGCGTCGCCGTGCACGTCCGGCATCGGGACCTCGGGCGCGAATGACGCCCATCGGGCCGGGCGCATCCGCGTCCGAGCCCATGCGATCCGGGTGCACCACGCCTCCGGATCGAGAACATGCAGGATCGCCGCCGCACTCCGACGGCGCGATCACGACAGATAGGAACCACCGTGGCCCTCACCGCCGACGTCAAGAACGAACTGGCGCTCGTCCGCGAGACCCGCAACTCGGTCCGTGCGGCCGAACTCGCCTCGCTCCTCCGATTCTCCGGCGGACTGCACACGATCTCCGGGCGCGTGGCCATCGAGGCCGAACTCGACAGCCCGACCCTCGCGCAACGCGTGCGACGCGACATCGGCGAGCTGTACGGGATCCGCAGCGAGATCCTCGTGCAGAACCCCGGCAGCTCCGGTAAGCCGACCCTCTTCGTGGTGCGGGTCATCGAGGGTGGCGAGACCCTGGCGCGCCAGACGGGCCTCCTGGACGCCCGCCGTCGCGCGGTGCGCGGGCTCCCCAACCGACTGACCACGGGCTCGCGCGATGAGCTCTCCGCCGTGTGGCGCGGTGCGTTCCTGGCGACGGGTTCGCTCACCGATCCGGGCCGCTCCGCCTCGCTCGACGTCGTGTGCCCGGGGAACGAGTCGGCCATGGCCCTCGTCGGCGCCGCGGGTCGGATCGGCGTCCCGGCGAAGGCCAGGGAGGTCCGCGGCATCCACCGGGTCGTGATCCGTGAGGGCGACGCGATCAGCGGCATGCTCTCGCTCATGGGCGCCACCGGCACCGTCACCTCCTGGGAGGAGATGCGTCAACGCAAGGAGGTCCGCGCGACCGCGAACCGCCTCGTCAACTTCGACGACGCCAACCTCCGCCGCTCGGCGCAGGCCGCTGTCGCCGCGTGCGCGCGGGTCGAACGAGCGCTCGAGATCCTCGGCGACGAGGTCCCCGAACACCTGCAGTACGCCGGTGCGCTCCGCCTCGACCACCGCGAGGCCAGCCTGGACGAGCTGGGACACTTCGCCGATCCGCCGATGACGAAGGACGCCATCGCGGGTCGCATCCGTCGGCTGCTCGCCATGGCCGACAAGCACGCGAGCGATCTCGGCATCCCCGGGACCGATGCCAACCTGCCGGCGGACTACGAGGACTGATCCCGCCCGTCGTTCGACGCCGACCACGTATCGTCGCGGTTCGTCATCCTGGGAACAAGCCCCGTCTCACCGTGGTTGCCGCTCGCTAGACTGGGCCGTGACGCTCAGAGCCGTGTGCAGACAGCGCACGGGACAACACGAGGAGATCACACAGAACATGGCTGTTTACTCACTGCCCGAATTGCCGTACGACTACACCGCGCTCGAGCCGCACATCAGTGCGACCATCACGGAGCTCCACCACGACAAGCACCACGCCACCTACGTGGCCGGTGCGAACACGGCCCTCGAGAAGCTCGAAGAGGCGCGCGACGCCAACGACTTCACGAACGTCAACAAGCTGGAGAAGGACCTCGCGTTCAACCTCGGCGGCCACGTCAACCACACCATCTGGTGGAACAACCTCTCCCCGGACGGCGGCGACAAGCCGACGGGTGAGCTCGAGTCTGCGATCGACGAGTACTTCGGCAGCTTCGACAAGTTCCAGGCCCACTTCACCGCGGCCGCGCTCGGCGTCCAGGGCTCCGGTTGGGCTGCGCTCACCTGGGACACCCTCGGTCAGCGCATCAACATCCAGCAGTTCTTCGACCAGCAGGGCAACTTCCCGGCCGGCACCGTCCCGCTGCTGCTGCTCGACGTCTGGGAGCACGCCTACTACCTGGACTACAAGAACGTCCGCGCCGACTACGTGAAGGCGTTCTGGAACATCGTCAACTGGGCAGACGTCCAGGCACGCTTCGAGGTCGCGCGCCAGCAGACCAACGGCCTGCTGGTACTGTCGTAGTAGACCGGTCCGTCCCGGTCCCTGGGGCCGGGACGGACCACTTCCTCCTCAGTCGAGGAGGCGCTCACTCCGAGCAGACCGTACAATCGCGCCGTCTGGCGCCTCAGTATCAGGAGTCATCTGTGTCCGTCAAGATCGGCATCAACGGCTTCGGCCGCATCGGCCGCAACTTCTTCCGCGCCGCCCTCGCCAAGGGCAGCGACCTCGAGATCGTCGCAGTCAACGACCTCACCGACAACAAGGCGCTCGCCCACCTCCTGAAGTACGACTCCATCACGGGTCGTCTGGACGCCACGGTCGAGCTCGACGGCGACAAGATCATCGTCAACGGCAAGCCCATCATCGTCCTCGCCGAGCGCGACCCCGCCGACCTCCCCTGGGGCGAGCTCGGTGTCGACATCGTCATCGAGTCGACCGGTCGCTTCACGAAGTCCGACGACGCGCGCAAGCACATCACCGCCGGCGCCAAGAAGGTCCTCGTCTCCGCTCCCGCCACCGGCAGCGACGTCGCGACCATCGTCCTCGGCGTGAACGAGGGCACCTACGACGCCGCGACGCACGACATCATCTCCAACGCGTCCTGCACCACGAACTGCCTCGCGCCGCTCGCCAAGGTGCTGCTCGACAACTTCGGCATCGAGCGTGGCCTCATGACCACGGTCCACGCCTACACCGCCGACCAGAACCTGCAGGACGGCCCGCACAGCGACCTCCGTCGTGCACGCGCTGCGGCCGTCAACATCATCCCGACGTCGACCGGTGCAGCCAAGGCACTCGGCCTCGTCATCCCTGAGCTCGTCGGCAAGCTCGACGGCTACGCGCTGCGCGTTCCGGTCCCGACCGGTTCCATCACCGACCTCACGGTCGAGCTGACCAACCCGGCCACGGTCGAGGAGATCAACGCGGCCTACAAGACCGCCGCTGAGGGTCCGCTCAAGGGCATCCTCAAGTACACCGAGGACCCGATCGTCTCGAGCGACATCGTGACCGACCCGCACTCCTCGATCTTCGACGCCGGCCTCACCAAGGTCATCGGCACGCAGGCCAAGGTCGCCTCCTGGTACGACAACGAGTGGGGTTACTCCAACCGCCTCGTCGACCTCACCGAGTACGTCGCGGACCGCCTCTAACCAACGGCTGTCTGACCACCTCCTCACCAGAGCAGCCAGACACCGCATGGTCCGAACGGGCGTCCTGAACCAGCTTCAGGGCGCCCGTTCGGCTTCCTCGGCGGCCGTCGGCTCAGTGCAAGAAAGACCTTCTCCATGACCCTTCGCACCCTCGACTCGCTCGGAGCCCTCGGTGGCCGTCGTGCTGTCGTCCGTCTCGACCTGAACGTCCCGCTGAAGGACGGCGTCATCACCGACGACGGACGCATCCGCGCGGCTCTCCCCACCCTCAACGCACTCATCAACCAGGGCGCACGCGTCGTCATCGTCTCGCACCTCGGGCGCCCCGACGGATCGCCGGACGCGAAGTACAGCCTCGCCCCCGTCGCGCAGCGCCTGTCGGAGCTGCTCGGCAAGCCGGTGACCTTCGCAGCCGACACCGTCGGAAGCGCCGCGAGCGACGCCGTCGCCGCTCAGACCGACGGCGACGTCGTACTCCTCGAGAACCTGCGGTTCAACTCCGCCGAGACCAGCAAGGACGCTGGTGAGCGCGAAGCGTTCGCCGCCAAGCTCGCCGCGTTCGGCGATGTGGTCGTCTCCGACGGCTTCGGCGTCGTGCACCGCAAGCAGGCGAGCGTGTACGAACTCGCGAAGCTCCTCCCGAGCGCTGCGGGTCTGCTCATCTCCACCGAACTCGAAGTCCTCGATCGCCTGACCGAGACCCCCGAGCGGCCGTACACGGTCGTCCTCGGCGGCTCGAAGGTGTCCGACAAGCTGGGCGTCATCGGCCACCTGCTCCCTCGCGTCGACTCCTTGCTCATCGGCGGCGGCATGCTCTTCACCTTCCTGGCGGCACAGGGCCACTCGGTCGGATCGAGCCTGCTCGAGGCCGACCAGATCGACACGGTCCGCGGCTACCTCGCGAAGGCGGAGGAACTCGGCGTCACCATCGTGCTGCCGACGGACGTCGTCGTCGCGGCCGGGTTCAGCGCCGACGCCGAGCACGTCGTCCGCCCGGCCGACCGCATCGAGGACACCCCGTTCGGCGCGAAGGGTCTGGGACTCGACATCGGACCCGACACCGCCAAGGCGTTCGCCGAGATCGTGGCCGGATCGAAGACGGTGTTCTGGAACGGTCCGATGGGCGTGTTCGAGCTGGCCCCCTTCGCCGCCGGTACTCGCGCGGTCGCGGAAGCACTCACCCGCACGGACGGCCTCAGCGTCGTCGGTGGCGGTGACTCGGCCGCAGCGGTCCGCGCGCTCGGCTTCGATGATGACCAGTTCGGTCACATCTCAACTGGTGGCGGCGCCAGCCTCGAGTTCCTCGAGGGCAAGCGTCTGCCTGGACTGGAGGTCCTCGGATGGCAGCAGTAACCCCCGGGCGCACGCGTGTGCCCCTCATCGCCGGCAACTGGAAGCTCAACCTGGATCACCTCCAGGCCATCGCCCTCGTCCAGAAGCTCGACTGGACGCTGAAGGACGGCAAGCACGACTACGCCGACGCCGAGGTGGCGATCTTCCCGCCGTTCACCGACCTCCGCTCCGTCCAGACGATCGTCGCCGCCGACAAGCTCAAGCTCGCCTATGGTGCTCAGGACCTGTCCCAGCACGACTCGGGCGCCTACACCGGCGAGATCTCCGGGGCGTTCCTCGCGAAGCTCGATTGCGCCTACGTCCTCGTCGGTCACTCCGAGCGTCGGACGCTCCACAATGAGACCGACGAGGTCGTCCAGGCCAAGACGGCTGCCGCCGTGCGACACGGTCTCGTCCCCGTCATCTGCATCGGTGAGACGGCAGAGGACCTCGAACAGCACGGTCCCTCCGCGGTCCCCGTCGCGCAGCTCCGTGCGGCGATCGACGGCCTCGGTCGCGACGCCGACATCGTCGTGGCCTACGAGCCGGTGTGGGCCATCGGGTCCGGCCAGGCTGCGACGCCCGACCAGGCGCAGCAGGTCGCGGCAGCACTGCGCAGCACGCTCGCCGAGGTCCTCGGAGACGAGGCCGCACAGCGCACGCGCATCCTGTACGGCGGCTCCGTGAAGGCGTCGAACATCGCCGGGTTCATGCGCGAACCCGACGTCGACGGCGCGCTCGTCGGCGGCGCGAGTCTGCTCGCGGAGGAGTTCGCCGGCATCGCCCGCTTCTCGCAGCACGTCGGTCTCTGACGGACTCCGACACCTGACACACCAGGACGGCTCGGGCCGCGGCGCCAGCCGCGGGCCGAGCCGTGTCCGTTTCATCGTCGAGGTATACTGGACGGCGGTTCAGCCCCTCTGAACGCGAATGCGAAAGGTCTCACGTGGAGATTCTCCAGGTCATCCTGCAGGTGCTGCTCGGCATCACCAGCCTCCTGCTCACCTTCCTGATCCTGCTGCACAAGGGCCGCGGCGGCGGACTCTCCGACATGTTCGGCGGTGGCTCCTCGAGCAACCTCGGCTCCTCGGGCGTCGCCGAACGCAACCTGAACCGCTTCACCGTCATCCTCGGCCTGACCTGGGGAGCCTGCATCGTCGTGATCGGGCTGCTGACGAAGTTCGCCGCCGCCTAGCCGGCCGCATTGCCCGACACCGGGCCCACTCCACCACACATCCGAACGCTCTCGACAGCACGAGAAAGAGAACACACCATGGCATCAGGCGGAAGCGCCATCAGGGGATCACGCGTCGGCGCTGGTCCCATGGGCGAACAGGACCACGGCTACCACGCGGACCGCATCGCCATCTCCTACTGGGACGCCCTCGGCAACGAGACGGTCCGTCACTTCGCGGCGAACGTCCCCGACGAGGAGATCCCGGAGACGATCGACTGCCCGACCTCCGGCCTCCCCGCCGGACGCGACAAGGCGAACCCGCCCGAGGTCGCGAAGCTCGAGCCGTACAAGACCCACCTCGCGTACGTGAAGGAGCGTCGCACCGAGGCCGAGGCCGAGGAGCTGCTCGAAGAAGCGCTGCAGCAGCTTCGCGCGCGACGCGGCACGGTGTCGAAGTAGCTTCGACCACCAGCACCATGCAGAAAGGCCGTTCCCTTCGGGGAACGGCCTTTCTCGCATCCGGCGTCCTGTCGGCGCGCCCGCTGTGCTGCCTAGTACTCCGGCAGGATCAGTGAGTCGGGGACCTCGGCGGCAGCGTCCTGGTCGACGAAGAACACCGTCCGCTTCCGACCCTTCGCCCCGGCGGCGGGGACCTCGTTGTAGCTCGCACCGGCGAGGGCGAGGCCCAACGCCGAGGCCTTGTCCGTCCCGGCGAGCACGAGCCAGACCCGGACCGACGAGTTGATCGCCGGACGCGTGAGGCTCAGCCGCTCGGCCGGTGGCTTGGGGGAGTTACGCACCGGGACGACCGAGGTGTCCGTCACCGAGACCTCCGCACGTTCCGGGAAGAGCGACGCGATGTGGCCGTCCGGGCCGACTCCGAGGAAGGTGATGTCGAACCGCGGGTGGGATTCTCCCGGCTTCGCGAACCGTCGGAGCTCCTCCGCGTACCGGACCGCGGCAGCGTCGAGGTCGATCCCGTCCTCCGGTGCCGGGTAGCCGTGCACGTGCTCCGCGACGAGAGCGCGTTCGGGGAGGGCCAGCAGGCTGTCGAGGAGCGCTTCCCGAGCCTGGAGCTCGTTCCGATCGGCGTCGTCGCGCGTGACCCACCGTTCGTCTCCCCACCACAGGTGCACCCGGGACCAGTCGACCCGGTCGCGATCCTTCGACACGGCGACCGCGGCGAGCGTGCCGGTACCGACCGTTCCGCCGGTGAGGACCACGTGCACGGTGTCCTGGGACTCGAGGAGTTCGCGGGTCCGGGACAGGAACCGCTTGGCGACCGAATTCGTCAGCTGGTCGCGGTCCTGGTAGACGAGGACGCGTCGCTCGGTCGGCATCAGCTCGTCCGAGCGCGCAGCGTGACCGGCTCGCCGAGTCCGGGGAGGCCGACGGTGATCACCTGGCCGTACAGCACGTCCGGGTCGAGCGTCCGCAGCTCCTCCGCGAGGCAGTCGCGCAGGCTGCGGCGGGGGAGCGACAGGTCGTGCGTCGGCTGCCCGGGCTGGATGAGCGTCGCGATGTCGGGCACGGGGCGCTCGAGCACCACGTTGCCGGAGGCGCGCGTCAGTCGGACTCCGTGGATGCCGCTGGAGCCGTGGGCCATGCTGAGCTCGTGGGTGACGTCGACCTGCAGCTGGAGCTGCAGCCACGCTGCCAGGAGTTCGGTCGACGGCGAGTCGGAGGCACCGGACACCTCGATGGCCGTGACCGGCTCGTACGGCGGCTGGTCCAACACGGCGGCGAGCTGCGCGCGCCACAGGGTGAGTCGGGTCCAGGCGAAGTCGGTGTCGCCCGGTGCGTAGTTGGCCGCACGGCCGCGCAGGGCGGCGTGGGTGTCCGCGGCAGCCGAGGCGTCGGTGATGCGACGCTGGGCGATCCGCCCGATGGGGGAGGTCGAGACGCGCTCGGGTGCCTCGCCCGGCCACCAGGCCACGACGGGGGCGTCGGGAAGCAGCAGACCGGTGACGAGGCTCTCCTCGTTCTCGGCCACCGCACCATAGGCGCGGAGGATGACGACCTCGCTCGCACCGGCGTCGCCGCCGACGCGGATCTGGGCGTCGAGCCGGTCTCCGATCGTGGAGTCGTTGTCATCGTGCTCCGTGGAGAGGACGATCACGCGCATCGGGTGCTCGCGGGAGGCTTCGTTCGCGGCCTCGATGGCCTCCTCCTCCGCACCGAGGCGCGTGGAGATGACCAGGGTGAGCACGCGACCGAGGGCGACCGCGCCGCCATCCTCGCGGATGGTGACGAGCGCCTTCGACAGCTTGCTGGTGGTGGTGTCTGGCAGGTCTACGATCATGGTCGTCTCCAGGTGCGTCCGTCGCGGGTCATGAGGTCGTCGGCGGAGGACGGCCCCCAGGTGCCGGGAGCGTACTGCTCGAGCGGCTCGTCCTGTGCCGCCCAGTACTCCTCGATGGGGTCGAGGATCTTCCAGGAGAGCTCGACCTCCTCGTGACGGGGGAAGAGCGGCGGGTCGCCCAGGAGGACGTCGAGGATGAGGCGTTCGTACGCCTCGGGGCTCGCCTCAGTGAAGGCGTGTCCGTAACCGAAGTCCATGGTCACGTCGCGGACCTGGGTCCCGGCTCCGGGAACCTTGGAGCCGAATCGGATCGTGACGCCCTCGTCGGGCTGGACCCGGATGACGAGCGCGTTCTGCCCGAGCGCCGAGGTCTGGCTCTCGGCGAACAGGTACTGCGGAGCGCGCTTGAACACGACGGCGATCTCCGTGACTCGACGGCCGAGGCGCTTGCCTGCACGGAGGTAGAACGGCACGCCGGCCCACCGCCGCGTGTTGATGTCGAGACGCATGGCCGCGTAGGTCTCCGTCGTCGAGGCGGGATCCATCCCGTCCTCGTCGAGGAAGCCGAGGACATGCTCACCGCCCTGCCAGCCGCCGGCGTACTGCCCGCGGGCGGTCGCCGCACCGAGGTCGTCCGGCAGGCGGACGGCCGCGAGGACCTTCTCCTTCTCGGCACGGAGATCCGAGGCGTTGAAGGAGATGGGCTCCTCCATGGCCGTGAGCGCAAGCAGCTGCAGCAGGTGGTTCTGGATGACGTCGCGCGCCGCGCCGATGCCGTCGTAGTACCCGGCACGACCGCCGACGCCGATGTCCTCGGCCATGGTGATCTGGACGTGGTCGACGTAGTTGGCGTTCCAGATGGGTTCGTACAACTGGTTCGCGAACCGGAGCGCCAGGATGTTCTGGACGGTCTCCTTGCCGAGGTAGTGGTCGATCCGGAAGATCGAGTCCGACGGGAACACGGACTGCACGATGTCGTTCAGCTCGCGAGCCGTCTTCAGGTCGCTCCCGAAGGGCTTCTCGATGACGACACGACGCCACTGTCCGTCCGCGGGCTCCGCGAGCCCGGAGCGGCGCAACTGCTCGGTCACCTGCGGGAAGGCCTTCGGGGGGATCGACAGGTAGAACGCGTGGTTGCCCATCGTTCCGCGATCCGCGTCCAGCTCCTCGATGGTGGCCTTCAGCTTCTCGAAGGCCGCGTCGTCCCCGAACTCGCCGGGGACGAAGCGGATGCCTTGCGCGAGCTGGTTCCAGACGTCCTCACGGAACTCCGTGCGGGCGTACTGCTTCACCGAGTCGTGGACGACCTCCATAAAGTCCTGGTCCTCCCAGTCCCGTCGGGCGAACCCGACGAGCGAGAACCCTGGAGGCAGCAGCCCCCGGTTCGCGAGGTCGTACACGGCCGGCATCAACTTCTTGCGGGACAGGTCACCTGTCACGCCGAAGATGATGAGGCCGCTCGGACCGGCGATCCGATTGAGGCGCCGATCGGAGTCAACCCGCAGCGGGTTGGACTCCGGGGTGATTTCCACCGGGGACATGAAGCTCCTTGTGCAGTGACGCGTTAGTCGTTGACGGCGTCGAAGAGGGTGACGATGTTCTGGTCCGGTGACGTGAGGGTCAGCGTGAGGACCGGGCGACCGTGCTCGGCGAGGACGCGGGCGTCGCCACCCGCCTGAGCCTCGATGAGCTGGCCGAAGGTGAACGGTCGTTCCGGGATCTCCAGGTCGACGGGGGCCGTCTCGGTGATCTGCAGGAACACGCCGTTCGCGGGGCCGCCCTTGTGGTACTGACCCGTCGAGTGCAGGAAGCGCGGACCCCAACCGAAGGTGGTGGGGCGGCCGGCCTTGGCCGCGACGAGGTCGCGGATGCTCTCGAGCTGGGGCGAGGCGAGGCGGTCGACGTAACCCTGGATGGCGACGTAGCCGTCCTCCGGGAGCCTCGCGAGCAGTGCCTCGACGGCGCCGGACAACGTGGTCACGCCGTCCAGGAGGTCGGTGGTCCCGCGGACCTCGATACCGTCGGCGACGAAGGCGGGTGCCTCAGGCTCCGGGCGGTTGTCGAGCAGGCCGCGCGTGGCGACCTTCGCCGACTCGACGTCTGGCTGGTCGAACGGGTCGATGCCGATGAGCCGACCAGCGATCACGGTGGCGTACTCCCACACGAGCATCATCGCGCCCAGGCTGCCGCTCACGAGGATCTCGCCCTCGTGACGGTCGCGGGGGAGCAGGTGGAACTCGTGGGCGTCGTCGACGATCCGCACGATCTGCAGATCGGCCGGCTTCGACTCCAGCTCTGGTGCGAGCGGGTTGAGCACGACCGGCAGGAGTCCGCGACCGGACTTGCCGGTGGATTCGGCGATGAGCTGCTCGGCCCAGTCGGGGAACCCGACGATGTGCGTGCCGTCGGTGATGAGCCCGACCTTGTCGCGCAGCGGGACGGTACCGCCGAGCGCCGCACCGAGGATGAGCCCCGGGTTCGACGCGTCGTCGATGGCCAGCTCGCCGAGCACGGCGTCGGCTTCGTCGAGGAGCGCACCGATGTCGACCCCGGCGAGACCGGAGGGAACGAGGCCGAACGCGGTGAGCGCGCTGTAGCGGCCGCCCACGTTCGGGTCGGCGTTGAAGACGCGGTACCCGGCTTCGTTCGCCGCCGCCTCGAGCGGCGAGCCCGGGTCGGTGACGATGACGATCCGGCCGGCAGGGTCGATGCCGGCGGCCGTGAACGCAGCCTCGTAGGCACGTCGCTGGCTGTCGGTCTCCACCGTGGAGCCGGACTTCGAGGAGACGACGAGCACGGAGGTCTCGAGGCGGTCCGCGAGGGCCGAGAGGACCTGACCGGGTGCGGTCGAATCGAGCACCGTCAAGTGGCCCCCGAGGGTGCCCGTGATGACCTCGGGTGCGAGCGAGGATCCGCCCATGCCCGCGAGGACGATGTGGTCGACACCCTGGTCGTTGAACTGCTCGCGCAGAGCGAGGATCGGCTCCACCAGCGGGCGGGAGATGGAGACCGCCTGCACCCAGCCGAGGCGCTTGGACGCCTCGGCCTCGGCGGCAGGACCCCACAGGGTGGGGTCCTGGTCGGTGATCCGCGATGCGACGAGGTCGCTGACGAGCGTCGGGACGACCGACGCGACGGCGGCCTCGGCCGCACCGCTCACGTGGATCTTGAAGCTCACTTGGAGGCCTCCAGCGCCGTCTTCACCGTCTCGAGCAACTCGTTCCAAGAGACGATGAACTTCTCGACGCCTTCGCGTTCGAGGAGCTCGGTGACCTCGTCGTAGGACACACCCTGCGCGGCGATCGCGTCGAGGACCTCGTTGGCCGCTGCGTAGGAGCCGGTGACGGTGTCACCGGTGATGACGCCGTGGTCGAAGGTCGCCTCGAGCGTCTTCTCCGGCATGGTGTTGACGACATCGTCGGCGACGAGCTCGGTCACGTAGAGCGTGTCGGGGAGGTCGGCGGACTTGACGCCCGTCGATGCCCAGAGCGGACGCTGCTTGTTGGCGCCGGCCTCGAGGAGGGCGGTGGCCCGCTCGCTCGCGAACTCCTGCTCGAAGACCTGGTAGGCGAGCTGGGCGTTGGCGACGCCGGCCTTGCTCTTCAGCGCGATCGCTTCGGGGGTGCCGACGGCCTCGAGACGCTTGTCGATCTCCGTGTCGACGCGCGACACGAAGAAGGAGGCGACCGAGTGGATCGTCGAGAGGTCGTGCCCAGCCGCCTTGGCCTGCTCGAGACCGGTCAGGAAGGCGTTGATCACCTCGCGGTAGCGCGTGAGGCTGAAGATCAGGGTGACGTTGACGCTGATGCCGGCGCCGATGACCGCGGTGATGGCCTCGAGGCCTTCCACGGTCGCGGGGATCTTGATCATCGCGTTGGGCTGGTTGACCTTGGTCCAGAGGGCCTTGGCCTGCTCGATCGTGGCAGCGGCGTCGTGGGCGAAGCCCGGCTCGACCTCGATCGAGACCCGGCCGTCGTACCCACCGGAGGCGTCGTAGACGCCACGGAAGATCTTCGAGGCGGACGCGACATCGTCAGTGGTGATCTCGAAGACCGCCTCGGTGACGTCCTTACCTGCTTCGGCCAGCTGGGCGACCTGCTCGGCGTAGACGTCGCCGTTGCTGAGCGCCGAGGCGAAGATGGTCGGGTTCGTGGTGACACCGACGACGTTGCGGTCGGCGATGAGCTGCTCGAGGCCACCGGACTGGATGCGTCCGCGGGAGAGGTCGTCGAGCCAGATGCTGACGCCGGCGGCGGACAGCTGGGCGGTTGGGGTTTCAGTCATGTTCTTCTGTCTCCTTCGCCCGGGCTACTTGCCGAGCGTCTCGTGTGCTGCGGAGACGACTGCCTCCGTGGTGATGCCGAACTCACGGAACAGCGTCTTGTAGTCGGCGGACGCACCGAAGTGCTCGATCGACACGGTGCGGCCGGCGTCGCCGACGATGCTCTTCCAGGTCAGGCCCAGGCCGGCCTCGACGGAGACACGTGCGGTGACGGCCTTCGGCAGGACGGACTCGCGGTACTCGGCGGACTGCTCCTCGAACCACTCGAGCGCGGGGACCGAGACGACGCGGGCGTTGACGCCCTCGCCGCGGAGGACCTCGCGGGCCTCGACGGCGAGCTGGAGCTCGGAACCCGTCGCGATGAGGATGACGTCGGGCGTGCCGTTCGGCGCCTCGGCGAGCACGTAAGCGCCCTTCGAGACGTTGGACGCGGCGGCGAAGGTCTCGCCGGACGCGTCGCCCGTGCCTCGCTCGAACACCGGGATGTTCTGACGGGTCAGCGCGATGCCGGTGGGGCCGCCGCGGCGCTTGAGGATCTCCAGCCAGGCGTAGGCGACCTCGTTCGCGTCACCCGGTCGCACGACGGCGAGGTTCGGGATGGCACGGAGCGAGGCGAGCTGCTCGATCGGCTGGTGCGTCGGGCCGTCCTCACCCAGGGCGACGGAGTCGTGGGTCCACACGAAGATGGACGGCACGTTCATGAGCGCGGCCAGACGGACGGCCGGACGCATGTAGTCGCTGAAGATGAGGAAGGTGCCACCGAACGCGCGCGTCGGTCCGTGGAGGACGATGCCGTTGAGGATGGCGGCCATCGCGTGCTCACGGATACCGAAGTGCAGGACGCGTCCGTACGGGTTCCCGCTCCACTCGTGGGTGGAGTGCTCGCTCGGGATGAACGACGCACCGCCCTCGATCGTGGTGTTGTTCGACTCGGCGAGGTCGGCAGAGCCGCCCCAGAGTTCGGGGATGACCGGGCCGAGGGCGTTGAGCACCTTGCCGGAAGCGGCGCGCGTCGAGACGTCCTTGCCTGCCTCGAAGACGGGCAGTGCGGACTCGACGCCCTCGGGGAGTTCGCCGGTCTCGAGACGCGAGAGCAGCGCAGCACGCTCGGGGTTGGCAGCGGCCCAGGCGTCGAACGCCTGCTGCCACTCGGCACGGGCCTCAGCACCGCGATCGATCGCCTTGCGGGTGTGCTCGATGACCTCGTCGGCGACGACGAAGCTCTGCTCGGGGTCGAACCCGAGGACCTCCTTGACGGCGGCGAGTTCCTCGGCACCCAGTGCGGAGCCGTGGATCTTGCCCGTGTTCTGCTTCTTGGGGGCCGGCCAGCCGATGATCGTCTTGAGGATGATCAGCGACGGCTTCTCGGTCTCGGCCTTGGCTGCCTCGATGGCATCGTTCAGCGCGTGGACGTCTTCGACGTACTCGCCGGTCTGCTTCCAGTCGACGACCTGGACGTGCCAGTGGTACGCCTCGTAGCGGGCCTTGACGTCCTCCGTGAAGGCGATGTTGGTGTCGTCCTCGATCGAGATCTGGTTGGAGTCGTAGATCGCGATGAGGTTGCCGAGCTGCTGGTGGCCGGCGAGCGAGGAGGCCTCGCTCGTCACACCCTCCTGCAGGTCGCCGTCACCCGCGATGACGTAGACGAAGTGGTCGAAGGGGCTCGTGCCGGCGTCTGCTTCGGGGTCGAACAGGCCGCGCTCGAAGCGGGACGCGTACGCGAAGCCGACGGCGGACGCGAGGCCCTGGCCGAGCGGACCGGTGGTGATCTCGACACCCTTGGTGTGCCCGTACTCCGGGTGGCCGGGCGTCAGCGAACCCCAGGTGCGGAGCGCCTCGAGGTCGGAGAGTTCGAGGCCGTAGCCACCGAGGTAGAGCTGGACGTACTGCGTCAGCGAGCTGTGCCCGACCGACAGCACGAAGCGGTCGCGCCCGAGCCAGTCCTGGTCCTTCGGGTCGCGGCGCATGACCTTCTGGAACAGGAGGTATGCGGCGGGGGCGAGACTCATCGCCGTCCCCGGGTGGCCGTTGCCGACCTTCTCGACCGCGTCGGCGGCGAGGATGCGCGCCGTGTCGACCGCTTTGCTGTCAATGCTTTCCCACTGCAGATCTGCCACTGAATACTGACCCTTCTCATCGGAACAGGAGGCCGACGAGCGGTCGAGCCTTCTTCTGTACGTTCGCGGCCCACGTCGTCTTCGGCGTCCGAGCACACGACACCGCTCTTCGAACTGGGTGAAGGGGGCGCACGCGTGCGCAGTGGCTGGCGAGCACTTCCCAGCATAGCGACAGACCGCAGCTGTCGGTCGATGTTCGACCAGCGCGAACACGGGTGGACTTCCGGCGTCATAGAGCTTGCGGACGAGCCCGTCGGCGGTGAGCCGCGCGCAGCGCCCTCGTGGAGTACGGTGCGCCTCGCCCGTGTCGTAGAATCGTCTGCGGACCGCGCACCGGGCGAGCAGTGCACGGTGAACCGAACGTTAGAGGAGCAATGGACGTCGCTGTAGCAGAACGTGTGTCGAGCCCCAGGCTCGGTTTCCGACGCAAGGCGAAGGCGTACATCGCCCTCACCAAGCCCCGGGTCATGGAACTGCTGCTGGTGACGACGATCCCGGTCATGATCCTCGCGAAGGGCGGACTGCCGGACTGGTGGCTCGTCATCGCGACGGTGATCGGCGGCGCGCTCAGCGCCGGCTCCGCCGCAGCGTTCAACTGCTACATCGACCGCGACATCGACGCGGTGATGGACCGCACGAAGAAGCGCCCCCTCGTGACCGGCGAGGTCACGCCGCGCGAGGCCCTCGTGTTCGCCTGGACGCTCGGCGTCGTGTCGACGGTGTGGCTCCTCGCCACCACCAACTGGCTGGCCGCCTCGCTGTCGGTCGGCGCGATCCTCTTCTACGTGTTCGTCTACACCCTGTGGCTCAAGCGACGCACCCAGCAGAACATCATCTGGGGCGGGATCGCCGGCTGCTTCCCCGTCGTCATCGGTTGGGCCGCCGTCACCGGTTCGCTCACCTGGGCACCGATCATCCTGTTCGCCGTCGTGTTCCTGTGGACGCCTCCGCACTACTGGCCGCTGTCGATGAAGTACCGGAGCGACTACCAGGCGGTCGGCGTACCGATGCTGGCCGTCGTCCGCGGACGGGCGCAGGTCGGTCTGCAGGTCATCCTCTACGCCTGGGCCACGGTCGCCTGCTCGCTCCTGCTCATCCCCGTAGCGGACATGGGCTTGCTCTACAGCGCGGTCGCCCTGCTGTCCGGCGGCTGGTTCGTCTACGAGACCCATCGCCTCTACAACCTGGCGATCCGCCACGAGCACGTCTCGCCCATGCGCGTGTTCCACGGGTCGATCACCTACCTGACCCTGCTGTTCCTCGCCGTCGGCATCGACCCGCTGCTCCCGTTCTGACCCGGTGGCTGACGCAGCGGAACGTGGCCGGCTGATCGCTGCGACGGGGGAGAGCCCCGACATCGTCTTCGACCGGTTCGTCTCCTGGGCCGAGGCAGGCGGTCTCAGCCTCTACCCGGCCCAGGAAGAGGCGCTCATCGGCATCGTCGACGGCGCCAACGTCATCCTGTCCACGCCGACGGGGACCGGGAAGAGCCTCGTCGCCGCCGGCGCGCACTTCGCGGCGTTGAGCTCAGGCCGACGCAGCTACTACACGGCCCCCATCAAGGCACTCGTCAGCGAGAAGTTCTTCGCCCTCGTCGAGATGTTCGGTGCGGAGAACGTCGGGATGGTCACCGGTGACTCCTCGGTGAACGCCGACGCGCCGATCGTCTGCTGCACCGCGGAGATCGTGGCCAACCTCGCGTTGCGACATGGCACCGATGCGGGCATCGACCAGGTCGTGATGGACGAGTTCCACTTCTACGCCGACCCGGATCGGGGTTGGGCCTGGCAGGTCCCGCTGCTCACGTTGCCGGACACCCAGTTCATCCTGATGTCCGCGACCCTCGGAGACGTCGGCGAACTCGCGGCCGACCTCGAGCGCCGCACCGGCCGCGAGACCGCCGTCGTGACGGGCGTCGAACGCCCCGTGCCATTGCACTTCTCTTACGCGACGACGCCGATCCACGAGACGGTGGAGGATCTCCTCCACACGGGCCAGGCGCCCGTCTACATCGTGCACTTCGCCCAGGCGGCCGCGCTCGAGCGGGCGCAGGCGCTGACGAGCCTCAAGGTCGTTACGCGAGAGCAGCGCGACGAGATCGCCGCGGCCATCGGTGACTTCCGGTTCAGCACCGCGTTCGGCACGACCCTGTCCCGGCTCGTCCGCAGCGGGATCGGCGTGCACCATGCCGGCATGCTGCCGAAGTACCGGCGTCTCGTGGAGCAGCTGGCGCAACGTGGGCTCCTCCGCGTCATCTGCGGGACCGACACGCTCGGGGTCGGGATCAACGTCCCGATCCGCACCGTGCTGTTCACGGCACTCACGAAGTACGACGGCACGAAGATGCGGCAGGTGAACGCGAGGGAGTTCCACCAGATCGCCGGGAGAGCCGGTCGAGCGGGGTACGACACCGCGGGCACCGTGGTGGTGCAGGCACCCGAGCACGAGACCGAGAACCTCAAACTGATCGAGAAGGCCGGCGACGACCCGAAGAAGCGCCGCAAGATCATCCGCAAGAAGGCGCCCGAAGGCTTCGTGTCGTGGGGGGAGCCCAGTTTCCAGCGGCTGGTCTCGGCCGAACCGGAGACGCTGACGAGCCACATGCAGCTCACCCACGCGATGATGCTGAGCGTCATCGCCCGTGGCGGCGACAGCTTCGGTACCATCCGCTCGCTCGTGTTCGACAACCACGAACCGCGCGCCAGACGATTCGCCCTCGCCAGACGAGCGCTCGAGATCTATCGCACGCTGCGCACCGCCGGGGTGATCACCCAGACCACCGATCCCGACACGGGTGAGGTCGTCATCGGTCTCACGGTCGAGCTGCAACCCAACTTCGCCCTCAACGCCCCTCTGTCGCCCTTCGCCCTCGCCGCGTTCGAGCTCCTCGACCCGGCGGAACCCGGCTTCGCACTCGACGTCATCTCGGTCGTCGAGTCGACCCTCGACGATCCCCGTCAGATCGTGATGGCCCAGCAGCACCTCGCGAGAGGCGAGGCGGTGCAGGCGATGAAGGCCGAGGGGATCGAGTACGACCAGCGCATGGAGCTCCTCGAACAGGTCACGCACCCGAGACCACTCGCGGAGCTCCTCGAGGCGGCGTTCACGAGCTACACCGCCGCCCAGCCCTGGGCACTCGACCTCGAGCTCCGGCCGAAGGCGGTCGTCCGTGACTTCATCGAGCGGGCGCTCAACTTCAGCGAGTTCGTGTCGTTCTACAGCCTGTCGAGGTCCGAGGGACTCGTCCTGCGCTACCTGTCCGACGCCTTCCGGGCGATCCGCCAGAGCGTCCCCGACGAGTTCAAGGACGAAGAGCTCCAAGACCTCATCGAGTGGCTCGGTGAACTCGTCCGGCAGGTCGACTCGAGCCTGCTCGACGAGTGGGAGGAACTGTCCCACCCGGATCCGGCACGACATGCCGAGACCGTCCACGCACTCCCGCCGACACCGCGCAGCGTCCTCGCGAACCGGCGTGCGTTCACCGTCCTGGTCCGGAACGAACTCTTCCGCCGGGTCCAGCTCGCCTCACTCGAGCACTACGACGCGCTCGGCGAGCTCGACGCCTCAGCGGGGTTCGACGCGGATGCCTGGGCAGACGCCATGGACCCGTACTTCGAGGAGCACGGCGAGTTGCCGACCGGAGCCGCGGCGCGGAGCCCTGCCCTCCTCGTCGTCGACGACGAGGACGAACGCCCGGTCGGCGATGCCGGGGGAGTCTGGCGCGTGCGCCAGGTGTTCGCCGACCCGGCGGGTGACCACGACTGGGGGATCAGCGCCGTCATCGACCTCGACGCCTCCGACGAGACCGGCACGGCCGTGGTCCGGGTGACCGCCGTCGGGATGCTCTGAACCGTCACAGGTTCGCGCTGAGCCGACGCCAGGGGCGCGGCGCCGTCAGCGAGTCGCGCTGAGGGAGACCGGGCGCTCGTCGCTCGACGCCGTCCGCACCGGGATCCGCTGCTGCAGGACGACCCAGGTCATCGCCGCCACGAGGAGTCCCGCGAGCACCATGTGGAGACCGACCAGCACCTCGGGAAGTCCGAGGCGCGCCTGAGTGAGCCCGACGACGATCTGCACGACCTCGACCGCGAGGAGTGCGGAGACGGCGGTGCGCACGCCGCGCGAACCTCGGCGAGCACCGAGCACGATCGCCCCGACGAGGAGCACGATGGTGCCCGCGAGCGTCGCGTAGGCGGGCCAGCTGTGGAGGTGCTGCAGGAACTCGGGGTCGAAGCCGTTGCGGGGAGCAGGCACCTCCTTGGAGTTGTCGCCGGCGTGGGGGCCGGAGCCCGTGGTGAGGATGCCGAAGACGACGGTGACGGCCACGAACAGGCTCGTGAGGTGGACGACGCCGAGGTACCAACCGGGCATGACCTTCACCGCGCCACGGGGCCCGCGGTAGACCCGGTGGACGAGCATCGTCGCGAGGGCGACCAGGACGATCGAGATGACGAAGTGCAACCCCACCACGTACGGGTTCAGGCCGGTGAGCACGGTGATACCGCCGAGGACGGCCTGTGCCGGGATGGACAGCCCCTGGAGCAGGGTCAGGCGGAAGAGGTCCGGCCGCTGCCGACGCATGCGGAGGACCGCGAGGAACGCGGCGATCACGATGATCGCCAGGACGAAGGTCAGCAGACGGTTGCCGAACTCGATGATCCCGTGGATCCCCATCTCCGGCGTGTTCACGAACGAGTCGTCCGTGCAGCGCGGCCAGGTGGGGCAACCGAGGCCGGAGGCGGTCAACCGGACGGCACCGCCGGTGGCGATGAGGACGAGCTGGAAGGCGAACGAGAGCCAGGCGACGACCCGGACCCGTTTGTCGATCGTCGTCGGCAACCACTGCCAGAACCGCGTGGCGCGCACCCGCTCAGGGAGGCTGCGCGGCGGCGTCGCGCGACTGGCGGTCTTGGAGTGGTCTGACACGGGTCGGTCCTTCGGTTCGCGGTGGCCACGGCGACGGTATGCACCGTCCTCACCCACAACCCACAGGAAGCTGTAGGATTATGAGGTTCACGGTGCGCGCGAGAAGCGCCATGGTTCAAGAACATTGTAGGTTCGCGAAGAAGCCGCCCGCACATCCCCTCCCCAACCCGCTCCGATCAGGCGCGTCCCACGGGAGGGAATGACGACCTCCATCCGGTGGTTGTCTCCAGGGAGGAAAGAGGGACACATGTCAGACATCCTGATCGATCGCCCGGAGCTCGCCGGACTCGGCCAATACGAGTTCGGATGGCACGACGGCGACGTCGCCGGCGCCTCAGCGCGCCGCGGCATCTCCACCGAGGTCGTGGCCGACATCTCCGCGTTGAAGAGCGAACCGGAGTGGATGCTGCAGCGGCGCCTCAAGGCCCTGCAGCTGTTCGAGCGCAAGCCCATGCCGACGTGGGGCGCCGACCTCTCCGAGATCGACTTCGAGAACATCAAGTACTTCGTCCGCTCGACCGAGAAGCAGGCCCAGACCTGGGAAGACCTGCCGGACGACATCAAGAACACCTACGAAAAGCTCGGCATCCCCGAGGCCGAGCGCCAGCGCCTCGTCTCCGGCGTCGCAGCACAGTACGAGTCCGAGGTGGTCTACCACCAGATCAACGAGGAACTCGAAGCGCAGGGTGTGATCTTCATGGACACCGACACCGCGTTGCGCGAGCACCCCGAGTTCTTCGAGGAGTACTTCGGCACGGTCATCCCGTCGGGCGACAACAAGTTCGCGGCGCTGAACACGGCCGTGTGGTCCGGTGGCTCCTTCGTCTACGTGCCGCCCGGCGTGCACGTCGAGATCCCGCTGCAGGCCTACTTCCGCATCAACACGGAGAACATGGGCCAGTTCGAGCGGACGCTGATCATCGCCGACGAGGGCAGCTACGTGCACTACATCGAAGGATGCACCGCGCCGATCTACAAGTCGGACTCGCTGCACTCCGCGGTCGTCGAGATCATCGTCAAGAAGAACGCGCGCGTCCGGTACACGACCATCCAGAACTGGTCGAACAACGTCTACAACCTGGTCACGAAGCGCGCCACGGCCGCCGAGGGCGCGACCATGGAGTGGATCGACGGCAACATCGGATCCAAGGTCACGATGAAGTACCCGTCCATCTACCTCATGGGTGAGCACGCCAAGGGCGAGACCCTCTCCGTCGCGTTCGCCGGCCCCGGCCAGCACCAGGACGCGGGCGCCAAGATGATCCACATGGCTCCGTACACGCAGTCGTCGATCGTCTCGAAGTCGATCGCCCGTGGTGGCGGCCGCGCCGGCTACCGCGGCGAGGTCCGGGTCGACGCCAACGCCCACCACTCGGCCAACACCGTGCGTTGCGACGCGCTCCTCGTCGACACCATCTCCCGGAGCGACACCTACCCGGCGATCGACATCCGCGTGGACGACGTCCAGCTCGGACACGAGGCGACGGTGTCGAAGGTCAGTGAAGAGCAGCTCTTCTACCTGATGAGCCGCGGCATGCCGGAGGACGAGGCCATGGCCATGATCGTCCGCGGCTTCATCGAGCCGATCGCCCGCGAGCTGCCCATGGAGTACGCACTCGAACTCAACAAGCTCATCGAGATGGGCATGGAAGGATCCGTCGGTTAATGACGACTGCAGCACCGACTCAGACCGAAGGACAGCACGGCATCACGGCACACAGCGACGGCGCAGGACGCGTCATCCCGGTGCAGACCCGATCGGAGCGCTTCAGCTCCTACGATGTGGCCGACTTCCCAGCGGTGACGGGACGCGAGGCGGTCTGGAAGCTCAGCCCGGTCGCGACGTTCACCGACCTCACCGCGGGGGAGCTCGACGGCTCGCCCACCCCGGTCCAGCACGACGACGTCGACGGCTTCGGCATCGAGTGGATCGGCCGTGACGACGCACGCGTCGGATCGGCGGGCGTCCCGGAGGAGCGCGCATCGGCGAACGCCTGGTCGAGTTTCGAGCAGGCGCTCGCGATCTCGGTCACCGGTGAGGAACCCAAGACCCTCCGCATCGAGCGCAGCGCGCTCGGCGGTGGCCCTCGCGCCGCGCACACGGTCATCACGGCAGCACCGTTCAGCCGCGGCCTGATCATCATCGAGAACTCCGGCGACGCACGCCTCACCGAGAACGTGGAGATCGTCGTCGGCGAGCAGGCGGACGTGACCGTCGTCTCGGTGCAGTGGTGGGACGACGAAGCCGTGCACCTGGCGAGCCACTTCGCCTCCATCGGCCGCGACGCGCACCTCAAGCACGTCGTCGTGTCGCTCGGCGGCAAGGTCGTCCGGGTGAACCCCACGCTGCACCTCTCCGGTCAGGGCTCCGATCTCGACTCACTGGGCGTCTACTTCTCGGACGCCGGCCAGCACCTCGAGCAGCAGGTGTACATGCACCACGACGCTCCGAACACCCGGGGCCGCGTGACCTACAAGGGTGCCTTGCAGGGTGAGGGTGCCCGGTCCGTCTGGATCGGCGACGTCCTCATCAGCAACCGTGCCGTCGCAACGGACAGCTACGAGCAGAACCGCAACCTGGTCCTCTCGGACGGCACTCGTGCCGACTCCGTTCCGAACCTCGAGATCGAGACCGGTGACATCGCCGGAGCCGGCCACGCGAGCGCGACCGGACGCTTCGACGACGAGCAGCTCTTCTACCTGCAGGCGCGAGGCATCCCCGAGGACGAAGCACGGCGACTCGTCGTCCGCGGGTTCCTCGTCGAGATCATCCAGCAGATCGGCGACGCCGAACTGCAGGAGCGCCTCTCGGCGGCCATCGAAGCAGAGCTGTTGGGCGCCGACGGACAGGACGACGGCGGAGCGCAGCGCTGATGGCGACGAAGGTGTGCTCGTTCGACGAGCTCGCCGTGAACCAGGCCAAGCGGGTCGTGGTGGACGGTGTGCCGATCGCCCTCGTCCGGGACGCGTCTGACGACGTGTTCGCCATCGGGGATGTCTGCACCCACGGCGACATCTCGCTGTCCGAAGGCTTCGTCGAAGACGGCAACCTCGAATGCTGGGCGCACGGTTCGCAGTTCTCGCTCACCACGGGCAAGCCGTTGACCCTCCCGGCCTACGAGCCGGTCCCCGTCTACACCGTCGAGCTCATCGACGGCGACATCTACATCGACCCGACCGCAACGAAAGAGATCTAGCACCATGTCAGTCCTCGAAATCCGCGACCTGCACGTCAGCGTCGAAACCGAACAGGGCACGAAGCCGATCCTGCGTGGTGTCGACCTCACCATCCGCAAGGGCGAGACGCACGCCATCATGGGCCCGAACGGCTCGGGCAAGTCGACGCTCGCGTACACGATCGCCGGTCACCCGAAGTACACCGTCGACAGCGGCTCGATCACGCTCGACGGCGAGGACGTCCTCGCGATGAGCGTCGACGAGCGTGCCCGCGCCGGACTCTTCCTGGCCATGCAGTACCCGGTCGAGATCCCCGGTGTCACGGTCACCAACTTCCTCCGCACCGCGAAGACCGCGGTCGACGGCGAGGCACCGGCCATCCGTGGCTGGATCAAGGACGTCCGCGAGTCGATGAGCAACCTGCGTATGGAGCCGGCCTTCGCCGAGCGGAACGTGAACGAGGGCTTCTCGGGCGGCGAGAAGAAGCGCCACGAGATCCTGCAGCTCGAGCTGCTCAAGCCGCAGTTCGCCGTCCTCGACGAGACCGACTCCGGTCTCGACGTCGACGCGCTCAAGATCGTCTCCGAGGGCGTCAACCGCGCCAAGGAGAACACCGGCCTCGGCGTGTTGCTCATCACCCACTACACGCGCATCCTGCGCTACATCAAGCCGGACTTCGTGCACGTCTTCGTCGCCGGGAAGATCGCCGAACAGGGCGGTCCCGAGCTCGCAGACCGACTCGAGAACGAAGGGTACGACCGCTTCCTCGTCGACGCCGTCGTGGCCTCGGAAGGCGCCTGAGTCCGCGAAGGCGGTCTAAGATAACGACATGGTAACAACGCTCAGTCCGCAACGATTCGACGAGGTCGAAGAAGCACTCAAGGACGTCATGGACCCCGAGCTCGGGGTGAACGTGGTCGACCTCGGTCTCATCTACGACCTCGGTTGGGATGACGAGAACGACGCCCTCATCATCCACATGACCCTGACCTCCGCCGGCTGTCCGCTCACGGACGTGCTGGAGGAACAGACCGGTCAAGCGCTCGACGGGATCGTCGACGCGTTCCGCATCAACTGGGTCTGGATGCCGCCGTGGGGTCCCGAGCGGATCACGGACGACGGCCGCGACATGATGCGAGCCCTCGGCTTCTCGATCTGATCGATCCTCCACGACGACGGACGGCTGTGTTCCAGTCGTCCGTCGTCGTCGTTCACGCTGGTTGTGCCCGACCCGCCGGCCGCGGATAGGGTCGAGGCATGACCGAGACCGTTTCCGCCGACCCCCTCGACCTGCTGCGCACCCGGACGAGCGAGAAGTGGTCCGAGTACCCGGACGACGTCCTGCCGATGTTCGTCGCGGAGATGGACGTCCCGCTCGCGCCGGTGATCCGCACAGCGCTCCACGCTGCGATCGATCGCGGGGACGCCGGATACGTGGCGAGCCGCTCGCGACTTCCCGAGGCGTTCGCGGACTTCGCGTCTCGACGCTGGGGGTGGGAGGTGGACCCCGGATCCGTCTTCACGACCGCCGACGTCAGCATGGGCATCGTTGAGATCCTCCGTCGCGTCATCACCCCCGGGGAACGGGTCGTCGTCACGTCCCCGGTCTACCCGCCCTTCTTCGACCTCGTCACCGAGGCCGGTGGGGTCGTCGCCGACGTACCGTTGCGTGGTTCGAGTCGTCCGGACGACCCGGCCGGCGGGCTCCGCCTCGATCTCGACGCGCTGGAGACCGCGTTCCGCGACGGCGTGAAGGCCTTCCTGCTCTGCAATCCGCACAACCCGATCGGGCGGCCTCACACCGTCGAGGAACTCCGCGCCGTCGCCTCACTCGCCACCCGCTACGGGGTCGTGGTGGTGAGCGATGAGATCCACGCGCCACTCACGCAACCCGGCGAGCGGTTCGTCCCCTACCTGAGCGTCTCCGAGGAGGCCGCTGCGCACGGATACGCCGTCCTGTCGGCGAGCAAGGCCTGGAATCTGGCAGGACTGAAGTGCGCGGTCATGGTCACGGCTGGTGCCGGTCCGCGGAGCGTGATCGCCGGCATGCCCGTCGAGGTCTTCTGGCGGACCGGACAGTTCGGTGTGCTGGCCTCGATCGCCGCGTTCGAATCCGGGGAACCGTGGCTCGACGGCCTTCTGGGTCTCATCGATGGGAATCGACGCCTGCTGGGTGACCTCCTGAGCGCCCAGCTCCCGGAGATCGGTTACCGCATGCCCGCCGCCGGCTACCTGGCCTGGCTCGACTGCTCCGCCCTCGGCTGGTCGGAACCGCCCGCCCGTCACATCCTGCGGGCGGCGAAGGTCGCCCTGCAGGAAGGAGCGCCGTTCGGTCCCTCCGGCACCGGTCACGCTCGGTTGAACCTCGCCTGCTCACCGGAGTTGTTGAGCGAGGCCGTCCGACGGATCGCGGCACTGCGCTGAGTCCGAACGGGCGCCCGCACGCGCTCGCGCGACAGCCGCGGTGCCGAGCATCGATTTCACGATTTATACTGAGAAGTTGACCCCCACCCCTCGCGTTGTCGAAACGCACCTGGAGAAATGGACCATGCCTGTGCTGAGTGTGCACGACCTCGAGATCCGCGTGGGGGCACGCGTGCTCATGGAGCACGTGAACTTCCGTGTGTCCGCCGGCGACAAGATCGGCCTCGTCGGCCGCAACGGCGCCGGGAAGACCACCCTGACCAAGACCCTGGCCGGGGAGACCCTGCCGACCAACGGCAAGATCGATCGTGGCGGGGAGATCGGCTACCTCCCGCAGGATCCACGTTCCGGCAACCCTGAGGACCTCGCCCGCACCCGCATCCTCGACGCCCGCGGCCTCGGCCAGCTTGCGCTCGGCATGCACGAGTCGAGCATGGCCATGGCGAGCGACGACCCGAAGGTCGCCGAGGCCGCCATGAAGAAGTACGGCAACCTCACGGACCGGTTCAACGCTCTCGGAGGATACGCCGCCGAGGCCGAAGCGGCGTCGATCGCGTCGAACCTGAACCTGCCCGACCGAATCCTCGACCAGCAGCTCAAGACGCTCTCCGGTGGCCAGCGTCGCCGCATCGAGCTCGCGCGCATCCTCTTCTCCGACGCCGAGACGCTCATCCTCGACGAGCCGACCAACCACCTCGACGCCGACTCGGTCGTCTGGCTGCGGGAGTTCCTCAAGCAGTACAAGGGCGGGTTCATCGTGATCTCGCACGACATCGAGCTCGTGGGGGAGACGGTCAACCGGGTCTTCTACCTCGATGCGAACCGCACGGTCATCGACATCTACAACATGAACTGGAAGAACTACCAGCGGCAGCGCGAGGCCGACGAGGAGCGCCGGAAGAAGGAGCGCACCAACGTCGAGAAGAAGGCGACCGCGCTCCAGCTCCAGGCGGCCAAGTTCGGCGCGAAGGCCAGCAAGGCGGCCGCGGCGCACCAGATGGTCGCACGCGCTGAGCGGATGCTCTCCGGCCTCGAGGAGGTCCGCGCCCAGGATCGCGTCGCGAAGCTGCGGTTCCCGACCCCGGCCCCCTGCGGCCGCACGCCGCTCATGGCGAGCAACCTGTCGAAGAGCTACGGATCACTCGAGATCTTCACGGCTGTCGATCTCGCGATCGACCGCGGGTCGAAGGTCGTCATCCTCGGGTTCAACGGTGCGGGCAAGACCACGCTGCTGCGGATCCTGGCCGGCGTGGACCAGCCCGACACCGGTCAGCTCGAGCCCGGTCACGGACTGCGGATCGGCTACTACGCCCAGGAGCACGAGACGATCGACGTCAAGCGCAGCGTTCTGGAGAACATGGTCTCCTCCTCGCCGAACATCACCGAGATGGAAGCCCGCAAGGTGCTCGGTTCGTTCCTGTTCACCGGCGACGACTCCAACAAGCTCGCCGGGGTGCTCTCCGGTGGCGAGAAGACGCGACTCGCCCTCGCGATGATCGTCGTCTCAGGAGCGAACATGCTCCTGCTCGACGAACCGACGAACAACCTCGACCCGGCCAGCCGGCTGGAGATCCTCGACGCGCTCGCCCACTACGAGGGAGCGGTCGTGCTCGTCAGCCACGACGAGGGCGCAGTCGAGGCGCTGAACCCGGAACGGGTCCTGATCCTCCCCGACGGCGTCGAGGACCACTGGAACAAGGACTACCAGGACCTCGTCAGCCTGGCCTGACGCGCTGGGCCCGTGTACCTCACGGGCCCGGCACCGCCTTGCGGCGCATCCGTCGGGACGCGTGGGTCAGTGACGCGACTCGAGGATCTCGTCCTCGATGTCGGCGTCGGACCGGGCCTTGTTGGCGAGGCGCTCGGCGCGTGCAGCCGCCCGCCGCTGTTCCTTCGGGTCGTCGGAGTTCAGGATGCGGTACTCCTGGCGGATCGCGTAGGCGAGGAACAGGAAGCCCATCAGCGCGAACACCACCCACTGCAGCGCATACGACAGGTGCATGCCCTCGTTCGGCTCGGGTTTGATCGGGCCGAGAGGCGCAGCCTCCGCAGGTGCCGGGCGCTCCGAGAGCAGCATCCCGTAGGCGCCCGTGTAGACCGTCTCCCCGCGGAGTTCGGCGATCTGCGGGAGGTTGATCGTCGCCACCTGGCCGTCGGCGGCGCCGCGGCCCGGGAGCGTCGGCTCGCCCGGCCGGATCCGGACGACGACCGACACCTCTCCGGATGGAGGAGCGGGGACCGACTCCGGTGCGTCCAGCGTGTCGCCCGCCGGGACCCAGCCGCGATCGACGATGAAGACGTCGCCGTTCGCCAAGCGCAGCGGGGTGAGGACGTCGAACCCCGCCTGGTTGTTCCTGGGACGGTTGCGGACGAGCAACTGTTCGTCCGTCAGGTAGGTGCCGCTCATCGACACCGGGTGCCATTCGTCGGCCACACTGAAGGAGTCGAGCGATGGGAGTGCCTCATCGAGGGGGATCGGGGTCGCGTCCCAGTTGGTCGCGATCCGCTGCACCTCCTCCTCCTTCTCGCTCGCCCGCGCCAGCTGCCAGTTGGAGAGGAGGACGCAGACGATCGCGAAGACGATGGCGACGCCGAGGTACCCGAGCCAACGACGGCTGAAGGCGAACCGCCATCCGGCGCTCATGACCCCACCGCCGGGGCGAGACGCATCCGCTCGAGCGGGAAGGAGCGGGCCTCGAGGAAGGCCTCCAGGAAGTCCACGTGCTCCTCGCAGGCGGTCCAGGTCTTCACGCGGTCTCCGGTGTGGATCTTCGGATTCCGCCACTCGATCCGCCATTCCGCCGCGGCACGGCACCCGGCACGAGAACAGATCACCCCGTCCGGCTCGGCTCCGAACCCGATCATGCCTGGTCGGCCGGGCGGGGAGGGACGGAGTCGTCGACGATGGTCGGCCGCTGGGACACCACGACACCGCTTGGGCGCTCGATGGCGCCCTGCGAGGGCAGCGACCCGGCGTTCGCGATGATCACGGCGATGTAGGGGAGGAAGATGGCGCCGGCTGCGACCACGAACATCCAACCGCCCTGCACGAACGGGAGCGCGGCGAGGCAAAGCAACCGGACACCCATGGTGATCGAGTACTTGATGAGCCGCTGCCGGCGCTCCTGTTCGGGCGCCGGTGGGAGTGAGGTGATGCTCTGCTGCTTCATGCCTCTCTCAGCCTACGCTCTCGACGGGCGCTCGATGCCCTGAAGTGACCGGGAGGAACCGGAGACCGCCATATGCTGGTACGGGTCCGCGGCCGGAGCGCCACGGACCTCGACGGCCGCCGCTCGAATCGGTCCGTCCCGCCGAAGGAGAGGAATCGACCATGACCGCACCACGCACCGTCCTCGTCACCGGAGGCAACCGGGGGATCGGCTTCGCCATCGCCGAGGAGTTCGTCGCGCAGGGTCACCGGGTGGCCGTGACCGCGCGGTCGGGCGAGGGACCCGCCGGCACGCTGACGGTCCGCGCGGACGTCACGGACGCCGCCTCGGTGGACGCGGCGTTCACGGAGATCGAAGCCCAGCTCGGTCCGGTCGAGGTGCTCGTGGCCAACGCGGGCATCACCAAGGACACCCTGCTCATGCGGATGACCGAGGACGACTTCGACCGAGTGGTCGACACGAACCTGGGTGGTTCGTTCCGGGTCGTCAAGCGAGCGTCGAAAGGCATGCTGAAGGCGCGGTTCGGGCGCATCGTGCTCATCTCGAGCGTCGTGGGCCTCTACGGTTCCGCCGGCCAGGTCAACTACGCCGCCTCGAAGAGCGGCCTCATCGGCATGGCGCGTTCGATCACCCGCGAGCTCGGAGCACGCGGGATCACGGCGAACGTCGTCGCGCCGGGGTTCATCGAGACGGACATGACCGCCGAGCTGCCGGCCGAGACGCAGTCCGAGTACAAGAAGAGCATCCCCGCCGCCCGGTTCGCCAGTGCGAACGAGGTCGCGAAGGTCGTCACGTGGATCGCCGGCGATGACGCCGGCTACATCTCCGGGGCGGTCATCCCGGTCGACGGCGGCCTCGGCATGGGGCACTGACCCGCTGAGTGCACGTTCGCGCCGGGGTCGGCTCAGCGGCGCTGAGGCCCGCTCTCGAGGCCGAGGAGCGGCAGGACGTCGCCGAGGTCGACCCTTCCTGCGACGACGTCCGCGTGCCGACGCACGATCGGCTTCGCGTTGAAGGCGACCGAGAGGCCGGCGACCTCCATCATGGCGAGATCGTTGGCGCCGTCGCCGACCGCGATGGTCCGAACCAGCGGCACGTCGTCGAGGGCGGCCCACTCCTGCAACGCATCCGCCTTGGCCGCTGCGTCGATGATCGGCCCACTGAGCCCGCCGGTCAGTCGACCGTCTGCCGTCTCGAGCCGATTCGCCCGCACATGGTCGAGGCCGAGGGCCGCTGCGAGCGGATCGAGGAGTTCGTGGAAGCCGCCGGAGACGACGCCGATGGTCGATCCGTGGGCGTGCAGCCCGTCGATGAGCCGCTCGAGCCCGCGCGTGGTGCGGATCCGCCGGGCGATCACCGGAATGCGGTCCACCGGCAGGCCGGCGAGCGTCGCCACCCGCGCCCGAAGGCTGTCGGCGAAGTCGAGCTCGCCTCGCATCGCCCGCTCCGTGATCTCGGCGACCTCGGGAAGACTGCCGACCTCCTCAGCGAGGAGTTCGATCACCTCGTTCTCGATGAGCGTCGAGTCGGCGTCCAGGACCGCGAGGAACCGGACGCCTCGTCCGGCCTGTGGGGGGAGTGCTGCCTCGGGATCCGCCACTGCCGAACGCTCGGTACTCATGGAACGACGCGTACTCCCTTGCCAACCACGGTGAGACCGGACTCGGTGACGGTGAATCCGCGAGCGCGGTCCCGGTCGTGGTCGACGCCGACGCTCGCGCCGGAGGTGACCACCACATCCTTGTCCAGGATAGCCCGCTTGACGACGGCGTCCGGTTCGATGTGGACCTTGTCGAACACGACGGAGTCCGAGACGTGGGCGCCCGACTCCACGAGCGCCCAGGGCCCGAGGACACTGCGCTCGATGTGCGCGCCGGACAGCAGTGACCCGAGCGAGACGATCGAGTCGATGGTCTGGCCGAGGTTGCCCTTCGCGTCCCGCACGAACTTGGCCGGCGGCGAGTTCAACTGCGAACTGAAGATCGGCCAGTCGCGGTTGTAGAGGTTGAAGATCGGGAGCGTCGAGATGAGGTCCTGGTGCGCCTCGTAGAACGACTCGATCGTCCCGACGTCGCGCCAGTAGTAGCGGTCGCGATCGGTGGACCCCGGCACGTCGTTCCGCTGGAGGTCGTACACGCCGGCTTCTCCACGGTCGACGAAGTACGGGACGATGTCGCCACCCATGTCGTGGTTCGAACTCGTCACCTCGCCGTCGTCGATGACCGCCTGCATGAGAGCGTCCGCGTCGAACACGTAGTTGCCCATGGAGGCGAGGACTTCGCCGGGGGAGTCCGGCAGGCCGGGTGCGTCGAGGGGCTTCTCGAGGAAGCGCGCGATCGTCGTGGGGTCGTCCGCGTCCACGTCGATGACACCGAACTGGTCCGAGAGGGAGATCGGCTGACGGATCGCGGCCACGGTGGCCTTTTTCCCGGACTGGATGTGCGCTTCGATCATCTGCGCGAAGTCCATGCGGTACACGTGGTCCGCGCCGACGACCACGACGATGTCGGGCTTCTCGTCGCGGATCAGGTTGAGGCTCTGCAGGATCGCGTCGGCGGAACCGCTGAACCAACGCTTGCCGAGGCGCTGCTGCGCCGGCACGGATGCGACATAGGAGTCGAGCAGCCCGGAGAGACGCCACGTCTGCGAGACGTGGCGGTCGAGGCTGTGGGACTTGTACTGGGTGAGGACGACGATCTGGGTGAGTCCCGAGTTGATGAGGTTGGACAACGCGAAGTCGATCAGACGGTACTGCCCGCCGAACGGTACGGCCGGTTTCGCGCGGTCCGCGGTCAGCGGCATCAACCGCTTCCCTTCCCCACCAGCGAGGACGATTCCGAAAATCTTCTTTGAGGCGGCCATGGCTTCAGAATAGATGCCGGAGGAGACCTGTACTAGCGTCTAGACATGCGAGTTGATCTTGTGACAAAGGAGTACCCGCCGGAGATCTACGGCGGAGCAGGTGTCCACGTCGCGGAGTTGGTGAAATCCCTCCGCAGCGACATCGACGTGACGGTCCGGTGCTTCGGCGCCCCTCGCGATGAGGCCGACACGGTCGCCTACGGTGTACCCGCCGAACTCCAGGGCGCCAACGGAGCGCTCACCACCCTCGGGACGGACCTCCTCATCGCCCAGGACGTCGCGGGGGCCGACCTCGTGCACTCGCACACCTGGTACGCGAACGGAGCCGGGCATCTCGCCTCCCTGCTGCACGGCATCCCGCACGTCGTCACGGCGCACAGCCTGGAGCCGCTGCGGCCGTGGAAGGCAGAGCAGCTCGGTGGCGGGTACCGCGTGTCGAGCTGGATCGAGCAGTCCGCCTACGAAGGTGCCGCGGCCGTCGTCGCGGTCAGTGACGGCATGCGTCGGGACATCCTGCGGTCCTACCCGAGCCTCGATCCGGCCAAGGTCCAGGTGATCTACAACGGCATCGACCTCACCGATTGGCAGCCCCGGGTCGACGACGACCTGCTGCGCTCCCTGGGGATCGACCCGTCCCGTCCGTCCGTCGTCTTCGTCGGCCGGATCACCCGTCAGAAGGGTCTGCCGTACCTGCTCCGCGCGGCCCGACTGCTGCCGCCGGACGTCCAGCTCATCCTGTGCGCCGGCGCTCCCGACACCCCGGAGATCCTCGCCGAGGTCAAGGCGCTCGTCGAGGAGTTGCAGCAGGAGCGCACCGGCGTCGTCTGGATCGAGCGACTGCTCCCGCGCCACGAGCTCTGCACCGTGCTCACCGCCGCCACCACCTTCGTGTGCCCGTCGATCTACGAGCCGCTCGGCATCGTGAACCTCGAGGCCATGGCCTGCGGGGCCGCGGTGGTCGGTACCGGGACCGGAGGCATCCCGGAGGTCGTCCAGGACGGCGTCACGGGCCGGATCGTCCCGCTCGCGCAGGCGTCCGACGGCACCGGGACCCCCCTCGACCCCGAGCGCTTCGTCGCCGACCTCGCCGCCACCCTCACGGAGGTCGTCCAGGATCCGGCGCAGGCGAGGGCGTACGGCGCCGCGGGTCGCCGCCGTGCGGAGTCCGACTTCAGCTGGTCGCGCATCGCCTCCCAGACGGCGGAGCTGTACCGCAGCCTCGTCTGACGCCCTCCATGGGTACGTCCTGGAGGGCGACGTGCGGGGACCGGGTCCGGATAGGCTAGGACCATGCCGAGCGTGTTGCAGTTCTCCGATGTGTCCGTGGTCCGCAATCTCAACCCCATCCTCGACGGTGTCGACTGGACGGTGACGGGCGACCAGCGATGGATCGTCCTCGGCCCGAACGGCGCCGGGAAGACGACGCTCCTGCAGCTGGCCGCGACGCTCATCCACCCCTCCAAGGGCACGGTGTCGGTCCTCGACGAGACCCTCGGTCGTGTCGATGTCTTCGAGTTGCGTCCCCGGATCGGGTTCGCCTCCTCAGCACTCGCGAAGCGGGTGCCGCCGGAGGAGACCGTCCTCGACGTGGTCCTGACGGCCGCCTACTCGGTCACGGGACGCTGGGTCGAGCAGTACGAGGACATCGACGTGAAGCGTGCGTCGCGGGTGCTCGCCGAGTGGAAGCTCGACCACCTCGCCGACCGTCGCTTCGGCACGCTCAGCGACGGCGAACAGAAGCGCGTCCAGATCGCCCGCGCGATCATGACGGACCCCGAGTTGCTCCTCCTGGACGAGCCGGCGGCGAGCCTCGACCTCGGCACCCGCGAGGAACTCGTCGAACTGCTCGGCGGCTACGCCAGCGCGGACGACTCCCCGGCGATCATCATGGTGACGCACCACGTCGAGGAGATCCCGGTCGGCTTCACCCATGTGCTGCTCGTCCGGGACGGCGGCATCGTCGCGGCGGGACCCATCGCCGAGACCCTGACGGCGGAACACCTCAGCGAGACGTTCGACCTCCCGATCGAACTGACCGAGGAGGACGGACGCTTCCACGCCCGTTCCGCACGCGCCGGCCGCTCGGCCGTCGCCCCGGCCTGACGACCACACCTCGGCGCGTCGATCGCCCTCGGCGAGCAGACGCGCGCCGAGTCTGGTAAAGTCGACCTTTGGCTCGCGGAGCCAAGAGCTTTCTGCCTCGTGCCTGGAGTTCCGAGCGCGGGTACTACCCACACCATCCACTCAACAAGGACTGCTGATGAAATCTGACATCCACCCCACGTACGAAGCCGTCGTCTTCCGCGACCTCGCCTCCGGCGCGACGTTCCTCACGCGCTCGACGGTCTCGTCCGGCAAGACGATCGACCTCGACGGCGTCACCTACCCGGTGATCGACGTGGAGATCTCGTCCGAGTCGCACCCGTTCTACACGGGCAAGCAGCGCATCATGGACTCGGCCGGCCGCGTCGAGAAGTTCAACCAGCGCTTCAAGGGCTTCGGCAAGTAGTCCGCTCCGCTGTACACGAAACGCCCCGATCTTCGGATCGGGGCGTTTCGTCGTCCGACGGGACCGCGCGACTCAGATACCGAGGGGAAGCTGATCCGCTGGGACGATGACGGGGGCCTCGGACGGCGCGACGTCGCGACCGGTGCGGATCGGCCACGCGCCGTCCGCGACGAACTCGGGATCGCGCACGCGGCGCATGTACGACTGGAAACTCTCCGCCTGTTCGAGGGACCAGGCGCGCTGCGCCTCGTGCAGTTCGTCCACGCTCGTCGGGAGCGCGTCCGCGTACCGACGACCGATGGCCTGAGCGACCCGTCCGGCCGCGACCGCGTCGACACCGGCGTCGTGCGCTCCCTCGAGCGGGACACCGTGAAGCGCGGCGACGACCTCGAGCGTCCGCTTGCCGCGCCGGAACGTGTCGAGGCGACGATCGAGGATCAACGGGTCCACGACGGGGCTCGGTTCGGTGATCGACGGTACCCCGTGGCGTTCCGCCTCGAAATGCAGGAGCGAGAAGTCGTACGGGGCGTTGTACGCGACCACCGGTAGGCGGGCGGCGAACAACTCGTTCAGGGTGGCGACGATCTCACCGACGACGACCGGTGACGGCCGCCCCTCCGCCTGAGCACGTTCCGTGGTGACACCGTGGATCTCGGCGGCACGAGCGGGGATCTCGACTCCCGGATCCGCCATCCACGACCAGGACCGTTCGATCGAACCGTCGGCCGCGATGACACCGACGAAGGCGGTCACGATGCGACTCGTCTCCACCTCGATCCCCGTCGTCTCGAGATCGAAGACCGCGAGGCGGTCCGTCCAGTGGGGATTCGCGTCGACCGTGTTCACGCCTTCACCCTATGACGCACCTCCGACAGGGGGCCGTGCCACGCCGAGCCGGCTCGGTCCCCTTCCTCCGGGAACGCGGAGTCTGACTCCGTACACTGAGGGGATGCCCGTCGAATCACCGTACGCCGACCAGCTCGACCGCATCCCCGTCCAGGAGCGCTCACTCATCGTGGACGGCGCGGAGACGCGATTCTGGGACTACGGCGACGAAGCGGCCTCGACGACGATCGTGATGGTGCACGGGTTCCGTGGTGACCACCACGGCCTCGAACCGGTGGTCGCCCAACTCTCCGGCTTCCGCATCATCGCCCCCGATCTCCCGGGCTTCGGCAGCTCCGCGCCCTTCCCGGACGGCACGCACTCCGTCGAGGGCTACGCCGCCTGGTTGGGTCGATTCCTCGAGGAACTGCACCTCTCCGGGCGCGTCGTCCTGCTCGGGCACTCGTTCGGCTCGATCGTGTCGAGTGCCGCCGTCGCCGGTGGGCTCCGACCGGACGACCTCGTCCTCATCAATCCCATCGCCGCGCCGGCACTCCAAGGCCCCAGAGGCGTCCTGACGAGGCTCGCGGTGTTCTACTACTGGGCGTCCGCGAAGCTCCCGAAGCGCCTGGGATTCGCCTTCCTCCGCAACAGGGGTGTCGTCCGGATCATGAGCGTCGCGATGTCCAAGACCAAGGACCCGGTGCTCCGGCGGTGGATCCACGCCCAGCACGACCAGTACTTCAGCGCCTTCGCCGACCGCGAGGTCGTCCTCGAGTCGTTCACGGCCTCGGTGAGTCATGACGTCAGCGAATACGCCGACCGGATCCCGAGCCGCACCCTGCTCATCGCCGCCGAGCGCGACGACATCACGCCGGTGGCGGCGCAGTTCGCGCTCGCGAAACGCTTCGCCGACGCTCAGCTCCACGTGATCCCGGCCGTTGGCCACCTGATCCACTACGAGGAGCCGCACAACGCCGCCGAGCGGCTCACCGCGTTCCTCGCGGAGGAGCGGGACGGACGCTGACGCTCAGGCGTCCGTCGCCTCCTGGGAGACGACACTGGTGAACCCGTCCGGCAGGAGTCGTGCCGCGATCGCCGTCAGGGTCTCGCTCGCGCCGGCGTCGAGCTTGACGTCGGCACGGCCGTCGGCCTTCGTCACACCCCGGTTGATCACCACGATCGGGAGTCGCTTCCGACGCGCGAGCTCGAGCAGTCGGATGCCGGAGTTCACGACGAGCGACGATCCGGCGATCACCAGGGCGTCGGCACCCCTGACGAGCGCCGCGGCCTCGGCGTACTTCTCCGTCGGGATGAACTCACCGAAGAAGACCACGTCCGGCTTCAACATGCCACCGCAGACCGTGCACACCGGGACGACGATCTCGTCCACCCGCCCGACCTCGGCGTCACCGTCGGGATTGATCGTGACGTCCGTCTCGGTGTCGAGCCACGGATTGAGGGAGGTCATGCGCTCGGCGATGCTCGACCTCGCGTAGCTCTGCCCGCAGGAGAGACAACTGACCCGGTCCATCGACCCGTGCAGGTCGACGACGCGGCGGGAGCCCGCGCGGACGTGGAGGCCGTCGACGTTCTGCGTGATGACGCCGTCGGCGATCCCGGCCTCCTCGAGGAGCGCGATCGCCCGGTGGCCCGCGTTGGGGCGCGCGCCGTCGAACCGCTTCCACCCGAGGTGACTGCCGGCCCAGTAGCGTTTGCGCGCAGCGTCGTCGTTCGAGAGGAACTGGTCGACCGTCATCGGCGTCCGCACCGGCGCGCCCTGGCCGCGGTAGTCGGGGATCCCCGAGTCCGTGCTCACGCCGGCCCCGGTGAGGAACGCGAGACGTCGGTCCGCGAGCAAATCGATCACCCGGTCGAGCCCGGCTTCGGCCGTCTCGTCGGCGGGATCCCCTGCTGCGGTCAGCGTGCTCATCCTGTTCCGTCCCGTCGGTCCGCGACGCCCGGAGCGCTCCGGGCCATCACTGCTCCTGAGTCTAAACGGCCTCGTTTTCGATCGTGTTCCCACTCTGGCAAGGTGGAGGTCGTACATCGCGTCGAGAGGACGTCTCCCATGCAGGTCATCCGCATCACCGATCTCGACGACGGACGACTCGACGACTACGCACGCCTGACGGACGTGGCCCTGCGTCGCGTGTCCGAACCGGCGGGTGGCCTGTACATCGCCGAGTCGACGAAGGTCATGGAGCGCGCGCTCCGTGCCGGTCACCGGCCACGCTCGGTGCTGCTGCAGGAGAAGTGGCTCGAGGACGTCTCTCCACTCCTCGCCGACCACGACGTCCCGGTCTTCGTCGGCGAGCCTGAACTCCTCGAACAGCTGACGGGCTTCCACCTCCACCGTGGCGCCCTCGCGGCGATGCACCGCCCACCGCTCGCGGACCCCGCCGAACTCCTCGCCGACGCCCGGCGCGTGGTCATCCTCGAGGACATCGTCGACCACACCAACGTCGGCGCGATCTTCCGGTCCGTCGCAGGCCTCGGGGCCGACGCCGTCCTCATCACCCCGCGCTGCGCCGACCCGCTGTACCGTCGGAGCGTCCGCGTGAGCATGGGGACGGTGTTGCAGGTGCCGTGGACCCGTCTCCCGGAATGGGACGTCGCGTCCGGCATCCTGCACGACGCCGGGTTCCAGACCGCGGCGCTCGCCCTGTCCGACGACGCCGTCGACCTGGACACGTACGCGCGCACCGCTCCGGACCGGCTCGCCATCGTGCTCGGTGCGGAGGGCGATGGGCTGAGCGCCTCCGCTCTCGCAGCCGCCGACACGATCGTCACCATCCCGATGCTGCACGGCGTCGACTCGCTGAACGTCGCCTCCGCCAGCGCCGTCGCCCTGTGGGAGCTGCGCACGCGCTGAGGGTCCCGCGGGACGCTGGCGCACCGACGCGACCGGCACGGCGCCGCAGGAGATGCGCAGACATGCCCGGTACCATGACCGGGTGCCACTCACGAGACGACAGATCTATCGCCGCCGCCGTCTCGCCGTCTTCGGCATCCTCGCCATCGTCATCGGCATCCTCGGCTACAGCGGCGGCGCGCTCCTCCGGCCCATCCCCGCAGCCGCGGCGACCCTGGAGGCTCCCGAAACCCTCACGTCCACGCTGGTGCATCCGGCCACGCCGGTGTCCTGGCCGGGATTCGGGCGCGGGGCACTCGGCGCCGTCGGATTCGACGGTGTCCTGGCCTCGAGTGGTGAACAGACACCGTTCCCGATCGCCAGTATCACGAAGACCATCACGTCCCTCGTGGTGTTGGACGCCAAGCCCCTCGCCGCGGGAGATCAGGGCCCGTCGATCACCCTGACGGACGCGGACGTCGGCTTCTACTACGACACCATCGCGGAGAACGGCTCGGCCGCGCCCGTCGTCGCCGGTTCCGTCTTCACACAGCGTCAGATGCTCGAGGCCCTCCTCCTGCCGTCCGCGAACAACTACAGCATCTCGCTGGCCGTCTGGGCGTTCGGTTCAGTGGACGCCTACCTTGAAGCGGCCCGCGCCTGGCTCGACGCCCGAGGCCTCACGGGTACGACGGTCACCAACACGAGCGGCCTCGGCGAGACGAACGTCAGCACCCCGAGCGACCTCGTGACCATCGGCAAGCTCGTCCTCGCCGACCCCGCGCTCGCGTCCATCGTCAGCGAACCGACGGCCATCCTGCCGGCGATCGGTGAAGTCGAGAACACCAACGCGCTCCTCGGACGGTACGGCGTGACCGGCCTGAAGACCGGCACGGACGACGCGTCCGGAGCATGCCTGCTCTTCTCCGCGGACCTCCAGGTCGAGGGCCGGACGGTCACGGTCGTCGGCGTCATCCTGGGCGCCGACAACCACACTGTGCTGAACGACGCCGTCGTGTCGCTCCTCCAGAGCGTGCCCGCCGGATTCCACCAGGTGCAGCTCGCCACCGCGGGTACCCCGGTCGGGTCGTACGACACGGCGTGGGGCCAGGCCGCCAAGGTCGTCGTCGCCTCCGACGCATCGGTCCTCGTCTGGCAGGACACGCCGATCACGGTGGAGCCGCGCGCGCGGGCGATCGACGCCGGTGCCACAGGATCGACCGTCGGGACGCTCAGCTACATCGTCGGAGCCGGTGCCGAGGGCGGTGCAACGACCATCGAGGTCCCGATCGCCCTCGAGGCGGACGTCGCCCCCGTCACCCCGTGGTGGCGCCTGACCAACCCGTGACCGGCGCGCGGTCACCTGGTGACGCGGTGCCCGTCAGACGTCGAGCTCCTGGTCCTGAGCGACCGCCGCGGCGAACGGGCCCGCGAGGGGTCGCTTCGCACTGATGTGGTCGCCCGACGACTGGTGCCGCACCCGTCGCATGACCCAGGGCACCAGGTACTCCCGCGCCCAGGCGAGGTCCTCGGTCCGCGCCTGGCGCCACCGGCGCGCGGGGAGCGGCTCCGGCTGCAAGGGCTTGAGGTCGTTGTCCACGTCGAGCGCATGGAGGACGAGCCGAGCGACCTCGTGATGCCCGAGTGCGTTCAGGTGGAGGCGATCGGGTGACCACATACGCGGATCCTGGATCGTCTGGAGCGCCCACTGATCGGCGATGACGCACCCGTGACGAGCGGCGATGGCCCGCAGGTTCTCGTTGTAGATCGCGACCTTGCCCCGGATGCTCCGGAAGACGGGGGAGAAGCCGACGTCGACACCCGTGAACAGCACGACCGTCGCGCCATCGCTCCGCAGCCGGATGATCGCCTGCTCGAGACGTCTGGCGATGTCGTCCGGGTCGGTGCCCGGTCGGATCACATCGTTGCCGCCCGCGGAGATGGTGATGAGGTCAGGATGCAGCTCGAGGGCCGGCTCGACCTGGTCGTCGAGGATCTGGCGCGCGAGCTTGCCTCGGACCGCGAGGTTCGCGTACGCGAACTCCGGATGCTGAGCGGCGAGCACCTCGGCCACGCGGTCCGCCCAGCCGCGGTGACCGCCCGGTACACCCGGCTCGGGATCGCCGATCCCCTCCGTGAACGAATCACCGATGGCGACGTACCTCGACCAGGGATGGTGCTGTTCGGTCATGCGTGCTTCCTCCTGCTGTCCCTCTGGACTCTCCAGGGTACGCCTGGCCCCGCGCCCGCGGATCAGTCGTGAGTCGGAGATCCGGTCCTCCCGAGCAGCATCCTCCGTGGTCGGCAGCGTCGGTCCGGTCGGGTACATTGGTCTCCAGTGAACGCGGAAATCTCTTCTCCCCAGCACCTGGGCGGGTCCGCAGCCGAACACCTCTCCCCGGCCTTCCCGGAGCGGGCAGCGTGGGGCACGGCGAGCAAGCTTCGAGCCTGGCAGGCCGAGGCCCTCGAGCAGTACTTCACGACGGAACCCCGCGACTTCCTCGCGGCCGCGACGCCCGGGGCAGGCAAGACCACCTTCGCGCTGCGACTCGCGTCCGAGCTCCTCCATCGCGGTACCGTCGACCGCATCACCGTGGTCGCGCCGACCGACCACCTGAAGCGTCAGTGGGCCGAGGCCGCCAGCCGCGTCGGCATCCGGCTCGACCCCAACTTCGCGAATCGCGACCAGGTGTTCGGCCGTCATTACCACGGCGTGGCCGTCACCTACGCCCAGGTCGCCGCCAACCCGCCCGTGCACCAGCGCGCAACCGATTCCGCCCGGACCCTCGTCATCCTCGACGAGGTCCATCACGGGGGAGATGCACTCAGTTGGGGCGACGGCATCCACGAGGCGTTCTCGCGGGCGACGCGGCGGCTCTCCCTCACGGGTACGCCGTTCCGCTCGGACACCGCCCCCATCCCGTTCGTCGTGTACCAGCCCGATCATCAGGGCATCAGGACCTCCGTCACGGACTACAACTACGGGTACGGACGAGCCCTCCAGGACGGCGTCGTCCGCCCGGTGCTGTTCATGGTCTACGCCGGGCACATGCGTTGGCGTACCAAGGCCGGCGACGAGATGGAGGCCAGGCTCGGCGAAGGCAACACGAAGGACATCACCTCGGCGGCCTGGCGGACCGCCCTCGACCCGCAGGGCGACTGGATTCCGGCGGTGCTGAAGTCGGCCGACCTTCGGCTGTCCGAGGTCCGTCAGGCGGTCCCGGACGCCGGCGGACTCGTCATCGCCACCGACCAGACGACCGCCCGTGCGTACGCGGCGATCCTCCACGAACTGACGGGCGAAGCGCCGACAGTCGTGCTGTCGGACGAGAAGGAGGCCAGCGATCGGATCGCCGACTTCTCCTCGAACACGAAGCGTTGGATGGTCGCCGTCCGCATGGTGTCCGAAGGCGTCGACGTCCCGAGACTCGCGGTCGGCGTGTACGCGACCTCCTCGGCCACCCCGCTGTTCTTCGCCCAGGCCATCGGGCGGTTCGTGCGGGCCCGACGCCGCGGTGAGATCGCCAGCATCTTCCTGCCCAACGTCCCGAACCTCATGGCCCTCGCGGAGAAGCTCGAACTCGAGCGCGACCACGCCCTCGACCGGCCGAGCGACCCGGAGGCGGAAGGCGACCTCTTCAATCCGGAGGACGCCATGATGGCGGCCGCTGAGCGCGAGGACAAGGCGTCCGACTCCCTCCTCGAGGAGTTCACCTGGCAGGCGGTGTCGTCGAACGCGCACTTCGATCGCGTCGTGTTCGACGGGGACGAGTTCGGAGAACTCGCGCAGCCCGGCACGGAGGAGGAGTTCGACTTCATCGGGTTCCCCGGACTGCTCGAACCGGAGCAGGTGCACGAGCTCCTCGTCCAACGTCAGAGCCGTCAGGCCAAGCGTGGTGCGTTCGTCGACAAGAACGCCGGATCGCCGAAGCCGGAGGCGGACATCCCGGCGCCCCTGTACCGCACGCTCAAGGAGCAGCGTCAGGTCCTCAACACGCTCGTCGGGCTCTACGCGAAGCACACGAAGGAACCGCACGGGCTGGTCCACGCCGAGCTCCGACGCGTCTGCGGCGGGCCCGCGGTGGCCCAGGCCAGTGTCACGCAGTTGCAGGCGCGGATCGACCTACTCCGGCGGCGTCTCGGGCACGGTCACTGAGGACGAGACCTCAGGCGTCTGCCGGTCACGGAGCGTTGATCTCGGGTGTCGGCGTCTCGTGGAGTCCGGCGGGAAAACAAGAACGGCCGGAGCTTTCGCTCCGGCCGTTCGCCGTCTCAACACGGTGTGCGCGAAGGGGGACTTGAACCCCCACGCCCGTAAGGGCACTAGCACCTCAAGCTAGCGCGTCTGCCATTTCCGCCACCCGCGCGTGTTGTGATCGTGTCCGGCTTTCGCTGGGCACGAGAAGAAACTCTAGCACGGATTTCGGCACCTGTTCACCACCCCGTCGCCGACGGCACCTGGGGCACCACCGTTCGGAGCGGACCGGGCACCGGAGCCCGCGAGTGCAGCCGACCGGAACGGCGGGTAGCGTGGAGGCATGACCTCCGGCTCAGACGCATCCGCTCCCCAGCTCGACGAGACCACGCGGATCGCGCGGGACCTCATCCGCATGGACACCACGAACTACGGCGAGGGCCGCTCCAACGGCGAGACGGAGGCCGCCGAGTACGTGGAGGCGTACCTCAGGGACCTCGGCCTGGAGCCCGAGCTGATCGACGCGGCGCCCGGCCGCACCAGCGTCGTCGCCCGCGTGGCAGGCGCGAACCCGTCGAAGCCTGCGCTCGTCGTGCACGGCCACCTCGACGTGGTGCCCGCCGATCCGGCGAACTGGTCCGTCGACCCGTTCGGCGGCGAGATCAAGGACGGCCTGTTGTGGGGGCGCGGGGCCGTCGACATGAAGAACATGGACGCGATGATCCTCGCCTCCCTCCGGGAGATCCTCGGCAGCGGCCGTCGCCCGGAACGCGATCTCGTCGTCGCGATGTTCTCCGACGAGGAGAACGGCGGCGTGTTCGGCTCGCACCACCTCGTGACGGAGCGACCCGAGCTGTTCGCCGGCGCGACGGAGGCCATCAGCGAGGTCGGCGGCTATTCGATCACCTTCGGCGGCCGGCGCTCCTACCTGCTGCAGACCTCCGAGAAGGCCCTCGTCTGGATCAAGCTGGTCGCGACGGGCCGCGCGGCCCACGGCTCCCGGTACGTCCAGGACAACGCCGTGACGCGTCTCGCCGAGGCCGTCGCCGCGATCGGCCGGACCGAGTGGCCCATCCGCCTGACGGACACCACGGAGCAGCTGCTCCGGGAGATCGCGACCATCCTCGGCACCACACCGGAGCGGTTGGGGCCGGACGAGCTCGCCCTGGCGACCGGCACGGCTTCCGGGTTCATCCAGGCCTCCCTCCGCACCACCAGCAACCCGACCCTGCTGCAGGCGGGGTACAAGCACAACGTGATCCCCGATCGCGCGGAGGCGCTCGTCGACATCCGCACCCTCCCCGGCGAGGAGGACGCCGTCCTCGCGCGGGTCGCGGAGATCGTGGGGGAGGACATCGAGATCATCGTGATGCACCGCGACATCGGGCTCGAGACGCCGTTCTCCGGGCCGCTCGTGGATGCGGTGGTGGAGACGCTCGGACGCCACGACCCCGGGGCTCCGGTCCTGCCGTACATGCTCTCCGGAGGGACCGACAACAAGGCGCTGTCGTTGCTCGGCATCACGGGGTACGGTTTCGCACCGCTCCGGCTGCCCGAACACCTGGACTTCCCTGCGATGTTCCACGGCGTCGACGAGCGGGTGCCGCTCGACGCGCTAGGGTTTGGCAGGCAGGTCTTCACGGACCTCCTCCTCGACTACTGAGAAAACCACGGACCGCTCCCGCGCCGACTGCGCTGCGGGGCGCTCCGGGAGCCGCCCCGCCGACGAACGCCGGATCCGGCCGAACACCAGCCATCCGGCTGCAGACTGAGCCGTACGGCTTCAGAAAGGTGCGCTGTGGACGTCATCAACGCCATCATCCTCGGACTCGTCCAAGGGTTGACCGAATTCCTCCCGATCTCCTCGAGCGCGCACCTGCGCATCCTGGGTGAGTTCCTCCCCGGTGCGAAGGACCCCGGGGCGGCGTTCACCGCGATCACCCAGATCGGCACCGAGGCCGCCGTCGTGGTCTTCTTCTGGCGCGACATCGTCCGGATCATCTCCTCCTGGTGTAAGGCCCTCGTGGGCAAGATCCCACGCGACGACGCCGACGCCCGCATGGGGTGGCTCATCATCATCGGCAGCATCCCGATCGTCGTCCTCGGCCTCCTGTTCCAGGACCAGATCGAGACGACGTTCCGCTCGCTGTGGATCGTCGCCGTCATGCTCATCGTCTTCGGTGTCCTGCTCGGCGTCGCCGACGCGGTCGGCGCGAAGAAGCGTCGGCTGAAGAGCCTGACCTACGGCGACGGGGCGATCTTCGGCGGGGCTCAGGCGCTCGCACTCATCCCCGGCGTCTCCCGCTCCGGCGGAACCATCACCGCCGGCCTCTTCATGGGATACGAACGACGCGCCGCTGCGCGCTACGCGTTCCTGCTGGCCATCCCCGCCGTCTTCGGCAGCGGTTTCTACCAGGTGTTCAAGAGCATCGGCGAACCGAGCCCCTACGGGCCGGTCGAGACCCTCATCGCGACGGTCATCGCCTTCGTCGTGGGCCTCGCCGTCATCGCCTTCTTCATGAGCTACATCTCGAAGCGCAGCTTCCTTCCCTTCGTCGTCTACCGCATCGTGCTCGGCGTCGTCCTGCTGGTCCTGCTCGGCACCGGCGTGATCGCCGCATGAGGGCCTGGTCCGCTCCCGTCATCCCCGAGCTGCCGGGGTCCGGCACGGCACCGTGCCTCTGGGACACGCCGAGTGGCGGGCTCATCGAGGCCTCGGCGGAACGTACCGCACGCCTGTACGTCTGCGGCATCACGCCGTACGACGCCACCCACCTCGGTCACGCCTCGAGCTACCTGGCGTACGACACGCTGCAGCGGGTCTGGCTCGACGCCGGATACGAGGTGCACTACGCCCAGAACATCACCGACGTCGACGACCCGCTCCTCGAGCGTGCGAACGCGACGGGTGTCGATTGGCGCGAGCTCGCGGCGAGCCAGGTGGAGCTCTTCCGGAGCGACATGGAACGGCTCCGCATCCTCCCGCCCGAGGACTACGTCGCGGTCACCGAGGTCATCGGACCGATCGCCGACGCCGTCGCGCTCCTCGTCGAGCGCGGTGTCGCCTACGCGGTCGACACCCCGGACAGCGCTGCGGGTGACGACATCTACTTCGACGTCCGCGCCGCGGCAGACGACGTCTGGCACCTCGGTGCCGAGAGCGGTCTCGATGAGGCGACGATGGCGGCCTTCTTCGCGGAGCGCGGGGGAGACCCCGACCGGCCGGGCAAGCGCGACGCGTTCGACCCGCTGCTCTGGCGGTCGGAACGCGCCGACGAGCCGAGCTGGGACTCCGTCGTCGGCCGAGGACGACCGGGCTGGCACATCGAGTGTTCGGTCATCGCCCTCGAACACCTCGGTTCCGACTTCACCGTCCAAGGCGGCGGCTCGGACCTCGTCTTCCCGCATCACGACCTGAGCGCCGGCCACGCGGCCGCGCTGTCCGGTCGGCCGCTCGCCAAGGTGTTCAACCACGCGGGGATGGTCGCCTACGAGGGCACCAAGATGTCCAAGTCGCTCGGCAACCTCGTCCTCGTGTCCCGTCTGGCCGCCGACGGCGCCGATCCCTCGGCGATCCGGCTGGCGATCCTCGCGCACCACTACCGCAGCGACTGGGAGTGGCACGACGAGGACCTCACCCGGGCCGACGGACGACTCGCGACCTGGCGCTCGTCCTTCGTGGCGAACGCCGTGGACGGCGCCTCAGCGGACGGACTCCTGCAGGCCATCCGCGTCCGGCTCGCGGACGACCTCGACACGCCGAGCGCGATCGCGCTGGTCGATGACGCGGCGACCACCGGGGTCGACGATGCCGCGCTGGTGCGCTCGACCATCGATGCGCTGCTCGGCGTGAGCTGACGTCGGGCACCTTCGCGGCACCACGGTCACCCGGGACTGCGACTTAGTCGCGGTCCTTGCGCCAGGGCTCGTCGCCCTTGCCCTCGTCACGGCGAAGGTAGCGTTCGAACTCCTTCGCGATCGCCTCACCGCTCGCCTCAGGTGACTCGACCGTGTCCCGCGCCTGCTCCAACTGCTGGATGTACGCGGCCATGTCCTCGTCCTCGGCGGCCAGCGTGTCGATCCCGTTCTGCCATTCGCCCGACTCCTCGATGAGCGCTCCGCGCGGGATGACGACGTCGATGAGTTCCTCGAGCTTGTCGATGAGGGCGAGGACGGCCTTCGGTGACGGCGCGCTGTGGACGTAGTGGGGGACCGACGCCCAGACCGACAGGCTCTGGACGCCCTGGCGCTCCGCGGCGTCCGCGAGCACACTGAGGATCCCGACCGGGCCCTCGTAGGTGCTGCGTTCGAGCTGGAGGGCCTGGCGCAGCCCGGCGTTCTCGCTCGAGGCGAAGACGGAGATCGGCCGCGTGTGCGGGACGTCGGCGAGCATCGCGCCGAGCATGACCATGGTCGTGATCCGCTCTTGGGCGATCACCGTGAGGATCTCATCCACGAACGCCTTCCAGCCACGCGACGGTTCCGCGCCGAGCAGGACGTAGACGTGCTCACCACCGCCTTCGCTGACACGCAGTGCGGCGTCCTCGGCCAGCGGGGTCGCGGGTCGGGACGCCTCAGGTTCCGGCCCGGAGATCGTCGTCCCCGGCCAGGTCAGCGACCGCTTGCCGTCCTCGTCGACGCCGACGGTCGGCCGGTTGAACTGGTAGTCGTAGTAGGGCTCGGGGTCGATCTCCAGCAGGGGGCGGAGCGCCAGCGAATCCCGCAGGACGCGCACGGCCCCGCTGGCCGCCTCGCCGGCGTCGTTCCAGCCCTCGAACGCCACGACGAGCAGGCGACCGCCCAGTGGCTCCTTGGTGTGTTCCGTCACGTCTCACTCCTCGATGCTCGGGGACCTCCCGCGACCATCCATCCAGGATAGGCGCTCCACCACCCGGTAGCATGGCACCCCGTGACCACTCTCCTCCCCGCCGCGGTCCTCTGGGACATGGACGGCACCGTCGTCGACACCGAGCCCTACTGGATGGAGGCCGAGACCGAGCTGGTCGCGGCCCACGGCGGGACCTGGACACACGAGGACGGTCTGCTCCTCGTGGGCAACGGCCTGTGGGACTCCGCGGCCATCCTGCAGGGTCGCGGCGTGGCACTGGACGCCGACACCATCGTCGCGCACCTCACGGATCATGTCCGGCGGCTCATCGAAGAACGCGGTGTGCCCTTCCGTCCCGGTGCGCAGGAGCTGTTGCGTGAGCTCCGAGAGGCCGGCGTTCCGACCGCGCTCGTGACGATGTCCATCCGGTCCATGGCCGAGGACATCGCCGCCGGGATCCCGTTCGACGCGTTCGACCTGATCGTCGCCGGCGACGAGGTGGACCAGCCGAAACCGCACCCCGACGCCTACCTGCGGGCCGCCCGCGCCCTCGGCGTCGATCCGGCCGAGTGCGTCGCGATCGAGGATTCGGCGACCGGGCTCGCCTCCGCCCTCGCTGCGGGCACGATCGCCGTGTCCGTCCCGCACATCGTGCCGATCCCGGCCGGCCCGCACCACACCACCTGGGACACCCTCGCCGGGCGGACGGTCACCGACCTCGCAACGCTCCGCGCGCACGCGGCGCCCGCCACCCACCACCCCGAGACAGAGGCAGTACAGCGATGAGCTCCAACCACCAGCCGGCGAACAGCGGTCCGTTCCGCGAGGGCGACCGCGTCCAGCTCACCGGGCCGAAGGGGCGGCGGAACACGATCACCCTGGAAGCCGGCAAGGTCTTCCACACCCACCGCGGGATGATCGCGCACACGGACATCATCGGTCTGCCCGACGGCAGCGTGGTCGCCAACACCGAGGGCATCGAACACCTCGCCCTCCGCCCCCTGCTCGTGGACTTCGTCATGTCGATGCCTCGTGGGGCCGCCATCATCTATCCGAAGGACGCCGCCGAGATCATCGGTCAGGCCGACATCTTCCCGGGTGCCACGGTCGTCGAGGCCGGCGTCGGTTCCGGCGCCCTGTCGCTCTGGCTCCTCCGCGCCATCGGACCGTCCGGCCGCCTGGCGTCGTTCGAGCGGCGCGAGGAGTTCGCCGACGTCGCCAGGGGCAACGTCGCGACCTTCTTCGGCTACGACCCCCAGAACTGGTCGGTCACGGTCGGTGACCTGCAGGAGACCCTGCCGGAGACGATGCCGGCCGAGTCCGTTGACCGTGTGGTGCTCGACATGCTCGCGCCGTGGGAATGCCTCGACGTCGCGTGGGAGGCCCTCAAGCCTGGCGGGGTCATCCTCTGCTACGTCGCGACCGTCACCCAGCTGTCCCGCGTCGCCGAGGCGATCCGGGGGACCGGCGGGTTCACGAACCCGCAGTCCAACGAGACGATGATGCGCGGTTGGCACGTCGAAGGGCTGGCCGTGCGGCCGGACCACCGGATGATCGGCCACACCGGATTCCTGATCACCGCTCGGAAGCTCGCACCGGGGACGGTCCTCCCGGAGCTCAAGCGCCGGGCGTCCAAGAGCGACTTCAGCGCGGAGGACGTCGAGCTGTGGACGCCGGGAGCCCTCGGCGAACGGTCGGCGAGCGCGAAGATCCTGCGGAAGCGCGCCAGGAGCGCCGGTGCGAGTGCCGAACTGTCCCGCGCCCGTGGCCTCGACGCCGGAGCCGATGACCCGGAGGACACGGTGGGATCGCAGCCCACCGAGCCGGTCGACGGCGACGAGCGCTGACCGCCCTCCGCGTCGACTAAACTGTGCGACGGCGACCTGCCGTCCCACCCGTACCACCGAAACGAGGATCCGTGCGCACTGCACCAGCTCTCATCGCCGCAGCAGGTCTCCTGCTCGTCTCCCTCACCGGGTGCAGCACTCCTGGCTCGGCATCGTGCGACTCGGCGGCGTCCGCCGGTTCCGCAACCAAGCTCATCTCCGTCTCGGGCGACTTCGGCGCGAAGCCGTCGGTCGAGCTGCCGAAGCCGTTGTACACGAAGACCACCGAGCGGGACGTCGTGATCACTGGCGACGGCGCACTGGTCCAGGCCGACGGCACGGTGGGCGTGAACCTGATGCTCCTCAACGGCCGTACCGGCGAGGTACTGCAGCAGACCGACTTCAACGGTCCAGGGGCCTCGCTCATCGCCTTGGCCGGCAACCCCACGGGGTTCGCGAAGGCCCTCGCCTGCACGACGGTGGGATCACGTGTCGTCGCGGCCATCTCCTCGAAGGACGCCTTCGGCCCGGCCGGCGCCAACGAGGCGATCGGCCTGAAGAAGGACGACACGATCATCCTCGTCGCCGACATCCACAGTGCCGCGCTCCCGAAGGCGGACGGCGCGGAGCGACCGATCCCGTCGGGGTTCCCGTCCGTCGTGACCGCGCCGAGCGGTCAGCCCGGGATCACGATCCCAGCGGCCTCGGCGCCGACCGAGACGAAGCAGACGCTGTCGCGCGTGGGCGACGGAGCCACCGTGAAGGCCGGCGACCAGGTCATGGTCAACTACACGGGCGTCCTCTGGGATCAGAAGAGCGTGTTCGACAGCAGCTGGGAGAAGGGGCAGCCGCTTGTCTTCCAGGCCGACGGCGGCCAGATGATCAAGGCGTTCAACGACGCGGTCGTGGGCGCGAAGGTCGGTTCCCAGATCATCCTCGTCGTCGCACCGAAGGACGGCTACGGCGACCAGGGGTCCGGGACCATCCCCGGTGGCGCGACGCTCGTGTTCGTCATCGACGTGTTGGGGACGCAGCGCCCGACGCAGTAACCGCTGCTCACAGCCCAGACGGCCCGTCTCCCGCCCGCGTCGCAGGTGGGCGGCGGGCCGTCCGTCGGTAGACTGGAGCGGTGTCCTCAGCCCGCGAGTCCCCGAAGCCCGTGCCGGTCGAGGAGCGGCTCTTCAGCCTTGTGCTCGCCCTCCTCGCCACCCAGACCGGCCTGACGAAGAACGAGATCCTGTCGACCGTGCAGGGATACCGTCAGCAGTACTCGAGCGGCGGTGGCAACGCCAGCCTGGAGCGCCAGTTCGAGCGGGACAAGGACAACATCCGCGAACTCGGCGTGCCTCTCGAGACGATCGAACAGCCGGGCGAGCCCGGGAACAACCAGTCGATGCGCTACCGGATCCCGAAGGGTGCCTACGAGCTGCCCGCCGACGTCCGGTTCACCCCGGCGGAGCTGTCCCTGTTGTCGCTCGCAGCGACGGTGTGGCGCGAGGGTTCACTCTCCGGTCAGTCGCAGCGAGCCATGACGAAACTGCGGTCGCTCGGCATCGAGCCGGACGAACCGATCATCGGCTACGCCCCGCGGCTGCGCACACGCGAGGCCTCGTTCGAACCCCTCGACGCCGCGCTGGAACGGCGCGCCGTCGTCACGTTCCCGTACCTAAAGCCGGGGGAGGAGCGACCGCGCGTCCGCACGGTGGCTCCCCTCGCGCTCGTCCAGCACGAGGGGCGCTGGCATTTGTTCGCGACCGACCGCTCGGTGGACCAACCGCGGACCTTCCTGCTGTCGCGGATCGTCGGTCCGGTGAAGCCGACGGGTGAGTCGTTCCCGGCGGACGGTGTCGACCACGCGGCCGACGCCATCGAGGGTCTTCGGCGGGTCTCCTCCTCGCAGCGCGCCGTGGTCCGCGTCCGACCGGGGACCGATGCCGCAGCGCGTCTGGGCAATCGATACGGCGTGGCCGACGCCGACCACGCGGAACTCACGATCCCCTACCTCGACCACCACATCCTCGCCGACGAACTCGCCGGCTTCGGTCCCGAGGTCCTCGTCATCGACCCGCCCGCGCTCGCGGACGCCGTCGCGGCGAGACTCCGGCTCGTCGTCGCCCGACACACGGAGACCGATGACGCACCGGAGCCGAAGGAGGCCGCCCGTGGCTAAGCGACCGGCAGCACCCCGCGCTCAAGACAAACTGATCTTCCTCCTGTCGCTCGTCCCGTACCTCATCGACCGTGAGCGGGTGACGGTCGAGGAGGCCGCCAGACACTTCAGCCTCTCACCGCGCCAGATCCGTGAGGCGGTCGAACTCCTCACCGTGTCGGGCGTCCCGGGCGACACCCGGCAGTATCTGGCGGGCGACCTGTTCGACATCGACTGGGGCAGCTTCGAGGAGGACGACGAGATCGTCCTCACCCACCGGGTCGCCCTCGACGACAGTCCTCGATTCTCAGCGAGAGAGGCGTCGGCGCTCATCGCCGGTCTCCAGTCCCTGCAGCGGCTCCCCGAGTTCGTCGACAGCGACGTCATCGGCGGGGTGATGGCGAAGCTCGCGCGCGGCGCATCGTCGGCGCCGGGCCAGCTCGCCGTCACGGAGTCGTACTCGGCCCGGGCCGTCGGCATCATCCGCGCCGCACTCGCCGCCGGACGCAGCGTGGCGTTCGACTACGTCGATGCGAGTGGTTCGACCGAGGCGAGGCTCGTCGACCCGCTCCGTCTCGAGTCCCAGGATCAGGACTGGTACCTCTACGGATGGTGCCACCTCCGAGAGGCGACGCGACGCTTCCGACTGGATCGGATGACGGAGCTTCGACAAAGCGAGGCCGAGGTCGTGTTCCACGAGGCCGAGGTCGTCGTCCCGACGGCGTTGTTCGAGCCGAGTGATTCCGATCGCAACGTCACCGTCCTCGTGCGTCGTTCCGTCCTCCCACTCATCGACGACTACGTCGTCTCCGTCGACAGCGCGGCGAACACCCCGGCGGGGTCCGACGAAGCCGACGGCGAGGTGACCGCCACCCTTCGTCTCGCGCACCACCACGGACTCAAACGGCTCGTCGCCGCCCATCCCGGACTCATCACGGTGTTGGGGCCGGCAGACGCTCGGGACGCCGTCGCGGACTGGGCTGCTGCCGGGCTCGCACAGTACCCCGCCGTCGCCACGGAGTGACTGCGCACACTTCCGGCGGCATGCAGGCCGATGCAGGGTAGAGTGGGGGAACCTCGACCTCGAAGATCAGGAACGAAGACTATGTTCGGCAACGCATTCACCGGATGGCACCTCGTCATCATCCTCCTCATCGTCCTGCTCCTGTTCGGCGCACCGAAGCTCCCCGGGCTCGCCCGGAGCGTCGGTCAGTCCATGCGCATCTTCAAGAGCGAGGTCAAGAGCATGCGCGACGACGAGCCCGCTGCGGGCGACGCCACGACGCCGGTCCCGCCGGCGGGCACCACGCCCGTCGAGCCGACTCCGGCCGCCACGGCCCCGCAGAAGCCGACCGACCCGCCCGTCAAGCCGTAACCCCGAGGACCACGCGAACCCGATGACGCCAGCACCTGGCACCCGACGAGTGCGCCTCGAAACCGCTGTCCAGCGATGGATGACACCGTCATGGCGGTGACCGAACGGCGCCCGAAGAAGCAGAACCGCGAGGGGCGCATGTCCCTGGGCGAGCATCTCGTCGAGCTGCGGAAGCGTCTCTTCTACTCCGCCATCGGCATCATCGTCGGCATGGTCGCCGGCTTCATCGCCTCGGAGTGGATCATCGACGCGATGAGCGCACCGATCCTCGTCATCGCCGACGACCGCGGTCAGGCCTTCCTGAACTTCACGAACGTCACGAGTGCCTTCGACCTGCGGATGAAGATCGCCCTGACCACGGGCGTCGTCCTCTCGAGCCCCGTGTGGCTGTACCAGATCTGGGCGTTCCTGGTCCCTGGCCTCACGCGGAAAGAGCTCAAGTACGCCGTCGGCTTCTTCGCCACGGCCGTGCCACTGTTCCTCGCCGGCTGCTACGCCGGCTGGTTCGTGCTGCCGCACATCGTCGAACTCATGCTCGGCTTCACACCCGCCGCCGCCGCCAACTTCCTCGACGCCACGACGTACTACGACTTCGTCCTGAAGCTCGTGCTCGCCGTCGGGGTCGCGTTCGTCCTCCCGGTGTTCCTGGTGCTCCTCAACTTCGTCGGCGTCCTCTCCGCGGCAGCGATCATCAAGGCCTGGCGCGTGGCGATCCTCGTCATCGTGCTCTTCACTGCCATCGCCACACCCGCCGCCGACATTGTCTCGATGTTCGTGCTCGCGATCCCGATGGTCGTCCTGTACTTCGCCGCGTACGGCGTCGCCTGGCTGCACGACCGACGCGCGGCCAGGCGGCAGCTGCGCATCGACGCCGAACTCGGCAGTAAGGGCCTCGTATGACTGACGCCGCTTCCCCCGCCGAACGGTATCGGGCGGCGGCGGTCCGGAACGCGACCCCACGGCTCCAGGAGTTCCGGGAACGGCAGCGCTTCGACCTCGACGCGTTCCAACTCGAGGCCTGCGAACGGATCGAGCAGGGGAGCAGTGCGCTCGTCGCTGCGCCGACGGGGGCCGGCAAGACCATCGTCGCCGAGTTCGCCATCGCCCTCGCCATGCACGGAGCGCGTGGCAAGGTCTTCTACACGACGCCGATGAAGGCGCTCAGCAATCAGAAGTTCCAGGAGCTCACCGCCGAGTACGGCTCGGAGCACGTCGGACTCCTCACGGGCGACACGAACGTCAACGGGAACGCCCGGATCGTCGTGATGACCACCGAGGTCCTGCGCAACATGCTGTACGCGGATTCCGACGCCCTGACCGACCTCGCCTTCGTCGTCATGGACGAGGTCCACTACCTCGCGGACCGCTTCCGCGGGGCGGTCTGGGAAGAGGTCATCATCCACCTCCCGCAGTCGGTCCGCATGGTGTCGCTGAGCGCGACCGTGTCGAACGCCGAAGAGTTCGGCGACTGGCTCCAGGCGGTCCGCGGCGACACCGCGGTGATCGTGTCCGAAGAACGCCCGGTGCCGCTGACCCAACACGTGCTGATGCGGAACAAGCTCGTCGACCTGTTCGCCGCACCGAGCCTCGCCGACACCCACCAGGTGAACCCGGAGCTCGTGCGCATGGCCCAGTTCGGCGGACGAGCGCCCAACAGCCGCCAGTACAAGGACGTCAGCCGCTACAACCAGCGGCGCGCTCCGCACCGCACCGAGAAACTCGACCGCGGGCACTTCGTCCAGATGCTCGACGACCACCATCTGCTCCCCGCCATCTTCTTCGTCTTCAGCCGCGTCGGCTGCGACCAGGCGGTCAAGCAGGTTCTGCGTTCGGGCATCCGCCTGACGGAGGCGCACGAGCGCGACGAGATCCGTCAGATCGTCGACGAACGCTGCCGGACCCTGCTCGACGAGGACCTGGCCGTGCTGGGGTACTGGGAGTGGCTCGACGGCCTCGAGCGCGGCGTCGCCGCCCACCACGCCGGCCTCCTCCCGGCGTTCAAGGAGGTCGTCGAGGAACTGTTCCGTCGGAAGCTCGTCAAGGTCGTCTTCGCGACCGAGACCCTCGCACTCGGCATCAACATGCCGGCACGGACGGTCGTGCTGGAGAAGCTCGAGAAGTTCAACGGCGAAGCCAGAGTGCCGATCACGCCGGGGGAGTACACGCAGATCACCGGGCGGGCCGGTCGTCGCGGCATCGACGTCGAGGGTCATGCGGTGATCCAGTGGGCGGAGGGGCTGCACCCGCAATCGGTCGCGTCCCTCGCCTCGCGACGCACCTACCCGCTCAACTCCAGCTTCCGCCCGACCTACAACATGGCCGTGAACCTCATCGACCAGTTCGGACGGCAGCGGACGCGTCAGATCCTCGAGTCGTCGTTCGCACAGTTCCAGGCCGACCGCGCCGTCGTGGGGATCGCCCGGAAGGTGCGCGAGCAGGAGTCCTCCCTCGCGGGGTACGAGCGGTCGATGTCCTGTCACCTCGGCGACTTCATCGAGTACGCCGGCATCAGACGCGAACTCACCGACCTCGAGCGCAAGGGCGAACCGAACGGTTCCCGGGCGGCCAAAGACCGGCGGCAGCGTAAGCTCGCCGAGCTCCGGAAGCGGATGCGCGCGCACGCCTGCCATGTGTGCCCGCATCGCGAGGATCACGCGCGCTGGGCGGAGCGGTGGTTCAAACTCAAGAAGCAGACCGACCAACTGCGGCAGCAGATCCAGACGCGCACGGGCGCCGTCGCCCGGGTGTTCGACCGCGTCGTGGACGTGCTCCTCGAGTACGGGTACCTCACCCGGGACGAGCACGGGGTCGTCGTCGTCGCCGCCCCCGGACGGACCTTGAAGCGGATCTACGGCGAGCGGGACCTCCTCGTCGCGGAGAGCCTGCGGACGGGTGCCTGGAACGAGCTCGACGCGGCATCACTCGCGGCGATGGCGGCGGCGATCGTCTACGAGCCGCGGCGCGAGGAGCAGAACACGCCCGAGCGCTTCCTGCCTCGTGGACCGTTCCGCTCGGCGCTCGAGCGGACGCAGGACATCTGGAGCCGGCTCGACGACAGCGAACGCGAGCACCGGCTCCCGGGCAGCAACCCGATCTCCACGGGGCTCTCCCTCGCGATGCACCAGTGGGCGAAGGGCGCCAGCCTCGACACGGTGTTGATCGAGGCGGAACTCGCCGCGGGTGACTTCGTGCGGTGGTGCAAGCAGACCATCGACCTGCTCGACCAGCTGCGCATCGTCGACGGGCCGGTCGGTCGGACCTCGCGCCAAGCGCTCGATTCGATCCGCCGCGGCATCGTCGCGTACAGCTCGCTGTGATCGCTGGAATGCATCGGAGCGCGCGGCACATCCCGATCGAAGCACCAGATGACAGCCGCCCGGCGCTGCCCTTGTGGCTCGCCGTCGTGGTTGCCATCGCCGCGGGTCCCATCCTGGACGGCGGGTTCCCCGATCGGGGTGTCTGGCCGCTGACCTTCGTGGGCATCGCGCTCGTCCTCCTGACCCTCATGGGTCGCAGCGTCTGGGGTGCCCTGCTCGTCGGGTTCCTGGCGGGGGAGTCGTTCTACCTGGTGCACATCGAGTGGGCGACGGCGTACCTCGGCCCCGTCCCGTGGGCGGCGTTGTCGACCCTGGAAGCGATGTTCTTCGGGTTGGGAGCAGTCCTCGTGACGCTCGCCTACCGTTGGGTCCCTCGGGCGTTCCCCGGTGTCGCCGGGCGGGTCTGGCTGACGGCAGCCGTCGTCGCCGCGCTCTGGACAGCCAGGGAGACGCTCGTGAGCACCTGGCCGTACGGCGGGTTCCCGTGGGCGAGGATGTCGCTCAGCCAGTCGGAGAGCCCGTTCGCACCACTGGTCGCGTGGGTGGGGTTCTCGGGCCTGACCTTCCTCATGGTGCTCCTCGTCGCGCTGGCGCTCCAGTTGGCCGCCACGGCCGATCTCCCCGCCGTCACCCGGGTCGGGACCGCCGTCCTCGCCGTCCTCGCGGTCCTGCTCGTGCCGGCCTGGCCCACCACCACGACCGGGAGCATCCGGGTGGCCGCGATCCAGGGGAACGGCCCCGCGGGGTACTTCGATGCGGCGGCCCCCGGGACGGTCATGCAGACCCAGATCGACGAGACCCTGCGCGTCATCGATGCGGACGTCGATGTGGTGGTCTGGCCGGAGGGCAGCGCCGACCTCGATCCGCAGCGGGTCCCGCAGTCCGCAGCCGCACTCGACGCTCTGAGCCGACGGATGGATGCACCGTTCGTCGTCGGGGCGATCTCCGAACGGGGCGACCGCTACTTCAACTCGTCGCTGCTCTGGGATGCTGGCGACGGTGTCCGCGACGTCTACGACAAGAAGCACCCGGTGCCCTTCGGGGAGTACGTCCCCGACCGCGACTTCTGGGAGCCGTTCGCGCCCGACCTCATCGGTCTCATCCAGCGCGAGTACACGCCGGGCACGAAGGACAACGTCTTCGACATCGACGGCGTGCTCGCCGGCATCAGCATCTGCTTCGACATCGCCGACGACCAGCTGACCCGCGACGCCGTGGCAGGCGGGGCGCGCGTCGTCTTCGCGCAGACGAACAACGCGGACTTCGGCCAGACGGACGAGAATCAGCAGCAGCTGGCCATCGCCCGGCTGCGTGCGATCGAGTCCGCGCGCTCGGTCGTGAACATCTCCACCGTCGGCACGAGTCAGATCATCGGTCCGGACGGGGCGACGATCGACAGCATCCCGGCGTTCCGGCCCGGTTCGATGGTGTCGGATGTGCCGCTCGCCGACACGGTGACGCCGTCGATGGCGTTCGGGCACCAGCTCGAGGGGTTCATCGGGGGCATGGGTCTCGCGTCCCTCCTGCTCGCCGGTTTCGCGGCACGGGTCCGACGACGAGCGCGGTGACGGCTCCAGCCGGTCCATGCCCGGACATGACGATCGGCTGATCCGAAGTCGGATCAGCCGATCGAGGGGAGGCCTGGGGGCTCGGGGCTACGCGCTCTTCTGCTGGCCGCGACGCGCGCGCAAGTACGAGAGTCGCTCTTCGAGCAGTTCCTCGAGCTCATCGCGCGAGCGACGTTCGAGCAGCATGTCCCAGTGGCTCCTCGGGATCTTCACATCGCCGCGGTCGACGACCACCGGCTGTGAGTCGACGAGCAGGACCGCCTCGGCACCGCAGTGCCGGCACTCCCACAACTCGGGGACTTCCGCGTCGGCGGCGAACGTCATCGTGGTCTCGCGCTCGCAACTCTGGCACCGGTAGGTGTGGTTGCTCCGCGCCGAGAATATGACGCCCTCTTCCGTTTGTAGACTCTGGGCGCCCAAGCGCATTCCGCGCAAACTGCGATCTGCCATTGTGTGGTCTCCTCTCGCTCGGCATGCACAGTTATAAACCCACAAGCTGGGTAAAGTGTTCCGTTCACCCACCCGGCTCCCAGGTCACGCCCAGCTCGCAGCCGATGGAGCGCGACCACTCCGGTCAGGCGTCGTTCAGCGCGAGCCCAGCACCTCGAGGGCGAGGTCACACCGGTCGGTGACGAGACCGTCGACACCGAGATCGAGGAGACGCCGCATGTCGGCCGGGTCGTTGACGGTCCAGACGTGCACCTCGACGCCGAGGGCGTGTACCCGCCGCAGGAGCCGTCCGGTGACGACGGGGACGCCGCGATACCGCTCGGGGATCTGCAGGGCGTGCACACCGCCCAGCGCCCGCCGGAGCGCCGTGTCGCCGAGGTGGAGGGCGACCGTCGGCAGCACCCGGAGCAGGATCGCCGCCGACGCCGAGGTGGGGATGTCCGCCGATCCGGCGTCGCCGCCGAGCGCGTCCAGCACCGCCGAGCGCCGACCTTCGTCGAACGAGGTGACGAGGACCCGGTCGCGCGCGTCGGCCCGGAGGATGGCTTCGGCGGCCGGCAGCGCAGCGGCAGCGTCTTTGACGTCCAGGTTGAAGCGCGCCTCGGGGAAGGCCATGAGCGCCTCGTGGAGCGTCGGGACGTGGTCACCACCGAGGTCGATCTGCTGGAGCTCCGCCAGGTCCAACTCGGCGATCGGCCTCGGGTCGCCGGTGATCCGGCGTAAGGACGCGTCGTGGAAGAGGACCGCATGCCCGTCGCGCGTACGGTGCGTGTCGGTCTCGAGATAGTCGGCGCCCGCGGCGAGGGCCCGGCGGAAGGACGAGAGGGTGTTCTCCGGAACACCGGAACCGGCCAGCCCTCGATGCGCGAACACGCGAGGACCGGCCGGCTGGAAGAAGGTGAGGCTCGACACCGCCACCGTGTGCTCAGGACTCCGGGTGACCGGGTACCTGCGTCGCCGCCGATGGCGACGGCGCCTGGGCCGACGACGTCGACGGGGTGAAGGGCGGCGCCGCGGCGGCGGCTGCAGCAGACCGAGCGGCGGCCGCGGGGTCACGCGTGTTGCCCGGTCCGAACGCGGAGCCGATGCCCTTCAGTGCTTCCGTCAGCTCACTCGGGATCACCCAGAGCTTGTTGGCCTGACCTTCGGCGAGCTTCGGGAGCATCTGCAGGTACTGGTACCCGAGGAGCTTCTCGTCCGGGTCGCCGTCGTGGATGGCCTTGAAGACCGTCTGGATGGCCGAGGCCTCACCCTGCGCCCGCAGGACGGCGGCCTGAGCGTCACCCTCGGCGCGGAGGATCTCCGCCTGTCGGGCACCCTCCGCGGTCAGGATCGCGGACTGCTTGGTACCCTCCGCGGTGAGGATGAGCGCGCGGCGATCCCGCTCGGCGCGCATCTGCTTCTCCATCGAGTCCTGGATCGAGAGCGGCGGGTCGATCGCCTTGAGCTCGACGCGGCCGACGCGGATGCCCCACTTGCCGGTCGCCTCGTCGAGGACGATCCGGAGCTTGCTGTTGATCTCGTCCCGGCTGGTGAGCGCCTCCTCGAGGTTCAACCCGCCGACGACGTTCCTGAGGGTCGTCGTCGTGAGCTGCTCGACGGCACCCAGGTAGTTCGCGATCTCATAGGTGGCCGCACGCGCGTCGGTGACCTGGAAGTAGACGACCGTGTCGATCGAGACGACGAGGTTGTCCTCGGTGATCACCGGCTGGGGCGGGAACGACACGACGGTCTCGCGGAGGTCGATGAGCGGCCTCAGGCGGTCGATGAAGGGGATGAGGAGGTTCAGCCCCGGCAGGAGGGTCTTGTGGTACTTCCCGAGCCGTTCGACCACGCCTGCACTGGCCTGCGGGATGATGCGGATGGAGCGGAACAGCACCACCAGCACGAAGATGACGACGATGGCGGCGATCACCCAGCCGATGATCGCTCCTGATGAGATGTCGTTCACGACTGCTCCTTCTGCTCGCCCGACGGGGTCGGGTGGGTTGGGACGGGGACGACGACGGCGGTGGCACCGTCGACGACGGACAGGATGATGCGGGTGCCGGGCTCCAGCGAGGACGCGGGGGAGTCAAGGGGGGTACGGGCGGTCCAGACCTCGCCGTTGCCGAGCTTGACCTGGCCACCGTGCGGGGTGACCGTGGACATGACGAGCCCTGGCATGCCGAGCAGCGCGTCGATGTTGCTCCTGGCCGGGTCCGCACCGCGTTGCAATGCGCGGAGCAGCGGCGGCCTGACGGCGAGGAGCAGGAGGACGGCGGCGGCCGCGGCGATGAGCAGCTGCAACCACCACGGGGCTCCGACCAGGCCGGAGAGCAACCCGACGACCCCGCCGACCGCGAGCATCAGGAAGGTGAACTCCAGCGAGAGGATCTCGATGATGACGAACACGAGGATCACCACCAGCCAGGCGATCCAGGCGTACTCGGTGATGACGTCCATGATGCGGATTCCTCCCGGATCGGCTCGTGCGACTGCCGCCTCGTGACCCGGGGGAGCGCGAGACGGTGCGCCGGTCATCGTCAACGCTATCAGCTCGACCGCGGGCGCGACCGGATCCGTCCGTCCGGTTGTTGATAGGGTCGTTGGCTGGAACCAGCCGCCGACGAGCGGCCCCAGATCTGAAGGAGCCCTCCCGTGACGAACCCTCTGGCCGCCGGATCCCTCGCCGGGAAGAACGTCCTCGTGACGGGCTCTTCGCGCGGCATCGGCGCAGACACCATCCGGTACTTCGCCGGCGCCGGCGCGAACGTGGTCATCAACTACCGCAACAAGGAGGCGCGCGCCGTCAAGCTCGCCGACGAGGTGCGGGCGCTCGGCGTGCAGGCCGTCGTCGTCGGAGCCGACCTCACGGACCCCGCCTCGGTCGGCGCGATGTTCGCGACGACGAAGGCCGAGCTGGGCGACCTCGACGTCCTGGTCCTGAACGCCTCAGGCGGCATGGAGAGCGGCATGGCCGAGGACTACGCCATGCAGCTCAACCGCGACGCGCAGGTGAGTGTCGTCGAGCACGCCATGCCGATGCTGCGGCCGGGCTCGCGGATCGTCTTCGTCACGAGCCACCAGGCGCACTTCATCCGGACCACCCCGACGATGCCCGAGTACGTGCCCGTCGCGACCTCCAAGCGGGCCGGCGAGGACGCCCTCCGCGCCAAGCAGGACACCTTCGACGCCGCCGGGGTCGACTTCGTCGTCGTGTCGGGCGACATGATCGAGGGGACCATCACCGCGACCCTGCTGGAACGCGCGAACCCCGGCGCGATCAGCTCGCGCAAGGAGTCGGCCGGACGCCTCTACAACGTCGGCGAGTTCGCCGCGGAGGTCGCCGCAGCCGCGGTGGAGCCGATCCCCGAGAACCACACCCGGTACGTCGGCGACACGAGCGACTTCATCGCCGAGTAGTCGACGACGATCGGACGACGGACGCCCGGGCCCACATGGGCCCGGGCGTCCGTCGTCCTCCGGCCGGATTCACCCGGCGAGACCGGCCCGCTTCACCTGCTTGCCGAAGGTGACCGCCTGGACGATCTCGACGACGCCGGCCGCGATGAGGAAGAACGCGGTGACGAGGAGGAGCGTGACGGCTGCGAGGAGCGGGTTCGCGAGCACGAACACCCCGGCGACGACACTGATCACGCCATAGAGGACGGTGACCCACCGCGACACGTCCGGTGCCGAGTCGAACAGGGAGGCGACGCCTTCGACGATCCAGGAGAGGCCGATCACGAAGACGAGCGCACCGATGCCGAGCAGTGGGTCGAGGATGATGTAGACGCCTGCGGCGAACAGCAGCACGCCGAACACGATGGTGAGGATCCGCCAGCCTCCACGGTGCTCACGGGCGAGGACGCCGCGGGTGATGCGGGCGATCCCCGCGATGAGGAAGTAGCTCGCGAAGATCCAAGCGACGGCGACGAGCGACGCCTTCGGGGCGACCAGCAGGAAGACCCCGAGGAGGATGGTGAGGACACCACCCACGGCGAACGCCCAGCGGACGCCGGAGATCTGGCCGGCGGTCAGTCGCGCCGAGTTCAAGGTGTACGTGGTGACGGACGGTTCGGTCATGGTCGGCTCCTGACAGGTGGACGGTGCGGCGATGCCTCCGAGTGATCGGTCGGCATGCCATCAGTGTGACGCATCCGCACAGGTGTTTCACAGCATGACTTCGGAAGTCACCTGCGACGGCAGCCCGAGCCCGTCGGACGTCGACCGACGACGGCGGCTACGCTGATCGCCATGGACGCCGCATCGCAGGACACCCGGGTCGCCGACACCCACGACGTGATCCGGGTCAGAGGCGCCCGGGAGCACAACCTTCGGAACGTCGACGTCGAGCTCCCGAAGCGCCGCCTGACGGTCTTCACCGGCGTGTCCGGCTCGGGGAAGAGCTCGCTCGTCTTCGGGACGATCGCGGCGGAGTCCCAGCGCATGATCAACGAGACCTACAGCGCCTTCGTGCAGGGCTTCATGCCCTCGCAGGCACGCCCGGACGTCGACGTCCTCGAAGGCCTCACCACCGCGATCATCGTGGATCAGGAGCGGATGGGGTCGAACTCGCGGTCGACGGTGGGCACGGCGACCGACGCGAACACCATGTTGCGCATCCTGTTCAGTCGTCTCGGGGACCCGGCCGTGGGCTCCCCGCAGGCGTTCTCCTTCAACGTCGCCTCGATCAGCGGAGCCGGAGCGGTGACGATCGAGCGCGGCGGACAGAGCACGAAGGAGCGACGCAGCTTCTCGATCACCGGCGGCATGTGCCCGCGATGCGAGGGGATGGGAACGGTGAACGACATCGACCGCTCCCAGCTCTACGACGCCACGAAGTCGCTCAACGAGGGTGCGCTCACCATCCCGGGCTACACCCCGGACGGGTGGGGCGTCCGAATCTTCACCGGATCCGGCTTCCTCGACGCGGACAAACCCATCCAGGACTACACGGAGCGCGAGCTCCACGACTTCCTCCATAAGGAGCCGGTGAAGGTCAAGGTCGGCGACATCAACATGACCTACGAGGGCCTGATCCCGAAGGTGCAGAAGTCGTTCCTCTCGAAGGATCGTGAGGCGATGCAGCCACACATCCGCGCCTTCGTGGACCGCGCCGTCACCTTCACCACGTGTCCCGCGTGCCAGGGGACCCGTCTGAGCGAGGGTGCTCGGAGTTCGCGCATCGCCGGACGGAACATCGCGGAGCTGTGCGCGATGCAGATCAGCGACCTGGCGGCCTGGATCCGGGCGCTCGACGAGCCGTCGGTGCGTCCGCTGCTGACGGTCCTCCAGGAGACCCTGGACTCCTTCGTCGCCATCGGGCTGGGGTACCTGTCCCTCGACCGCGCCACCGGTACCCTCTCGGGTGGCGAGGCACAGCGCACGAAGATGATCCGCCATCTCGGGTCGTCGCTCACCGACGTGACGTACGTCTTCGACGAGCCGACCGTCGGACTGCACCCGCACGACATCCAGCGGATGAACGAGCTCCTCCTGCGGCTCCGCGACAAGGGGAACACGGTCCTCGTCGTGGAACACAAACCGGAGACGATCACGATCGCCGACCACGTCGTCGACCTCGGCCCCGGAGCCGGAACCAGCGGGGGACAGGTGATGTTCGAGGGGACGGTCGACGGCCTGCGCGCCAGCGACACGCTCACCGGACGCCATCTCGACGACCGGGCGGCGCTCAAACCGGAGGTGCGCCGTCCGACGGGCGTCATCGAGGTGCGCGGAGCCGACCGGCACAACCTCCAGGGCGTCGACGTCGACGTGCCGCTGGGCGTCCTGGTCGTCGTCACGGGCGTGGCCGGCTCGGGGAAGAGCTCGCTCATCCACGGTTCGGTCGCGGGGCGCCCGGGCGTCGTGACGGTTGACCAGAGCCCGATCCGTGGTTCGCGTCGCAGCAACCCGGCGACCTACACGGGCCTGCTCGAGCCCATCCGCAAGGCGTTCGCGAAGGCGAACGGTGTGAAGCCGGCGCTGTTCAGTTCGAACTCGGCCGGGGCCTGTCCGAACTGCAACGGCGCGGGTGTGGTCTTCACGGATCTCGGCGTCATGGCGAGTGTCTCGAGCGTCTGCGAGGTGTGCGAGGGCCGCCGGTTCGTTGCTTCCGTTCTGGAATATCACCTGGGGGAGCGGGACATCAGCGAGGTGCTCGCGATGTCCGTCGTCGAAGCCGAGGCGTTCTTCGCGGACGGTCCGGCCCGGACGCCGGCTGCGCACGCGATCCTGGCGCGCCTCGCGGATGTCGGCCTCGGATACCTGAGCCTGGGCCAGCCGTTGACCACCCTGTCCGGCGGTGAACGCCAGCGGCTCAAGCTGGCGACGCAGATGGCCGACGACGGTGAGGTCTACATCCTGGACGAACCCACGACGGGCCTGCACCTCGCCGACGTCGCGCAACTGCTCGGACTGCTGGACCGACTCGTGGACTCGGGCAAGTCGGTCATCGTCATCGAGCACCATCAGGCGGTGATGGCTCACGCGGACTGGATCGTCGACCTCGGACCAGGCGCAGGTCACGACGGCGGGCGCCTGGTGTTCGCTGGGACGCCCGCAGCGCTCATCGAGTCGCGATCAACGCTCACCGGAGAGCACCTCGCGCGGTACGTGGGCACCTGACGCACCCCGGCCGTCCCAGCGACGTCCGGACCGGTAGTCGTGACCTGGTGAGCCGATCCGACCCCGCTCGCGGCGGGCTGAAAAGAGCTGATAATGCACATTATGTCAACTCGTTGACCGCGGACCCCTCTCCCTTCCACACGTACCGCAGCGCAGGCGGAGCGAGCGTGCCGTCCCGGTACGCCGGCTCCCACACCGTAATCTCCGTTTCACCAGGATAGAATTTCTAGAGCGGTCACTCTAGAGTGCACGCTCTATCAATCAGGAAGGCGCTCATGCCCCGTGTCGTGGACCAGCAGCGCTTCACCGAACGGCAGACGGTGATTCTCGCTGCCGCGTACCGGTGCTTCGCCGCACAGGGGTTCGAAGGCACGTCGACGGCCGACGTCTGTCGAGCGGCTCGGGTCTCCTCCGGAACGCTGTTCCACTATTTCCCGACGAAGATCGACATCCTGCTCACGCTGCTCCGAGCGAGTGCCGCGTGGACCGAGGAACATCTCCATCGGGCCGCGCGCAGCGGCCGCGGGAAGGCGGCCCTAGAGAAGTACCTCACAACTCTCGATCGCGAGCACGACGCAGACCGGCAGGTGGGCTTCGCCCGAGCGGTCCATGGTGCCGCGCACCTCCCCGAGGTGAGAGCCGTCCTCGTCGAGGAGGCGGAGCTCGTCGACCGCTTCCTGCTCGAGCACATCACCGAAGCGGTGCGCACCCGAGCCGCGCGCACGGATGTCCCACCGGAGCACCTCGCCCGATGGACCCGGTGGATCATCGACGGCGAGGCGATCGACGACGACGAGCGGCAAACTGTCGGCCGCCTGAGCGCCGCTGTCCGGTCGCTCCTCGACCTGGGGTGAACCGGTCGCGGCCCGCTGCTTCGTCAGGCGGGTGGAGCCTGGCGGTCCGGGTCCTCTTCCCACAGGGGCATCCCGAACTCGTTGACCGGGATGGAGGACTCCGCCGGGTCCGGCAGTCGATCCTGCGTCGGGCAGGTCATGAAGTGATCGTGCTCCGAGGACCGATCGAAGGTGTGCTCGGCCAGCGGGTGGCCGCAGACCGTGCAGAGGCGGTCATCGGTGTCCGACGTCTTCGTCTGTTCATCCATGCGGGCGATGCTACGCCGCCACTCCCCGACCGCCCACCCACTTGCGTCGGAGCACACAAGGTGCTCGGCCCGCCGCCCAGCGACCCGACCTCAGGCCTCGCCGAAGCCGGACTCGATGAGCGACGTGAGCGCCTGGACGGCTTCGACGGCATCGATCCCGTCGGCCTGGAGGCGCACCTCGGCCCCCTTCACGAGGCCGAGCGACATGATTCCGAGCAGACTCTTCGCGTCCTTGCCGTTGACGACGACGTTCGCCGCGAACCTGCTGGCGGACCGCACGAACTCCGCGGCGGGTCTGGCATGCAGACCGTCCTTGTTGCGCAGGGTGACCGTCGCCGCGGCGTGGGGCGTGTCCGTCGGCCCGGCGTCCGCCGATCCGGCCTCCGTCGTCGAGGCGTCGGCGTCCGGTCGGCCGGCAGCCGACTGGGCGGCTGCGACGACCTCGTCGAGCGACCGACCGGTCTGGGCGGCGACGGCCGCGGCGACGCCGCCCTCCACGAGCGGGGCGTCCACGATGCGGACGCGCGCGCGCACGGCGTCGCCGAGGAAGTCGAGCGCGGTCTCGGCCGTCAGGATCGCCGAACCGAGATCGCACAGGACCACGACGCCGACTCCGGCATCCACGGCGGCGATCCCGGCGGAGACCAGCGCGAAGCTGGTGCCGATCCCACCGTCGTCGGTGCCGCCGGCCGCGGCCAGAGCGGCGTCGGGGGCCATCTGGCGGGCAACGTCGACGAGCCCCTCAGCGATCAGCGCGCTGTGGGAGACGAAGACGAGTCCGACGGGTCCGCCGCTCATGCAGCCTCCCCCGATGCTGCGGCCGACGCCGCGCCGAGCAGATACGCGGTCGACTGTGCGCCGGGATCGCGATGGCCGATCGCACGCTCTCCGAGGTAGCTTGCTCGTCCCTTCCGTGCCACGAGCGGTTCGGTCGCGACGGCGCCGGCCTCGGCCGCCGCAGCGGCCGCAGCGAGGACGCCGCCCGGGGTCTCCCCCGCAGCGGCAGCAGCCGCGGCAGCGTCGACGGCCGGTGTCCAAGCGTCGACCATGGTCTTGTCCCCGGTCGTCGCCTTGCCTCGGAGCACGATCCCGTCGCGTGCCGCCGTCAGCAACGCGACGACGCCGTCCGCATCCAACTCGGCCCTCCCCGCCACGGCGATCGACGCCTTCAGCAGGGCCGTCCCGTACAGCGGCCCACTGGCGCCGCCGACGGTGGAGATGAGCGTCGTCGCCGCGAGCTTCAAGATGTCCGAGGGCGTCGCGTCGGCGGGCTGCCCGTCCAGTTTCTCGAGGATCGCCGAGAACCCCCGGTCGAGGTTCTCGCCATGGTCGCCGTCGCCGATGTCGCGGTCGAGCGTGATCAGCTCGACGCGGCGATCCGCGATCACCGCAGCACTCCGCCGCATCCAGGCGACCGCCCAGGCTCCGTCCAGTCCCATCCGTCTACCGTCCCCACCGGAGCGCGGCGGTCTGCACCGGCGCGTCCCACAATTCGGTCAATTCGTCGTCGAGTTTCAGGAGGGTGATCGACGCCCCTTGCATCTCGAGGCTCGTCGTGTAGTTGCCGACCAGGGATCGTGCGACCTCGATCCCGCGCTCCCCCAGGGCTTCTGCGACGCGGCGGAACACGATGAAGAGTTCGAGCTGCGGCGTTCCGCCCATCCCGTTCACGAGGACGAGTGCCCGCTCCCCCGGTGCATACGGCAGATCCTCGAGGATGGCACCGAGCAAGCGGTCGACGATGCGGTCCGCCGGTTCCAACGGGATGCGTTCCCGACCCGGCTCGCCGTGGATGCCGATGCCGATCTCGATCTCGTCGTCGGCGAGGGTGAAGCTGGGCTCCCCCGCGTGCGGGACGACGCAGGGGGTGAGCGCGACACCCATCGTGCGCGTCCGTGCGTTGACCTTGAGGGCGACCTCGGCGACCTCGTCCAGCCCTCCCCCGGCCTCCGCGCGGGCACCTGCGATCTTCTCCACGAGGACGGTCCCGGCGACGCCCCGGCGCCCGGCGGTGTAGAGCGAGTCCTTGACGGCGACGTCGTCGTCGACGATCACCGATCGGACCTCGATCCCCTCGGCCAGCGCGAGGTCGGCTGCAGTCTCGAAGTTGAGGACGTCGCCCGTGTAGTTCTTGACGATGTGGAGCACCCCGGCGCCGCCGTCCACGGCCTTGGTCGCGGCGACGATCGGGTCGGGCGTCGGTGAGGTGAAGACCGGTCCGGGGACCGCCGCGTCGAGCATGCCGAACCCGACGAATCCGCCATGGAGGGGCTCGTGTCCGCTGCCTCCGCCGCTCACGATCCCGACCTTCCCGGCGACGGGTGCGTCCGCGCGCGTGATGAAGACGGGGTCGAGGGACACGGAGACGAGATCGGCGTGCGCGGCTCCGAAGCCGGCCACCGCCTCAGCGACGACGTCCTTCGGATCATTGATGAGCTTCTTCATTGAATCCTCCTGCAAGATCGGTTCGGGACCGCCGGCCGGGTGCGCCGGCATCGGGTCTCAACCTACGCGCTGGGCCGCGCCGCCGGTAGGGTCCGGTCGACCGTGGACGCCACGTCGATCAGCGCGAACCGAGGGCTCGGGTCGCCTCGACCCAGGCGTCGAGTCTGGCCGTCGCCGCGCCGGAGTCGATCGCGTCCGCCGCGGACAGCAACGCAGCGGCGAACCGGTCGAGGATCGGCCGTTGTGCCTGCGTCGGATCCTCCGAGAGTTCGAACGCCACGATCCCGGCGGCCGCGTTCAACAGCACGATGTCGCGGACGGGGCCCTCCTCGCCGGCGAGGGTCGCGCGGACGACGCCGGCGTTGTGCTGCGCGTCGCCGCCGATCAGGTCGTCGATCGCGGCGCGCCGGATACCCAGCTCGCGTGGATCGAGGTCGTGTTCGGTGACGGCACCGCGGGTGACCTCCCACAGGTGACTGTGTCCCGTGGTGGTGAGTTCGTCGAGGCCGTCGTCGCCACGGAAGACGAGCGCGGTCGCCCCGCGCGTCTGGAACACCCCGACGAACAGCGGGATCCGGTCGGCATGCGCCACACCGACGGCGGAGGCCTCCGGCCGAGCAGGGTTCACGAGCGGGCCGAGGAAGTTGAAGACGGTGGGGACGCCGAGCTCCGCACGCACCGCGCCGGCGTGCCGGAACCCCGGGTGGAACGCGGCGGCGTAGGCGAAGGTGATCCCCGTGGACGCGAGCACCTCCCCCACCAGGTCCGTCGGCAACGCGAGGTCGACGCCGAGGGCCGACAACACGTCGCTCGAGCCGGAGGCCGAACTCGCGGCGCGGTTGCCGTGCTTGATGACGGGGATGCCGGTCGCGGCGGCGACGATCGACGCCGTGGTGGAGATGTTCACCGTCCCGAACCGATCGCCGCCGGTGCCGACGATGTCGAGCGCGCGGGACGGCGCGACGAGCGGCATCGCGTGGTCGAGGATCGCGTCACGGAACCCGACGATCTCGTCGACCGTCTCCCCCTTCCGACGGAGCGCGATGAGGAACCCGGCGAGCTGGGCGTCGGTGACCTGCCCCGTCATGATGCGTTCCATGGCCCACGTGGACTCGGAGACGCTGAGGTCGGTTCCGGCGATCAGGTCGCCGATGAGCGTCGGCCAGGTCGTGAGAGGCATGACGACGATCTTACAAGCGCGACCCGCCGTGGCCCGGGGCGATCCACCCGGCGAGGATCACATGAATTCCGCAGCAGAACCGAAGATCCCGGTCAGGAAATAAGGATAGCCTTACTGCTCCGCAGGCCATCGTCGCCCCCGAAATGCGAAAAACCGCTCGCGCTATCGGCCATAATGGAGGGGTGACGAGCACCTCAATCAACCTTGCGCCGAGCGCGCCCCGGATCAACCGACCGAACACGGTCGCCGTTGGAACGATCGTCTGGCTGGGCAGCGAGGTCATGTTCTTCGCCGGCCTCTTCGCGATCTACTTCACGCTGCGATCGATGGCTCCCGAGCTGTGGGCGGCCGAAGCCGGCCGCCTGAACGTCCCGTACTCGACGATCAACACGATCATCCTCGTGTCCTCGTCGTTCACGTGCCAGTTCGGTGTCTTCGCCGCGGAGCGCATGCAGCCCCGCATGACGGGCTGGAGCCCGCGCAAGTGGGGCATGGTCGAGTGGTTCTTCCTCACCTACGCCCTGGGCGCCGTCTTCGTCGCCGGTCAGGTGCTCGAGTACGCCACGCTCGTCAGCGAGGGCATCTCCCTCAGCTCGAACGCGTACGGCTCGGCGTTCTACCTCACCACCGGCTTCCACGGCCTGCACGTGACCGGCGGGCTCATCGCCTTCCTCCTCGTGATCGGCCGCGCCTTCGCGGTCAAGCGATTCGGCCACAAGGAGGCGACGAGCGCCATCGTCGTCTCGTACTACTGGCACTTCGTCGACGTCGTGTGGATCGGCCTCTACTTCGTCATCTACATCCTGCGCTAACCCGGAATGACTGACTCCATGAAGACTGACCCCACCCAGCAGACGGCCACCGCGTCGTCCAAGAAGAGCGCTCGCGCGAACCGCAAGAGCGGCCGACGCAGCCCGTTCGCCTCGGCGGCACTCCTCGCCATCGGCCTGCTCGTGACCGGCGGAGCGTACGCGGCCGTCAGCGTCAGCACCGCCAGTGCCGAGCCCGTCGCCGCCGCGAAGTCGCAGGCCTCGGTCGACGAGGGCGAGAAGCTGTTCTCGGCCAACTGCGCCACCTGCCACGGACTCGACATGCAGGGCACGACCGCCGGACCGAGCCTGCTCGGCGTCGGCGCGGCCGCTGTCGACTTCCAGGTCGGCACGGGACGCATGCCGCTGCAGAACCAGGGCCCGCAGGCTCCTGAGAAGCCCGTGCAGTTCACCGAGGAGCAGATCTCCTCGCTGGCTGCGTACGTCGCATCGGTCGCCCCCGGTCCGGAGATCCCCGACGAGCAGTACCTCGACGCCGCCGGCGACTCCTCCAACGGAGCACAGCTCTTCCGGATCAACTGCGCCATGTGCCACAACGTCGCTGCAGCCGGTGGCGCCCTGACCGAGGGCAAGTACGCGCCGTCGCTCGTGGGCGTCAGCGAAGCGCACATCTACGAGGCCATGGTCACCGGCCCGCAGAACATGCCGGTCTTCAACGACATGAACCTCTCCCCCGAGGACAAGCGCGACATCATCACCGCGCTCAAGTTCATGGAGGCGAACCCGTCACCGGGCGGTAACGACCTCGGCTCGCTCGGCCCCGTCTCCGAGGGCCTGTTCCTCTGGATCTTCGGCCTCGGCTCGATCGTCGCCCTCACCGTCTGGATCACCGCGAAGTCGAACTGACCGACGCGGATCGACAACACGTAAGAAGGAGCACAATGGCTCACGACAACTCGAGCGATTCGGGTCACCCGACCGCCGACTCGTCTGCCGATCCGTCCGCCCACGGGCAGGAGCTGCAGGTCGCGACCGGTACCGGGGTCATCGCCCGCGATGCCATCGCCGACCCTGGTCTGCCTCCGCACCGGAAGCGCGTCACGGACCTCGACCCCAAGAAGGACAAGCGGGCCGAGCGCGCCGTCTACACCCTCTTCTACCTGTCGATCGCCGGCAGCGTCTGGGCGGTCGCCGCCTACATGGCGTTCCCGATCGAGCCCGAGGACATCGGGTCCGTCCGGTTGAACAACCTCTTCATCGGTCTCGGTATGGCGCTCGCCCTGCTCGCGATCGGTATCGGCGCTGTGCACTGGGGCAAGGCCCTCATGCACGACGAGGAGGGCATCGACTACCGCCACAAGGTCGGCGGGAACCAGGTCAGCCGCGATCGTGCCGTCGAGATCATGCACGAGGCGAACGTCGAGTCCGGCATTGGACGCCGTGCGCTCATCCGCAACAGCCTCATCGGTTCACTCATCGTGTTCCCGCTGCCCGGCATCGCCCTCTTCCGCGGCCTCGCGCCGTACGACGAGGACCCGGTCGAGCTCATGCAGCACACGATGTGGAAGGAAGGCACGCGTCTCGCTCGCGACCCCTCCGGCACCCCGATCAAGGCATCCGACGTCACGCTCGGAAGCGCCTTCCACGTCATCCCGGAGAACCTCCACGAGGCCGAGCACGTCCTCAACGAGAAGGCCAAGGCGATCGTCCTCCTCATGCGGCTGAAGCCTGAGGACCTCGTCGAGGAGGAGTCGAAGAAGGACTGGTCCTACGACGGCATCGTCGCCTACTCCAAGGTCTGCACCCACGTCGGGTGCCCGGTGGCGCTGTACGAGCAGCAGACGCACCACCTCCTCTGCCCTTGCCACCAGTCGCAGTTCGACGTCACGAACCACTGCGCGGTCATCTTCGGACCGGCCGCCCGGCCGCTCCCGCAGCTGCCGATCACCGTCGACGACGAGGGCTACCTCGTCGCGCGGAGCGACTTCCACGAACCTGTCGGCCCGAGCTTCTGGGAGCGTCATTGAGCACCTCGACCGCAACACGCGCCCCTGAGCAGGCCAAGGCCGCTCCGGCGAAGAGCTCCGGTGGTTTCACCGGCGCTGCAGCCAACTACCTCGAAGAACGGACGTCCATCTCGGTCGCCGTCAAGGAGTTCGGTCGCAAGATCTTCCCCGACCACTGGTCGTTCCTCCTCGGTGAGGTGGCCCTCTACAGCTTCGTCATCATCCTGCTGTCGGGATCGTTCCTCACCTTCTTCTTCCAGGCCTCCATGGCCGAGGTGCACTACGACGGGTCGTTCGTCCCGCTGAAGAACATCGAGATGTCGGTCGCCATGGCGTCGACCCTCGACATCTCGTTCGACATCCGCGGTGGTCTCCTGATGCGTCAGGTGCACCACTGGGCCGCGCTGTTGTTCGTCGCGTCCATCGGCCTCCACATGCTCCGCATCTTCTTCACCGGGGCGTTCCGGAAGCCGCGCGAGCTCAACTGGGTGATCGGCTTCGTCCTCTTCATCCTCGCGATGGCCGAGGGCTTCACCGGGTACTCGCTCCCCGACGACCTGCTCTCCGGTAACGGCCTGCGGATCATCGACGGCATGGTGAAGGGTCTGCCGATCATCGGCACCTGGACGACCTTCCTGCTCTTCGGCGGCGAGTTCCCTGGCACCGACATCGTCGGCCGGCTCTACACCCTCCACATCCTCCTGCTCCCTGCGCTGGTGCTGCTGTTCATCGCCCTGCACCTGGTGTTCGTCGTCGTGCACAAGCACACGCAGTTCCCCGGCGCCGGTCGCACCGAGCAGAACGTGGTCGGGTTCCCCGTCCTCCCCGTGTACGCCGCCAAGGCGGGTGGCTTCTTCTTCATCGTCTTCGGTGTGGTGATGCTCATCGCGTCGCTGTTCACGATCAACCCGATCTGGAACTACGGCCCGTACGACCCCTCACCGGTCTCCGCGGGTACGCAGCCCGACTGGTACATCGGCTTCGCCGACGGGGCGCTCCGTCTGGTGCCACCGCACCTCGAGTTCGTCCTGCTGGACCACACGTTCTCGTTCAACATCATCCTTCCCGTCCTCGTCCTGGGTCTGTTCATCGTCACGGTGTTCATCTACCCGTTCGTCGAGGCGTGGATCACCGGTGACAAGCGCGAACACCACATCCTCGACCGTCCGCGGAACGCGCCGACCCGCACCGCCATCGGTGCTGCCGGCGTGACGTTCTACGCCGCCCTGTGGGCAGCCGCGAGCTCGGACATCATCGCGACCCACTTCAAGGTGACGATGGAAGGCGTGATCCACACGCTGCAGGCCATCCTGATCCTCGGGCCGGTCATCGCGTACTTCCTCGCCAAGCGGACCTGCCTGGCGCTGCAGAAGAAGGACCGCGAGATCCTCCTCCACGGCTACGAGACCGGACGCATCGTCCGGCTCCCCGGTGGCGAGTTCATCGAGGTCCACGAACCGGTGGACGAGTACGAGCGTTGGCGTCTGGCGAGCTACGACGACCACAAGCCCTTGATGATCCGTCCGAACGCGAAGGGCAAGATCACCGGCGTGCAGAAGGCCCGCGCCGCGATGTCGCGGTGGTTCTTCGAGGACCGGATCGCTCCGGTCACGAACACGGAGATCGAACGCTCCCACGGCGACCACCACTAGTCGACGCCTCACGACGAGAGCCCCGCAGTCCACGGACTGCGGGGCTCTTCTCGTTCCCCCAGCACCGACAGCGTGATGCCCTGGGCCGCCGGCAGCTTCTCACCTCGATGACGAGACGCTCACGACCCCCAGGACGCCCATGACAAGCCTGCAGGCGGGTCTCATCCACGACCTTCGTGGCAACGGCGCAGGTAGGGACGCGTCTTTCAGCGAGAGCCTTGAGGACGACATCGCGTCTCGGTTCGGGGCAAACCTCGTGTCTCGCCGGTGGACCGCTCCCCCAGAGCGTGACGGCGGTGCGGGCTGCCTCTGCGTCGCGGTTTGCCAGCGCAATCGTGAGTGGGCCTCTGCAGCAGGCGCTCATCCCGTCCCCTCCCTGGCCTTGCCCTCCGACGCCTCGAGTTGCTGGTGGCCTCCGCTGTGGGTGTCGATCTCCTGACCCTGTTTCTGCGATCCTGCCGGGCTCTCTCGGCCCCCCCAGAGGCACCAGCTTCCCTCCGTGGCCCGGACGTCCTGAATCGCAGCGCAGGCAGCTGCACACCCGGCGGCTGCCTGCGCTCCGCAGGCGGCCGCGCCCGTACCTCGCTCTGAGCGCACACATGAGCGGCATCGCGCATCGGCCCAGCGCTCAGTCGAACCGACCGGGAGATCATGGGGCAAGCGGAAAACAGCCCGAACGTCCGCTCGTGCGGCGCACGCGACAATCCCCTTTAGGGAACGCGAAAGAGCCCCCGAGCGGTGTGCTCGAGGGCTCTTCGGTACCGCTTCGGATCTCAGCCGAGCGGGAGGATCTTCTTGTAGAACTCTGCGGTGACGTTGTAACCGAGGCGACGGTAGAAGTCTCCGGCCCGCGACGTCGACATCGTCAGTTGACGAGCGCCGCGTTCGACGGCGTAGTGCTCGTTCGCCTCGACCAACGCCGAACCGATACCTGCGCCACGAGCACTCTCGTCGACGACCAGCTCCTGCAGATGTGCGGTGAGGCCCGCAGCGTGCAACAGGCGCGACACGGTCATCAGCGTGTAGCCGACCACGCGGTCGTCTTGATCGATGGCGACATACAGCACATTCGTCTCGTCCTCGCGGGGACGCATCACGTTGTTGTATGCAGCCATGAAGTCATCGGCGGCCGGTGGAATCGAACCCGTGATGAGCTGGCCGGCCAATGCGAAGACGGCGGACCGGTCGTCGGGCTGGCCACGTCGGATGCTGAACGAGTCGACCATCAGCGAGCGAAGTATCCGCGGTAGTACTCGTAGTTCCAACCGACGACCGCGATGACGACCAGCGGGATACCGATGATCGCGATCCAGAAGCCGACAGCAAGACCCAGCACGAGCAGACCACAGGCGCCGGCGAGGATGATCGGCCACCAGCTCCACGGGCTGAAGTGCCCGATCTCCGGGTCGCCGTCATCGATGTTCGCCGTCAGGGTGTCCTCGGGGAGCTCGGCTCCCTGGCTCTTGTGGACGCGGCTGAGGTAGAAGCCGAGGAAAGCGCTCAGGATGGCTGCGAGAGCCAGCGTGACCGTCCCGACCCACTCGACGCGGCCGTGCAGCGGGTCGATGATCGACCACACCGTGTAGACCGCGCAGAGCAGCGCGCAGAACACCGTGAGGATCGTGAAGAGGATGATATTGGCGCGCATGGCGGCTACTTCACCTTTCCGGAGTCGACATCGAGCGTGGGTGCGTCAGGTGCGTCCTTGGCGGGACCGACACCGACCGGGATACCGACCTCGGGGTGGTGGAGGTCGAACGCCGGGCGCTCCGAACGGATGCGCGGGATCGACACGAAGTTGTGACGCGGGGGCGGCGAGCTGGTCGCCCACTCGAGCGATCCACCGTAACCCCACGGGTCGTCCTCGGTCACCCGGGGAGCCTTCCGGATCGTGACGTACACGTTCAGGAAGAAGGGCAGCAGCGAGATCGCCAGGATGAACGACCCGACGGTGGACAGCTGGTTCATCCACGTGAAGCCGTCTTCCGGCGAGTACGTCGCGTACCGACGCGGGAACCCGATGACGCCCAACCAGTGCTGGATGAGGAACGTCGTGTGGAAGCCGATGAACAGCAGCCAGAAGTGCCAGTAGCCGAGCTTCTCGTTGAGCATCTTGCCGGTCCACTTCGGCCACCAGAAGTAGAAGCCGGCGAACATGGCGAACACGACCGTGCCGAAGACGACGTAGTGGAAGTGCGCGACGACGAAGTAGGAGTCTGAGACGTGGAAGTCGAGCGGCGGAGACGCGAGGATGACACCGGTGAGTCCACCGAAGACGAAGGTGATCAGGAAGCCGATCGACCAGAGCATCGGGGTCTCGAAGGTGACGGAGCCACGCCACATGGTGCCGAGCCAGTTGAAGATCTTCACACCGGTCGGAACCGCGATGAGCATCGTCATGAGCGCGAAGAACGGGAGCAGCACGGAGCCGGTGACATACATGTGGTGTGCCCACACGGTCACGGAGAGGGCTGCGATCGCGATCGTCGCGTAGATGAGTGTCTTGTAGCCGAAGATCGGCTTGCGGCTGAACACCGGGAAGATCTCCGACACGATGCCGAAGAACGGCAGCGCGATGATGTAGACCTCAGGGTGACCGAAGAACCAGAACAGGTGCTGCCAGAGGATGACGCCACCGTTCGCCGCATCGTAGATGTGGGCGTCGAACACGCGGTCGGCGGCGAGACCGAAGAGCGCGGCCGCGAGGACCGGGAACGCCATGAGGACGAGGATCGACGTCACGAGCACGTTCCACGTGAAGATCGGCATGCGGAACATCGTCATGCCGGGAGCGCGCATGGTGATGATCGTGGTGATGAAGTTGACGCCACCGAGGATGGTGCCGAACCCGCTGAGGGCCAGACCGAGTACCCAGAGATTCCCGCCGAGACCTGGCGAGAAGGTCGTACTCGACAATGGCGCGTACGCGAACCAGCCGAAGGCCGCTGCACCCTGCGGGGTGAGGAAGCCACCGACGGCGATGAGGCTACCGAAGGCGTAGAGCCAGAACGCGAAGGCGTTCAGTCGCGGGAAGGCGACGTCCGGTGCACCGATCTGCAGCGGCATGAGCGCGTTCGCGAAGCCGGCGAAGAGGGGCGTCGCGAACATGAGCAGCATGATCGTGCCGTGCATCGTGAACAGCTGGTTGTACTGCTCCTTCGTCTCGACGATCGTTCCGCCGGGCTCGAAGAGCTGCGCACGGATGATGAGCGCCATGACGCCACCGAGGCAGAAGAAGATGAACGAGGCGATCAGGTACATGTACCCGATGGTCTTGTGGTCGGTGGAGGTGATCCACTTGACCAGGATGTTGCCCTTGCGCTCGACCGAGCTGCGTCCGACGACGCTCGCTTGGCCTGCAGGAAGCGTGGTGGAGGTCATTCCCCGTCTCCGTGCTCTTCGAGACCTGCCGGCGCCTTGGTGCCGGGCAGGTTGCTGTTGCGGTCGTATTCGGTGCCGTAGTCGCCGATGTTGCCGGAGTCGGCGAGGTCCTCGAGGTGCTTGTCGTACTCGGCCTGCGAGACGACCTTCACGTTGAAGAGCATGAGCGAGTGGTATTCGCCACACAGCTCGGCGCACTTGCCGGCGTAGGTTCCCTCACGCTCGGGCGTGAAGGACATGTAGTTGGTCTTCCCCGGGAACATGTCCTTCTTGTAGAGGAAGTCGATGACCCAGAAGGAGTGGATGACGTCGCGCGACTGCAGCGCGATCTTCACCGTCTTGCCGACGGGCAGGTACAGCGTGGGGAGCGCGTCCTGGTCGATGACGCCGCCGGGCTTTTCATCGGCCTGCACGCCTGCGGTCCAGACGTCCTGGCCGTTGACGGCCTCGTCGTACACGAAGTCCCATGCCCACTGCTTGGCGAAGACCTCGATCGCGACGTCGGGATCCTCGTACTGGGTCTCGATCGCGTTCTGGTCGCGCGCCGTGAAGGCGAAGAAGCCGAGGACCAGGATGAGCGGGACGACCGTGTAGAAGATCTCGATCGGCATGTTGTACCGGAGCTGCACGGGGAGGCCCGTCTGGCCCTTGCGGCGGCGGTAGACGATGACGGCCCAGATGATGAGCCCCCACGTCACCACGCCGACGGCCAGCAGCACCAGCCAAGCGGTCACCCACAGGCCCGCGATGCGGTCCGTGTGGTTCGTGACGGGAGATTCGCCCTCGACGAATCCCGGCAGGTAACCATGTAGTTCCGCCTGCGTACAACCCGCCAGGACTATGGCGAGTGTGGCTGCGACCGGAATGGCAGCCCATCTGAGACGACGAGTCGAGCGCACCTCTGAAACCTTTCGAATACACACCTGTGGATCGCCTCCCAGTCTAGTGGGGATGGGTGGTGAACGCCGGACCATTCGCGTCCGCGGTGCCGGATCGTGACCGGAATGTCGAAGGGGAAACCACCCGGGACCGGGTGGTTTCCCCTTCAGGAAGAATCTGCCTCAGTGGAAGCTGTCGCCGCAGGCGCAGCTGCCCTCGGCGTTGGGGTTGTCGATGGTGAACCCCTGCTTCTGGATGGTGTCCTCGAAGTCGATCGAGGCACCGTCGAGGTACGGGACGCTCATCTTGTCGACGATGACCTCGACGCCGTCGAAGTCGACCGTGGCGTCTCCGTCGAGCATGCGCTCGTCGAAGTAGAGCTGGTAGATGAGTCCGGAGCAGCCCCCGGGCTGGACGGCGACACGCAGGCGGAGGTCGTCGCGACCCTCCTGCTCGAGGAGGCTCTTGACCTTCTGCGCCGCCGTGTCGGAGAGGCCGACGCCGTGGGCCGCGTCGATCTTGGTCTCGGTCAGGATGGTGTCGCTCATGATGCTCCTCGCGAGGTCTGGCGGCGCCGGACGACGCCTGTGAGTCATTCTACCGCTCGGGGCGGCGGGCGCACCCCCATGATGCCGGGGGTGTTCCCACCGCCGCGGGTCAGCCTGCCGAAGGCTTCGGTGCCGAGGCCAGCCGTCCGAGGAGGACCGCCTCCGTGAGGATCGCCTTCTGGAACACCCCGAGGTGCAGCGACTCGTTCGGGCTGTGGGCCCGCGAGTGCGGGTCCTCGACGCCCGTCACGAGGATCTGGGCCTCCGGGAAGACCCGGACGAGGTCGGCGATGAACGGGATGGACCCACCGACACCCATCTCCACCGGCTCGACCTCCCAGGCGTCGTGCATGGCGCGCTTCGCCTCGGCGACGGCCCAGCCGCCCGTGTCGACGAGGAACGGACTCCCCTGGTCGACCTCGTCGATGGCCAGTTGCGCTCCGAAGGGCGCGTGGGCAAGGAGGTGCGCCTCGAGGGCTCTGTAGGCGTCCGCCGGGTCCTGACCGGGGGCGATCCGCGCACTGATGCGGACGGCCACCTCCGGGATGAGGGTGTTCGAGGCGTTGGCCACGGTCGGTGCGTCGATCCCGGTGACGGTGATCGCGGGCTGGGACCAGATCCGGCTGAGGATGGAACCCCGGCCGATGGGCGAGACGCCGTCGGAGAGGCCTGACTCCGCGCGGAGCTGCGCCTCGTCGAACTCGGGGGTGACCGCGTCGTGGGAGGTGAGCCCCTCGACCGCCACGGAACCGTCAGCATCCCACAGGCTCGCGAGGAGGGTGACGGCCGCAAGCATGGCGTCCGGCACCGCTCCCCCGAGCATGCCCGAGTGCGAGGCGTGGTCGAGCGTCTTCACGCGCAACCGGAACGTCACGTTGCCACGCAGGCCGATCGTGAGCGCCGGGGTCCGTTCGTCCCAGTTGTCGCTGTCGGCGACGACGATGACGTCGGCCGCGAGGGTCTCGCGGTGCTCCTCCAGGAACGAGCCGAACGATCGCGACCCGAACTCCTCCTCCCCCTCGATGAACAGGACGATGCCGAGGTCAAGGTCGGGACCGAGCACCTCGGTGACGGCCCGGATCGCCGCGATGTGGGACATCACACCGGCTTTGTCGTCGGCGGCGCCCCGCCCGTAGAGGCGGCCATCGCGGACGGTCGGCTCGAAGGGCGGCGACTCCCACTTGTCGTCACTCCCGGGCGGCTGGACGTCGTGGTGCGCGTAGAGCAGCACGGTGGGGCGCCCGTTGCGGGCCTCGCGCCGGGCGAGGACGGCCGGCTGCCCGAGCTCCGTCCCTCCGTCGACGGCGGCGCGGCTCACCGAGACCTCGTCGAAGACACCGAGACCGCGGGCGAGTTCGGCGACGGCCTCGGCGCTCCGGGCGACCTCGGCGGCGTCGAACGCCGACCAGGACACGGAGGGGATCCGCACGAGTGCCGACAGGTCGGCGATCGAGGAGGGCAGCGCGCCCGCGACCGATTCGCGGAGCCGGTCGAGGAGTTCCTGGTCGTTGTGTGGATCTTGGGCCGATTCCGTCGTGGTACCTGTCGTCATGCGAGTAATCTTAAGCGAATCCCCCGATCAAGGACGTTCCACCGTGGCCAAACAGCAGAGCACCCCAGCATCAGAGCCCCTCGTCGAGACCGCGGCGCAGACCGCCGAACGCCTCGCCCGCGGCGCCAAGGAGGCGAAGGGCCGCCCGACGCCGTCGCGCGCCGAACGCGAGGCGCAGAACAAGCGTCCGCTCGTCCCCTCCGACCGCAAGGAGGCCTCGCGAGCGGCGAAGGCGCAGCAGGCCGAGGCTCGACGCCGAGCACAGGCCGGCATGGCGGCGGGCGACGACAAGTTCCTCCCGGCTCGCGAACGCGGCCCGCAGAAGAAGTTCGTCCGCGACTACGTGGACGCCCGGTTCAACATCGGCGAGTTCATGATCCCCGTCATGTTCCTCGTGATCATCCTCACGTTCATGCCGGTGCCCGAGATCCAGGTCTACGGCATGCTGACCCTCTGGGTCTTCTTCATCATCGCCATCGCCGACTGCTTCTTCCTCGGGTTCCGCGTCCGGAAGGCGCTCCGTGCGAAGTTCGGACAGGACGAGCCGCGCGTGCGCTGGTACGCCGCCATGCGCGCACTGCAGCTGCGCCCGCTCCGCCTGCCGAAGCCGCAGGTCAAGCGCGGCCAGTTCCCCAACAAGTAGGTCCAGCACCACGAACGCCCGCCGGTCTCAGACCGGCGGGCGTTCGTCGTCAGCGGCGTTCGACCGGGTCAGCGGCCGGCGCGAGCGAGGCGGTCAAGACCGCGGTTGATCTGCCGCGCCCAGAGCGGACCGCGGTACAGGAACGCCGTGTAGCCCTGGACGAGCGTGGCGCCGGCATCGAGGCGTTCCTGGACGTCCGCGGCGGTCTCGACACCGCCGACGGAGATCACGCACAGCTCCGGCGGGACGACGGCGCGGATGCGCCGCAGGACCGCGATCGACCGGTCGGCGAGTGGTGCGCCGGAGAGCCCGCCGGCACCGGCCGCCTCGACGGTCTCCGGGTCGGTCTCGAGGCCGTCGCGGGAGATCGTCGTGTTCGTCGCGATGATCCCGTCGAGCCCCAGGTCGACGACGAGCTGAGCGATGCGGTCCACTTCGGCGTCCGTGAGGTCCGGGGCGATCTTCACGAGGAGCGGTGTCGTTCCGGCGGCTGCACGCACCGCGTCCAGGAGGGGCGACAACTGCTCGAGCTCCTGGAGACCTCGGAGACCAGGGGTGTTCGGTGAACTGACGTTGACCACGAGGTAGTCGGCCGTGGGTGCCAGCAGGGTGGCGCTCGAGACGTAGTCGGCCGTGGCGTCGGCGACGTCCACCACCCGACTCTTGCCGATGTTCACCCCGAGGACGGGACGCCTGGCGACGCGGGCCGTCCGCGCCAGTCGTGGCGCTGCTGATGCGGCACCCTCGTTGTTGAAGCCCATGCGATTGATCACGGCGCGGTCCGGGACGAGGCGGAAGAGGCGTGGCTTCGGATTGCCCGCCTGCGGGATCGCCGTGATGGTGCCGACCTCGACGTGGCCGAAGCCCAGGAGCCCGAGCCCGAGCACCCCCTTGCCGTCCTTGTCGAACCCGGCGGCGACACCGAACGGGGTCTCGAACCGGAGGCCGAGCGCCTCAACGGACTGATCGGTCCGGGGTGCGGTCCACCGCCTGATGACGGATCCGAGACCGGTGGACGGAAGCGCACGGATCACGTCGAACGCGAGGTGATGGGCGCGTTCCGGGTCGAGCTTCGCCAGGACGTGGGTGAAGAGGAACCGGTACACGACTCAGCGCTCCACGATCGGCTCGTCGGCAGTCGACGTGCCCGCGGCGTGTTCGACCCGGAGGAGCGCGATGGCCGACTCGAAGTCATCCAAGGACTCGAACGCCTGGTAGACGCTGGCGAACCGGAGGTACGCGACCTCGTCGAGCTCACGCAGCGGCGCGAGGATCGCCAGACCGATGTCGTTCGCGTCGATCTGCGAAGCACCCGTCGCGCGGATGGACTCCTCGACGCGCTGCGCGAGCACCGCGAGATCGGAGTCCGTCACCGGACGACCCTGGCACGCCTTCCTGACGCCGCTCACGACCTTCTCCCGGCTGAACGGCTCCACGACACCGGAGCGTTTGATCACGCCGAGGCTCGAAGTCTCCATCGTGCTGAACCGCCGCCCGCACTCCGGGCACTGCCGGCGCCGACGGATCGCGAGCCCGTCGTCGCTCGTCCGGGAGTCGATGACGCGGGAGTCGGGGTGGCGGCAGAACGGGCAGTACATCAGACGGCTCCCTCGGGTGTGGCGTGCTCGGTGTGCTCCTCAGCGGCGCGGGTCTCGGCGTCGACGAGGCCGAAGCGCGCCGTCACCGCCTCCCCGTGCGCGGGGAGGTCCTCGGACGACGACAGGGCGACGATGTGGTTCGAGACCTGGCGGAGCGCGGACTCGTCGTACCGGACGACCTGCTGCGGGCGGAGGAAGGTGAAGGCGCCCAGGCCGGACGAGAAGCGGGCCTGTCCTCCCGTCGGGAGGACGTGGTTGGAGCCGGCGAGGTAGTCCCCCAGGCTCACCGGGGTGTGCTCCCCCAGGAAGATGGCGCCGGCGTTCGTGATGGCGCCGAGCAGCGCCTCCGGGTCGGCGGTCTGGACCTCGAGGTGCTCCGGTCCGTAGGCGTTGCTGAACGCGACGGCGGCCTCCAAGTCGTCGACGAGCACGATGGCGGACTGCGGACCGGCGAGGGCTTGGACGACGCGGGCGCCGTGGCGGGTGCCGGCGGCGTAGCGACTCAACCACTCCTGGACGGCCAGGGCCAGGGGCTCGTCGTCGGTGACGAGCAACGACGCCGCCGCCTCGTCGTGCTCGGCCTGGCTGACGAGGTCGGCGGCGACGATTCTGGCGTCGGCGGAGGCATCTGCGATGACCAGGATCTCGGTCGTGCCCGCCTCGGCGTCGATGCCGACCTGCCCCTTCACGAGGCGCTTCGCGGCCGCGACGAAGATGTTCCCGGGACCCGTCACGACGTCGACCGGATCCAGCGCGATGTCGGGGACCCCGTAGGCGAACGCGCCGATGGCTCCGGCCCCACCCATGGCGTACACCTCGGTGACCCCGAGGAGACCGGCGGCTCCGAGGATGGTGGGGTGCACACGGTTGTCGAACTCGCGCTGCGGTGGGGACGCGAGCGCGACGGAGCCGACCCCGGCCTCCTGCGCCGGGACGACGTTCATGACGACGCTCGACGGGTAGACGGCCTTGCCCCCTGGCACGTACAGCCCGACCCGCCCGACGGGCGCCCACCGCTGCACGACGGTCGCTCCCTCGCCGAGCGTGGTGGTGCGCTCCGGCGGGACCTGCGCTCGCGTCGCCTCGCGAACCCGGTCGATGGCCTCGACGAGTGCGGCGCGCACCGCCGGGTCCAGTGCGGCCACCGCAGCGTCGATCTCGGACTGCGGCACGCGGAGGTGCTCCGGCCGTCCGCCGTCGAAGCGGTCGGACTGCGCCGACAACGCAGCGGAACCCTCGGTCCGTACGGCGTCGATCAGCGACTGCGCCGCATGGGCTGCGGCGGTGACGTCGACGACGGGACGGGGCAGCATCTCCAGGAGTTCGGTGCGGCTCGGCCGCACGCCCCTGAGGTCAATGGTGGTGATCATGGCCGTCACAGCCTACCGTTCACGGCGTCGTGTCCCGCCGGCGACGTGGACCGCAACGCGTCAACCGAGACAGTTCGGGCCGAGCAACGACTTCAGCTCCCCGAAGAGCCCGGAAGACACGCTGACCCGATGCGGCAACTCGAACACCCGCGCGACATCGCCCCGGAAGAGCTTCAGTCGGACCTCGGTCGAACCTGCGTGTCTCGAGAGCATGTCGCGAAGGGTCATCACCGTCTCGGTCGTCGCGCGGGCGTCCGCCATCGTCAGCTGGAGCATGCGATCGGCACCCGCCTCCGGGAGCTCGGGCGAGAAGATGCTGTAGGCGTGCAGGTTCATCCCGTCGTCGCGGACGCTGACGCGGCCACGCACGACCACGATGGAGTCGCCGACGAGTTCTGACGCGAACTCCTGGTAGGCCTTGCCCATGAACATGGCGGTCATCTCGCCACCGAAGTCCTCGACCTGGATCATGCCGTACTGATTGCCGGACGCCTTCGCGATGCGATGTTGGACGCTCGTGACGAGCCCCGAGATGACGACGGTCTCGCCGTCCATGTTCTCGGCGGTCATGAGGTCGGTGATGGTCGTCGTCGCATGCTTCGCGAGTTCGATCTCGAGACCGGCCAACGGGTGGTCGGAGACGTACAGCCCGAGCATCTCGCGCTCGAAGTTGAGCTTGTCGCGCTTGCTCCAGTCGGGTCGTTCGGGAACGCTCGCGAGCGGTACCTCGCCGACCTCGGCGAACAGGCTGTCGAAGTCGAAGCCGATGCTCCCCGACGCCTCGGCGCGCTTGTCCTTCACGACCGAATCGACCGCGTCCTCGTGGATCTCGTAGAGCGCACGTCGGCTGTCGCCCATGGAGTCGAACGCACCGGCCTTGATCAGCGACTCGATCGTCCGCTTGTTCGCCACGGGCAGCGGCACCTTGCGCAGGAAGTCGTGGAACGACGTGAACCGCCCTTCACGCTCGCGTGCCTGACGGATGAGTTCGACCACGTTCGACCCGACGTTACGGACCGCGCCGAGGCCGAAACGGATGTCCTCGCCGACAGCCGCGAAGAACCCGATCGATTCGTTGACGTCCGGCGGCAGGACCTGGATGCCCATCCGGCGGCACTCGTTGAGGTAGAGCGCCATCTTGTCCTTGGAGTCGCCGACACTCGTCAGCAGCCCGGCCATGTACTCCGCCGGGTAGTGGGCCTTGAGATAGGCCGTCCAGTAGGAGATGACCCCGTACGCAGCGGAGTGCGCCTTATTGAACGCGTAGTCGGAGAACGGGAGCAGGATCTCCCACAGCTTGTTGACGGCCTCCATCGAGAACCCGTTGGCCACCATGCCGCCGGAGAAGCCCTCGAACTGCTTGTCCAGTTCGGACTTCTTCTTCTTGCCCATCGCTCGTCGGAGGATGTCGGCTTGTCCGAGGGAGAAGCCGGCGACCTTCTGCGCGATCGCCATCACCTGCTCCTGATAGATGATCAACCCGTAGCTCGTCGACAGGATCTCGGACAGCGGCTCCTCGAGCTGCGGGTGGATCGGGGTGATCTCCTGCAGGCCGTTCTTCCGGAGGGCGTAGTTCGTGTGCGAGTTCGCGCCCATGGGGCCCGGACGGTACAGCGCGATGAGTGCCGAGATGTCCTCGAAGTTGTCGGGCTTCATGAGGCGCAGCAGCGCGCGCATCGGTCCGCCGTCGAGCTGGAACACGCCGAGCGTGTCGCCCCGGGAGAGCAGCTCGTACGCGCCGCGGTCGTCGAGCTCGAGGTCCTCGAGGACGAGGTCGATGTTCCGGTTGCTCTTGATGTTGTCGAGGGCGTCGTTGATGATCGTCAGGTTGCGCAACCCGAGGAAGTCCATCTTGATCAGTCCGAGCGACTCACACGCGGGGTAGTCGAACTGGGTGACGATCTGGCCGTCCTGCTCGCGCTTCATGATCGGGATGATGTCGATGAGCGGGTCGCTCGACATGATCACACCGGCCGCGTGCACACCCCACTGGCGCTTGAGGTTCTCGATGCCGAGGGCGGTCTCGAAGACGGTGCGCGCCTCGGGATCCGTGTCGAGGATGCCGCGGAGGTCGACGGCCTCCTTGTAGCGCGGGTGCTTCGTGTCGAGGATGCCCTCGAGCGGGATGTCCTTCCCCATGACCGCCGGCGGCATGGCCTTCGTCAGCTTGTCGCCCATGCCGAACGGGAAGCCGAGGACCCGGGAGGAGTCCTTCAACGCCTGCTTGGCCTTGATCGTGCCGTAGGTGACGATCTGCGCAACGCGCTCGTCGCCGTACTTCTCGGTGACGTACTTGATCACCTCGCCACGACGACGGTCGTCGAAGTCGACGTCGAAGTCGGGCATGGAGACGCGGTCGGGGTTGAGGAACCGCTCGAAGATGAGTCCGTGGCGGAGTGGGTCGAGGTCGGTGATCTGCATGGCATACGCGGCCATCGAGCCGGCACCGGAACCACGGCCGGGACCGACCCGGATGCCGTTGCGCTTCGACCACTGGATGAAGTCGGCGACGACGAGGAAGTAGCCGGGGAACCCCATCTGGACGATCACGCCCGTCTCGTAGTTCGCGCGGTCGCGGACGTCGGCTGGGATGCCGTTCGGGTATCGCTGGTGGAGGCCTGCCTCGACCTCCTTGATGAACCAGCTCTCCTCGTTCTCCCCCTCGGGGACCGGGAACCGCGGCATGTAGTTCGCTGAGGTGTCGAAGGCGACCTCGCAGCGTTCGGCGATCGCCAGCGTGTTGTCGCAGGCCTCGGGGTACTCGCGGAACAACCGACGCATCTCGTCGGCCGACTTCAGGTAGAACTCGTCGGCGTCGAACTTGAAGCGGTTCGGGTCGTTGAGGGTGGAACCGGACTGCACGCAGAGCAACGCCGCATGCGCCTTAGCGTCGGCAGCGTGCGTGTAGTGCAGGTCGTTCGTCGCGAGGAGCGGCAAGCCGAGGTCTTTCGACAGCCTGATGAGGTCGCCCATGATGCGGCGTTCGATCCCGAGACCGTGGTCCATGATCTCGCAGAAGTAGTTCTCCGCACCGAAGATGTCGCGGAAGTCGGCGGCCGCCTTGACCGCCTCGTCGTACTGACCGAGGCGCAGCCTCGTCTGCACTTCACCACTCGGGCATCCCGTCGTGGCGATGAGGCCGGCGCCGTACTCGCTGAGGATCTCGCGGTCCATGCGCGGCTTGAAGTAGTACCCCTCGATCGACGCCTTCGAGGACAACCGGAAGAGGTTGTGCATGCCCTCGGTCGTCTCCGAGAGCAGGGTCATGTGCGTGTAGGCCCCGGCTCCGGAGACGTCGTCTCCCCCGCCGTCGCCCCACTTGATGCGAGTGCGGTCGCCACGTGCAGTCCCCGGCGTGATGTACGCCTCGGTCCCGATGATCGGTTTGATGCCCGCATCGGTGGCCGTCCGCCAGAAGTCGAACGCGCCGAACATGTTGCCGTGGTCGGTGACCGCGACGGCGGGCATGCCCTGCTCGACCGCGGCCTGGATGAGGGGCTTCACCCGCGCCGCGCCGTCGAGCATCGAGTACTCGCTGTGGACGTGCAGGTGGACGAACGAATCGGTGGACGTGGGCACGGACGGCGCCTCCGGGGATCGTGCTGGGGGGAACGGCGCGGACGCCGAGGTGGTCTGGGACAAGCCTAATCGTCGCCACCGACCATCGACCCCGGCCTGCGAAGGCACTCGGTGGTCGATCGGCGACGGGGTGTCAGTCGAGTTCGAGGATCGAAAGGGCGTGCTGCAGATCCGCCGGGTAGGCGGTCTCGAATCGCACGAACTCACCGTCAGCCGGGTGCGCGAATCCGAGCTTCGTCGCATGCAGCCACTGCCGCGTGAGCCCCAGACGGGCCGAGAGCGCCGCGTCGGCGCCGTACATCGTGTCGCCCACGCAGGGATGCCGCTGGGCTGCCATGTGCACGCGGATCTGATGCGTGCGGCCGGTCTCCAGGTGCACGTCGAGCAGGGAGGCGTACGGGAACGCCTCGAGGGTCTCGTAGTGGGTGATGGAAGGCTTCCCGTCGGCAGTGACGGCGAAGCGCCAGTCGTGACGCGGGTGGCGCCCGATGGGCCCGTCGATGGTGCCGGCAAGCGGGTCGGGATGTCCCTGGACCACGGCACGATAGATCTTCTCGACCTCGCGGTCGTGGAAGGCACGCTTCAGGGAGGTGTACGCCCGCTCGGTCTTCGCGACGACCATGAGGCCGCTCGTCCCGGCATCGAGCCGGTGCACGATCCCGGCCCGCTCAGCGGCTCCGGAGGTCGAGATGCGGAAGCCGGCTGCGGCGAGGGCACCGAGCACCGTCGGGCCCTCCCACCCCACGGAGGGGTGGGCGGCGACGCCGGCCGGCTTGTCGACGACCACGATCTCGTCGTCATCGTGGACGATGCCGAGGTCGGGGACGGCGATCGGCACGATCACGGCCTCGCGGCGGGACGTCCACTCGATCTCGAGCCAGGCACCGGCGAGCAGTCGGTCGGACTTGTCGACCGACTTGCCGTTCATGGTGACGCCGCCTCCGAGGGCGACCTCGGCTGCATAGCTCCGGGAGAAGCCGAGGAGCTTGGCCAGGCCGGCGTCGACCCGTTCGCCGTCGAGTCCGTCGGGGACGTACAGGCTGCGGGACTCGTTCACGGGCGACCTGCGTCCGGGCTCGCGTCGCCCGGCTCCGCCGGATCGAGGGTGGCCGCGTCCGCTTCGGCCTCGCGGTCCTCCGCCTCCTGGGCGGCCCGTTCGCTCGCACGCGTCGTGCGGGTGCCGTCGAGGTTCACACCGAAGAGCGTCAGGAGGATGAAGAGCGCCATGCTGACGACGATGCAGATGTCGGCGACGTTGTAGATCGCGGGCAGCATCCACGGGGTGGAGATGAAGTCGACCACGTGCCCCAGACCGAAGGACGGCTCGCGGAGGAGCCGGTCCGTCAGATTCCCGAGCACACCACCGAGCAGCAGGCCGAACACGATCGCCCAGGCTCGCGAGCGGATACGGCGGGCGAACCAGACGATGACCACCACGACGACCGCAGCGAGGATCGAGAAGATCCAGGTGTACCCCGCGCCGAGCGAGAAGGCGGCGCCGGAGTTCTTGACGAAGTACAGCACGAGTGCCTGACCGAGCACGGGAACGGACTCACCGACGGTCAGGTTGGTCGTGACGAGGAACTTGGTGAACTGATCGGCCGAATAGGCCACGACGGCAACCAGCGCCAGGACTGCAAGAGTCCTGGCGCTGGCCTTCGACGGTGATGCGGGAGACAACCGGGTGTCTGCGCTAGACCGCTGCGCTGTCGGCGGTGACGCCGGCCTTCGCATCGGGAGCGGAGCTCGACGACGAGGCGTCGAGGTCCTTCAGCTGACCCTCGATGTAGCCGCGCAGCTGCGAGCGGTACTCACGCTCGAAGTTGCGGAGCTCGTCGATCTTGTGTTCGAGCACCGAACGCTCCTGCTCGAGGATCTGCATCTGGGCACGCTGCTTGGCTTCAGCCTCGGCGACGACGCGCGCTGCGGTGGCGTGGCCTTCGGCGATGAGTGCGTCGCGGCGCTGAGCCCCCTCGGCGACGTGCTCGTCGTGGAGACGGCGCGCCAGCTGGAGGAGGTTGTTCGAGCTCTCGGCGGTGTTGTCGGTCGACTCCGCAGCCGGAGCCGGGGTGGGAGCGGCGACCGGCGCGGGCGCCGGAGCAGGCTCGGCCTTTGCCAGCGCTGCCGGGGCCGACGAGCCGCCCTTCTGGAGTTCGGCGATCTTGGACTCGGCCGCGGTCAGCTTCTGCTGGACCTCGTCCTTCTCCTGGATTAGGCGACGGAGTTCGACGACGACCTCGTCGAGGAAGTCGTCCACCTCGTCCTGGTCGTAGCCTTCGCGGAACTTGGTCTGCTGAAACCGCTTCTGGACCACGTCTTCGGGAGTGAGCGCCATAGCGAACCACCTTCACTGTCGAATCGAAAATCTGTGTACAACGCCCCCACGCTAGCAAAGTCTGACCCAATGGGTGAGACATGTTCGCGACGTCGGAGGCGACCGTCAGGTGACGGACGTTCTATCGTAGCCACACAATCGTGGCGAGCTGTTCGCGGGCGGTCCCGTTCGAACGCTAGAGGAGCTGGACGAGCGTCATCGCGATGATGCAGCACAACATCGTGAGGGTCCACCCGAAGTCGAGCGCCACCGGACCGACGGCGACGCGCGGGAGGACACGGCGGAAGAACCGGATCGGAGGATCCGTGATCGTGAAGCTCAATTCTGCGAGCACCAGCCCGACGCCCGTGGGCCGCCATTGCGGACGGAGCACTCGGGCGAGGTCGAGGATGAACCTCGCCCAGAGGACGAAGAAGTACAGGAGCAGCGCGAGATAGAGGATCGTGCCGATCACGGAGATGAGAGAAGCCACCCCTCGATTATGACTGAGCGAAGAAGGTCGCCTCGGTCGCTTCCGGAGCACCCTGCCCGTTGTCGCCGGAGACGGCGACGTGCTCGGGAGAGAGCAGGAACACCTTGCTGGTCACGCGCTCGATCTTGCCGTAGAGACCCTGCGAGAGGCCACTGGCGAAGTCGATGAGCCGGCGAGCATCGCCGTCGCTCATCTGCGAGAGGTTGATGATGACCGGGACGCCGTCGCGGAAGCTCTCGGCGATGATCTGCGCGTCGCGGTACTGCTTGGGGTGCACGGTGAGGATCTCGTTGAGGTCCGAGCTCGGTGCGACGGGCTGTCGCACGGGAACCGGCTTGCGCAACGGCGTCACCGGAGCGGCCTTCTCGACGCGTTCCACGCGCTCGACCCGCTCAGCGCGCTCGGTGCGACGGGGCTCGGCCTGCTGCGTCGGCTCGGCCTGAGCAGCGTGCTGCTGCTCGTACTCGAGATCATCGTCGGCGAGCCCGAGGTACACCATGGTCTTCTTCAGTGGGTTCGACATCGTTTCCTCCGTGATCTGCGGTCCTTGCTTCTCCGAGATTAACGTCACACCGGGCGATTCCCGGTGATTGCCGTGCCGATGCGTAGGTGTGTCGCGCCCGCTTCGATGGCCTCGACGTAGTCGTGGCTCATGCCGATCGACAGCCCATCGGCGTGCGGAGCGAGTGCGCGCATGCGCTCGGACGCAGCGACGACCCTGGCGAAGGCCGCCGCTGGATCCTCGTCGAGCGGGGCGACGGCCATGACGCCGCGCAGCACGATGCCCTCCGCTTCGAGTGCCGCGGTCGTGAGCGCCTCGAGGGCCGCATCACCCGCGACGCCACCCCGGCCGGGATCGTCGGTCAGGTTGACCTGGAGGAAGACCTCGAGCTGCCGCTCAGTGGACGACAGCGCGTCGAGCAGCTCAGGTCGGTCGACCGAGTGGACGGCGTCGACGTATCGTCGGACCTGCTTGGCCTTGTTCGTCTGCAGTTGACCGATGAAGTGCCAGCGCAATCCCAGTCCCTCGGCTGCGGCGACCTTGTCGCGCGCCTCAGGGTGCCGGCTCTCCCCCACGTCCGTGACGCCGGCGGCCGCCAGCGCCTGCACGAGCGTCACCGGGTGGAACTTCGTCACGACGATCAGCGTCGGTTCCGTGTCCCGGCCCACGGCTCGCGTCGCGTCGGTGACTCGCCCGCGGATGTCCGCGAGGCGATCGAGCAATGCCGGACCGGGCTCCGAGGAGCCCGATCCGGCCGAGGTGGTCGACTCGTCGATCACTACTACTTGAGGAAGTCGGGGATGTCCAGCTCGCCCTCGTCGTCGAACGAGGGGTCCTGGACGGCGGTCTCGACGACCGTCTCGGGCTGACGGTGCGTCGCTCCGGAGAACGGCGAGGACGCGCTCGGCTTCGATCCCCAGTCGCCGCCTGAGGACACGGGCGCTGCCGCGGTCGACCGGTGCTCGGAGGACTCGGACGCGGCGTTCGCAGCGGTGCTGATCGGCGCCCCGGCGGTCTCGTCGGAGGAACTCATGACCCCGCCGGAGATGACGGCGTCTGCCGGGGAGGCCGCCGTGCGGGTGAGCGGCTCGCCACCGTCGAAGCCGGCTGCGATGACGGTCACGCGCACCTCGTCGCCGAGCGTGTCGTCGACGACCGCACCGAAGATGATGTTGGCCTCGGGGTGCACGGCTTCCTGGACGAGCTTCGCCGCGTCGTTGATCTCGAAGATGCCGAGGTTGGAACCACCCTGGATGGAGAGGAGGACCCCGTGGGCGCCCTCGATGCTGGCCTCCAGCAGCGGCGAGGCGACCGCGAGTTCCGCGGCCTTGATCGCGCGATCCGCGCCACGGGACGAGCCGATGCCCATGAGTGCCGATCCGGCACCCTGCATGACCGACTTGACGTCCGCGAAGTCGAGGTTGATGAGGCCGGGCGTGGTGATGAGGTCGGTGATGCCCTGCACACCGGCGAGGAGCACCTGGTCGGCCGTGGCGAACGCCTCGAGCATGCTGATGCCGCGATCGCTGATCTCGAGGAGGCGGTCGTTCGGCACGACGATGAGGGTATCCACCTCTTCCTTCAGGCGCGCGACGCCGAGTTCCGCCTGCGCCTGGCGACGACGTCCCTCGAAGCCGAAGGGCTTCGTCACGACACCGATGGTGAGCGCACCGATCGACTTCGCGATACGCGCCACGACGGGTGCGCCACCGGTTCCGGTACCGCCACCCTCGCCCGCGGTCACGAACACCATGTCGGCGCCGGCGATGGCCTCTTCGATCTCCTCGGCGTGATCCTCGGCTGCGCGTCGACCCACCTCGGGGTCGGCACCGGCGCCGAGGCCGCGGGTGATCTCCCGGCCGACGTCGAGCTTCACATCGGCGTCGCTCATCAACAGCGCCTGAGCGTCCGTGTTGATGGCGATGAACTCGACGCCTCGGAGGCCGAGCTCGATCATCCGGTTGACCGCGTTCACGCCACCGCCGCCGATACCGACGACCTTGATGACGGCGAGGTAGTTCTGGTTTGTAGTCACTTCAGGCCTCCGTGTGAACTCTCAACCTCAAGTTAAGGTTTAAAGTTATGCTGCGTATGCATTTTCTGTCCTGAGCACGACGTTAGGGCCCAGCCCCATCCCTGATGGGACGCGTCCGGGCGTGTCGGCACATCGACGGGAATATCCCCGCACACCGTCAGCGGACGATCGCGGCCGAGGGCGACGACACGTCGTACTGGTTCACCTGCGACGGGTCGGTGGCCGCCATCGTCTTCGCCAGGATCATCGCCTTCTCGGCGGATTGCTCGGCACTCCCCCACACGACCTCGGCCGGCGAGTCGACGAGCGTCAGCGTGACGTCGTCGGCCGTCGATGCCGACACGGACGCGACACGCGCGCGCAGGTCCGCCGGAAGGGCTCGGATGACCGCAGCCGCGGCGACGAAGCCCTTGGAAGTCGCACCGCCGGCGACCATGAGTGTCGGGTACCCGGCGATGGGCTGGTCGCTCCGCTCGATCGTGACCCCCGCGGCGTCGACGAGGGTGTACACCGTGCCGGATTGGAGCACACCGACCGGCTCACGCTCGACGATCCGGACCACCAGGGTGCTCGGCGGCTGCGACTCGAGGGAGTAGCTGGCGATGAGCGGGTATCCGACGAGCACCGCCTTGACGGCCCCGGGATCCACGAGTGCGAGCGGGCGACCCATCTGGCCGCTGAGCGCCTTCGTGATCTCCGCCTGGTCGACCCGCGTCGCACCGACGACCTCGATGCTCCGCACGGCCAGCAGCGGTGAGTAGGCACCGGCGAGCGACACGACGACCAGTGCGGCCAGGATGGCGGCCGCGAACACCCAGGGCCGGTGACGCCCACGCTTGCGGGCGGTGAACCGGCGGATCTCCTGTCGCTCGTGCCGCCGTCGCAGCCGAGCAGCCTCCCGTGGGGAGAGCAGGTGCTCGTCGGACGGTTGCCCGGGACGATCGCCCTCCTCGGCCGTCGACGCACGGTCGTCGGCCTTCGCCGCGCGATCGGTCGCCGTGACCGATGCTCGACCCGTCGAGGACGACCGGGGGCCGGTCGTGACCTTCGGGGCACCCCGCTTCGACGTCAGCCGAGCGGCGTCGAGCTCGAGCACGTCCGTCTCCTGCTCCGTCACGGGTGCTTCCGGGCGGTCCCGCGTCGGCTTGGAGGCCGCCGGCGTCGTCCGTTGGGTGCGGTCGGGACCCGGTCGCGCCCCGGGATCGAAGCCGTCCGGGCGCTTCACCGGACGCCCATCAGACGGACTCGCGACCGGCGATGGCCTCGAGGAGTTGCGGCACGATGCGGTACACGTCTCCACACCCGAGGGTGATCACGAAGTCGCCCGGCTGCACGACAGAGGCCGTGTAGTCCGCCGCCCGCGCCCAGTCGTCGATGTACGCGACGTGGTCGGCGTCCGCGAACCGGGTCGACACCGTGGCACCGGTCACGCCCGGCTCCGGATCCTCCCGAGCGCCGTAGACCTCGAGGACCACGGTGTGGTCGGCGTAGCGTTCGAGGGCGTCCGCGAACTCCTGGGCGAACAGCCGGGTCCGGCTGTACAGGTGCGGCTGGTGGACGGCGATGATCCGTCCCTCCCCCACCACCGTCCGTGCCGCCGCCAGCGCGGCGGCGACCTCGGTCGGGTGGTGCGCGTAGTCGTCGTAGACGCTGACGCCGTTCACGACGCCGTGCAGCTCGAAGCGTCGCTGGGTCCCGCCGAACGCGGTGATGGCCTGGAGGGCCTCCGCCGGGTCGAACCCGACACCCACGAGGACGGCGAACGCACCCGCCGCGTTGATCGCGTTGTGTCGGCCGGGCACGCGAAGCGTCGCGGCGTAGGTGCCGCCCTGGTAGCTGAGCTGGAACGAGACCGGACCGGTCGAGCCCACGTCGTGGAGACGGACGTCGGCGTCCGCGGCTTCACCGAAGGTGAGGACCCGCTTGCCGTCCGTGGCCGCACGGAGCGCCGGGGTGATGCGCACGGCGCCGGCGTCGTCCGAGGAGATGACGACGAGCTCGCGCGCCTGACCGGCGAAGGTCACGAACGCCTGCTCGAAGGCCTCCAACGATCCGTAGTGGTCGAGGTGGTCAGGGTCGATGTTGGTGATCAGCGCGATGGCCGTGTCGTACAGCAGGAAGGACCCGTCGGACTCGTCCGCCTCCACGACGAACAGTTCACCGTCGCCACGGGCCGAGCTCACGCCCAGGGATTCGATGACCCCGCCGTTGACGAAGCTGGGGTCGGCACCGAGCTCGAGGAGTGCGGTGATGATCATGCCGGTCGACGTCGTCTTGCCATGAGCGCCGGCGACCGCGATGAGGCGGGTCTCCGACGTCAACCAGGCGAGCGCCTGCGAGCGGTGCAGGATCGTGAGTCCGCGCTCCTTGGCGAGCAGGTACTCCGGGTTGTCCGCCCACAGGGCACCGGTCACGACCAGGCTGTCGGCGTCACCGACGTTGGCGGCATCGTGACCGATGGCGACGGGGACGCCGAGGGCGCGCAACGCCTCGATGTTCTTCGACTCGCGGACGTCGGAGCCGGTCACGCGGGCACCGGCGCTCACGAACAGACGTGCGATCCCGCTCATGCCGCTGCCGCCGATGCCGACGAAGTGGACGACGCCGAGGTCGGCTGGGATCTCGACGGTGGGGTCTGGCTTGATCACGGTGTCACGCTTTCTGAGAGGACTGGGTCACCGGCCGCGCGAGGGCTGCACCGATGATTGGAGCGCCTCATCGATGAGGGCGACGACGCGAGACGTCCCGTCGGCGACGCCCACGCTCTTGGACTGGGCCGCCAGGTCGTCGACCCGGTGCCGATCGTTCAGCAGCGGGACGAGGTGCTCACGCACCCAGGCCGGCACGAACTGCGCGTCATCAACCATAACCGCTCCGCCGGCACGCACGACATCGGCCGCGTTGAAGCGTTGCTCGCCGTTCCCCACCGGGTACGGGACGTACACGGCCGGGAGTCCGACGGCGCACAGTTCACTCACGGTCGCGCTTCCCGCCCGCGAGACGGCGAAGTCGGCCGCGGCGATGGCGAGATCCATCCGCGAGCAGTACTCGAGCAGGTGATAATGCTCGACGCCGGGGTCCTGGATCTCGCTCTTCGCACCGGTGATGTGGAGGACCTGCCAGCCGGCACCGACGACGTCCTGCGCGCTCTCGCTCATGGTCGCGTTGAGGCGCCTCGCCCCGAGCGATCCACCGGTGACGAGGAGCAGCGGACGATCGGCATCGAGGCCGAATTCGGCGATCGCCGACGGCCGCAGCGCATCGCGGTCGAGGTCCTCGATCTCGCGACGCAGCGGCATGCCGACGAACCGGGCGTGCTTGATCGGCGTCCGGTGGAACGCCACACCCACGTACGGCGTGTATCGCGCGCCGAGTCGGTTCGCGAGACCCGGCCGCGCGTTGGCCTCGTGGATGACCAGCGGGACGCCCGCCCGCTTCGCCGCGGTGTACGCCGGTGCAGCCGCGTAGCCGCCGAACCCGATGACGACGTCGACGTCGTGCTCGCGGATCATCGCGACCACCTCGGCGACCGCTCGCCGCAGTCGTCCGGGGAACCGCACGGCGTCGAGGTTCGGGCGTCGGGGGAAGGGCAGCTTGGGGATCGTGAGCAGCTCGTAGCCGCGCTCCGGGACGAGCCTGGCCTCGAGCCCCTCGGCAGTGCCGACCACGAGGATGGTCGCCTCGGGGTCCCTGGCTCGGAGGCCGTCGGCGACGGCGAGCAATGGATTGACGTGCCCTGCCGTGCCGCCACCGGCGAGGAGGTAGGTGGTCATCGGGCGACTCCGGAGGATTGGGGGCGTCTGACGGGAGCGCGACGGGGCTGCGGTTGGCCCGTCCGGCCGCGTTCTCGGGCGAAGGACAGGATGATCCCGATCGCGACGAGGGTCGTCAGCAGAGCGGTACCACCAGAGGAGAGCAACGGCAACGGGACGCCGAGGACCGGGAGGACACCGAGGACGACGCCGATGTTGACGAGCGCCTGACCGATGATCCACGCCATGACCGCGCCGGTGGTGATCCGGACGAACGAGTCGTCGCTCGAGCGGATGACGCGGATGAACATGACCGCGAGGAAGACGAAGAGGCCGAGGACGAGGACGGCGCCGATGAGGCCCAGCTCCTCGCCGATCGCGGCGAAGATGAAGTCGTTCGAGATCGCGGGCAACCAACCGTACTTGGCCCGGGAGTTCCCGAGGCCGACGCCCCAGAGCCCGCCGTTCGCGAGGGCCCAGGTGCCGTGGGTCGACTGCCAGTCGGCGTTCTCGTAGTCACCCTTGCCGTCCCCGAAGAACGCCATGATGCGCTGCATGCGGTTCGCACTCGTGATGGCCATGATGAGGAACAGCACGGCGCCGGCGACCACCGGGATCGCGATGTACCGGAGTCGGACGCCGGCGAAGTAGAGGGCGGAGAACACGATCAGCGCCATGATGACGACGGTTCCGAGGTCGCCACCGAGCAGGACGAGACCGATCGAGAGACCCGCGAACGGGATGACGGGGATCAACGCGTGCTTCCACTCGAGCAACCGCGGCTGTTTCACCGTCAGGACCAGGCCGAGCCACACGACGAGGGCGAGCTTGACCGCCTCGGAGGGCTGCGCCGTGAAGCCGCCGATCTCGATCCAGTTACGGTTCCCGCCGATCTCGTACCCGAGCGGGGTGAACACGAGCAGCTGGAGCCCCATCGCGATGACGAGGAAGACCCACGCCCACTTCTTCCAGAACTTCGCCGGGAAGCGGCTGACGATGAGCATCAGCGGGACACCGATCATCGCGAAGGTCGCCTGCCGCCAGAAGAGGCCGAAGTAACCGTCTCCAGCCTCGTACGATTCGACGGACGAGGAGGACAGCACCATCACGAGTCCGAGCCCGACGAGGAAGAGGGTCACTCCGAGCAGGAGGAAGTAGTTCTTCGACTCCGGTCGGAGCACCTTGCCGAGGGAGATGCGCGCACTCGACATGCCTCTCGGCGACACCGACGCTTCCGGACCTCCACCGCTCGGCGCGTCGGCCGACCGTCCGGACGCCGATGCAGACCGCGAGCGGCGCGGGTCAGCGCGAGGCGGATCGATCATCCGCCTCACCTCCCAGCTCTGCTTCGACGGCGGCCTGGAACAGGCGACCACGGTGGCCGTAGTCGGAGAACTGGTCCATCGAGGCTGCGGCAGGAGCGAGGAGGACGGTGTCCCCCGCCTGCGCGACCTCGGCGGCCCGTCGAACGGCCTCCGGCATCACGGATTCAGTCTCCGCTTCGTCGACCTCGATGACGGTCAGCGTCGGCGCGTGTCGCGCGAATGCGTCGAGGACCTCCGAACGGTCCGCCCCGATCACGACCGCGGCGCGGAGGTGATCCGCGTGCCGCTCGACGAGCCGATCGATCGAGACGCCCTTGAGGAGTCCTCCGACGATCCAGACGACGGAACGGTAGGCGGCCAGCGAGGCGTCGGCCGCATGCGGGTTGGTGGCTTTGGAGTCGTCGACCCAGTCGACCTCGAGGCTGCGGGCGACGAGCTGGATCCGGTGGGCGTCGAGACCGAACGACAGCAGGGTGTCGCGCACCGCTTCGAGCGGGATGCCCGCAGCACGGGCGAGCGCCGCAGCGGCGAGGATGTTCGCGACGATGTGCGGAGCTGCGAGACCCCGCTGCGCGAGCGCCTCCACCGTGGTGATCTCGAGGGCGCTCGTCCGGCGGTCGTCGAGGAAGGCGCGGTCGACGAGGATCCCGTCGACCACACCGAAATCGCTCGGTCCCGGGACGTCGAGGCCGAACCCGACGGCGCGAGCCCCCTCGGTCACCTCCGCGTCCTCGACCATCGACATCGTCGCGGCGTCGGCGCGGTTGTACACGCAGGCGACCGTGGTGTTCTCGTAGACGACGGCCTTCGCCGCACGGTAGGCCTCAGCCGAGCCGTGCCAATCGAGATGGTCGTCGGCGACGTTCAGGCACACGCTCGCGAGCGGCGTCACGATGCTCCGCCCGCCCTGCAGACCCAGCGTGTGCAGTTGGTAGCTCGACAACTCGACGACGAAGAAGTCGAACCCCTGCGGGTCGCGGACCGCGTCGAGGACCGGAACCCCGATGTTGCCGCAGGGGGCGGCCCGGAACCCGGCCTCCACGAGCATCGACGCCGTGAGCTGGACGGTCGTGGTCTTGCCGTTGGTGCCGGTGACGCAGATCCACTCGGCCGGTGTGCCCACCTTGTCGCGGACGCGCCAGGCGAGTTCGATGTCGCCCCACACGGGGACACCCGTCTCGTGGGCCCAGAGCACCACCGGGTGGTCGGGATGGAATCCCGGAGAGACGACGACCAGCTCCGGACCGAACTCGACGAGTTCGGCCGGCACGCTCGTGAGGTCGCGCTGGACCAGCCGGGCACCGATCACCCCGACGAGCTCCGACCGTTCGTCGGCGGCCTCGCCGGCGAGGACGAGGACCTCCGAGCCGAGTTCGGTCAGGGTGTCGGCCACCGAGAAGCCGGTCATACCGAGGCCGAGGACCGCGACCCGCAGGCCTCGCCAGTCGGCGTGCCAGCTGTGCAGATCGTCGAGGCGGTCGGCGCTCATCGGCTCAGCCACTCGAGGTAGAAGGAACCGACACCGGCCGCGACGAGGAGTCCGCCGATGATCCAGAAGCGCACGACGACCGTCACCTCTGCCCAGCCCTTGAGCTCGAAGTGGTGGTGGATGGGGCTCATGAGGAAGATCCGTTTGCCACGGGTCGCCTTGAAGTACACACGTTGCACGATGACCGAACCGGCCTCGATGACGAAGAGTCCGCCGACGAGCACGAGGAGCAGCTCGGTCTTGCTGAGGATGGCGAGGGCCGCGAGTGCTCCACCGAGGGCGAGCGAGCCGCTGTCGCCCATGAAGATCTGCGCCGGCGAGGTGTTCCACCAGAGGAATCCGATGAGGGCACCGACGATCGCCGCCGCCACCACGGCCAGGTCCAGGGGGTCCCGCACGTCGTAGCACTTGTAGGCCACGTCGGAGGCGAGGGAGGAGCTGAAGCAGGACTGGTTGAACTGCCAGAACCCGATGATGATGTACGAGCCGATCGCGAGGATGGAGGCGCCGGTCGCGAGTCCGTCGAGGCCGTCGGTGACATTCACGCCGTTCGACGTCGCCGCCACGATCACCGAGGTCCAGAGGATGTAGAGCAGGACACCGATGATCGGGATGCCGATCGCCATGAAGTTGATCGGGATGTCGCGGATCACCGAGATGTTCGTCGAGGCCGGGGTGAACCCCTCGGTGTTCGGGAAGTTGATGGCGAGGACGGCGAAGACCGTCGCCACGATCAGCTGTCCGGCGACCTTCGCCCACCCGCCGAGACCGAGGCTCTGCTTCTTGCGGACCTTGAGGAAGTCGTCGATGAAACCGACGATGCCGAGGCCCACCATCATCAACAGCACGAGCAGCGCGGAGACACCGACCTGCTCCTGGAAGATCAGGTAGCTCGCGAAGAACCCCACAAGGGTGCCCACGATGATGATGACCCCACCCATGGTGGCGGTACCACGCTTGGTGTGGTGGCTCTGGGGCCCGTCATCGCGGATGAACTGGCCCCACGCGAGCTTGCGGAACGCCTTGATGAAGAGCGGTGTCAGGAAGAGGGAGAACGCGAGCGAGATCGCTCCAGCCGCCAAGAGGACTCTCATGTGTACAGCTCCCCCAGTCGATCCCCCAGGAACCGGAGACCGGCCGCGTTGGAGGATTTCACGAGCACGGTGTCGCCGGCGGCGATCTCCGTGCTCAGATAGTCGAACGCCTCGTCCGCGGTCGGGAAGTACACCGACTCACCGTCCCAGGAACCCTCGTTGATGGCGGTGATGTGCATCCGCCGGGCTTCCGGTCCGACGACGACGAGGCGACCGATGCCGAGACGCACGACCTGCAGCCCGATGCGATCGTGCTCCTCCCCCGCCCAGTCGCCCAGTTCGCTCATGGCGCCGAGGACGGCGATCGTCCGACCGCGCTCCGCCCCGATCTGCGCGAGGGTCCTGATCGCGGCCGACATCGAGTCGGGGCTCGCGTTGTACGCGTCGTTGATGATGGAGACGCCGTCGCGGCCGCCGAGCGGTTCCATGCGCCAGCGCTCCGCGCGGCTCACGCTCTCGAGCGCGTCGACGACGACGTCGATCGGGACCCCGAGGTCGTGCGCCGCCGCCGCAGCGGCGAGAGCGTTCATGACGTGGTGTTCGCCGAGCACCTTGAAGCTGACCGGTGCCGACGAGCCGTCGGGGAGGTGCAGGGTGAAGGCGGTCCCGGAAGCGGTCGCGACCACGTCGGTCGCCCGCACCGCAGCCCGGTCGTCGAGACCGAACCAGAGCACACGCGCCCGGGTCGCGTCGGCCATACCGGCGACGCGGGCGTCGTCGAGGTTGAGGATGGCGACGTCGTCCGGGAGGAGATCGGAGACCATCTCGGTCTTGGCCGTGACGGTCGCCTCGATGCCGCCGAACTCGCCCGCATGGGCGAGGCCGACCTTCAGGACGACGCCGATGTCGGGCTTCGCCATGCGGATGAGCCGGGCGATCTCGCCGATGCCACTCGCACCCATCTCTGCGACGAGGAACCTCGTCGAGTCCGTGACCCGGAGCATCGTGATCGGCGCGCCGACCTCGTTGTTGAACGAGGCCTTCGGGCTGACGGTCTCCCCGACCCGTTCCAGGACGGCGGCGAGGAGGTTCTTGGTGGTGGTCTTGCCGTTGGAGCCCGTGATGCCCACGATCCGGAGCACGCCGTGCGAGCGGACCCGACGGATGACCTCGGTGGCGAGGGCCCCGAGGGCGGTGACGGAGTCCTCGACGAGGATCTGCGGAACGGCGACCGGCAGTTCCCGCTCCACGATGAGCAACGCGGCGCCGTTCGCGACGGCGGCGTCGGCGAACAGGTGTCCGTCGGTCTCCTCGCCCGGCTTCGCGACGAAGATGTCGCCCGGGGTGATGAGTCGGGAGTCGGTGTCGGCGAGGCCGGAGACGACGAGGTCCGCGTGCGCGGAACCGGCGAGCAGCCGACCGTTCGTCGCCGCGGCGATCTCGGTGAGGGTCAGGTCGATCATGAGAGCCACCCGGCCTCACGCAGTGCCTCGCGCGAATCGTCGCGGGCGGAGTACGGGATCTTCACGCCGGCGACCTCGTGGTAGTCCTCGTGCCCTGGTCCGGCATAGAGGATCGTGTCGCCCGGCCCGGCCAGCGCGAGCGCCGTACGGAACGCGGTCGCCGGGTCGGCCACCTCGTGCAGCTCGCCGTCGGGCGAAGCCTCACGGGCGGCCTCCAGGAGCACCCGCCGGATGGCCGCCGGGTCTTCGCTCCGCGGATGGAAGTCGGTGACGACCACGACATCGGCACCGCGGGCCGCGATCGCGCCCATGTCGCGGCGCTTCGTCGTGTCGCGGTCGCCGTCGGCGCCGAACACCATGAACACGCGTCCTGGCGTGACGGCTCGGATCGCCGCGAGGGTGTTGAGGAAGGCGTCCGGGCTGTGTCCGTAGTCGATGTACACGACGGGCCCTCGATCGCCGCTAATGCGCTCGGCCCGCCCGGGGATGTAGGCGTCGATGCCGCCGTCGCGCTCGAGCGCTCCCGCGATCATGTCGAACTCCACACCGGACTCGACGAGCATGACGATCGCGAGGGCCGCGTTCGCGGCCATGAACCATCCGAGGAGCGGCACACTCGTCACGAGGGTGCGGTCCTCCGGACCGTCCAGTCGGAAGGTGGTCGAGCCGGCGGCCTCCTCGAGGATCGTCATCCGCCAGTCGGCGTCGACCTCGGGACGTGCCGTCAGCGTGGTCACGGGGATGCGGCTCTGTTCGACGAGCCGAGCTCCCCACTCCGAGTCGATGGTGACGACGCCGCGGCGTGCGCGGTCGGGTTCGAAGAGTTCGCGCTTGGCGGCGAAGTACTCGTCGAAGTCCCCGTAGTCGTCGAAGTGGTCGTGACTGAGGTTGGTGAAGCCGACGACGTCGAAGACGATCCCGTCGACACGGTGCCTCGTCAACGCTTGCGCCGAGACCTCGATGGCGACGGCGCGCACCTCGGACTCGCGCATGCGAGCGAGCAGGGCGTGCAGTTCACTCGCCTCCGGCGTGGTCAAGGAGCTGGTGACCGCGAGGTCGCCGATGCGCCGTTCCGCCGTGGAGCTCAGCCCGGAGACGATCCCGAGCTGGGCGAGCATGCCGCTCAGGAGGTACACCACGCTCGTCTTGCCGTTGGTGCCGGTGACGCCGAAGAGCGTCGGCGGTTCCTCAGCCGTGCGGTACACCCAGGCGGCGAGGTGCCCGAGCGCTGCACGCGGCTCCGGCACGACGATGATCGGCAGACCGGCCGCTGTGGCCAGGTCGAGGCCGTCGGCATCGGTGAGGACGGCGACCGCACCGCGTTCGGCGGCCTGGGCGGCGTACGCGGCTCCGTGGGTGCGGACACCCGGCATACCGATGTAGAGGTCACCCGGTTCCACCGAGCCGGAGCTCAGGCTGACGCCGCTGATCTCCACGCCGTCGGAGGAGCCGTGGAGGTCGAGGTCGAAATCGGTCACCAGCTGCGAGAGCGCCCGTCGCTGGGGATGCTCCGGTCTGAGGCTGATCGGGCCCTGATTGTTCACGCTGAGCCCATCCTTCATGAGGTCGTTCAAAAGTCGAGCGGCAGATTCGGTGCCGGCTCCGTCGAGGGCTGCACTCCCCTGCTCTTCAGCACTTGGGTGGTCACGTCCCGGAAGATGGGAGCGACCGCAGCCGATGAATTCATCTTAACCGGGTCCGCCAGGTTCACCGAAACGACGAACTGCGGCGCCTCCGCGGGCGCGAATCCGGCCATCGACACGAGGTAGCTCGAGCTGTATCCGCCGTCGCCGTCGGGCTGCTGCGCCGTCCCGGTCTTCATGGCGACCCGGTAGCCGGGAACGTCGACGTTCTCCGCGACCCAGCTCTGCTGGTCGACCATCTCGAGCATCTCGCTGACCTGCTTGGCCGCATCCGGGGAGACCACCTGCGTCCCCTTGGCATCCGGGACGTCCGTCATGGTGCCGTCGGCGTTCCGGCAGCCCTCGACGAGCTGCACGGGCATGCGGACGCCGCCGTTGGCGATCGTCTGGTAGAGGCTGGCGCCTTGGACGGCGGTCGTCGAGAACCCCTGGCCGAACATGGTCGCGTAGTCCGTCTGGTTGTCCCAGTCCTCGGGGTCGGCCATGAGGCCGCCGGACTCGCTGGGGAATCCGACCTCAGTCTTCTGCAGCTGACCGAACTTCTGGAAGTAGGCATACCGGGTGTCGGCGCTCATCTTCTCGCCGAACTGCGAGATACCCGTGTTGGACGACTGCACCATGACTCCGGAGAGGGTCAGCCGCATGTCCGCGTGGAACTCGCTGTCGTTGATGTCCGCACCGTTCGAGGGCTTGTAGCGGAAGGGCGCGATGACCTGCGAGTTGGGACTCGCGACACCCTGGTCGATCAGGGCCGCAGCGGTCAGCGACTTGTACGTCGATCCGGGCTCGAAGGGCGCGGCGAACGCACGGGATCCGCGGTCCTCGGCGGGCGTCGCGCTGACGTTGCCGGGATCGACGGACGGGTACTCGGCGACGGCGAGCAGCTTGCCCGTCTTCACCTCCATGACGGTGACGATGCCCCAGCTCGCGCCGACCGCCTCAGCCTGCGCCGCCAGCGACTGCTGCGAGAACCACTGGATGTCCTTATCGATCGTCAGGACGACGTCGCCGCCGTCCTTCGCGGGCTTCGTCACCGTGGTGCCGGGCAGCGGCAGACCCCCGCTGCCCTTCTCGTAGGTGGTGCGGCCGTTCGCACCGGCGAGACAGGAGTCCTCCATGAGTTCGACGCCGGCCTGCGGCTCCCCCTCTTCACCGACGAACCCGACGACGTTACCGGCGACGGCACCGTTGGGGTACACGCGGTAGGGGTCCTCGGTGAACGTGGTCCACGGGATCTCCAGCGCCTTGAGCGCTCGGAGCTGATCGAGGTCGAGCTTCTTGGCGATGAGGGCGTACAGCGAGTCCTTGTCGGCCGCGAGGGCGTCCGTGATCAGCGCCAGGACCTCCGGACCGGGCTTGCCGATGATGGCGCCGATCTCGTTCGTGGCCTGCTCGAGCGTGATCGTCTGTTCGGTACCGTCGACGTCGCGCTCGAACGGGCCGGCGTCCTTCGGCGACGCGGCCATGCTGTACCGCATGACCGCCTCGGCGAGGACGGAACCGTCGGAGGCGAGGATGCTGCCGCGCGTCGCGAGGATCGTGTCGCCGGTCTCGGTCTTCTCGAGGGACTCGGCACTCAGTGCACTCGCTCGGACGACCTGGATGTCGACCAGCCGGAGCACGAAGAGGGTCATGACGATCGACACTGCGACGATGGTGAACGCCAAGCGGCGCCGTGTGGTCTTCGTGTGCCTCACCATGATGTCGTCGCCGCGTCCTCTCCTGGCCTCGCCCTGCATGTGGGCGAGCCGTCCTGCACCGTGAACAGTCCGGTCATCGCGTGGTGGGCGACGGCAACCCGTCCTGCAACGGTACGGGCGGGGTGGTCGCTTCCTGGCCCGACGCGCCGTCGGCGGCGGGCGCGTTCTGGCCGCTCACTGGAGGGATCGTCGCCGTCTGGGCGTTCGGCACGAGGGCGGCGTTGAAGATGGGGCTCTTGGCAGCCGACGCGGGCGTCGGGGTGCCGAGGACGGCACCGTCGGAGAGCCGGAGGTAGGTCGGGAGGGAGTTGCCGACCATGCCGAGGGCCTGCGCGTTGACCGCGAGGTACTGGGGCGACGCGAGGCGGTCGAGGTCCTCCGCCAGCGCGGCCGAGGTGCGGCCGAGTTCGACCTGCTGCCCCTCGAGCTGCTGGATCTGGTATGCACCCTGGCTCAGTCCGACACTCAGGAGGAGCTGACCGGCGACGATCGCCACGACGGCACCGACGACGACGACCGCGTACATCGGTCGAGGGCGCAACGTCGGGCGCGCGCTCGGCACGACGGCACGGATGTGCCGACGCTCCGGCTCGACACGGCTCGGCTGCGGCCGTGCGCGTCCGAGTCGTTCCGGTGCGAGATCGAGTGCTGCGGTCGCTCCGCTCATGCTGGCCTCCTCAGCCGTTCGGCCGCGCGGAGTCGCACGGGTTTCGCTCTGGGGTTCTCATCGATCTCGGCGTCGGTGGCGAGTTCCGCGCCCTTGACGAGGAGCTTCAGCTCCGCGCTGTGTTCGGGGAGTTCGACCGGCAGGCCGGCCGGCGTGGTCGACTTCGCCCGTGCCTGGAGCTCGCGCTTGACGATCCGGTCCTCCAACGACTGGTAGGACAGGAACACGATCCGACCGCCGACCCGCAACAGGTCGAGCGCCCGCGGCACCGCGGACTCGAGGACGGACAGCTCGGCGTTGACCTCGATGCGGAGAGCCTGGAAGACGCGCTTGGCGGGGTGTCCGGTGCGGCGCGCAGCGGCAGGCGTGGCTCGGTCGATGAGGTCGACGAGCTGGCCGGAACTCGTCAGCGGACTGCGCTGACGTTCCTCGACGATGCGTCGTGCGTAGCGCTGCGCCAGCTTCTCGTCGCCGTACTCCCAGAAGATCTTCCGCAGCGCGACCTCGTCGTAGGTCGCGAGGATCGTCTCGGCGGTCAGCTCACTCGATGCGTCCATCCGCATGTCGAGTGGAGCGTCCTGCGAGTAGGAGAACCCGCGTTCCGTCCGGTCGAGCTGCAGCGAGGAGACACCGAGGTCGAAGAGGATGCCGTCGACCTCGGGGAAACCGAGCTCCTCGCTGGCCTCGTCGATGTCGTCGTAGACGGCCTTGACGAAGCGGGCGCGGTTGCCGAACCTGGCGAGCCGCTCCTGGGCGATGTCGAGCGCGTCGAGGTCGCGGTCGAGGCCGATGAGCGTGAGCTGGGGGAACCGCTCGAGCATGGCCTCGGCGTGACCGGCCATGCCGAGCGTGGCGTCGATGAGGACCGCGCCCTCGTGGGACACGGCGGGAGCGAGCAACTCGATGCAGCGCTCGAGGAGGACTGGGGTGTGGATGTCGTTGATGGCCATATGCGTCGTCCGGACGGTCCCTGGCCCCTGATCCCCATCCGTTCCGACCTGGCACCGGGGAAGTGTGTCAGGGCGGGATCCGACCTGGCACCGGGGAAGTGTGTCAGGGCGTGACGGCTGGGAGTCAGGGGGCAGGGCACTAGAAGAGTCCGGGGATCACCTCCTCGGCGGTCTCGGAGAAGACGCTCTCCTGTTCGGCGAGGTAGGACTCCCATGCCTCGGCATCCCAGATCTCCGCACGGCTCCCGGCTCCGATGACGACGAGGTCGCGACTGAGCCCGGCGTACTGACGGAGGTTCGAAGGGATGGTCACGCGGTGCTGCTTGTCGGGCGTCTCGGCGCTGGCTCCGGAGAGGAACACGCGGAGGTAGTCACGCGCCTGCTTGCTGGTGACCGGGGCCTGCCGGATCTTCTCGTGGAGGGCTTCGAACTCCCGAGTGCTGAAGACGTAGATGCAGTGCTCCTGGCCCCTGGTCATGACGACCCCGCCGGAGAGTTCCTCGCGGAACTTCGCCGGCAGGATGATGCGGCCTTTTTCGTCGAGTTTGGGGGCGTGACTACCGAGGAACATACGCCCCCGCCCCCAATCGTTTCGGCCAACATCTTGGTTGGGCTCCACTTTACTCCACTTTGCACCACCGCCGCAGCATATTGGGGTGTTTTGCCTCGCTGGACGCGCAAAAAACCCCGGGAAGACTGGGCTTCACGGGGTGGAGGGAAATGGAGGGTTCAGGACGACCGGGGAGCACTTCTGCGCCGCGTTAACGACGAAACGGGGCCGATCCGAAGATCGACCCCGTTCTGGGTCGTGGTGCGGCGGAGCCGCGAGGGAGGGAAGTGGAGTCGCGTGGACGCGAGCGGAGGGCCGCTGTCCGGCGGGACCGCCAGGGCCTAGCTACCGCTCGTCGCCGGACTGCCGCTTGTCCCAGCGGTCGTTGAAGCGGTCCATGAGCCGTGACGACTTCTGGCCGCCAGCCGGCGCCGTCTGACGAGGGCTCGGCTGTTCGAGCGGTGCGCGGGTCGGCTTCGTCGCCACCAGCACGCCGGTCAGCATGATCGCGAACCCGAGCAGGCCGACGAGCGGCTGCTGGATCACGACTCCGAGTACGAGGCCGATCGCCCCGACCACCGCGATGAGGGAGCCGAGCGCGATCCCGCGATAACTCGGCTTGCCTGCGCCAGCGCTGACCTTGGAGACGAATTCGGCATCGCTGCGGTAGAGGTGGCGTTCCATCTCGTCGAGGAGCCGTTGCTCCTGCTCAGAAAGTGGCATCTGATTCCCCTCAAGGTCACACGACGCGACGTTGTTGATCGAGTCTAGTCACCGAAGCATGACTAGGCTAGGTGCGTGATCGAAAGCAATGAACTCGCCACCCTGGTGGGCCGCGGGCTCTCCGACTTTCTCTCCTCGCGAAGCTCCATTGTCGCGCAGATCGGCCCGGAGCTCTCCCCGTTCCTCGACTTCTCCCGGGAATTTCTCAGCGGTGGGAAGCGGTTCCGGGCGCAGTTCTGCTTCCGGGGCTGGCAAGCCGTCTCGACCGGTCGGCACGCAGGTGGTCAGGGCGGTATCGACACCGTCATCGCGGCCTGCGGAGCCCTCGAGCTCTTCCACGCGGCGGCACTCGTCCACGACGACATCATCGACAACTCGGACACCCGCCGCGGCGGCCCGTCCGCGCACGTCTCCTTCGCCGAACTGCACCGTCGCAGCCGGTGGGACGGCGACCCCGACACCTTCGGCACCGGCGCGGCCACGCTCCTCGGCGATCTACTGCTGGGGTGGAGCGACGAACTGCTCGACGACGGACTCGACCTCCTCGACGACCGACGCGCCGCGCGCGCCGCGCGTACCGAGTTCAACCGCATGCGGACCGAGGTCACGGCGGGACAGTACCTCGACATCCTCGAGGAGCGCGCGTGGCGCGACGCCGCGGACGACGAGCAGCGCCGTCGGGCCGAGCGGGTCCTGATCTACAAGTCCGCCAAGTACAGCATCGAGTCGCCGCTCGCCCTCGGCGCCCTCCTCGGCGGAGGGAGCGAACAACAACTCGCGTCCTTGCGCGCCTACGGCCTCCCGCTCGGCATCGCCTTCCAGCTCCGAGACGACCTGCTCGGTGTCTACGGCGACCCGGCCGTGACCGGCAAACCGAGCGGCGACGATCTCCGTGAGGGGAAGCGGACCATCCTCATCGCCCTCACGCGGGAGGCGCTGCAGCCGGGAGCTCGGACCATCCTCGACGAGATGCTCGGCGACCCGGAGCTGGATGACGACCAGATCGGTCTGCTCCAGGCGACGATCCGCGACAGCGGCGCGGTCGACCAGGTGGAGAAGCTCATCCAGGATCACGTCGCGCGTGCGCTCTCAGCACTGGGCGAAGCCCCGATCAACGATGACGCACGAGCCCACCTGCGCGGCCTCGCCGTCTCGGTGGCCCGCCGCGAGACCTGAGCCGCGCCGGACCGTCGGCGGTCATGCCGGCGATCCTCAGACGGTGTTCGTCAGGCGAGCGCCTGGGCGACGCGACGGACCTCGGAACGGCGGCCAGCACGCAGTGCCTCGATCGGCGACGTCCCGATGGCGTCGTCCTCCTCGAGCATCCAGACCATCGCAGCCTCGTCGTCGAACCCGTTGTCGGACAACAGGGTCAGGGTGCCACGGAGGTTGTGGACCGGTCCACCGTCCGAGATGAACGACGACGGCACCTGCAGGACGCCATCGCGACGCACGGCCAGGAGGTCGCGTTCCTCGAGGTACTGACGGATGCGTCGGATCGGCAGCCCGAGTTCGGTCGCCAGGTCGGGAAGGGTGAACCACACGAGTTCGGTATTCTGCTCAGTCACGCAGAGCAGTCTGCCACGACCATGGCCCGCTCGGCACCGTCCACGTCGACGTCCCGCCGGGTGCTCCGCCCGCGCGGTGGATCGCGTTCGGGTAACGATCGCCCCGCCTCCGCCCCATCCCGGGGTGTTGACAGCTCTTCGTGGTCGTCGTTCCATACACTCGACTGGTGAGTAGCAATCAGCAGACCGATCCGATGATCGGGCGTCTCCTCGACGGGAGATATCAGGTGCGCTCACGAATCGCCCGGGGCGGCATGGCCACGGTCTATCTGGCCACCGACCTGCGCCTGGAACGGCGTGTCGCGATCAAGGTCATGCACGGCCACCTGTCCGACGACACCACGTTCAAGAACCGCTTCATCCAGGAGGCGCGCTCGGCGGCCCGACTGGCGAACCCGCACGTCGTGAGCGTGTTCGACCAGGGCCAGGACTCCGACATGGCGTACCTCGTCATGGAGCACCTGCCGGGCATCACCCTCCGCGACCTCATCCGCGACAACGGCACCCTCACCCCGCGTCAGGCGGCCGACATCCTCGACGCCGTGCTCTCGGGTCTCGCGGCAGCGCACCGGGCCGGCATCGTGCACCGCGACGTCAAGCCCGAGAACGTCCTCCTGGCCGACGACGGACGCATCAAGATCGGCGACTTCGGACTCGCGAGGGCGGCGAGTGCGAACACGGCGACCGGCCAGGCGCTCCTCGGGACGATCGCCTACCTCTCCCCCGAACTCGTCACCCGCGGACAGGCCGACGCCCGGAGCGACATCTACGCCCTCGGCATCATGCTCTACGAGATGCTCACCGGTGAGCAGCCGTACAAGGGCGAGCAGCCGATGCAGATCGCTTACCAGCACGCGAACGAGTCGGTGCCGGCTCCGAGCGCGAAGAACCCGGCGGTACCGAAGGAGCTCGACGACCTCGTCTTCTGGGCGACCGAACGCGAGCCGGACGACCGCCCGTCGAACGCCGGTGAGATGCTCGAGCGACTGCGGTCGATCGAGTCGAACCTCGGGTTCACCTCCGTCGCCACGGGGGCACAGCCGACCATCGTCATGCCCGCCTCCTACTCCAGCGAGCACGCCGACGACGTCACGCAGGTGATCGGGCGCGGGACCAAGCCGCAACAGGTCCCGGTGCGTGCGGACGCGACGGACGGACCCGGCAAGCTCGCCGTGAAGACTCGCAAGCGCAGCCGGGTGGGTGTCGCCCTGTTCACGATCGTGCTCATGCTCGCGGCACTCGCGGGCGGCACCGGTTGGTACTTCGGACAGGGCCCCGGCTCGCTCGTGGAGGTCCCCGGGGTCACGGAGCTCAACTACGACCAAGCGGCGTCGAAGCTCACCGAGCTCGGATTCGTCCCGGCCCAGGGCGCGACCTACAGTCTCACCGTCCCAGCCGGTACCGTCGCCGGCAGCGACCCGCCGGCAGGCTCGAAGATCGACAAGGGTGCGACCGTGACCGTCCTGGTCTCGCAAGGACCACAGCCCGTGGACATCCCAGTGCTCGCCGGGTTGACCCAGTCGGACGCCGAGCAGCAGCTCCAAGCGCTGGGCGTCACGGTCTCGACCGTGAACCAGCAGTTCGACCCGAGCATCGCCAAGGACATCGTCCTGGCCGCGTCCGACACGACCTCCGGCGCCGACTACGGCCAGGGCGGGCCGTCGTTCCAGGGCTCCTCCGTGACGTTGCTCGTCTCCGCCGGCCAGGTGCCGTCGGTCTCCGGCATGACGCCCGACCAGGCACGTGACGCGCTCGAAGCCGTCGGGCTTGGGGTCGGTACCTCCGAGGAGGCATTCGACGACACCATCCCGTCCGGGCAGGTGATCGGCATCCAGGCGAAGACCGATGCCGACGGCAACGAGACGGCGTTCATCCCGGGCGACGATGTCACCCTCATCGTCTCGAAGGGTGTCGAGCTCGTCGCGATCCCGGACACCACCGGTCAGACGATCAACCAGGCCATCAAGACCCTGCAGGACGCGGGGTTCACCGTCGGCGACATCGCGGTGAACGAGTCGTTCAGGGACCTCTTCAAGGTGAAGAAGACGGACCCACCCGCAGGCAAGTCGGTGAAGAAGGGCTCGACCGTGAACATCACGGACTTCGGTCTCTAGTCACGACCACGAGCGGTACGGCGTCCGCCGCACGTTGCACGACAAAGCGCCCATGCCCGGTCTCCCAGGCATGGGCGCTTCGTCGATCAGGACTACTTCGCGGCGGCGAGCTCCTCCGCCACGAGGAAGGCGAGCTCGAGCGACTGCATGTGGTTCAGGCGCGGGTCGCAGAGGGACTCGTATCGGGTCGCGAGGGTCGCCTCGTCGATCTGCTCCGAGCCGCCCAGGCACTCCGTCACGTCGTCGCCGGTGAGCTCGACGTGGATGCCGCCGGGGTGGGTCCCCGCGGCGCGGTGCGCCTCGAAGAAGCCCTTGACCTCGTCGACCACGTCGTCGAAACGACGGGTCTTGTAGCCGGTCGGCGTCGTGAGTCCATTGCCGTGCATCGGGTCGGTCACCCACAAGGGCGTCGCGTCGGCGCCCTTGATCGCCTCGAGCAACGGCGGGAGGGCGTCCCGGATCTTGCCGGCGCCCATGCGCGTGATGAACGTGAGGCGTCCCGGCTCGCGCTCCGGGTCGAGCTTGTCGATGAGTCGGAGCATGTCGTCGGCCGAGGTGGTCGGGCCGAGCTTCACGCCGATCGGGTTGCGGACCCGGGAGAGGAAGTCGACGTGCGCGCCGTCGAGCTCGCGCGTGCGCTCACCGATCCACACGAAGTGCGCCGAGGTGTTGTACGGCGTCCCCGTCCGGGAGTCGATGCGCGTCATCGGACGCTCGTAGTCCATGAGCAGCGCCTCGTGGCTGGAGTAGAACTCGACGCCGCGCAGCTGATCGAAGTCGGCACCCGCCGCTTCCATGAACTTGATCGCGCGGTCGATGTCGCGAGCGAGCCCCTCGTAGCGGTGGTTCACCGGGTTGGCCGCGAAGCCCTTGTTCCAGCTGTGCACTTCGCGGAGGTCGGCGAACCCACCCTGCGTGAACGCACGGATGAGGTTCAGCGTGGAGGCCGAGGTGTGGTACCCCTTCACGAGGCGTGCAGGGTCGGCGGTCCGCGACTCCGGTGTGAAGTCGTAGCCGTTGACGATGTCGCCGCGGTAGGCGGGCAGGGTGACGTCGCCCCGCGTCTCGGAGTCGTTCGAGCGCGGCTTGGCGAACTGACCGGCCATCCGGCCCATCTTGACGACGGGCATGGACGCACCGTACGTCAGGACGACGGCCATCTGGAGGACCGTCTTCACCCGGTTGCGGATCTGCTCGGCCGTGGCACCAGCGAAGGTCTCGGCGCAGTCGCCGCCCTGTAGCAGGAACGCGTTCCCGCTCGCCGCACGGGCCAGCCGGTCGCGCAGGATGTCGACCTCGCCGGCGAAGACGAGTGGCGGGAGCGTGGCGAGTTCGGCCGACGCGCGGGCCACTGCCGCCTGGTCCGGCCACGACGGCTGCTGCTTGATCGGCAGCTCACGCCAATAGTCCAGTCCGGCGATCACCGAGGGTTCGGCCATGACGACTGGTTCTGTAGCGTGGGACACGGATTTCCTGTCTCTCTTCGACCGGACGCGCTCCGGAGCTCGCCCGGACGGGGGAACGGGCCGCGATCGCGGCCCGGTTTTTCAGCTTAGCGTCACGCCGACGCGGCGCGCTCCTTGACGCTCGTCGCGTAGACGTCGCGGTAGTCCTGACCGGAGAGCTTCCGGAGTTCGACCATCAGCTCGTCGGTCACGCTCCGGAGGATGAAGCGGTCGCCCTCCATCCCGGCGAACCGCGAGAAGTCGAGCGGTTTCCCGATGACGATGCCGATCCGGCGGATGCGCGGCAGCTTCGTCCCGATCGGCATGACCTTCTCCGTGTCGATCATCGCGATGGGGACGATGGGCACGCCCGCCTCGAGCACCATGCGCGCGACCCCGGTGCGTCCGCGGTACATGGTGCCGTCGGGACTGCGGGTGCCCTCCGGGTAGATCCCGAGGAGGTTGCCGCCACCGAGGACAGCCAAGCCGGTGTTGAGCGACGCCTCGGAGGCCTTGCCGCCCGAGCGGTCGATCGGGAGCTGCCCGGTGCCCAGCATGAAGGTCTTCGTCGCCCAGCCACCGAACCCCTTCCCGCGGAAGTACTCGCTCTTGGCCAGGAAGGAGATGCGCCGGTCGACACACAGCGGCAGGATGACCGAGTCGATGAAGGACAGGTGGTTGCTCGCGATGATCGCGCCACCGTGCTCCGGGATGTTCTCGGCACCGATCACCCAGGGACGGAAGATCGTCTTGAGGATCGGACCGGCGACCAGGTACTTCATGAACCAGTAGAACATCGTGCTCCTCCGTCTGCCCGCAGCCGTCAGCCGACGACGAGGGCGCTCCTGGCGAGATCCCCGGCACCGATGACACCGGCGTCGTTCACGAGCTCGGCGATGCTGAAGCTCGGCTCGGGGTGGAAGCCGCGCGCCGGGAGGTGGGCCAGGAACGCCTCGCGCACCGGGTCGAGCAGGAGGTCTCCGGCCTGGGCGACGCCACCACCGATGACGAACACGTTCGGGTCGAGGATGGCCGACATGCTCGCGAGGGCCTGGCCCAGCAGGCCGGCGAGTTCGCGGAGGCACCGGAGGGCACCGGGGTCACCGGCCTCCAGCAGGGCGGAGACGTGGTGACCGTTCAAGACGCCTCCTGCGGCAGCGCGTGCCCGCGCGAGGGCGGCACCGTCGCCGCCTGCGTCCGCGGCGCCGTTGGCGAGGCGCAACAGCGCGTTCCCCGAGCAGTACTGCTCGACGCAGCCGCGGGCACCGCAGCCACAGGGCAGCCCGTCGGGGATGAGCCGCATGTGTCCGAGCTCCGCCCCGCTGCCGAAGCCGCCCGTGAGCAGCCGGTCGTCCAGGACGATCGCCCCGCCCACACCCGTACCGATCGTGACCATGACCATGCTGCGCTCGTCGCGACCGGCGCCGAAGCGGAACTCGGCCCAGCCTGCGGCGTTCGCGTCGTTCTCGATCGTGACGATCTTGTCGGGCAAGCGGGCCGCGAGTCGCGCCTGCAAGGGCTCGTTCCGCCAGGCGATGTTCGGTGAGTAGAAGACCGTGGAGCGGGTGGCGTCGAAGAACCCCGGCGCGGCGACGCCGACACTCTTGATGCTGCCGTCGTCCAGCGACCGGACCATGGCGACGACGTCCTCGATGATGGCGTCGGGATCGGCGGCCTGCGTCGGCGTGCGCCCGGCCGCGAGGATCCGGCCCTCGTCGTCGACGACACCGCCCGCGATCTTCGTCCCGCCGATGTCGATGCCGATCGCGTTGGCCATAACGATGCCGTCTCCCTGTCCTGTGGCGCCGACGTCGCTGCCATGCGCAGATCCGTCGGCTCGAGCGTCGGTCCTCCGCACGCCGCAGTCGAGTCTACTGAGCCGCTGCGCGCCACAGAAACCGCGTGAATACCGGTGCCCTAGGATGGAGCCACATCTTGCCGACCTGGTACCGAAGGAGTTGCCGTGGAACAGTTCGACGTCCCTGCAGTCGTCGCAGCAGACCCATCCGCCAATGCGACCGATCTGCTCGTGAAGCGGTTGGCCGCTGCACCGAACGCCCCACTGTTCGCCGTGCCACGTGGTTCGGAGTGGGTGGATGTGACCACCGCCGAGTTCCACGCACAGGTCGTCGCGCTCGCGAAGGGCTTCGTCGCGGCCGGCATCGAGCCCGGCAGCAAGATCGGGCTCATGTGCAAGACCCGCTACGAGTGGACGCTCATCGACTTCGCCGCCTGGTTCGCGGGCGCACTGCTCGTCCCCATCTACGAGACGAGCTCGCCGAGCCAGGTCCAGTGGATCCTGGGCGACTCCGGCGCGACGAGCGTCATGGTCGAGACCCCCGACCAGTTCGCCCGGTTCGACGAGGTCCACGGCGACCTCCCCGAGGTGACGCGGGTGTGGCAGATCGACCTCGGCGACCTCGACAAGCTCTCCGCCGCCGGAGTCGACGTCCCCGACGCCGAGATCGAACGCCGTCGCAACCTCGCGGTGGGCTCGGACATGGCGACCCTCATCTACACCTCGGGATCGACCGGTCGTCCGAAGGGTTGTGTGCTCACCCACTCGAACTTCGTCGAGCTTTCTCGGAACTCCGCGGTAGCGCTCAAGGACGTCGTGTCCGCTCCCGGCGCCTCGACCCTCCTCTTCATCACGACCGCCCACATCTTCGCTCGGTTCATCGCGGTGCTGTGCGTGCACTCCGGGGTGAAGACGGGGCACCAGCCCGACACCAAGCAGCTCCTCCCCTCGCTCGGCACCTTCAAGCCCACCTTCCTGCTCGCCGTGCCACGCGTGTTCGAGAAGGTCTACAACTCCTCGGAGCAGAAGGCGGAGGCGGGCGGGAAGGGCAAGATCTTCCGCGCGGCAGCCGAGACGGGCATCGCCTACTCGAAGGCGCTCGAGTCCGGGACGGTCCCCCTCGGTCTGAAGCTCAAGTTCCGCGTCCTCGACCGCCTGGTGCTGTCGAAGATCCGCACGGCGATGGGTGGCCGCGTCCGCTACGCGGTCTCGGGGAGCGCTCCCCTCGGCCCGCGACTCGGCCACTTCTTCCACGCGCTCGGCATCGTGATCCTCGAGGGCTACGGCCTGACCGAGACCACCGCGCCGGCCACCGTCAACCTCGCGCAGAAGTCGAAGATCGGCACCGTCGGCCCCGCACTGCCCGGAGTCTCCCTGCGCATCGCCGACGACGGCGAGGTCGAGGTCCGCGGTATCAACGTCTTCAAGGAGTACTGGAAGAACCCCGAGGCGACGGCCGAGGCCTTCGACGACGGTTGGTTCCGCACCGGCGACATCGGGTCGTTCGACACCGACGGCTTCCTGACCATCACGGGCCGCAAGAAGGAGATCATCGTCACCGCGGGCGGGAAGAACGTGGCCCCGGCCGCGCTCGAGGACCCGATCCGCGCGACACCGGTCGTCGGCCAGGTGGTCGTCGTCGGCGACCAGAAGCCGTTCATCAGCGCGCTCATCACCCTCGACACCGAGATGTTGCCCTCCTGGCTCGCCAACAACGGGCAGGACGCGTCGATGAGCGCTCAGGACGCGGCACGGAACCCCGCCGTCCTCGCCGCCGTCCAGCGCGCCATCGACGAGGCGAACACCAAGGTGTCCCGCGCGGAGTCGATCCGGAAGTTCGTGATCCTCGACGAGGAACTCACGGAGGCGAGCGGGCACCTCACCCCGAAGCTGAGCATCAAGCGCAACGTGATCCTGAAGGACTTCGCGGAGACGATCGAGGGCATGTACCTCGGAGCGGGCTCCCCCGAGACCCAGGGGATGTCCCTGAAGTGACCCGTCTGGGGGTCGGCGTCCGGACCTCCGTTCGCCGGGCCCGCAGTGCTGCGCCTCGTGCGTCTCGCGGGGCGCTTAGAACCAGTCGCTCTCGCGGACCTGCCGCATCGCCTCGCGCCGGTGTTCCTTCGACAAGCGGTCGAGGTAGAGCATCCCGTCGAGGTGGTCGGTCTCGTGCTGCAACGCCTGCGCGAGCAGACCTTCGCCCTCCACGACCAGCTCCTCGCCGTCGAGGTCCACACCGACCGCACGTGCGTAGGGATGGCGCGGCGTCGGGAACCAGAGACCTGGGACCGAGAGGCATCCCTCGCCGATCTCCTCGGGTTCACCGCGGACTTCGACGAGCCTCGGGTTGATGAGATACCCGATCACGCCGTCGACGTTGTAGCTGAACACCCGCAGACCGACGCCGATCTGGGTCGCCGCGACGCCGGCCCGTCCCGGGAGCTCGACGCTGTCGACGAGGTCGCGCACGAGGCTTCGGATGTCGTCGTCGATCGCGCCGACCTCGGTCGTCTGGGCCTTCAGGACCGGGTCACCGAAGAGTCTGATGGGGCGTGTCGTCACGGGTGGGGTCCTTCCGGGCGGATGGCGGTGGTGGTGGCAGCGGAGACCGGCCGCATCGCCTCCGGGGAGGGACACGACCGGTCTCGGGGATGATCAGGCGTTCGGCTTCACGACGACGAGCAGATCGCCCGCCTCCACCTGCTGGGTTGCCGGGATCGCGAGCCGCTCGACGACACCCGCGACGGCGGTCGTGATGGCCGCCTCCATCTTCATGGCCTCGATCGAGGCGACCGGCTGGCCGGCCTCGACGCGGTCGCCGATGGCGACCTTCACGGTGACGACGCCGGAGAACGGCGCGGCGACCTGGCCCGACACGGAGGTGTCGGCCTTCTCGGCCGTCCGGACGTCGACCTCGACGCTGCGGTCGCGGACGAACACCGGACGGAGCTGGCCGTTGAGCGTCGCCATGACGGTCCGCATGCCCTTTTCGTCCGCCGCACCGATCGCTTCGAGGCCGACGAACAGCCGGACACCCTTGTCGATCTCGACGACGTGCTCCGTGCCCGGCTCGAGACCGTAGAGGTAGTCGGCCGTGTCCACGACGGAGAGGTCGCCGTACAGGTCACGCTGCTGCTCGAACTGCTTGGTCGGCGCAGGGAACAGCAGGCGGTTGAGGGTCGAGCGACGCTCGGCCGACTCGCCGTCCAACGCGGCCTGGTCCTCAGCCGAGATCGGGGTGATCCCGATGTCGACGGAGCGTCCGGCCAGCACCTTCGACCGGAACGGCTCCGGCCACCCGCCGGGCAGTTCGCCGAGTTCGCCCGCCATGAAGCCGACGACCGAATCCGGGACGTCGTACTTGTCGGGGTTCGCCTCGAAGTCGGCCGGGTCCGCCTTGACGGCGGCGAGGTGGAGGGCGAGATCGCCGACGACCTTGCTGGAGGGGGTGACCTTCGGCACGCGGCCGAGGATCTTGTTGGACGCCGCGTACATGTCCTCGATGAGCTCGAAGTGGTCGGCGAGTCCGAGGGCGATCGCCTGCTGGCGGAGGTTCGACAGCTGGCCACCGGGGATCTCGTGGGTGTACACGCGACCGGTCGGGCCGGCGAGTCCGGACTCGAACGGACGGTACATCGCCCGGACGGCCTCCCAGTACGGCTCGAGATCGGCGATCGCCTGCAGCGAGATGCCGGTGTCGCGCTCCGTGTGGGCCAGCGCGGCGACGAGCGACGACGCCGAGGGCTGGCTGGTGGTGCCGGCCATGGGGGCGCTCGCGACGTCGACGGCGTCCGCGCCGGCGTTGCTCGCGGCCAGGAGCGTCGCGAGCTGTCCGCCCGGCGTGTCGTGCGTGTGCACGTGGACCGGCAGATCGAACCGCTCGCGGAACGCCGCGACGAGCTTCGCCGCCGCCGACGGGCGGAGCAGGCCTGCCATGTCCTTGATGGCGAGCACGTGCGCGCCGGACTCGACGATCTTCTCCGCGAGTCGCAGGTAGTAGTCGAGGGTGTAGAGGTCCTCGGCGGGGTTCAGCAGGTCTCCCGTGTAGCAGACCGCGACCTCCGCGATCGTCGTCCCGGTCTCGAGGACCGCGTCGATGGCCGGTCGCATCTGCGACACGTCGTTGAGCGCGTCGAAGATCCGGAAGATGTCGATCCCGGTGTCGGCGGCCTCGCGCACGAAGGCGTTGGTCACCTCGGTGGGGTACGGCGTGTACCCGACGGTGTTGCGTCCGCGGAGCAGCATCTGGATCGCGATGTTCGGCATGGCCTGCCGCAGGGAGGCGAGTCGCTCCCAGGGCTCCTCGCCGAGGAAACGCAAGGCGACGTCGTAGGTGGCACCGCCCCAGGCCTCGACGGACAGCAGCTCGGGGGTGAGCCGGGAGACGAACGGCGCCACGGCGAGGAGGTCCTTCGTCCGGACACGGGTGGCCAGGAGCGACTGGTGCGCGTCTCGGAACGTGGTCTCCGTGACCGCCAGCGCCGTCTGCGCACGGAGCGCCTCGGCGAAGCCCTTCGGGCCGAGCTCGAGCAGCCGCTGGCGCGAACCGGCCGGAGCGTCGGCGGTGATGTCGATGGACGGGAGCTTGTCGACAGGGTCCGGTCCGGGCGGGCGGGAGCCGTTCGGCTGGTTCACCGTGACGTCCGCGAGCCAGTTGACGATCTTCGTCCCGCGGTCCTTCGAGACGTGTCCGCGCAGCAGCTGCGGTCGCTCGTCGATGAAGGAGGTGCTGAGGTCGCCGGCGACGAAGGAGTCGTCCTCGAGCACCGCCTGGAGGAAGGGGATGTTCGTGGAGACGCCGCGGATGCGGAACTCCGCGAGGGCGCGCTTCGCCCGCGTGACCGCGGCTTCGAAGGTGCGGCCTCGGCAGGTGAGCTTGGCGAGCATCGAGTCGAAGTGCGGGCTGATCTGGGCACCGGACGCGACCGTGCCGCCGTCGAGGCGGATGCCACCGCCACCCGGGGACCGGTACGTCGTGATCTTGCCGGTGTCGGGTCGGAAGCCCGCCGTGGGGTCCTCGGTGGTGATGCGGCACTGCAGCGCGAAGCCCCGCAGGTGGAGCGAGTCCTGGGTGAGCCCGAGGTCCGTCAGCGACTCGCCCGCAGCGATCCGCATCTGCGACTGCACGAGGTCGACGTCGGTGACCTCCTCGGTGACCGTGTGCTCGACCTGGATGCGCGGGTTCATCTCGATGAAGACGTGCTGGCCCTTGCGCTCACCGGCGGTGTCGAGCAGGAACTCGACCGTTCCGGCGTTGACGTATCCGATCGACTTCGCGAACGCGATGGCGTCGCGGTACATCGCCTGGCGGGTGTCCTCGTCGAGGTTCGGGGCCGGAGCGATCTCGACGACCTTCTGGTGCCGACGCTGCACCGAGCAGTCACGCTCGAACAGGTGGATGGTCTCACCGTCGGCGCTGGCCAGGATCTGGACCTCGATGTGGCGCGGCCGGACGACGGCCTGCTCGAGGAACATCGTGGGGTCGCCGAAGGCGCTGTCCGCCTCACGCATGGCCGCCTCGAGGGCGCCCCGGAGGTCGGCCTCGGTGTCGACGCGGCGCATACCGCGGCCGCCACCGCCAGCGACCGCCTTCGCGAAGATCGGGAACCCGATCTCGGCGGCTCCCGCCAGCAGCTCCTCGATGTCGCGGCTGGCCGGGGTCGACTTCAGCACCGGGACGCCGGCGGCGATCGCGTGCTCCTTCGCGGTGACCTTGTTCCCGGCCATCTCCAGCACCGACGACGGCGGGCCGATGAAGGTGATGCCCGCGGCACGGGCCGCCTCGGCGAGCTCGGGGTTCTCCGAGAGGAAGCCGTACCCGGGGTAGATGGCGTCGGCGCCCGACTCCTTCGCGACCCGGATGATCTCCGAGACGTCGAGGTAGGCCCGCACGGGATGACCCTCGGAACCGATCTGGTAGGCCTCATCGGCCTTCAACCGATGCATCGAGTTGCGGTCCTCATACGGGAACACCGCAACCGTCTTCGCCCCCAGCTCATACGCGGCACGGAACGCCCGGATGGCGATCTCTCCGCGATTGGCGACAAGAATCTTCCTGAACATGGAACCCTTTCCACAACAGCCAACTCAGCAAACGTTGAGATTCCCTAGCCTAGTCACGGTAACGTTGAGCCTTGTGCATGTACTCAGCGTTAGCTCCCTGAAGGGGGGCGTCGGCAAGACCACCGTCACCCTTGGCCTGGCTTCCGCCGCGTTCTCGAAGGACATCCGCACGTTGGTCGTGGATCTCGACCCGCAATCCGACGTCTCGACCGGCATGGCCGTCGACGTCGCCGGTCACCTCACGGTGACGGATGTGCTGACCTCGCCGAAGAAGAAGATCGTCGAGCAGGCGATCGTGGCGAGCGGCTGGACGAAGATCCACCCGGGCAAGATGGACGTCATGATCGGCAGTCCATCCGCGATCAACTTCGACGGCCCGCACCCGAGCATCCGCGACATCTGGCGGCTCGAAGAGGCACTCGCACACGTCGAGGAGGAGTACGACCTCGTCCTCATCGACAGCGCCCCCTCGCTCAACGCCCTCACCCGCACGGCCTGGGCCGCCAGCGACCGCGTGGCCGTCGTCACCGAGCCCGGCCTCTTCTCCGTCTCCGCGGCCGACCGCGCGCTCCGCGCCGTCGAGGAGATCCGCCGCGGGCTGAGCCCCCGGCTCCAGCCGCTCGGCATCATCGTCAACCGGGTGCGTCCGCAGTCCATGGAGCACCAGTTCCGCATCAAGGAACTCCGCGACATGTTCGGCCCCCTCATCCTCAATCCGCAGCTCCTCGAGCGCACCTCGCTGCAGCAGGCCCAGGGCGCGGCGAAGCCCGTCCACGTCTGGCCGGGCGACACGGCGCAGGAGATGGCGAAGAACTTCGACTCGCTCCTCGACCGCGTGCTCCGCACCGGCCGGGTCGGCGAGTACGCCGACGGCGCTCCCCCGGAGCCTGCGGCCGTGACCAGCACGTCCACCGTCGAGACGCCCGTCACCGAAGGCTGATCGCGGCGCCGCCGATCTCGTCGGCGCGACGTCGGGCATCGGCGGACGGTCGTTCGGCGGCCTGAGTGTCGTGCTCTTCGACGGGCTCAGAGACCGATGGCAGGCCCTTCGACAAGCTCAGGGACCGGTAGCAGGCCCTTCGACAAGCTCAGGGACCGGTAGCAGGCTCTTCGACGGGCTCAGGGTCCGGTGTGATGGGTACAGCACGGCTCCGGCCTCGAGGACCGGGACGCGCGAGAGCGATGGTTACGCGGTGCGGGCGGAACGACGCGCGGCGAGCTCGTCCATCGGGTCGGCCGACTGGGCGTCGAACTCGATGAGGGTCGACTCCACTTCGCGGAGGACCTTGCCGACGGCGATGCCGAAGACGCCCTGCCCGCGGCTGACGAGGTCGATGACCTCATCGTTGGACGTGCACAGGTAGACGCTGGCCCCATCGCTCATCAGCGTGGTCTGGGCGAGGTCGACGATGCCGGCCTCTCGGAGCTGGTCGACCGCGGTGCGGATCTGCTGGAGGGAGATCCCCGTGTCCAGGAGACGCTTGACGAGCTTCAGGACGAGGATGTCGCGGAACCCGTAGAGACGCTGCGTCCCGGACCCGGATGCTCCGCGCACGGTGGGCTCGACGAGACCGGTGCGAGCCCAGTAGTCGAGCTGGCGGTAGCTGATGCCGGCGGCGCGGGCGGCGATGGCTCCGCGGTAGCCCTGGCCCTCTTCGAGTTCCGGCAGTCCATCGGTGAACAGCAGCCCGAGGTCACCGTATCGTGACGCACCGTCGCGACTGAGTTCACTCATGTCTGCTTCTCCTCGATGTTCGCTTCACGGTCTGCGTGGTCCTGACGGGGGCGTCGGAACGGCTCGGCCGCTTCCACCACGGTATCGATCAGCCGCTGCCAACGTTGCGACATCCGTTCGAAACGGGCGGCGTGTCGTGACGAGTGACCGAACTGTGACCTGGCCGTGATGGATGAGGGCAGTCTACGCCCTGGACGGCTCGTCAGGAGGATTGGTGTCGTTCGAGCGCGGTGCGGACGAGGTTCGACCGCACCCCCTCGAGCTGGGCCGCGATCTCCACGGCGCGGTCGGCGGTGCGGGCGCGCCCCGCGGCGTCGTTCCGCTTGGACACGGCGCTCAGCGCGCTCTCGATCAGTCCGACCTCGCGCTCGACCGAGGCACGGAACCCGCGCAGATGGCGAGGCTCGATGCCGGACCGCTGCAACTCGACCAGGATGCGCAGCAACGACGCCACGTCTTCGCCGTAGTTCTCCGCCGGGAGGATCAGGGAGGCGCTCACCGCGTCGTTGAACAGCATCGGCGTGGCTCCGGCCTCACGGATGAGCTCGTTCCGGGAGAACCTGCGGGCGCTCGGGTGGATCGACGGTGCGCCGACCGACTGCCCCGAGCCGGGGAACATCGGAGACCGGCCTGCGTCGACCTCGACGAGGTAGGTGCGGATGACCTTCAACGGGAAGTAGTGGTCGCGCTGCATCGACAGGATGAGCCGGAGCCGCTCCAGATCGTCGCCCGAGAACTTCCGGTAGCCGGACTTCGTGCGCGCCGGCGAGACGAGGCCCTGCTCCTCGAGGAAGCGGAGCTTCGAATTGCTCAGCTCGGGGAACTCCGGAGTGAGACGCGCGAGGACCTGCCCGATGCTGAGCAGCGGAGCAGCATCGCTTCGCGCGTTCGCGCTGGCTGCCGCCACTAGCTTCCCAGCTGGGAGGCGAGGTCGATCCGCGACGCGTAGAAGGTGAGGCGGAACTTGCCGATCTGGACCTCCGCGGCGTCGCGCAGGATGGCCTTGTCGATGCGGACGCCGTCGAAGTAGGTGCCGTTCAGCGAGTTGAGGTCGCGGATCTCGAAGGCCGTGCCGTGACGGTGGAACTCCGTGTGGCGACGCGAGACGGTGACGTCGTCGAGGAAGATGTCGGCCTCGGGGTGTCGGCCGACGGTCGTGACGTCGGCGTCGAGGAGGAACCGCGCTCCGGCGTTCGGCCCGCGACGGACGATCAGCAGCGCAGACCCGGAAGGGAGTGCCGCGATCGCCTCATGCTCCTCAGCGGTGACGTCGGAGTCGATCGCCGCGAGGGCTGCTCCGAGGTCTTCACCGAAGGTGAGTGTCGTGTCGACTTCCCGTTCGCCCGAGCCGCTCGTCGGTGCTCCGTCAGTGACGGATCCCGGCGTGTACGCCCCGGTCGCGGGATACTTCTCATCGTGCTCAGCCACCGTCGACCTCCTCTCCGTCAAGCGTATCCGATGTGGCGTGCCTGTCGAGCCGCCCGGACGAGGGTGACGTGACGGATCCGGCACCGTCCGGCCGCCCCGGACGGCGGTCACCCGCGATGCGGACGGTCTGCAGCAGGTACAGGACACCCGCCCACCAGTAGAGCGCCGCTCCGGCGATCCACGAGACCCAACCGAGTGGCGTCGCGACCATCGCCACGGCAGGGAACGCCGCTCCGAGCATGAGGACCGGGAGCCCGATGAAGAGCAGCGCCGTGCCCCACTTCCCGACCCGTGTCACGGGCAGCATCCCCGAGCCGGACCGGTGGAGGACGACCGCCAATCCGACCAGCAGCACGTCCCTCGCCACGACGACGATCAGCCACCACCACGGGATGAGGTCGCGGGCGGCCAGGCCGATGAGCGCCGCGATGATGTAGAGCCGGTCGGCCGCGGGATCGAGCTGACGTCCGAGTCGCGTCATCTGGTCGAACCGCCGGGCGATCCATCCGTCGAGGAGGTCGGTGACGCCTGAGAACGCGAGCGTCACGAGCGCCCAGAGGGCCTCGCCCTACACGAGCAGGATCAGGAAGACCGGGACGAGCAGGATGCGGAGGACGCTGAGCGCGTTCGGGATCGTGACCAGGCGGTCCTCGCCGGTCCGTCGATGCCCTCGTCCCACCCCGTCCGTCACGGGTCGAGTCTACCGAGCGGCTGCTCTAGCATCGGAGGATGGAGAGCCCTTCGAGCGTGCGCGTCGATGCGTGGGTGTGGGCCGTCCGCCTGACGAAGACCCGCTCCGCCGGCGCCTCCGCTTGTCGCGCCGGCCATGTGCGGGTCAACGGCGACCGCGCGAAACCGGCTCAGCCCGTCCGCATCGGCGACGAGGTGCGTCTCCGGGTGGCCGGCTTCGATCGTGTCGTGGAGGTGCGACGCCTCATCGCGAAACGGGTCGGCGCCGACGTGGCGGCCGAGTGCCTGATCGACCGCTCTCCCCCGCTTCCGACCCCCGCCGAGCGCCAGGTCGTCGCCGTCCGTGACCGCGGGGCCGGCCGCCCGACCAAGCGCGAACGCCGTGACATCGAGCGACTCCGAGGTCGTTGAGGCACGGAGCGCACCATCGGGCGGCGCTCAGCCGTCGCGGCTGACGGTTCAGACGGCACCCACGTACCGCCAAGGTGGTTGGTGCATGCTTGACGGATGTTCCGTCGCCATCCCGTCCTCAGCACCCTGACCGTGGTGTACCTGGGACTCGTCGCGATGATCACGCTCGGCCCCCGGCCGTTCGACGGACGGACCGAGTCGCTCGTGTACCGGATCGTCGACGTCCTCGCGCGGTGGGAGACGACCGCCTGGATCACGTACGAGCGGCTGGAGTTCGGAGCGAACGTCGCCATGTTCGTTCCGATCGGCGTCTTCTTCCTCCTTTTGCTCGGCCGACGCCGGTGGTGGCTCGCCGTGCTGATCGCCGCGACCCTCACCGTCGCCATCGAGACGGCGCAGCTCACCATCCCCGGACGGGTGAGCGATCCCCGCGACCTCCTCGCCAACACCTCCGGTGCCGTCGCCGGCGTGGTGGTCGGCCTCGTCCTGACTGCCGGGAGCGGGCGCCGAGCGCGCGCCTCGGCCCGGCGGCGTCCGGCCCTGCAGCACTGATCGGACGGACGTGCCCGTCGACCGGGTCCAGGCTGAGAGTGGTTCCAAGGCCCTTTCAGTAGAGTGCGAGCGGGCCGTCGGCCCGTCGGATACCGAGCTGGAGTGCAAGCCATGAGTGGACCATCGTCGTCGGGGAACCTCGAAGAGCTGAAACGGCTCAAGGACGAGTTCACGCGGTTCATGATGCTGTACAAGTTCGGCATCGACGAGATCACGACGAAGCTGAACATCCTCAAGGAGGAGTTCACGCAGATCCACGACTACAACCCCATCGAGCACATCAGCTCGCGGTTGAAATCGCCCGAGAGCATCATCGGGAAGATCGAGCGGAAGCAGTACGGACAGGACATTGACGACATCCGCGAACACATCACGGACATCGCCGGGATCCGCGTGACCTGCAGCTTCATCTCCGACACCTACAAGGTGTTCGAGCTGCTCACCAGCCAGCAGGACATCACGGTCGTGAAGGTCAAGGACTACATCGCGAACCCCAAGCCGAACGGCTACCAGAGTCTCCACGCCATCGTCGAGGTGCCCGTGTTCATGTCGGACGGTGTCGTCCAGGTCCCGGTCGAGATCCAGTTCCGGACGATCGCGATGGACTTCTGGGCCAGCCTCGAGCACAAGATCTACTACAAGTACGACAAAGCCGTTCCCGACACCCTGCTCGCGGAGCTCAAGCACGCCGCGGAGGCGGCCTCACGGCTGGACGCGAAGATGGAGCACCTCCACGGCGAGGTCCTCGCCCTCGACAGCGCGACCGGCCCGCAGACCACTCGCGACGGACACCCGAGGCCGCCGTCACTCGCCGACCGCGTCATGACCGAACTCATCGACGGGCTCGAGACCCGCTAGAGCGCCTTCCGCATCTGCACGGCCATCGTCTCGTACCCGAGGGACTCGTAGAGTCCTCGTGCGATGCGGTTGAACCCGAACACGTTCAGCCCGAGCGTCTTCGCCCCCTGTTCCTTGGCCGCCGTCTCGGCAAGCTGCATGGCCTCCCGGCCGAGCCCTCGTCCGCGGAATGGCTCGTCGATCTCCACGTCCCAGATCCACCACTCATCCGGGTGGCTCGTGCTGCGCGGTCCGATCCAGAGGACGCCGACCGCCGTCTCCTCGAGGACGACCTCGAAGACGAGATGGCCGACCTGGAGGCGACCGGCGGGGAACGTCTCCGCAAGGGACTGCGCCGCCTTCGCCGTCGCCTCAGCCTCCGTCTCCCCCGCCTCGATGCGCTCGAGGCGGTACTGCGCGTTCGCCGCGAGCATCCACCCCCGCAGTCGATCGGCTGGCATGCGGACGAGCGTGGCGTTCATGAGGACATCCTCCCAGACGGCCGCGGCGTCCTCGGTCCGTGACGGGAATACTTCACACCCGAACCGTGCTGGACTCCGAAGGACACACGATTGGGACCCGCCCGTCGTCATCCGGAGAATCGAGACATGCCGATCGACACCGCACCGCACCACGACGCGCCCGCCGAGCACGACGCCTGGCGGAAGGACCGTCGCGCCGCCGTGACGGCACCGCTCGGCAACCTCGCCCTCGTGGAGACCCGCTGGCTCCCCGACGAGACCCCGGCCACCCTCGACGAGGCTGCGGCGGCCATCGCGGCCGAACAGCCGGACGGGGTCACCGTGACGACCCTCCGCCGCACCCACCTCGAAACGGGCGCGGACGAGGTCGGCATCCGCAGGTGGGACGCCGCAGCCCCGGCCGTCGAGGCGTTCGTCGACGTCCCCGTCTTCCCGTACGACCCCTCCTGGGTGCAGACGGCCCACTTCACGCCGGTCGACGGTTCGCGGACCGTCCCCTTCGAGCACATCCGCGACAACGGCGGCTCGCGCGAGCTGGTCGTCCCGGGCGACATCACGTTCACGAGGGACGGGACGACCTACACGATGAGCGCCTTCGACGACGGCGGAACCCTCCTCCTCGTGTTCGGCGACGCGACGAACGGCCTCGACGGAGAGACCGGCACCTACGGCGCAGGCCGGTTCCTGTTCGTCGAGCGGACCGACGACGGCGGGTTCGGCACCGCGGGCGAGGTCGTCCTCGACTTCAACCGAGCCTTCGTGCCGCCGTGCGGCTTCTCGGTGCAGTACAACTGTCCGATGCCGCCGGCGCAGAACCGGTTCGCCGAGGAGGTCCGCGCCGGGGAACGCCTCGTCCGGTTCCGCGACGGCTTCGACCTCTACGCCGTCTGACCGACGGCACGACGCCCCACCCCACCAGCTGCACCTCCCGCATCACCACCACCCCCACACCACAGGAGTATCCGTGAAGAGAACCATCGGGCTCGTCGCCCTGTCCGTCGCCACTGCCGTCGCACTGGCGGGCTGTGCCGGCGGCAGCAGCAGCTCCGCGACGGGTGACGACGCGACCATCGCCGTCGGCTCCCTCTACGAGCCGCAGAACCTCAGCAACACCGGCGGCGGCGGTCAGGGCGTCACCGAAGCGCTCACCGGCAACGTGTACGAGGGGCTCTACCGCCTGACGGACGACGGCGACGTCGAACCCGTGCTCGCCGCAGACAGCACCGTGAGCGACGACGGCCTCACCTACACCTTCACCCTCCAGGACGGCGTCACCTTCCACTCCGGCGACCCGCTCACCTCGGCCGACGTCAAGTCGAGCATCGAAGCCGTGACCGCCGAGGACTCGCAGTCGGCCCGGAAGAGCAGCTTCGCCGTGGTCTCCGACATCGCCACCCCCGACGACCGCACCGTCGTCGTGACCCTCTCCGAGCGCTCCATCTCCTTCCTGTACAACCTGAGCTACGTCTGGATCGTGAACGACGCCGCGAAGGACCTGAAGACCTCCGAGGACGGCACCGGCCCGTACACGCTCGGCGAGTGGAAGCGCGGCAGCACCCTGAGCCTCGAGCGTTGGGACGGCTACTGGGGGGATCCCGCCAAGAACGCGGAAGTCGTCTTCACCTACTTCACCGACGCGACCGCGCTGAGCAACGCCCTCGTGACGAAGCAGATCGACATCATCACGAGTGTGCAGAGCCCCGACCAGCTGACGCAGTTCACCGACAACGCCGACTACACGGTGTCCGACGGCGACTCCACCACCAAGGAACTCCTGGCGTTCAACGACCGCGTCGCGCCGTTCGACCAGGCCCTCGTCCGGAAGGCCGTGTACTCCGCGATCGACACGAAGAAACTCCTGTCGTCGATCTGGGGTGACTACGGCACGCTCATCGGGTCCATGGTCCCGCCGACGGACCCGTGGTACGAGGACCTCACGCAGGTGAACCCCTACGACCCCGAGCTCGCCAAGCAGCAGCTCGCCGAGGCGGGTCTGGCCGACGGCTTCACGTTCACGCTCGACACGCCGAGCTACGACCCGCACCCGGCCGTCGCGGAGTTCCTGCAGAGCGAACTCGCGAAGGTCGGCATCACCGTGGAGATCAACACGATCAGCGCGGACGAGTGGTACTCGAAGGTGTTCAAGGAGCGCGACTTCCAGGCGACGCTCCAGGAGCACGTCAACGACCGCGACGTCGTCTGGTACGGCAACCCCGACTTCTACTGGGGCTACGACAACCCTGAGGTGACGCAGTGGGTCTCCGAGGCGGAGCAGGCGACCACGACGGACGAGCAGACGGCGAAGCTCAAGCTCGTCAACGAGCAGATCGCCGAGGACGCAGCAAGCGTCTGGCTGTACCTCTACCCCCAGATCGTCGTCGCCGCGAGTGACGTGTCGGGATACGGCGTGAACGGCCTGAACTCGCAGTTCTTCGTGGCGGACATCGTCCGGAAGTAGTCGTCGCCGAGGCCGACCGGGACCGCCCGGTCGGCCCGGCCTCGCTACGCTGAGGTCCACCATGCTCCCCTACCTGTTGCGTCGATCCGCGTTCTTGGTGGTGTCGTTCCTCGTCGCCATGACCGTGTTGTTCGTGCTGCTCCGGTTGCTGCCGGGTGACCCCTCGAACGCCCTGCTCTCGGTGAACGCCACGCAGGAGCAGATCGAGGCGGCACGCGCACAGGTGGGAGCCGATCGACCGGTCGGCGAGCAGTTCCTGGCCTGGTTCAGTGGTGTCCTCACCTTCGACCTCGGTTCGTCCTTCGTGAGCAGTCTCCCCGTGGGCCCCGAGATCGCCTCGCGCCTGCAGGTCACCGTCCCGCTGACACTCCTCGCCTTCCTCCTCGCCGTCGTGCTCGCCAGCCTGGCGGGCGTCATCGCCGCACTCCGAGCCGATCGGTGGTACGGCATCGCCCTGTCGGGGTTGTCCCAGTTCGGCATCGCCGTGCCGGTGTTCTGGGTCGGCATCCTGCTCGTCAGCGTGTTCGCGGTCACGCTCCGTCTGTTCCCGTCCGGCGGGTTCCCGCGCGACGACTGGGCAGACCCGGCGGCGGCGCTCACGAGTCTGGCGCTCCCGGTCATCACCATCGCCATCGTCATGAGCGCGTCCATCACCAGGTACGTCCGCTCCGCCACGCTCGACGTGCTCGGGAGCGACTTCCTGCGTTCCGCCCGGGCGCAGGGTGCCGGACTCGGCGAGGCGCTCCTCCGACACGGCGTCCGCAACGCGGCCGTCCCCGTCGTCGCGATCCTCGGGATCGAACTCGCGACCACGTTCCTCGGGGCCGTCGTGGTCGAGAGCGTCTTCAGCCTGCCGGGGCTCGGGTCGATGCTCCTCACGGCGATCCAGCAGCACGACTACCCGAACATCCAGGGCATCCTCCTCGTCTCCACCCTCGTCGTCCTCGTGACCGGGTTCCTGGCCGACATCGCCCAGCGCCTCATCGACCCGCGCCTGCGCACCTCCATCGCCGGGAGCGGGCTCCGATGAGCGCCATCGACGCCCGAACGGCCATCCCCACCCCCGAGCAGGGCGGGAGACGCCGCGGACGCTCCGTGACCCTCACGGTCGGGCTGGTCCTCGTCGGGGTCATCGCCGCGCTGGCGCTCGTCTCCCTCTTCTGGACGCCCTTCGCGCCGACGGACACGGCAGGCGGCCGTCTCGAAGGACCGAGCGGTACGCACTGGCTCGGCACGGACAAGCTGGGACGGGACCTCTTCACCCAACTCATGATCGGTGCCCGCATCGCGCTCGTCACGGGGGCGGGGGCCGTCGCGGTCGGCGCGGTCATCGGGATCGCCGTCGGTCTCGCCGCGGCGTTCGCGGCCGCCTGGCTGGACGACACGATCTCCGCCGCCCTCGACGTCGTGATCGCCTTCCCCGTCCTGCTGTTGGCCATGCTGATCGTCGCCGCCCAGGGCGCTTCGCTCGGCACCGCCATCGTCGCGATCGGGCTCGCCATGTCGGCCATCGTCGCCAGGCTGACCAGGATCCTCACGAAACGCGTCCTCGGCGAGCAGTACGTCGTCGCCGCGCGCACCGCCGGGACGAGCTGGCCCGGCATCATCGGCCAGCACGTGCTGCCGAACATCTGGCCGACGCTGAGCGTCAACCTCGCCCTGCAGTTCGGCATCGCCGTCCTCGCGGAGGCGAGCCTGTCCTACCTCGGCCTCGGAGCCCCACCACCGAACGCGTCCTGGGGACGACTGCTCCAAGAGGCACAGGCCACGGTCACGACGGCACCGATCGGAGCGGTCGCGCCCGGTGTCGCGGTGGTCATGCTCGTCGTCGGCGTGAACTTCATCGCGGACGGTCTGCGCGATCTCGGCGATCCGACGAGGAGGCGCAGCGCATGACGGCCCTGCTCGACATCACCGGCCTGACCATCACCCGTGGTACGCGGCGCGGAGCATCGCACGCCACCGAGCGACCACTGGTCGACGGCCTCGACCTCATGATCGCCGCCGGCGACCGACTCGGTCTCATCGGCGGCTCCGGGTCCGGCAAGTCGTTGACCTCCCTCGCCGCGATCGGGTTGCTCGACGACCAGCTCACCGCGAGCGGCAGCATCGAGCTGGCCGGCACGCAGGTCGTCGGCGCCACGGACCGCTCGCTGCGTCCCCTCCGCGGCCGGGTGGCCGGCCTCGTCTTCCAGGAGCCGCTGACCGCCCTGGACCCGCTCATGCGCGTCGGCGCTCAGCTGGCCGAACCACTCCGCCGTCACCACGGGCTCCGGCGGGACCAGCTCCGGCACGCCGTGGATGCGGCGCTCACCGAGGTCTCGCTCACCGACACGGCCCGCATCGCCGGGTCGTACCCGCACGAGTTGTCCGGTGGCCAGCGACAGCGGGTCGCCATCGCCATCGCCCTCGCCGGACGACCGCAGCTCCTGATCGCCGACGAGCCGACCACCGCGCTCGACGTGACCGTGCAGGCCGAGGTGCTCTCGCTCCTCGACCGGCTCGTCCGCGAACGCGGCATGGCGCTGTTGTTCATCAGTCACGATCTCGCCGTGGTGTCGACCATGGTCGACGAGGTGATCGTGTTGAGCTCGGGCCGAGCCGTCGAGCGAGGCCCGGTCGCGCAGGTGCTGACGGACCCGCAGCACGAGGACACGCGACGTCTCGTCGCGAGCGCCCGCGCGATCGACGACGCATTGGAGGACCCGCGATGATCGACGGACCCACTTCGGATGCCGCTGCGCCGATCCTGGAACTCGACGCGGTCGGCTTCCGGTACCGCGGCGGCCAAGACGCGCTCGACGACGTCTCGCTGTCCGTCGGCACCGGTGAGGCGGTCGGCGTCGTCGGCCAGTCCGGCGCCGGGAAGAGCACCCTCCTCCGGCTCCTGCTCGGGCTCGACCGCCCGACCACCGGGTCCGTCCGATTCGACGGCAGCACCCTCGATCCGCGGGACAAGGCCCGCGTCCGGACCTTCCGGGCGTCGGTGCAGGCGGTCTTCCAGGATCCGTACTCCTCCCTCGACCCACGCCAGCGCGTGGGGCGGACCGTGGCGGAGCCGCTCCGCTCCCTGCGGCTGGCTTCGGCGGAACAGGCCGCGAACCGAGCCGCCGACGCGCTCGAAGCCGTCGGTCTTCCGCCCGAGGCCGCGTCCCGCTACCCGCACGAGTTCTCCGGTGGCCAACGTCAACGGATCGCCATCGCCCGTGCGATCGTCCCGAACCCCCGACTCCTCCTGGCCGACGAGCCGGTGAGTGCCCTGGACATGAGCACCCGGATCCAGATCATCGAGTTGCTCGCCGAGTTGCGCGCCTCGAACGGTCTCGCACTCGTCATGGTGTCGCACGACCTCGGCACGGTCGCGGCCCTGTGCGAGCGCACCCTCGTCCTCCGCGACGGGCGCGTCGTCGAGGCCGGCGCCACCGCTCAGGTCCTCCACCAGCCGGCCGAGGCGTACACCCGGCAGCTCGTCGCGGCGATCCCCCGACTGCCCCGCTGAGTCGCGGTCGACCCCGGAGGACCATCGGTTCCGGGAGACGGGAATGCCAGGCCGCGCGCGGGCGTTCGACTCCGAGTGGCTCCAGCCGCATCCACTCTCCACAGGAACAGGACCCGTGACGCAGGATTCAGCGCAGCCCGACGACCATGACGACGGACCGGAGTCGCAGGAGCGACCGTGGCTGAGCGACGAGGAGCGCGCTGCACTCAGCAAGCCGCTGCCCGAGCGGGCGGTCGTGGCCAGTCTGGCGTTCACCGGTCTCGTCGCGGCGTTCATGATGACGCTCGTCACCCCGCTCGTGCCCTCCCTCCCGACGATCCTCGGTGTGCACGCCTCGGACAGCATGTGGGTCGTGACGGCCACGCTGCTCTCCGCTGCGGTGGCGACGCCGATCTCCGGTCGTCTCGGTGACCTCTACGGGAAGCGCCGGATGGTCCTGATCCTGCTCGGGATCATGATGGCCGGTTCGGTGCTGGCCGCGTTCTCGTCCACGATCGTGCCCCTGATCGTCGCTCGCGCCCTGCAGGGCATGGCGATGGGCGTGATCCCGCTCGGCATCAGCATCCTGCGCGACGTGCTCCATGCGAAGCGGCTCGGTCCGGCGGTCGCCCTCGTGAGCGCCACGCTCGGCATCGGTGGAGCCGTCGGCCTGCCGATCTCCGCCGTCATCTCACAGTTCCTGGACTGGCACGTGCTCTTCTGGGTGGCCGGTGCGCTCGGACTCGTCGGATTCCTGCTCGTGGCTCGCTTCGTCCCCGTGAGCACGCTGCGGAGCGAGGGCGGTTTCGACTGGATCGGGGCGATCGGACTCGCTGCCGGGCTCGTGCCGATCCTCCTCGCCGTCTCGAAGGGCAACGAGTGGGGCTGGACGAGCGTCGGGACGCTCGCGTGCCTGATCGGCGGGGTCGTCGTCCTGCTCCTCTGGGGTTGGTTCGAAGTGCGTTCCTCGAGCCCGCTCGTGGATCTGCGGATCGCCGCACGCCGGACGGTGCTCTTCACGAACCTCGCGTCGATCACCGTCGGATTCGCCTTCTTCGGCAGCACCGTGGTCCTCCCCGGCATCCTCGAAGCACCGGTGGGCACTGGGGTCGGGCTCGGGCAGGACATGCTCATCGCGAGCCTCTGCCTCATGCCCAGCGGTCTGATCATGTGGGCGATGTCGCCGGTCGCCGCCCGGCTGACGGCCGCGAAGGGTGCGCGGCTGAGCCTGCTCATCGGCATCGCGATCATCGCGATCGGGTACGCGGTCGCAATCGGGCTCATGACGGAGGTCTGGCACACGGTCCTCACGGCGACCGCGGTCGGTTTCGGGGTGGGCTTCGCGTACGCGGCGATGCCGACGCTGATCATGGGCGCCGTCCCGCCGAGCGAGACGGCGGCGTCCAACGGCCTCAACTCCGTCATGCGAACCCTGGGCTCCACGATCGCCAGCGCGGTCATCGGGGCCATCCTGGCGTCGCAGGTGGTCACGGACGGGGCCGTTACGACACCGAGCACCGACGCGTTCCGGCTGAGCTTCGCGATCTGCGCGGCGGCCGCCGTGGTCGGCCTCGTCTGCACCCTCCTGCTACCGAAGCACCTCGCGAAGGACACGCGGTCGAGCCTCCACGAGGGGTGACGGGGCTCAGCCCACGATGCCGAGGGCGAACGGGAGGACCGGGCCGGAGCCCGCGAGCCGGAGCGCTCGTCCGGCGACGGTGAGCGTCCACCGGCTGTCCGCCCGGTCGTCGACGAGCAACACCGGCGCACCCTCGAGCGTCGCCAACTGTGCACGGAGTTCGGCACCGACGCTGAACGCGTCCCAGACCCCGGCGAGGCGATAGGCGCTGTTCCCGCCGGGCCCACCGCGAGGCCCGTCGCCGACGAGGTCCAGTTCACCGAGGTAGGGCAGTCGTCCGAGCGAGGCGATACCCCGGGCGACCGAGTCGACGAGTTGCGGACGTGATCGTGAGGGGACGCTCACGACCGCGGCCGGCCGCTTCGCCCACGGCCAGTTGGCGAGCACCCGGACGCTCGCGTCGATCACCGCACGGGACGCGGGCGCGTCCGTCGCGCCGGCGGCGAAGAGTTCACGGAGGACGCCGCCCCAGCCGAGATCGGTCAAGCGCGCGAGCGCCCGTCCCGGTTCCAGACGGTCCTCGAGCGAGATGCGACCGCTGACCGGTGCTCCGTCGCTGGTGACGCCGAGCTTGCCTGCGCCCGTGGGCCACTGCGCTCGAGGTTCGAGCTCGACACCGACCCGCCCGAGCGCCTCGGACGCCGAGGCGGCCGCCGCGCTGTCGAGCTCGGTGGGGAACCAGGCACCCGCGCAGCGATCGCACCGTCCGCAGGGTTCGGCGGTCGCGTCGTCGAGTTCGCGCTGGAGCACGAGCATCCGGCACTCCTCGCCCCGCTCGTAGGCGAGCATCGCCTGCTGTTCCGCGACCCTCGCCTCGGCGATCCGGCGGTACCGTTCGCGGTCGTACACCCACGGCTCACCCGTGGACACCCATCCCCCGGCGACCCGCTGCACGGCGCCGTCGACGTCGAGCACCTTGAGCAGGAGTTCCAGCGGGGTCCGGCGCAGGTTGACGAGTGCTTCGAGTGCCGGTGTCGACCGCGGTCGGTCGTCGAGCGCGTCGAGGACGGCCGTGGCCCGAGCCTCGTCCGGCATCGACGCCGTCGCGAAGTACTGCCAGATCTCCTCGTCCTCCGCGCCGGGCAGCAGGAGGACGTCGGCGTGCTCGGTCGCGCGCCCGGCACGCCCGACCTGCTGGTAGTACGCGACCGGCGATGACGGCGCGCCGAGATGCACGACGAACCCGAGGTCGGGCTTGTCGAAGCCCATCCCGAGCGCACTCGTCGCCACGAGGGCCTTCAGCCGGTTCTCCTTGAGGAGCCGCTCGGACTCCTCACGTTCGTCGGGGTCGGTCCGGCCCGTGTACGCCCGCACCTCGTGACCGGCCTCGCGCAGCAGCCGCGCGGTGTCCTCCGCGGCGGAGACGGTGAGGGTGTAGATGATGCCGGACCCCGTGAGTCCGTCCAGGTGGCTGAGCAGCCAGGTGAGGCGGTCTCTGGACTCTGGAAGCCGGAGCACGCCGAGCCGGAGGGACGCCCGCGCGAGGGAACCGCGGATGGTCAGGACCTCTGCCGCCGTGGAGCCGGAAGCGGCCGGCGCGGTGAGCTGCTCGGCGATGTCGCGGACGACGCGGGCGTTGGCCGTCGCGGTCGTCGCCAGGACCGGGACCTCCACCGGCAGACGACCGATCAGTTCGGCCAGCCGCCGGTAGTCAGGACGGAAGTCGTGACCCCAGTCGGAGATGCAGTGGGCCTCGTCGACCACCAGCATGCCGGTCCGGGCGACGAGCGTCGGAAGCTGCTCGTCGCGGAAGCGCGGATTGTTGAGCCGCTCGGGCGACACGAGCAGCACATCGACCTCGTCGGCGTCGAGCTGCGCGCGGACGTCGTCCCATTCGTGCGCATTCGCCGAGTTGATGGCGACCGCCCGCACACCGGCGCGCGCCGCTGCAGCCACCTGGTCGCGCATGAGGGCGAGCAACGGGGAGACGAGCAGCGTGGGCCCGGCGCCGCGCCGACGGAGCAGCGCCGTCGCGATGAAGTACACGGCCGACTTGCCCCAACCGGTGCGCTGCACCACGAGGGTGCGACGGTGCTCGTCGACGAGGGCGAGGATCGCCTCGAGCTGGCCGTCGTGGAATCGGGCCCCCGGAACGCCCGTCAGTGCGGCGAGCGCCGCCGTCGCTTCGGCGACCGACCCGGTGGTGGCGGCTTCGTGGTGGGTGAGGGCTGGCGCGCTGACGTCGGACATGGGGCAAGTCTGTCAGGAGCCGCCGACGGCGGGTCGCTGCGGTGGAGATGGTGGGTGGGTCGGCTGGTGGGTGGTCGCTGTGGAGGAGGGTTCCCCGAAGGTCGCGTGGGCCCGACCGGCGGGAGGTGGATCAGGCGCTCTTCTTGCGTTTGGCCGGGGTCGACGACGGTTCGTCCTTCGACGATCCGGCCTTCGTCGTGCTGCGCTTCGAGGCGCTGCGCTTCGGGGTCGTGCTCTTCGACGGCGTGCTCTTTGACGAGTCGGCTTTCGAGGATCCACTGGCCCCGGTGGCGGCCTTCGGGGCCTTCCCGCCTCGCTGCCGGTCGATGCTGCGCTGCAGCACCTCCATGAGGTCGATCGGCTCGGCGCCCTTGTCGTCGTCGGGCTCGGGCTGCTCGCCGAAGGTGGCGGCGGTGTCGAGGGCGTCGCCCTGCTCGAGTTTCGCCTCGATGAGCTTCCGGAGCTGTGCCTGGTATTCGTCGACGAACGCGTCCGGGCGGAAGCGGGACGAGAAGGATTCGACGAGCGCCTCGGACATCTCGAGTTCCTTGGCGGAGATCCGGACGCGTTCCTCGAGGGCCGGGAACCGCACCTCGCGGACCTCGTCCTCCCAGAGCAGGGTCTGTAGCAGGATGACGTCCTCGCGCACCCGGAGGGCGCCGAGCCGCGTCTTCTGGCGGAGGGCGAACCGCACGATCGCCGTGCGGTCGGTCTCCTCGAGCGTCCGCCGGAGCAGGACGTAGGCCTTCGAGGAGGAGGAGTCGGGTTCCAGGAAGTAACTGCGGTCGAACATGATCGGGTCGAGGTCGTCGCTCGGCACGAACTCCACGACTTCGATCTCGCGACTGCGTTCCTCGGGGAGCGACGCGAGGTCGTCGGCGGTGAGGACCACCGTCTGCTCGCCGTCCTGGAAGGCTTTGTCGATGTGGTCGTAGCTGACGACCTTGCCGCAGACCTCGCACTTGCGCTGGTACCGGATACGCCCGCCGTCGGCGTCGTGCACCTGATGCAGCGAGAGGTCGTGGTCCTCCGTCGCGCTGTACACCTTCACCGGGACGTTGACGAGACCGAATGTGACGGCGCCCTTCCAGATCGCGCGCATGATCTCTCCTGTCCGTTCGGTGGGCCGGCCCACGCCGTCGATCGCACCAGTAGACACCCGGATCGGCGTCAAGGGCTAGCCCTTGACGGGCTCGGACGGCAGGCTGAACGCCATGGCGAGGACGAGCTCCGGCGGCGCGCGGGCGCAGTGGGTGACGGTCGACGGTCGGCGCATCCAGCTCACCCATCTCGACAAGGTCCTCTACCCCTCGACCGGCACGACGAAGGCGGAGGTCCTCGCGTATTACGCGGCCGTCGCTCCGCACCTGTTGCCGCACGTCGCCGACCGGCCGGTGACCCGGAAACGCTGGGTGCACGGGGTCGGGACGGCCGAAGCGCCGGAGTCCGGCTTCTTCCAGAAGGACCTGGGTGCGTCGGCTCCGGACTGGGTGCAGCGTCTCCCCATCGAGCACAGCGATCACACGAACGAGTACCCGGTCGTCGACGACCTCGCGACGCTCACCTGGCTGGCACAGCTCGGCGCGCTCGAACTGCACGTGCCGCAGTGGCGCTTCGACCGGTCCGGCGAGCGCCGTCCGCCCGACCGGCTCGTGCTCGACCTCGACCCCGGCGAGGGGGTGTCGCTCGCCGAGTGCGCCGGGGTCGCTCGGATGGCACGCGCGGTGTTGGTCGACATGGGGCTTGAACCGGTCCCGGTGACGAGTGGCAGTAAGGGGATCCACCTCTATGCGGCATTGGACGGTCGGCAGCGTTCGGACGAGGTGTCGCTCGTGGCGCATGAACTCGCCCGGGCGCTCGCGGCGGATGCGCCGACGTTGGTGGTGAGCGAGATGGCGAAGGATCGGCGAAGGGGCAAGGTGTTCGTCGACTGGAGCCAGAACAACGGGTCGAAGACGACGATCGCCCCGTTCTCCCTGCGGGGGCGGTTGCGTCCGACGGTCGCGGCGCCGCGGTCGTGGGACGAGCTCGACGATCCCGAGCTCTCCCAGTTGGAGTTCCCGGCGGTGCTCGAACGGCTGGCCGACGACGTCGATCCGCTGGCGGTGCTCGGCGATCCGCGTCCGTCGATCACGATCAGACCGTCGGAGCACGAGGATCGGCTGTCGGAGTACCGGCGGAAACGCGATGCCTCCAAGACGCCGGAGCCGGTTCCGGAGGCGTCCCCGCCGCCGTCTGCTGCGGGGACGGCGCCGTCGTTCGTCATCCAGCGGCATGAGGCGCGCAAGCTGCATCACGACTTCCGGCTCGAACATGACGGGGTGCTCGTGTCCTGGGCGTTGCCGAAGGGCGTCCCGACGGATCCGAGCAGCAACCGCCTGGCCGTCCGCACCGAGGACCATCCCCTGGAGTACGGGAGCTTCGAGGGCACCATCCCGGCCGGGGAGTACGGGGCGGGCGAGGTGACGATCTGGGACGCGGGCACCTACGAGCTGGAGAAGTGGCGGGACGACGAGGTCATCGCGACCCTGCACGGCCGGGCGGGTGGCCCGTTGGAGCGCCCGGCACGGTTCGCGCTCATCCGGACCACCGGCGGCTCGGGGCGGGACGCACCCTCCTGGCTCATCCATCGGATGCGCGCCCCGGGAGACCCGCCGGCCCCGCCAGTGGCGCGTTCCCGCGAGGTACCCGCCCCGATGCTCGCGAGCCCGGCCGCTCCCGGTGAGGTCGTCGACGACGGGTCGTGGGCGTTCGAAATGAAGTGGGACGGGATCCGTGCGATCGCGAGCATCGACGGCGCAAGCGGGCGGGTGCGGTTGTCGAGCCGCAACGGCAACGACCTAACTGCGGCCTACCCCGAGGTGGTGGAGGAGCTCGGGGCGTCGTTCGGGGAGCGCAACGTCGTCCTCGACGGCGAGATCGTCGCGTCAGGGCCCGACGGCCGTCCCGACTTCTCGCTGTTGCAGCGACGTATGCAGTTGACGTCGGACCGCGACGTCGATCGGGAGCGTCGACTGACGCCGGTCCGGCTGTTGCTCTTCGACCTCCTCGCCCTCGACGACGAGGACCGGACGGGACTGCCCTACCGAGAGCGGCGCGAACTCCTCGAGGAGACCGTCACCTCCGGAGTGGTCGTGCAGGTTCCACCGCGCATCGACGGTTCCCTCGACGATGCACTCGAGGTGAGTCGGGCGCTGCGACTCGAGGGGGTGGTCGCGAAGGAACTCGACGGTCGCTACCGGCCGGGGCGACGCAGCAGCACGTGGATGAAGTTCAAGCACGAGCGGGCGGAGGAGGTCGTCGTCGCGGGCTGGCGACCGGGGCGTGGTGGGCGCGCAGGTGGGATCGGATCGCTCCTCCTCGGCGTGCCCGGGCCCGACGGCCGCCTGCACTACGCCGGGCGGGTCGGCAGCGGGTTCACCGACCGGGAGCTCGCCGCGACCGCCGTGCGGTTCGAGCGGTTGGCGCGCTCGTCGACGTCGCTCGTGGGCGTGCCGCCGGCCGATGCAGCTGACGCCAACTGGCTGGATCCCGTCCTCATCGGTGAGGTGCGGTTCAGCGAATGGACCCCCGACGGCCGGTTCAGGCACCCGGTCTGGCGCGGCTGGCGTCCTGACCGCACCGTGGACGACCTCGAGGTGCCGGATCGGGGCCGGTGAGCGGTCGACCGCACCGGCTCAGGCGAGTCGTCCTGACTCGGCGAGGAGCGCGAGCACGGCGGACACCCGCGGGTTGCTCGCGGCGTCGTGTTCGATCCCGAGCGCGGCGTAGATCGCTGTGAGATGGTTCTGCACGGACTTCTCGGCGATCCCGAGCCGGGAAGCGATCCCCGTGTTCGAGCGACCGGTCGCCAGCAGTTGGAGGACGGCGTACTGGCGATCGGTGAGCGACTCGAGGCTCGAACCCGCACGGGGCCGCGCCCGGTCGATGAGCTCGGGGTCCAACATGGTCTCGCCGCGCGCCGACACGCGGATGGCCTCGAGGAGGACGTCGCGGGTGAGCGACGAGGTCTTCGAGAGGTAGCTCCAGCCGTCTCTGACGTCTGCCGGCATCTCGAGGAGCATGTCCATCAGGTCGTAGGCCGACAGCAGGACGATCCCGAGACCCGGCTGGGCGCGACGCAGGGAGACGCCGAGACTCACCCCGTTGCCGTCCGGCAGCTCGATGTCCATCGTCAGGACGTCGACCGTCCCGGGGAGGAACGTCCTGCGAGCCTCGGCGACGGTGGCGGCATGACCGACGAACGTCACTCCCGGCGTCCCCCGGAGCAGATCGGCGAGCATCCCGCCGAGCAGCGGTTGGTCCTCGACGACACCGACCCGGAGTGGGGCGGGCGGCGCGACGTCGAGCGTCGCCCCGCCCACCACGGGGACGGTGCCGGACGAGCGGTCGGACTGCGGCTGGTGGTGCATGGTCCGAGTATCCCGGATTGACGGCCCGTGGCCCGAGGGGGAAGCTCCCGACTTCCGCCGGAAGATGCGCCCGCCGCGCCGCCCGGCAGGTCAGAATGGAGCCATGACCCAGGAGGCCCTCACCGCCCGCGCCGAACGCTGGCGCGACAGTCGGGCCTTCATCACCGCCAGCGGGGCCATGGCTGCGGTCTTCGGACTCGCCGTCTCGTTCCAGAGCGTGTACATCTACACCTGGGTCGCGCCCGGCGGCACCCGCGGCATGCTCGTGGAGCGCGTCACCGCCAACCTCGTCTCCCTGAGCGCTGCGATCATCGTCCTCGCGCTCCTGCTCTGGTCGAGATGGGGTCCCTCCCTCCACGAGTGGTGGCGCCCGAAGGTGCTCGCGGGCGTCCTCCTCGTCGCCTTGGCGACCGGCCTGCTGCGCAGCGGCCTCCAGATCCTCCTCGGCGTCTACCGCGATCCGAGCCTGCAGACCGTCCTCGTCGAGACGGGGACCACGGCGATCGCCCTCGCCGTGTGCGCCACCTTCGGGTTCAGTCTGAGCGCGGCCCGGCGTCGCGCACGCGAAGAGGAACGCGCCCACGCCGACCAACGCCACCGCGCCGACGTCGCCCTCCAGTCGCTGCAGAGCGAGGAGCTCCGCGTGAAGCGCGAGGTCGCAGAAGGTCTGCACGGCACCCTCCAGCAGCACCTCGTGCTGATCAGCGCGCAGCTCGCATCCGTCACCGCCGCGCTCGAACGCGACGGCGCGGCAGCCGTCACCGACGCGACCCGACGCCTGCGGTCACTCGGCGAGGACCTCCACACCGTGCGCGAACGGGACGTCCGAGAGCTCAGCCGCTTGCTGTCCCCACCACTGCTCGAGGTCGGCATCGCACCGAGCATCCGAGCCATTCTGCAGCGCCTGCCGCCGTCGATCACCACCACCCTCGACGTCTCGCCGGAGTTCCGGCTCCTCGACGACCCGATCGACAACGTGTTCACAACGGCGGAACGGGCCGTGGTCGTGCGGACGCTTGAAGAAGGGGTGACGAACGCGCTGACCCACGGTGCGGCGGACCGGCTCGTCGTGGAGCTGCGGATCGCGAGGCCGGCGTCGCAGGACGATGGTGCTCCGGTGGCGAGCGGGACCGTCGAGCTGCGGGTGATCGACAACGGCACCGGGCTTCTTGACGGAGCGGAACCGGCCGGCGGTCTCCTCCAGCTGGATCGCCGCGCAGCAGCGTTCGGCGGGGCCCTCCGGGTCAGCTCGGCGCCGGGCGACGCGCCCGAGGGCGGCGCAGTCCTCCGGCTGAGCATGCCCTACCGCGTCCCGGCCGTCCGCTGAGGCGGCCGGGGCGCGATATCCGAACGGATCAGGCGGCCGAGCTGTCCGCCAGGAGCTCACGCACGCGCGGGACAACCTCGGAGCCGTACAGCCCGATGCTGTCCATGAGGTGCTCGTGCGACAGGGAACCGTTGCTGATCTTCAGGTCGACTCGCGACAGCCCGAGGCCGTCGACCGCGGTCGCCACCTTGCGCGCGACGGTCTCCGGGGAGCCGACGAACAGCGCACCCTCCGGACCGGCCTCCTGCTCGAAGTGGCCACGCGTCATCGGGCTCCACCCGCGCTCGCGACCGATCCGGTCCATCATCGCCCGGTAGTGGGGCCACAGCTGCTCCTGCGCGAGTTCGTCGGTCTCGGCGATGTGGGCCGGCGAGTGCATCCCGACCGGCTGCGTCGGCAGCTGGAACTGGGCGAGCGCGCGGTGGTACAGGTCGACGAACGGCGCGAACCGGAGCGGCCCGCCGCCGATGACCGCGAGCATCATCGGGAGTCCGTAGCGAGCCGTCCTGACGACGGACTCCGGGCTCCCGCCGACACCGACCCAGGTCTTCAGCTTGCCGTGCTCGACCCGGGGGTAGACCGACTGTTCGCGCAACGGTGCACGCGTCTTCCCCGACCACGTGACCGGCTCCTGCTCGCGGATCGCGACGAAGAGTTCCAGCTTCTCCTCGAAGAGCTCCTCGTACTGCGAGAGCTCGTACCCGAACAGCGGGAAGGACTCGGTGAAGGAACCGCGCCCGAGGATGGCCTCAGCGCGTCCGCCGGAGATGCCGTCGAGCGTGGCGAACCGCTGGTAGACCCGGACCGGGTCGTCGGAACTCAGCACCGTGACGGCCGATCCGAGGCGGATGCGCTCGGTCCTCGCGGCGATCGCCGCCAGCACGACCTCGGGTGAGGAGACGGCGAAGTCCTCCCGGTGGTGCTCCCCCACGCCGATGAAGTCGAGGCCGACCGCCTCGGCGTGCACCCCCTGCTCGACGACGTTCCGGAGGACTTGGGCCTGCGACAACGGCGTGCCGTCGGCGTCGACCGTCACGTCACCGAAGGTGTCGATGCCGAACTCGAGGGATGTGGTCATGGGGCTCTCCAACGTCGTGTGGCTCGCCGCGGGCGATCGCGACGGTTGTATACGTTTGCATACACATCGGTGAACCTCGTCCGTGTGGCGACTATTCCCGACGACTCCAGGGTGCCAGAACGTGACGGTCCCTGGGAGGACCCTCCCAGCCGTCCCTGACAAGCTGGAGGACCTGCACCCCGAGCCTTGGAGCCCCTGTGTCGCCGCGCCGCCTCTTCCGCCTGATCGCGATCGCCGAGGCGATCACCTGGACCCTCCTCATCGTCGGGATGATCCTCAAATACGGCACCAAGACGACCGAGCTCGGCGTCAGCATCGGCGGGGCACTGCACGGTTTCGTGTTCCTCGTCTACGGCGCGACCGTGCTCCTCATCGGGATCAACCAACGCTGGAGCGTCGGAACGATCCTCATCGGTCTCGTGAGCGCCGTCGTGCCCTACGCCACCATCCCGTTCGACGTCTGGGCGCATCGCACGGGTCGACTCGACGGCGCCTGGCGACGCGAGGCCGGCTCAGACCCCCGGGACCAGCGGGTGCTCGACCGCACGACCCGTTGGCTCGTCCGCCACCCCGTTTTGCTCCTGGTCGTCGGCGGCTTCGCGGTCGTCGCTGTGTTCACCGCGCTCCTCGTCGTCGGGTCTCCGGTCCCGAAGGCCTGAACACCATCGGACCGGTGACGCACGAGCTTGATCCCGGGGACTGGATCAGCCGAGCAGCCGGACCAACTCGCGGGTGATCGCCGCTCGCGCGGTGTCGCTCGAGATCGTCGCCTCGCCGTCGCCGGGCTGCACGCCGTAGTCGCCGAAGCTGGCGTGGTTCGCACCGTCGATCTCGACCATCGTCGCGTCGGCAGGCAGGCGGACGCGTGCGTCGGCGACCTTCTCCGGCGTGCTCAGACCGTCGTCGCTGCCCGAGAGACTCAGCACCGCGAGCGAAGCCTCCGAGAGATCGTTCGCGCAGTAGCTGCCGAACAGCACGAGTCCGGCCACCGCCGGGTCCTCCGCGAGCTGGCAGGCCCGCACCCCACCGAGGGAATGGCCGCCGACGAACCAGGTGTCGACATCGGGAGCCGCCGCCGTGAAGGTCTCCAGGGACCGCTGATCGAAGAAGGCCAGGTTCAGCGTCGGCTTCGTGATCACGACCGTCGCCCCCGCCTCCTCGACCACACCGGACAGCTTGCGGAGGTAGGCGTACGGGTCGACCTTCGCCCCGGGGATGAAGACGAGCCCCGTCCCCGAGGCCTCAACCTCGGCGTCGGCCGTCGGTGCGAGCACGATGGCGTCGCCGACGTCGGTGACGGAGACGGCCGGGTCCTCCCACACCTCGAGCGCTGCGGAGCGGGTTCCGGGCATCACGATCTGCGTCCACACCACGAATCCGAGCATCAGGACGACGAGCGCAGCGAGCACGCCGAGCAGCGTGGCCTTCAGCCGCCCAGTTCGCCGTGGTCGTCCGATGTGTCCGCCGGTGTCGCTCATGTGGTTCCTCCGCGCACCTCGTCCCGCGAGGGTCACGGTGGACGGTGCCCTCCAGTATCCCAAACGTCGAACGAGCGCCGCAGGACGCATGGACAGGTGCCTTCCACAGCCGCCGCACCTCCCGGTCCGGCTGTCAGGCGGTCGGCCTATGCTCGTCGGGTGACCACCACTCGCACGAAGCACCCGGCCGGGCCGTCGATGACGATCGGCCTCATCACCCACCCCACGAAGAACATCGACGACTCCGTCCGCATCCTCCGCGCCTGGCAACTCGAGCATGGCGCCCGCCTCGTCGGCCTCCGCGCGGAGGCGAACCGCCTCGGCGACGACGTCGAGCTGCTCGACGAGGACGCCTTCGCCTCGTCGGTGGACGTCGCCGTGGCGATGGGTGGCGACGGCACGATGCTCGGCGCGATGCGCCTGCTCGCCGGCAGGTCGGCACCGGTGCTCGGCGTCAACTACGGCAACGTCGGCTTCCTCGTGGAGGTCGAGCCGAGCGCGCTGTCGGCGGCCCTCCAGCGGGTCAGCGACCACGAGTTCTCGCTCGAGCCGCACCACGGTCTCGAGGTCACGATCACCACCGGTGACGACGTCACCCACCTCCTGGCGTTCAACGACATCTCCATCGCGCGCCGGCCCGGTACTGGCGTCGTCATGGCGGACCTCGCGGTGGACGGGACCGCGTACGGGTACTTCAAGGCCGATGCGATCGTCGTCGCCACCCCGACCGGTTCCACCGCCTACAACTACGCGGCTGGCGGACCGGTCCTCTCCCCTGCCGTGGCGGCAACCGTCGTCACGCCGGTGGCGCCGATGTCCGGCATCGACCGCTCCTTCATCCTCGGCCCGGCAGAACGCCTGCAGTTCTCGATCGGCGCGGCGACGAAGCAGGCCGCGGTGGAGATCGACGGCCAGGTGCTGGCGGACGTCGCGGGCGGCGCGGTCGTCTCCGTCCGGCTGGTCCGCGACGCGGCGAACGTCGTCCGACTCGATCCGAGCCGACATTCACGCAAGGGCAGGATGAAGCTCAGCCTCCTCGATCTGCCGCTCCGACGCGATCAACTGCTCGACCTCGTCCCACCCGACATCCGTGCGAGGGTCGAACGGCCGTCTCGCGTCCGGAGGTCGAGGAGCAAACCGGCCGACCCGTCGCACTGACGATCAGCCGGAACCGGCGTCACGAGGTCGGCAGGACGACCCCGATCGGTTCGCGCTTCTCCGCCTGGAAACGGTCCTCGGTCCGGCCGTATGCCCAGTACCCGGAGAGCGAGAGCTGCGATCGGTCGAGGCCGCGCTGGGTGAGGAACAACTCGCGGAGGGCCTTCATCGACTCCCGCTCCCCGTGCGCGAACACCTGGACGCGCCCGGCGGGCCAGGGGTGACCGGCGATGGCGGTCGCCAACAGGGACGCCGTCGACTCGTCGCGAGCGGCGCGCCCGACCCAGATGAGCTGCACACCCGCCGGGCGGTCGAGCTCGATGAGGTCGTCGCGGCCGCCGATCTCGACGAACGCGAGCCCCGTCGCCTCAGCGGGCAAGACCTCGAGTGCCGCGGCGATCGCCGGAACCGCGGACTCGTCTCCGGCGAACAGGTGCCAGTCGGCGGACGGATCGGGGCGATAGGCACCGCCCGGACCGGCGAAAACGACGCGGTCCCCCAGCTGGGCTGCAGCCGCCCACGGGCCGGCCAATCCCTCGTCGCCGTGCACGACGAAGTCGATGTCGATGGTGCGCGCTGCACTGTCCACCCGCCGCACGGTGTACGTGCGGGTGACCGGGAGGTCCTCGGGCGCGAGGGTCGTTCGCAGCGCGGCGAGGTCGTACGGCGGTTCCAGGCCGAGCTCGGGTTTCGCGAAGTACAGCTTCACGTAGCTGTCGGTGGCATCCTTGGGCTGGAAATCGGCGAATCCGGGTCCGCCGAGGGTGAGGCGCACCAGGTGCGGGGTGACCCAGGCGGTTCGGACCACCTCGAGGATCGTCTGCGGGCGTGGGGCTCGAGGTGCAGGTGTCGTCGTCATGATTGTCTCCATTCTGCCGTCGATCGCTCGGTCTCGGCAGGGCGGATCCCGCTGTCATACTGGATCAATGGCTACGACCGCAGGCTGGTACCCGAACCCCGACGACCCGACGAAGGAACTCCACTTCGACGGTGAGGCCTGGGGCGATTCCCGGGTGTTGCGGTTCCAGCGGGACAAGCCGGCACAGACGGAAGCCACCGGCTGGTATCCCCACCCGACCGATGACGAACGCCAGGTCCACTTCGACGGCCGGGCCTGGGACGACTCGCGGGTCCTCCAACTGACCGGTGCCGCCTCCGGCGACAGCGAGCAGGCTCCGGTGTACGTCTCGACGGCTGAGCTGCCGGCGCCCGAGCGCGAGAACCGCGCCTGGACCATCACCAAGACGGTCTTGTCGTTCGGTCCGATCGTCGCCATCGCGATCGTCGGTGTCCTGGCGATCGTCTCCGGCGGCGGCAACTGACCCGAGGTCACCGAGCGCGGCGTTCTCCGCACGGACGGAGCACCCGCGTCGTCGTCCGACCCGTGACGCAGCAGAGCGCCCCACCGAACCGGCGGGGCGCTCTGCTGGAACCGCGTTACTTGGCTGCGACGGCCTCTGGCGTCGCGATCGAGGAGGCGAGCACCTCGTCGAGGCCGGCGGAGGCCTCTTCGTCGGTCATCGCCTGGGCGAGGGCCAGCTCGGAGACGAGCACCTGGCGGGCCTTCTGCAGCATGCGCTTCTCACCGGCGGACACACCGCTGTCCTGGTCGCGGCGCCACAGGTCGCGGACGACCTCGCCGACGCGGTGGACGTTTCCGCTCGCCATCTTCTCCTGGTTGGCCTTGTACCGACGCGACCAGTTGCCGGGCTCCTCGACGAACGGCTCGCGCAGGACGCCGTAGACGGCCTGGACGCCGTCGTGGTCGATGACGTCGCGGACACCGACGAGGTCGGCGTTCGCGATCGGCAGCTTGATGGTGAGCTCGGACGTGTGCACGCGAAGCGTCATGACGTCCTGCTCGACACCCTTGATCGTCACCTTCGACAACTCGGTGATGGTGACCGCTCCGTGGTGCGGGTAGACCAGGGTCTCTCCAACGATGAACTGCATGGTTCCTCTTCTCTTCTCAGGTCGTCACCGGCGCTCTCGCACCGGCGTCGTCGTGCTCCGGCGCGCTTAGCTGCCGGATGGTTCGGGGGTGGGTGCGGGCGCAGGAGGCGACGCACCGGTGGGTCGTTGCTCGAGCAGCCAGGCCGGCAGCAGCGCCACCAGGGCCTCGACCAGCTCGTCGTCCGAGACGTCGATGCGGCCGCGGCGCCAGCCGTCGACGAGGGAGAGCGTGCCGCCGGCGACGTAGGCGGACACCAGTCCCGCCGGGATGCCGACCGGAACCTCGGTGCGCTCGAGCAACGAGCCGATGAGGTGGTCGGCGTGCTCGCCGACGAGGTCGTCGAAGGCGCTGCGGGCGACGGGGAGTTCGAGCACGCTCGAGTACAGCGGCGCATCTTCGAGCAGCTGGGCGACGAGGCGTCGATAGGCTTCGCGGGCACGTTCCGCGCTGCCGAGCGAGTCCCCCACGGAACGTACCGAGGCACCGGACGCGGCAAGGCCGGCGAACTGCACACGAAGGTAGGCGGCGGTGAGGTCGTCGAGGCTGGAGAAGTGGGCGTAGAACGAGCTGCGGCTGATGCCGGCGACCCGGACGATGTCGCCGACGGACACGCGTTCCGGCCGGCTGGCCAGAATGGTGGCCACGGCGTCGAAGATCGTCTGCCTCGTGCGCTCGGCACGGGGATCGCCCGTCACTCGGAGGACTGGAGCGAAGCGCTCGACGCGCGAGGGCGGAGCGGGACGCTGCGTGGTGGACTGCTCGACACCGAGGGCGGGAACTCCTGATGTGCGAGGCATTCAGATCAGTATACCACGACTTCTCGGACAGCTGTCCGAGACGGCAGATGACGGCCCGAGCGCGTCGCCCTTCGACACGCTCGGGGGCCGAGGCATTGCGAACATACCCAGCCCGGTCACCGAGTTTGTCGAGGTACCCACCATGAACCCTTCGACAGGCTCAGGGACCGAAGCGTTCCGGGCACACTTCTTCCGGTCACTGAGCTTGTCGAAGTGCCCACGAGGAACCCTTCGACAGGCCCAGGGACCCGAGCGTTCCGGACACACTTCTTCCGGTCACTGAGCTTGTCGAAGTGCCCACGAGGAACCCTTCGACACTTCGACAGGCTCAGTTCGGCGCAGCTCAAGGGCCATCGGAGGTTAGAACGGCGCAGGGTCCGGCTCGGTTCGGTGGCGCTTCCCGTCGGGTGTCGTCCAGTCGAGGACTCCGCCGGGCCCGTGGTCGAGGTTCCATCCTGGGAGGTGCTTCATGCGGTGATGGTGTCGGCAGAGGCAGGCGAGATTCCCGACTTCTGTCGTTCCGCCATCTTGCCAGGCGACCGAATGGTCCAGGTCGCAGGCTCGGGCTCGCCTCCCGCAGCCGG